>JAMCXS010000030.1 GCA_023474345.1 Acidobacteriota bacterium | reverse complement strand
GTTTCTCCTTCTTCTCTGGGCCTTCATTGCTGCCATCATCCTGTTGTATTTCGGAGTGCTGCTCAAATACGATCCTGGACGGGTGGCCATCATCTTACTGTTCAGTATTATAGGAATCTGCGGCAGCACCGCAAGCTCAGCTTTGGCGCAGACTGCCGAACAACCTACCGGCGAAGCTAATTTGCAGCTCCCGGATTTCACCAAGGTCAAGTTTCTGGATGGGACAATAACTGGCCATCACCTGCTGATGTTCGGCATCCTGTTCTGCGCCTTTGGCTTGCTGTTTGGACTGGCCATGTACAGCCGTCTGAGGGACCTGCCTGTACACCGCTCGATGGCTGAGATTTCCCAATTGATCTGGGAAACGTGCAAGACGTACCTGATCCAGCAAGGCAAGTTTCTCCTTCTTCTCTGGGCCTTCATTGCTGCCATCATCCTGTTGTATTTCGGAGTGCTGCTCAAATACGATCCTGGACGGGTGGCCATCATCTTACTGTTCAGTATTATAGGAATCTGCGGCAGCTACGGGGTGGCGTGGTTCGGTATCCGGGTGAATACTTTTGCGAATTCCCGGACCGCTTTTGCCAGCCTGGAAGGCAAGCCCTACCCCGTTTATAAGATCCCCGTGCGCTCCGGCATGAGCGTGGGCATGATGCTCATCAGCGTTGAACTGCTGATGATGCTCATCATTCTGCTATTTGTTCCGGGCGACTATGCCGGGCCGTGCTTTATCGGCTTTGCGATTGGCGAGTCCCTGGGCGCCGCGGCCTTGCGGATTGCCGGAGGCATCTTCACCAAAATTGCAGATATTGGATCCGATCTGATGAAAATCGTCTTTAAAATCAAGGAAGACGACGCGCGCAATCCCGGCGTCATCGCCGACTGTACAGGGGACAACGCTGGCGATTCGGTTGGGCCGACCGCCGATGGCTTTGAGACTTACGGGGTAACCGGCGTGGCGCTCATCACCTTCATTCTGCTGGGCGTGCGAAACCCTGTCATCAAGCTCCAATTGCTGGTCTGGATATTTGTGATCCGCATCGTGATGCTGATAGCCGCTGCGGCCGCTTATTACATCAACGCCGCCTTTGCCAAAGCGCGTTACGCACACGCTGAGAGGATGAACTTCGAAATCCCGCTTACCTCTCTCGTTTGGATCACATCGTTTGCCTCTATCGGCCTTACATACCTCGTCTCTGCGTTCATTGTGCCGGACCTGGGGGGCGATCCCACGATGTGGTGGAAGCTTTCAACGATCGTAAGCTGCGGGACCTTGGCCGGAGCGCTGATTCCCGAGCTCGTCAAGGTATTTACCTCCACCGAGTCCCGGCACGTTAAGGAAGTGATGGCTTCCGCACGTGAAGGCGGAGCGTCGCTCGATATCCTATCCGGGTTCGTCTCCGGCAATTACTCGAGTTACTACTTGGGCCTCACCATGATGGTGTTGATGGCGATTGGTTCGTGGGTCAGCCTGCGAGGGCTGGAAAGCATCATGCTGGCGGCGCCGGTCTTCGCCTTTGGACTGGTGGCATTCGGATTCCTGGGCATGGGTCCAGTAACGATTGCCGTCGACTCTTACGGGCCGGTGGCGGACAATGCGCAATCTGTCTACGAACTCTCCCTTATCGAGAACATTCCAAACGTAGAACGTGAAGTCAAGCGGGACTTCAACATAGATGTAAACTTCGACCGAGCCAAAGATATGTTGGAAGCCAACGACGGCGCCGGCAACACCTTCAAGGCCACCGCTAAGCCGGTGCTGATCGGCACAGCAGTGGTTGGCGCCACGACCATGATTTTCGCTACGATCATGGCGCTTACGAACGGCCTCACCGCCAATGTGAGCAAATTATCGTTGTTGCATGCGCCCTTTGTGCTGGGGCTGGTTTCCGGCGGAGCGGTGATCTATTGGTTTACCGGCGCTTCAACCCAGGCCGTCACCACGGGTGCGTATCGTGCTGTAGAGTTCATCAAGGCTAACATCCGGTTGGAAGGGGTGGAAAAAGCCTCCGCCAGCGACAGCAAGAAGGTTGTAGCGATCTGTACGCAGTATGCTCAGAAGGGTATGTTGAACATCTTCATCGCAGTGTTCTTCGTGACTCTGGCTTTTGCTTTCCTCGACCCGTTCTTTTTCGTCGGCTATCTGATTTCAATCGCGATTTCCGGACTCTATCAGGCCATCTTTATGGCCAATGCGGGCGCGGCGTGGGATAACGCCAAGAAGATCGTCGAGGTCGAGTTGAAGGAAAAAGGAACGGACCTCCACGATGCTACGGTTGTCGGAGATACGGTTGGAGATCCGTTTAAGGACACCTCCTCGGTGGCCCTGAACCCGATTATCAAGTTCACCACCCTGTTCGGTTTGCTGGCAGTGGAACTTGCCGTCAAACTGACCGCAACTAACGGCAGCGGACTGACGCACGCCCTGGCAGCCGTCTTCTTCGCGATATCCTATTTCTTTGTTTACCGGTCGTTCTACGGGATGCGGATTGGCCCAACCGGAAAACCTGAAGTCGAAACCAGCCCTGCCGCTGATTCCACCCGTGTGGTCGTACGCTGATCGCGGCATCGGGCTCCGTTCTGGAACATCTCGATTCTTCGCTTGCCGGCGGAGATAACTGGTCTTCTGTCAATTACAGGTCGAAGGGGGGAGTGTCTGATTCCGGCAGGGATCGGCTAATATCCTCTAGCTTCATTCTTGATTTTCTTGGCCAGTTTCTCAATTTGTTCAGCCTGACGTACGACATCAACCGAAAGCACATCTTGGTTGGACGCGTTGATTTTCTTTTGGAGAGATTGGGCAAGCTCCGCGAGCTGGTCGGCGTGTTTTTTCATGTTCTCGAAGTTGTACTTGATGAGCGCCTCTTTCTGCTTCTCGGATCTTTTTGGCGAATGGATGGCTGGAGGTCGAGGGAAAGGAGGTGCGACGGGATATTGGCGATTCTGAGCATTCAGAGGGCTGGGAATGAAGAAGACTAACGAAAGTGCTCCTCCCATAAGGGGAATCCCAATTCTCCTCCGGCAAAAAGAATGAGTCCGGTCAAAACTTCTTAACACATTAATCATTGGAGCCTCCCCTTTTCCGGGGCTTGCCGGAATCGATGTCGAACATCTTGTTCGTTTCTAATTTATTCTAGCTGTGAACCACCCATCGCACAACGATTGAGGGCAGAACTCCTCTCGAAACCTGGCAAGGCGACGCACGTGGCAACACACAAGGAAAGAACCCTGAGTCTCGTAAGGCCATGGTCCGGTTGTGTGGCACCGGGCACAGAGTTTTGTCAGGATTCCCGAGGCTCGCAGCACTTCGAGTTCAATGGAAGACAGGGACAAGAATTCACGCGATCCGCATTTTCGGCGCTCCAGTAGCACGTTTGATTCCTCCGTTTCTCCGGCGCGGAGCGGTGGAAATTGAATGCCCCAGATGTTTTCTCCGTCGGGATTAATCACCGCACACTCGACCTCGTCAAGCGCCTCGTAGCCCTGCCGATTGCCGCTTCCCTCAGCCCTGACATGGTAATCACTTCTTTCCGCATAGCGGCTTCTTGCCGGCGCCAATCAGTCGGCCTGTCACGGAATTGTCGTTGCCGATGGCGGCGTTCTGCACAGTGTTGGAAATCGTGGGCTGAACAGCGAGGTTGGACGATTTCAACAGGAAGGGTGATACAATAACTGTTTAATCCTGTAAAGCTACGAATCATTTTTTCGGGCCAGCGTACAACCTAAGAGGCGGTTGCATGGGCAAGAAGCGACAAACACGTCGTGACTTTCTCAGCCGGGTGGCTGCCGCGGGAATCGCCGGTGTCGCCGGAACGGGTCTTGGCACGCGCAGCATTGAGAAGGCATTCGCCGCGGATTCGAGCCTTTTAAGACCACGCATCAGTTTGATTCGACGTGGCACAATCCGGCATGGCTGGGCTAGGCCAGATAGACTGACGTTTTCAGAAAGGAGCAGGCAAAGACCATGAAGCATGTAATGGCAGGTTTGATGCTGTTTATTTGTGGTCCCGTTTTGTTCGGGTCTCCCCAACAGCATCCGTCCGTCGCGCCCGGGGCTAGTGAAACTGCAGCGAAGCATCTCCATTCGCTGCTGAGCAAGAATGCAAAGATCCTGGTCATCGACGTTCGCACACCGGAAGAATATTCCAACGGTCGTATTCCGGACGCCATTAACATCCCGATCGATGACCTCCCCAAAACGATTCAGCAACTGCACATCCCCAAAGACACAACCATCATAACCGTGTGCGACCAGGGAGGGCGCAGCTCTCGTGCCGCGCTGGAGCTTCAAAAGATGGGCTACAAGACAACTTCGTTTTGCCGGCTCGATTCCTGGAAGAAAAACGGTTATAAGATCAAGAAGGAACAACCGCAAGCCCAACCTGAATCCTGGATTCGTCCTTTCGTAAACGCCCGTACTCTTCGGGCCTGAGCAGGAGCCGGGCATCTCGACGAGCGTGGCAGCGAGCCCTTCGGCGGGCTGGGAGGGGGGAAGTGTAAAATCTGCCCGATGTGCATTTATCGAACAACTTTTGCTCCAAAATTGCTTCGAGGGCGCACAAATATCAATCAAGTGCTGTATTATCAAGTACTTGAAAAATTGGCATTTTGCGAGGCCAAAATCCCAGAAATCCCATTTCGGGGGCCTGGCGGCCATAGAATCAAATGTAGGCTATGTATCGTGCCTAGTGGCCGGCGGCTCGCCTTCCCTGCCGCGTCCCGCTCGCGCCCCCGGCAGGTGACCGTTTGAGCGCGATGAAAGAATCCTGCGTGGAATTTCCCAACCGCCGCGACAAGCTCCTGCGCGGCATGGTTCACCTTCCCGACCGGACCGCGGCGCCAAACCCGGCGCCGGGCGTGGTCTTCTTCCATGGATTCACGGGCGACCGTATGGAATCCCATTGGATTTTCATCAAGTGTGCCCGTGCGCTCGCCCGCAACGGCGTCGCGTCCTTGCGCTTTGATTTTTACGGCTCGGGCGAATCAGCGGGAGAATTTCGGGAAGTTACGCTCCAGAGCGAAATCGCCGACGCCCGGGATGCGATTCGGTTCATCCGGCGGCAAAAAGCCATCGATCCCGGCCGGATTGGGCTTTGCGGGCTATCGCTTGGCGGATGCGTAGCCGCTGCGGTTGCGTCCGGAGCCAGAGCCAAATGCGCGGTGCTGTGGAGCGCGGTCGCGCACCCTTCCATCCTGCAAAGGTTGGCTTTGAAAATGGGCAAACAGGCTGACGGAGACGCGGCCTCCATCGAGTATGACGCGCGGGAAGTATCTCTAAGCTTCCTGCGGGAAGCATCCGAGGTCGATCCGCTCAAAGCCCTCGCGCAATTTTTCCACCCCACCCTCGTCATTCATCCCGGAAAGGACGAAACGGTGCCCCGCTCCCATGCGCAGGATTTGCTGCGCGCCGCGGGCGTCCGGATCAAGCGGAAGGTCATCATCCCCGGCGCCGATCACACCTATACCTCGCTCGCCGCGGAGTCGGAAGTGATCCGGCGGACGGTCGACTGGTTCCGCGCGTATTTGTGAAACCCGAACGGGCGCACATTGCGGTTCAGCGATGTGTGCGGGCAGTGCGTGGGGCTGGCGAAACGGAACAGTGGTAGGGGCGATTCACGAATCGCCTCTAAACATCCCGTAGCGGCGCTCGACCCAGCGCCGAAAAGCGCCGGTGAGGACGGCGCTACAGCCAGGGCTATATTTTGCGACGGTCCTTATTACCACTGGAAGAACCCACTCAGGAAAGCACTTAGTGTGGCTACCAGCTCCTGCAAAGTGACCGGACTCCAGCATTAACCCCCGCAAGGCAAGTTTCAGTTACCAAGCCACTGAACAGGCTCCTGCAACGAGGTTGATCCGGCCTCGACAGCGGGTAGCGCAGAGTCTCGAAGAGACTCTGCGGCTTTTTGTCAGATTCGGGCTCGTTCGTCCGACGGCAGCAGAAAGCGGTCAATGGGCAGCGTGGGGTGACGCGTTGTCTCTTCCTGAAGCGTCCCCGCATATTCCCGCACGCTGGACCAGCGCCAATCCTCCGGGTGTTGAACAAGCCCTGCCCGAACCGGGTTCCGGTGAATATACTCAATCTTCTCACTGTACTCTTTGACCGTCCGCACTGCCCGGTCGAAAAATCGCGGTTGCCACAGCAGCCCCTTTCGCTTCCGGGCGCCGTTGATTCGCAACGTGGACCCCACCTTGATCGCCTCCATCACCCGCGAAATGGTCAGCGGAAAGCGCGGAAAGATGATGGCGTGCCAGTGATCCGGCATCAGCACCCAGGCCGTGAGCAGAAACCCGTGTTCTTCCCGCCGCTGGCGCATCACCCCAGCCAGTTGTTCAAATTCTGCTTCGCTCAACAGTTCGCGATGCCGGGCCAGCCGGCACGAAACAGAGAAAAAACGATCGGACAATACCAACCGGCGCAGGCGTGACATGTCCGCCAGCATACCGCCCCCAGCGCCCCATTAACAACCCCAAAACCGCAGAGTCTGAAACGCACAGACTCTGCGCTACCCGCTCGTGCGTTTCGAATGCAAGAATAACGGCGTCAGGTTGGAATGGTGCGATGTGTGCGGGCAGCGCGCGTTGGACGTGCGACATGGAGCGCAGGTAGGGGCGATTCACGAATCGCCCGGCGTGAAAATTTGCAAGACGCCGCGAAAAGGGCAATTCATGAATTGCCCTACGCGTCCCGTCAACAGCACCACAGGTTTCTGCAAACGTCTCATTTTTTGAGACGCCTTAGCGAGGCGTCTCTACGTGAAAAACGCGCTTGCGGGGCGCGCCCGGGGCGATTTGAGATCGGTGATTTCAGATTTCAGACGTGGGAAAAGCCGCGAATTTGAAGGTCGCGCTGCTTTACTGCCAGTCGACAAGGACTTTGACGACGACCTTATAAATCGGGCTTTCGGCGGCCATGGGCGCATGGGCATCCTCGGGGTAGAAAATCCCGAAGCTTCCCTGCGGTATGGTCACCCAGGAATCCGGAGCGTCAACGAAAAACTGGATATCCTTTACTTCGTCGTAGGCATCCACGGGATTCTGGCAAGTTGCAAGCTGCTTCCAGCCGATCACGTCGTGGCCGATGAGGGAATACTGGACGTCAATGTAGCGGCGATGCGCCTCCAGCTTTGTCCCCTTTTGACCCCGGCCCGGACCACGAACGACCAGCGCATAAAGCCGGGGACTTTCAATTTCCCGTCGCCCTTCGGGGAGCTCACGCAAATTCGTTCCCCGGAGGAATTGGAACGCCGCCCCGAGGCCGGGATGCAACTTCTGTAGCCGTTCCGCGTTTGTGAGTGTGTCCAAGATCATTTGCCGCCTCCTTGCGACTGACTCGAAAAAGTCTCGACGTTTGTTAAAGAGTGATTATGCACCACAATAAAAAAGCTGTCGAACTTATTGAGAATTGCAGAATATGGTGGGCCTCTCCTGTAGAGGCGCGCGATTCAGCGCCGAAAGCCGCCGGCGGGGACAGCGGCGCCAAAGGCGTGATAGGATGGACGCGGTAGCGCGAAAGGACTGAACTCTTAAGGTTCTCAGGCGGAGTGAGGCAGCTTTGGTCAGGCTGGGCGGGCTGGGCACGGCGGAATTTGCCGCATCGAATGCAGACTTTTCTAAAAGCGGCTCACGCGGGTCCCGTGCGCGCCCCGGCAGGTGCAGAATGAATTTTCCTTTGCGATATTGCCCCGATGGTTTCGAGCGGCTGGAACGGCTGCGCGAATTTTACGAAAAGCGCCCGCAGGACAGGATTTACGCGCGCATGAACGTACCCACGGAAGCTCTGCGGCGCTTCGCCGAGCGCTATCCGAACGGCCCGACCGCGTGTCCCGACCTCGGCGACCGGGTCGCCTTTTGGGATGCGCTCCTGGCCGAGCGCGCCGCCGTCCGCGACGACTCCATACCCGCCGCGTATTTGAGCGAACTCGACCAGGGGCTCTATGGCGGGATTCTGGGCGGCGACGTCCGCTTTATGGCGCACCCGGAGAACGGATGGATCTCTTCCATGGTCCCGCCACTTCTCCGGGAATGGTCCGAGCTCGAAAAACTTACGATCGACCACAAAAGCCATTGGTACCAGTTCTACCTTCGCGAATTGGAGACCTTCCGGCGCGCCGGCGAGGGCAAGTTCGGCATCTGCCATTTCATCCTTATCGACAGTCTCAATTTCGTCTTCGAGCTGTTCGGCGGGTCGCGCACTTATCTGGAATTGATCGATAACCCGGAGAAAATCCGCGAGGCGGTGGAGTTCGCCTACCGGCTGAATATCGACGTGCAGAAGACTTTCTTTGAAAAGATTCCTCTGCTCGAAGGCGGAACGTGCAGCAACATGGTGCAATGGATTCCCGGGCGCATCGTCTCCGAAAGCGTTGATCCGTTTCACATGACGTCGGTGGAATACTTTGAGCAGTGGGGACGTGAGCCGGCGGAGCGGATTCTGGCCGCTTTTGACGGCGGCGTCCTGCACATTCACGCCAACGGCCGCCACCTACTGAAAGCCGTATCCACGTTGCGCGGCCTCAAGGCCATCCTGCTGGGCGACGACAAGGACTTCCCCTCAGCCTTCTCGGAGCTTGCTTCGCTCAAGGGCCGCACCGGCGATTTGCCGCTGGTGGTACAAGCCGAATTTCCGGAGTTCCTCGCGGCGCTCGATTCCCACCGGCTGATTGGGGGCGTGTTTTATAAGGTTCTCAACGTCCCCGACATCGACACCGCAAACCGCGTGATGGATCGCGTCCATGCCTATCGAGCCTGATTCACGAATCGGGCGCGGGAGCGGGCGGACTCCTGTAAGAGCAAAGGACCACAGCGGCAAGTCCGAGATCAAGAGGAGGAAACGTGAAGCGATATGGCCAAGTGATTCGGCTCCGGCCAGGCAAGCTGGAAGAATACGCTCGCTACCATGCTCAGGTGTGGCCGGAAGTCCTCAAGATGATCCGCGAATGCAACATCCGCAACTACTCGATCTTTTTTAAGGACGACACCTTGTTTGCCTACTTCGAATACGTGGGCCAGGACTTCGAGGCGGACATGGCCAAAATGGCCGCCGACCCGAAGACTCAGGAATGGTGGGCCATCATGAAACCCCTGCAGGAACCCATTCCCTCCCGCCAGGAAGGAGAATGGTGGGCCAATATGCAGGAAGTCTTCCACACAGATTAGTTGCAGGGGCGGATTCCGCACCGCGCACCCGTGGCACGCCCTCCGGGCCGTGTCCCCCACGGGCGGAACTCTCGTGCTGGAAACTCCAGCCACGGGCGAGACGCCCGTGCCACAAGGTTGGCTTTTGCGCGCGACGGCTGGCATAATTGCGCAAGGGGCAATAATCCATGACCGAAGTTGCGGCGCACGGGGGCGAACACCGCTACACGAATCACCTTATTCACGAGAGCAGTCCTTACCTGCTGATGCACGCTCACAACCCGGTGGACTGGCACGCCTGGGGCCAGGAAGCGTTTGAGCTTGCGCGGCGCGAGAACCGGCCCATTTTCCTTTCCGTGGGCTACTCCACCTGCCACTGGTGCCACGTGATGGAACGCGAGTCGTTTTCCGATCCCAATATCGCCGAGATCATGAACAAATATTTCGTCAACATCAAGGTGGACCGGGAAGAGCGCCCCGACGTTGACCACGTCTACATGACTTTTGTGCAGGCCACCACCGGCAGCGGCGGATGGCCGATGTCCGTATTTCTCGCGCCGGATCTCAAGCCTTTCTTTGGCGGCACCTACTGGCCGCCCGAGGATCGTTATGGCCGCCCGGGATTTGCCACGGTGTTGATGCGGGTGGCGGAGGCGTGGCAGAAAGATCAGGCCAAGATTGAGCAATCCGCCGCGGATGTCACGGAACACCTTGCGAAGGCTGTGAACGTTGCGGCGGCCGCGAGCGTCCAGGTTGGAGCTGCAACCCTCGACCTGACCTATCAACACATCAAGGCCGGCTACGATCCGGAGCACGGCGGTTTTGGCAACGCTCCCAAGTTTCCACGGCCGGTCGTCTTCAATTTCCTTCTGCGATACTATGCGCGGACGGGCGATCAGGACGCGCTCGCGATGACGCTCCACACGCTGCGCGCCATGGCGCAGGGAGGGATTCACGATCATCTCGGCGGCGGGTTCCATCGTTACTCGGTGGACGCGCGATGGCACGTGCCGCACTTCGAGAAAATGCTCTATGACCAGGCGCAACTGGCCATTGCCTACCTTGAGGCGTACCAGATTACACGCGAGACGTTCTACGCCGATACCGCCCGCGACATCCTTGGTTACGTGCTGCGGGACATGCGCAGTCCCGAGGGCGGATTCTACAGCGCGGAAGACGCCGACAGCCTGATCGAAAAAGACAAGCCAGAACACGGCGAGGGCGCGTTTTATCTGTGGACAGCTTCGGAGATTGAAAAGGTGTTAGACCCCGAGGCGGCCGCCATCTTCAATTATGTGTATGACGTGCAGCCTTCCGGAAACGTCGAAAACGATCCCCAGGACGAGTTCCGAGGAAAAAACATTTTGCAGATTGCCCGTTCCGCAGAGGAGGGTGCGCGGCGTTTCGGCAAGCAAGAGGCCGAGATTCAAACGACGCTGGCCGAGGCGAGGGAAAAACTGCTGGCCGTCCGCAGCCGCCGGCCGCGCCCCGCGCTGGATGATAAAGTCCTCGCGTGCTGGAACGGGCTGATGATTTCCGCTTTCGCCCGCGCCGCACAGGTTCTGGATGATCGCACTTATCTGGAGGCGGCCGAAACCGCCGCGGACTTTATCCGGCGGAAGCTCTACGACGAGCAGAGCGGAAACCTGAAGCGCCGGTATCGCGCGGGCGGCGTGGCCATTAACGGTTTCCTTGACGATTATGCTTATTTAATTCAAAGTTTGCTTGACTTATATGAAGCTTCCTTTAAGGTTCCTTATTTAACCTGGGCGGCGCGGCTGCAAGAACATCAAGACCAGCTCTTTTGGGACGGCGAAAACGGCGGATACTTCTCGACGCCGGCCGCAGACTCTTCAATCCTGATCAGAATGCGCGACGCTTACGACGGCGCGGAGCCCTCAGCCAATTCTGTGGCGGCGATGAACCTGTTGCGCCTGGCGCAAATGACGGGCCGTGACGCCTGGCGCGCCAAGGCTCAAGAACTCTTCCGCGCCTTCGGTCACCAGTTTGAGAATTTTCCCGAAACCGTCCCACAAATGGCCGCAGCACTGGATTTCTCAGTTGCGCCACCGCGGCAAGTCGTCATCGCCGGCGACCGCGCCTCGCCGGACACGCAAGAACTCCTTCGCCTGGTGAACGAGCGATACCTTCCCAACAAAATACTTTTCCTGGTTGATGGCCCCGGCCAGCGCGAGCAGCTTGCCCAATGGCTGCCGTTCATCAAAGGAATGCACCCGCTCGACGGGAAGGCCACAGCCTACGTCTGCGAAAATTATACGTGCAAATTGCCGACCTCCGATCCCCGGCAGGTCGCGCAACTCCTCGCCGGCGAACTGTGACAGAGCAATAAAATAGCGCCTGCAAGACCAAGCCGGAAACCCATTGAAAAAATGGACGGCCAGGCAAAGACTGGCGAAGCGAATAAAAAAAAGTAAAACCAGCCGCATCAAGACAAAATAGAGTTAAAATCAATCCCCTGTGGGGATGGGGGTAGCTGCGGTCGGAATCATTCTGACCGCGGGGGTCATAGCCGACCCGCTGTGTCAGTTCAGTTCCTCTCGTGGAATGGCCGGGGCTACCCCACCCCGCCTGAAGGGGGACTTTGCCCGCATCGCTCGGACGGGCGAGGGAATGTGTCCGTCCAGCGCACTTTCCATAAATCGACATTGCTGATGTTTTAACATTGACATCTTTCCTTGTCCGTCCCTATGCTGTTCCCGGCACGGTTGCAGGACGGTCGCCGGCCACGTTGCCCGATGCTATTCGTCGCGGCATTTACAGGCCTTGGGTTCGACCCTGTTCCAGCGACAAACGTTCGTTGCACGTTCTTATTTCTTAAGCACGGAGGACTCGTCTTATGTCCACCTCAAGTTGCCCTTTCAAAGCAGCAAAGCTCTTTCGGCTTGCGGCGGTATGGCTTCTGCTTCTGGTGATAGGCGCGCCGGCCGCGTGGGCGATCCAGTGGGAAACGCTTTTTACCGCGCAAGACGTCCGCGACTATCTTTCCACACCCGCCGGGCGCGAGCAGGCCCTGGGATTCTGCCGCCGCATGGGAATTACCAAGGTTTACCTGGAGGTCTTCCGCAACGGCTATCAGGCCAAAGCCGACACGCTCAAGACCTCGCGTGACTTCTTCCGGCACGCCGGCCTCGAGGTTTCCGGCTGCGTCACCACGGTCGGGATTGGCAAGCCCGCCAGCGGCCGTCCCATATGGGTTTGTTACACCAATCGACAAAACCAGGAGCGCCTGGCGCAAATTTTCCGCTATGCCGCGAGCATGTTCAATGAAATCATGATCGACGATTTCTTCTGCACCGACTGCCGTTGTTCGGAGTGCGCGGCGGCCAAGGGATCGATGAGTTGGAAGCAATTCCACGACAAGCAGATGGTCGAGGTCAGCCGCAAGGACGTCCTGGGCCCCGCGCGCGCGGTCAATCCCCATGTCAAAATCATTTTGAAGTTCCCCCAGTGGTACGACGGCTTCCAGGATCGCGGCTACGTGGTGGACAAAGAGTCGGCGATCTACGATCGCATCTGGGTCGGCACCGAACTTCGGGACCCGAGTTCGGACAAATGGGCGCACGTGCAGCAATATCGAGGCTTTTTCCTTTACCGCTGGCTTGCCGACGTCGCAGGTTCCAAAGAAGGCGGGGGCTGGTTTGATCCGTATGCCACTGATCCCATCCTCTATATGGACCAGGCTTACGTGACCGTGCTTGCCGGCGCGCCGGAGATCATGCTCTTTCACTATGGCGACTTGAATTCCAGCACCTATCGCCCACAGGCTGAAACACTGGCCGCCCATGAAGAGCAACTTACCCGGCTGGCCAGGCTGGTGGGAGGGTGGAAAGGCATTCCGGCCTACAAGCCTCCAAACAGCAGCCCCGGCAACGAACCCTATATCCTTGACGACATCGGAATGCTCGGCATCCCACTTCTGCCCGTGGCGCACTTCCCGGCGAAGACGCGGGTGGCGTTGTTCGCGGCGCAGGCGCTGGGCGACACGGATTTTGTGCCGGAACTCGAACAACTCCTTGAGGAAGGCGGGACGGCCTTCGTAAGCCAGTCCCTGGCCCATCGGTTGAACGCCGACCCTCGCCTGAAGCCGAACGACAACGTTGACTTACCCAAGGACGAACTCGTGCGGGAAATCCCGGAAGGCTCGGGCCGGATCATCGTCTTCTCCGATCAGTTGCCGCATTTGGCGTACGTCGATGCCAAAGACCAGGTAACTCAACTTGATCCGCAAACGCGCGCCGCGCTTAAAAAACTGCGCGGTGCCGTGGCAAAGTTTGTGCCAACATCGCTCAATGCGCCGCCGCGAGTCGCCATCTTTCCGATGCGTGATGGCGTGGCAGTCGCGAATTTCACCGAATTGCCGGTCACGTGCAGCCTGACTGGTCCTGGCAGCACGGAAACGAGATACACCGAACTGTTTGGAACCGCGAAAACCCGCGTGACGACCAGTGGGAACGCCCTGTACTTGCCCCCACACGGAGTGATGATCGTCAAATAGCCGTGGGTAAATATCAATTCTGCAATCGAAAGGTATTAAGTCGTTGAAGATTAATGAACGGGAGCGACTCCTCTTCCAAGGGTTGGCCGCCGGGATGGTTCTTGCGCTGGCAATGGGCGCGGCACCGGCTCGGCTCAAAACGCAGCAGGTTAATATACTACCCAGCGGACAGGCAAAATCTCCGTTGCACGCCCAGGCCGAACAGTTCCCGGAAGTTACTCATCGTTTCTTTGACAGAACCAACCTGATGTTGTTCGCGGGCGTGGCGGCGGTCCGAGCCCTCGACTTCACCTCAACCGAGCACTTTCGGCACAATGGCCACAATGAGGTGCTGCTCACCAACAGCATCGTGGACAACAAGCCGCTGTTTGCCGGTATTGAAGTCGCCGGCGCGGCGGCATCCATTGGCCTATCCTACTTGTTGCACCGGACCGGCCATCACAAGCTGGAACGATGGGTTTCACTCGTCCACATTGGAGCAGGAGCGGTTGGCGATATCCACAATTACACTCTCGGCCCTGCGCATTAGAATTCCGCGGCGGGCAAAGGAGGCTCCTGAAGTAGCGGCGCGTCTATCTCGCCATCTGGCAGCATAAGGCCGCCTCTACGTCAAGCGTCCCTTGTTTGAGAGAATTGCAACGCTCGGAGAGGTTCGACTAGAATAACTACTTGGCGTGGGTTACTGGTCCCGCCAGGTGAAGTCTACAGCGCGTGAAATTTTTGGCCACACACATCAAGCACCGCTTCCAATTCTTCCGTTGGCTCTATTTTAGCGTCATCGCCGCGACCCTGGTGCTCATGTGGACCGGCCAACCCGCCCGGAGCGAGAACTTTGTTGTTTACTTCCCCAACGCGCACTCCATCCTCCCGTTAAAAACCTATGAAAACGTCCGGTACCTGCCGGTGCTAAAGCTTTTGAAAGTCTTCGGACATGTGGCCCGCGTGCGGTCAAAAAAGAAGGAACTCAGGGTTTGGTTTGAGAGCACCGAGCTCCAGTTCCATCAAAACAACCGGGTGGTGCGGCTGAACAAGGCAAAGCTCAGGCTTTCTAACCCGCCGCAAAACATAGAGGGAGAATGGATGGTGCCGGTCGATTTTGTGACCCAGATCCTGCCCACCCTCATCAATCAAAACGTTGAATACCAGGTAGGCGAAAACCGCCTCTTCATCGGGAATATCAGCCCTAACTCATTTACCCTGCAAATGCAGCCGATGCAAGGAGGCGCCAGGCTAACGTTTCAGTTTGCGGAGCCGGTCAATCTTAGAACAGCGGCTCGGAACGGCAAATGGATCTTATATCTTGGCAACCGTCCCGTAGAACCCGCCGAATCGAACTTTGAGTTCCGGAATGCCTACATTTCGCGGGTACAATACGATGATCAGGATGGCCATCCAAAGTTGATTCTGACCCCGGCCATGGCAGGGTTAGACTTCTACCCGGTTTTGGGCAACGGGGAAAAGACGCTGGTAACTGAAATCATGAAACCGGAAGTCGCGGCAACCGCTCCGGCTCCTGCCGGGCCGCAGCCGGCTCCCGAGCCCCAGCCGGCTCCCAGCCAGCCCGCTGCTGCGGCCGCAGCGGCCAAGCCGCCGACTGCCGCACCCGCGCCTACGCCCACCACCTCCTTGTTGCCCGCGGTTGTGTTAGACCCGGGACACGGCGGCAGTGACCTGGGAGCGAGCGGAGGCAACGGCCTTCTTGAAAAGGACTTGACCGCACAAATTGTGGCACGCGTCAGCAAAGCTCTGCAGGCGACAGGCCGGTATCAAATCATTCTGACCCGAACGGGCGACCAGACGGTGAATTTTGACCAGCGAGCTACGATCGCCAATACGGCTCACCCAATTGCCTTTATTTCGTTTCATGCCGGAAACCTCGGCCCCTCGACGCCGCGGGTGATGGTTTACACTTATCAGCCCTCGTCGCCTGTGGCGCTGGCCCCAGGTGCGGACCCACGGCCGCTGTTTATTCCCTGGGCAAAGGTTCAACTAGGTTACCTCAACCGCAGCCAGCAACTTGCTCAAGACCTGCAGCAAGATCTCCAGAAGGATACCGGCGTGGCGGGCTCACCCCCCATGGGAGTACCACTCAGGGTTTTGCGGAGCATCGCCGCGCCCGCGGTTGCTATTGAAGTGGGAAGCCTGGCGCCCGGCAGCAATCCCGCTCCCTTGACCCAGAAATCTTTCCAGGATGGGATCGCCGCGGCCGTTGTTCAGGCGCTCGGGAATTTCCAGGGAGGGCAACCGTAGCTTATGACTCGCCGTGGTCTGATCTTAAGCCTTGTCGTCGCCGCGATTCTCGGCGTGGGAGTCTTCTATTTGCTGACCTTGCGCCGGCATCTTTCGCCTGCAAATGCCAACACGCAGAGTGCCGAGCAGGCGGCCCGGACCCGCCTGAGTGAAGCAGCCCTGCAGGCGGGAGGTCAAAGCCAAACCCTTACCCTCTACTTTCCATCTTACGCGGACGGAAAGCTGATCGCGGAAAGCCGGTCGTTGAAGCTTGCGCCGGAGGACACCAAACGCATCCAGCAGGTGTTGCTGGCGCTCATCGAAGGCTCTCACGAAGGACATGGCAGCGTCTTACCCCCGTCAACAACCATCCGGGCTGTCTTTTTGTCTCCTGACGGGACGGCCGTGATTGACCTTTCGCAGGAAGCATTGAAAGACTTTACGCCAGGAATCGAGAGCGAGGATTTGGCTATTTATTCCATTGTCGACTCGCTGGCCGCCAACATTCCCGCCGTAAAACGAGTAAAGTTCCTTATTCAGGGACAAGAGGCGCAAACTCTGGACGGCCACATCGATCTATCCGGATATTTTGCGCCCGCGCCGGCTTTGATTGCCCAAACTCAATAAAATCAGGAGAATTCATGCTGTCAACTCCCAAAATGCTGTCCGGCTTAGTCTATTCCCGCGGGAAGCTGGTGCGCGCCGGCAATCGCGACGCCACGGCGTTGCGTCCCGTCGAGCTTATTCCCCATTTCATCTCCAGCGCCGAAGGATCCGCTCTGATTCGCCTGGGCGAGACACAAGTGGTTTGCACCGCTTCGGTGGAAGACGGCGTTCCTCCTTTTTTGAAAGGCTCGGGAAAGGGATGGATATCGGGTGAGTATGCCATGATTCCACGCGCCACCGACACTCGTACGCCCCGCGAGGTAACCCGAGGGCGGCAATCCGGCCGCACCATGGAGATCCAACGGCTGATCGGCCGCTCACTTCGCGCCATTACGGATCTTGAAAAGCTTGGCGAACGTACCGTGTGGATTGATTGCGACGTGATCCGCGCCGATGGCGGCACGCGAACGGCTTCAATCACGGGTTCGATGGTGGCGCTGGTCCTCGCATTCAAAAGGCTCCAGGAAATGGAAGTACTAAAACAAATTCCATTGAGGGATTACGTTGCCGCCATCAGTGTTGGGATTATTGGCAATGAAATTCTTCTTGACCTCGACTATTCCGAGGATTCGAATGCCGACGTCGATATGAACGTGGTCATGACCGGGTCAGGCCGTTTTGTCGAGGTCCAGGCCACCGCGGAGCAACATCCTTTTGGCGACGAAGATCTTGCGCGAATGATCGAGTTGACGCGGCCGGCCATTCAGCAATTGATTGAACAGCAGAAGTCCATCACGAACGTTAAATTGCCAAACGAGAAAACAGCCAGCAACCGCGTTACGCCGCGCGCACCGAACGGGCTCAAATCTTCATGAAAGATTCAGCCGGAACGCCTATGCTCGACTGAGCCGGAAGCTGGAAACAACCGAAGACACTCGATCATCAACTGTAACCATGACGCCCTTAATTTATTTAGCTTCTAACAACCCTGGAAAACTCCGGGAGTTCGCACAGGCGGCAACAGCCTGGGAGATTGAGGTTCAAATTCTTCCAGGAATTGACAATTTGCCCGCCTGCATTGAAGACGGCGATACTTTTGAAGCAAACGCCCGCAAGAAGGCGCTTTACTACAGCCAGTTCACGGAAACCCCTGTCTTTGCGGACGATTCCGGCCTGTGTGTAGACGCACTGGGAGGGGCGCCGGGAGTTTTTTCCGCGCGCTTCGCAGGTCTGCAGGCAGACGATGAAGCGAACAACCAGAAGCTGATCAACGAATTAGCCCAATTCCCGCAAGATAAGCGCTCAGCGCACTACATATGCGTTATAGCCCTCGCCGAACGAGGACAAATTTTGACCGTTGTCGAGGGCCGGGCGGACGGCTTGATTCAGGAACAGCCATGCGGCTCGGGTGGCTTCGGCTATGACCCTTATTTTTTCTACCCGCCGCTGGAGAAAACGTTTGCGCAATTGAGCGTGGACGAGAAGTTCAATGTTTCTCATCGCGGTGAGGCATTCCGAAAACTGCTCGGTTATGTCCAGTCAGAAATAAGCCGCATATAACCTCTTAATTCCTTCTTTCTTTTTGCCATATGACCACAGCGGCGGCTAATTCAGCGCCGCTCAGCCACGGTTTTCAGCCGATTCCGTTTAATGTTCTGTCTGTGTCCATGGTTCAACATTTCTATGAATTCTCCTTTTGGCGCTGCTGGTGAGAAAATTTTACAAGCCAAACCTTCGTCCATGGCCCTGGCGACGAAACCCGATGATATCTTTCTTCTGATTTCAGAGGATTTATCCTCATCCCCGGATATGGCATCGAGAGTGCTTTAGGAACGGTGTATTAATTGATTGTTTGACGCATGGAGAGTGCACATGGACGCCAGAAAATCTATCAAGTTGCTTGCCGTAGCTTTAAGCCCGCTGCTTCTGCTCGCGACGGGTTGTGTGGCCACGCGGAAGTTCGTCCGCGATACCGTATCTCCGCTCGATACGCGGATTAACAGTGTTGACAAAAAAACGGCACAGAATGCGCAGGACATCCGTGATGTGGATAGGAGAGCCGAAACGGGAATCGCCCAGGCGCAAAACAGTGCCGATCAGGCCAACCAGGCGGCCAGGACAGCCGACGAACACGCCCAAGCTGCCAATCAGGTTGCGGGAAAAGGGCTTTCGGCGGCAAAGCAGGCCCAGAACATGGTCAATAACGTTACCAACTACCAACCAACACAGCATACAATCGTTCAGTTTGCTCTCAACCAATACAAACTGACTGCCGCTGACAAGCAGCACTTGGACGAAGTGGCTCAGGCCGTCAGCGGGCTGAAAAACTATGTAATCGAGGTTCAGGGTTACACGGATACGACCGGGCCGAAAGCGTTCAACCTGGAATTAAGCCGGCGGCGAGCCGAGTCGGTAATCCGGTACCTTAGCTTGCACTACAACATCCCCTTGGTCCGGTTCTACAGCTTGGGTTACGGTGAAGCAACTCCCATTGCTCCGAACGGTACGCTGAAAGGCCGCCAAGAAAACAGACGAGTGGATATCACAGTGATGGTTCCCCAGATGACGGGGCAAGAGGCGCAAAACGCCGAGATGTAGCCGTTTCGATTGAACCGCTCAGTTCATATTTTCCCATGCCACCTGGTTGGCCTCAGAAAACGGGCGGCTGCAGACAAAGTCTGTGGCCGCCCAGGGCGCCCAGCATGCAGAGCGAGTCAGCCTTCGGGGAATGCGCAATAAGTTTCCAGAATCTGAGCGCACGGATTTCCTTGTTTTCTTGAACAACCCCCAACACCTACCCGGGCACGTCCCCCCTTTTCATCGTTTCAATACGCCGGCCAAAGTCGCCTGCGATTTCCGCGAGCCCCAACTCGAACAAATCCGGGCACGAAACGACATTGCCGGATTACGTGCCGGGGCTTGATTCGTGTTATATTGATATTCTCTCCAGATTAAAAATGGTGGCCGCCACGTTGTGCGCCTGGGGTGATTGTGGCTGGTCACGGGGCAAATAAAAAAGTCCAGGAGGAATTGACGCTTTGGCAGATCCCAAAGGCACAGGAACTAAAGAGGACAATCGCCGCCAGTACGTCAACTTTGCCTTCTACAATGTTGATCCCGCTTGGCGAAGGCTACCCGAGGAGGAGCGCAAACGCGGCAAATGCCAGTTCATCGACGTCATAAAAAGCTACGAACCGGAGATGCTCGTCATACCCTATTCGCTCGTAGGCATTCGCGGCGATTGCGACTTCATGCTCTGGCGCATCAGCTATGATCTGCTCAAATTCCAGGAAATGAGCGCGCGCATCTTCGCGACGGATTTGGGAAAATACCTGAGCGTCCCGTACTCCTATCTTGCCATGACCAGACGGTCAACCTATGTCCGCGAGCATCAGCACGCCGACCAGGAAGGCGTGCGGCTGCGCCTGACGCCCGGCAAATTTCGGTATCTCTTCGTATATCCTTTCGTGAAGACGCGAGCCTGGTACAGGCTGACACAGCATGCCCGCCAAGGCATGATGAATGAACATATTGAGATCGGCCATCGTTACCCGACGGTTCGCTTGAACACCACTTATTCCTTCGGTCTAGACGACCAGGAATTTGTTGTGGCGTTTGAGAGCGATAAGCCGGAGCATTTCCTGGACTTGGTGATGGAGTTGCGTCAGTCCGAGGCCAGCAACTATACCCTGAGGGATACTCCTATTTTCACTTGCGTGCATCGTGAGCTTCCGGAAATGCTCGACCTGCTGGGCGGGTAATGACTTTTCCGATATAACGCGGGTTTTTGTATCATGACGCCCGAAGTCCCCACGACGTGCAAAGCCCCGTTGCGGCTGTCGGCTGTTACTTCGGGCTCGTTTGAAACGTTTAACCGCTTTGAGATATTCACCAACGCCAAGGTGGTAAAAATGAAGGTAGGATTCATCGGTTTGGGTCGCATGGGGCTGCCGATGGCGCGCAACCTGGTCAAAGCCCGGCATGCCGTGACCGTTTACAATCGAACCCGCGAGCGCGCGGAGATGCTGCAGGCTGAGGGAGCCGTCGTTGCCAGCCAGCCATCGGAAGCCTGCAGCGGAGATGTACTGATTACAATGCTCGCGAACGATCAGGCAGTCAACGATGTGATCTTCGGAAGCGAACTGATCGGGAGGCTCCCTCACGGCTCCGTACACGTTTCGATGAGCACCATCAGCGTCGCTCTCGCCGAGCGGCTCGCCGCAGACCACCGGAGCGCCGGCAAAGACTTCGTCTCCGCACCGGTTTTCGGACGGCCGGAGGCTGCGGAAGCGGCCCAACTGGCCATCGTGGTCGCGGGACCGCCTGAAGCGGTCGCGCGTTGCAAACCGCTCTTCGATGCCATGGGCCAGCGCACGTTCATAGTCGGTGAGGATGCACCAAAGGCCAATACTGTCAAACTGGCCGGTAATTTTCTTATAGCCTCAGCAATAGAATCGCTGGGAGAGGCTTATGCGCTGCTTCGAAAGTCCGGAGTGGAGCCCGAGCGGTTTCTTGAGGTCATGACCAGCACTCTTTTTGCAGCACCCGCGTACAGAACTTACGGTAACCTGATTGCCAGGGGGCAATTTGAACCGGCTGGATTCAAGGTTCCTTTGGGTCTTAAGGATATAAGCCTTGTGCTGGCCGCGGCAGAAGCCGTTTCCGCGCCCATGCCCATCGCGAGCCTGGTTCGCGATCATCTTTTGACCGCCATGGCGCGAGGTCGCAAGGAACAGGACTGGTCTTCGCTTGCGCAAGTCCCGGCTGAAAACGCAGGCTTGGAATAGCATCAGCCGGCTTGTTCACAATCAGGGATCGCCACAGGAGTATTATGAAAACGACCGCCACCAGGAAAGCCCGGCCAGCAGGAAAAGCGGCCCCTACAAAGTTAGATGAAAAGTATACATCCCCGGAGCGACTGAAGAAAATCTTCGCCGGGCTTGATCGCCTTTTCCCAAACGCAGAGTGCGCCCTCCATCACAAAAATGCCTTCCAGCTCCTGGTCGCCACCATCCTCTCAGCGCAATGCACCGACGAGCGCGTGAACAAAGTGACTCCGGAGCTGTTTGCGAAATACCCTACGGCCCGGGAGTTCGCGCCGCTCGACCCCAAGATCCTTGAGGAAGACATCCGTTCCACCGGCTTTTTCCGTAACAAGGCCAAAAATATTATTGGCGCCTCCCGGCAGATTGTCGAAAAATTCCGGGGCAAGGTTCCGCGCAGCATGGAGGAGATGCTCACACTTCCCGGAGTCGCCCGCAAAACCGCCAACGTCGTCCTGGGCACCGCATACGAAATTCCCACCGGCGTGGTGGTAGACACGCACGTTTTTCGCATCGCACACCGGCTGAAACTTTCCAACGGAAAGACGCCGGAAGACGTGGAGCGCGACCTTATCAAGCTGGTTCCTCAAGACCGCTGGATCATCTTCGGCCACCAGGTAATTTGGTTTGGCCGCAAGATCTGCCGGGCTCGAAATCCGGGTTGCGCGGATTGCCCTCTTGAATCCCTCTGCGACTCACCCGACAAAACCGTATAAGATTCAGAGAATTGCACCGAACAATCCGTCTTGCGATTCGGCCTCTCCCAAAAAGCCGCCGTAATGTTGCGGGAAATTCGATTTTGAGGAAAATCAAGCTGCCGGGCAGGCTTTCACGTTTCAACGCCGTGCTTGGCAGTTTCGCCAAGGCCGATAAAGGGCATCGTAAAGGTCACTCGTTCAGTTGTGAATTCGAGCTCTTCAATCTCTTCCGCACCCATCGTTTTAAAGTAGGCAACCACGTCTTGAACCAGACTTTCAGGAGCAGAAGCGCCGGCGGTGATTCCTACAACTTCGGCATGCTCAAGCCAGGCCGGTTGGATCTCCGAAGCGTCATCAATCAGGTACGCCTCCGCACCAGCAGCCTTCGCCACTTCCCGCAGGCGCTCGGAGTTTGAACTGTTATCCGAGGCCAGGACAAGCACCACATCCGCCTCCCGCGCGATCTGCTTCACGGCGGCCTGCCGGTTCTGCGTGGCGTAACAGATATCCTCCGACGGCGGCATCACCAGGTTCGGGAAGCGGCGCTTCAAAATATTAACGATTGCAGCGGCATCGTCCACGCTCAGAGTTGTTTGAGTGGTAACAGCCACCCGGTTCGGATCGGGAACCTGGACCCTTTCGGCCTCTTCCTCGTTTCCAACCAACTGAATCATCCCCGGAGCTTCGCCCATCGTTCCGATCACTTCGTCATGGCCCGCGTGCCCCACCAGAAGAATCGAGAGCCCTTCCTGGGCAAAGCGTTTCACCTCAAGGTGGACTTTATTCACCAGCGGGCAACTGGCATTAATAACCTGCAACTTCTTTAAGCCAGACTTTGTAATGACATCGGGCGCAACTCCGTGAGCGCTGAAAATCACCACGGCGCCTTCCGGCACTTGATCGAGTTCGTCCACAAAAATCGCGCCCCGCCTGGACAAAGACTCAATCACGTGCCTATTATGAACGATCTGTTTTCTGACGTAGATGAGGGGATCGTACAGCTCAAGAGCCATCTTGACAATCTCGATGGCCCGATCGACGCCGGCACAAAATCCCCGCGGGTTTGAGAGCAGCACTTTCCTTGGGCGGCTTCGGTCTCCTTGCATGGGTCGTTCGCCAGCGCAATATTCATGCTAACAAATGCGGTGTTCGAACATCAAAAGAATCTCCTCCTTCTTCCCTTAACCGCTTTATTATGTACCAGCCCTTACAACAGCCAAGGTAAAGGTTGAGCGTTTTTGCTGAAGCTGCCTGCAGTTAGGCCACGATGTCCTCGCCGCCGTCCACGCGAATGACATTCCCGGTCATCCACTGCGTCCTGTCGTCCATCAAGGCTGCA
This sequence comes from Acidobacteriota bacterium, assembly GCA_023474345.1. GTDB lineage: Bacteria > Acidobacteriota > Terriglobia > UBA7540 > UBA7540 > JAMCXS01. The sequence goes on along the minus strand of JAMCXS010000030.1, from coordinate 72,398 downwards.
ATCGCCGAGGCGACATCCTGCGGCGTGGTCAGGCGTCCGCCGGGATTACGCATTTTGGCGAACTCCGCCAGTTTTTCGATTCCGGGGATCTTGCTCGATCCGGGCGTGATCGTAACACCCGCCTGAATAGCATTGGCGGTAATGCCTTGGGGCATCAGTTCGTACGCCAACTGGCGCAAGTGCGACTCCAGCACCGCTTTCGCCGCCGAGACGGCCCCGTAGTTCGGAATAATACTGTGCCCGCCAGCGCTCGTCAGCCCGTAGATGCGACTGCCGGAACGCATCATCTTCCGGTGGATTAACTCCTGTACCCAGTAGACGAGATTGCTGCCCATCACGTCCAAAGTCATTTCTATCTGAGACTGCGTCACCTGGCCCTTGGAATCATCGCTGACGTAGGGAAGCAGCGAACCAAAAGCAATCGAATGCAAAAATACTTTTACGTAATGCTCTCCGCCTCTCTCCTTCCAGTGCGTCTGCATCTTTTCAAGAGCGTCGGCCCGCTTGGCGGCATCGGCGGCGTTGATATTGAAAAACACAGCGTCACGGCCTGCCGCCTTAATATTTTGAATGATGCCATTTACATGATCTTGTGCCGAACGGCGGTCGAAGTGAACCCCGAAAATATCCAGGCCCGAACGCGCCAGCTCCAAACTTGTCGCCTCTCCGAATCCGCTCGAGGCCCCAACAATAAGAGCCCATCGAGTGGGCTCTGTCTGTGTCGCCATACCGCCGTCTCCTCCAACTAGTGGGATTGTCCCTGCTTTTGGGCAAACTCGCGTCCAACCACGCCGGCTATCCCTGAAAAGGCATCGCCCAATAACTGCTGGCTGGCCGTGTTCAAAGCATCTACAACGCTGGCCATCCCCTTTTTCTCAATGGCCACTTCATCTTCTCTCCGAGTTGACCAGACCACTGCATTGTCCCGAGTTCGAACAAGATCCAAGGCCAGGCTTACCCGGCCCTTTCCCCTCTTTCCATTTCTGCTCTTTTCGTAATCCATTTGTGCGAAGTCCAGCACCCGGCCTTGCAAGGTGTAATCAGCCTCTACCGGCGCAGGGTAGAGATAAACTTCCTTGAACAACCCCGTCTCAGCAAAATATTTCACAGCCAAGTCGCTGAGCAGCGCCGCCGGATTCGAAGACCAGCGGTGATAATCGTGAAAGTTCAGTTCGACAGGGGATGAGTAGTACACAATCCGGTCGTCACGCAACATTTCCGGGGCATCGAATGGCTCGACTTGCAAGACGAAATCGGTCTTGACTTGAGGGGCGGGGGGCAGCGCCGGCGTGCGAAGCGTGTAATAGTGCGTCTTGGGGACCGAGGCGCATCCTGAGCAAATCACAGCAAACAGCATTGCCGAGCTTATTGCCCTGCCGTAACGAATCTTATCGGTCCAGCCCTTCAATTGTGATGCGGCGGTCTTCACCTTCAAGAAGCTCCATGTGGATTCTGACTTGTGCTGCAACATCTTCACCAAGAAACTTTTCTCCCCATTCTACGATGACTGTGGCCTGCTGCTCCAGCAAATCATCCAGGCCCAGCGTCCCGAAATCCCTCGCACCTTCGACGCGGTAAAGGTCCGCATGATAGACCTTACGTTCGCGCCCGTACTCGTGAACCAGCGTAAAAGAAGGGCTGGTCACATCTTCCTCGCGTGCCGCGCCCAGCCCGGCCACAATGCCTTTGGTGAGCGTGGTTTTGCCGCTTCCCAGTTCTCCTTCCAGGAGCACCAGGGAGGGCTGCCGAAGCCTCTGTGCCAGCTCATAGCCCACGCGGATCGTCTCTTCCGGCGAATGTGTTATCACTACCTCACGAGTTCCCGAACTCATCAAAACGCCTTCGTTACAAGCACGAGAATCGAAGTCCATGGCAAATCAATGATGCTGCTGAGCCCTGATTTCCTGGTACGCTCTGGGCAGCGCGTCCAGAATGTCCCCGGCGATCACCGAGGCTTCCCCTAGTTCACGTGCCGCGATATCTCCCGCCAGCCCGTGCAAATAGACGGCAGCGGCGGTGACTTCGGTCGCCGAGCGATCAGGATATTGGGCCAATAGAGCTGCGGTAATGCCGGTCAGAACGTCGCCGGAACCGCCCGTGGCCATGCCCGGGTTGCCGGTTGGGTTGACCCACACATGGCCCCCGGGAGACGCCGTTAAAGTACGAAATCCCTTCAAGACCAATTGTACGCCATGACTTTTTGCAAATTCGCGCGCCACCTCCAGCCGATGAGCAACAATAGCTGAAGTTTTACGTTCCGCGAGGCGCCCCATTTCACCTGGATGAGGGGTCAAAACGCGCACTCGCCCGTCTGTCTGGAGCGTCTGGATGCTGCCGGCGAACGCATTCAGCCCATCGGCATCAAGGACAATCGGCAAAGCATACTTGTTTACAACTGTGCGAACCAGTTCCAGAGTCTCAGGATGCCGCCCCAATCCGGGACCTACCGCAAGCACGGTTTTGCCTTCCACCAGCGTGTCAAGAAGGCCGTGGTCCAAGGCATCGAGCGACACTGTGCCGGCATCAGTTTCCGGCAATGGCTCGGTCATGACTTCCATGCTGTATGAGGCAATAACCGGCAAAGCGCTTTTCGCAGTGGCCACAGTCGCCAGGCCCGCCCCGGCCCGCAGAGCCGCTTTGGCCGCCATCGCTGCTGCTCCAGTCTTACCGACCGATCCGCCCAGTATCAGCACATGACCGAAATTGCCTTTGTGGGCCTCCGGTTCCCGAGCTCGGACAAGCCACTCCAGGTCCTCCGCCTGCAAGACGTTGAGAAAGAGATCGGGATTACTCTCGAGCGCGTCCGGAGGCGTGCCAATAGGCCTTACAATCCACTCGCCCACCCGGTGGCAGGCGGGAGGAAAAAGGTGAGCGACTTTCGGAGCCGTAAAAGTAACCGAAGCATCGGCGCGGACGCACTCCCCGATCAGATCCCCCGTGTCCGCGAGCACGCCTGTGGGCAGATCGACAGCCACTATGCGCGCTTGCGTGAATACAGAGGGAAAGTCCTGAACGACCGTAAGAAGAAAACCCCCGAGCGGTTTCGAAAGCCCTGTCCCAAGCAACGCATCAACCAGCAATGTACAGCCTTGCAAACTACTCTTGATCCGTTGCCAAGCCGCAGGATCCGGAACGACTTCCGGAGCGCCTCGCGCGGCGAGCCGCTCATAGTTGACCGCAGCATCACCCCGCAAGTTACCAGGCTCGGCTAGAAGCAGCACGCGGGGCTCTAATCCCCGCTCCCGCAGCAATCGTGCCACTACCAGGCCGTCTCCGCCATTGTTCCCCCGCCCGCACAGAATTGCAATTTTCCGGGTACTGAGAGGTGAAAAACGCTGTTCGAGAAACTCCACAACCCCCCGTCCGGCGTTCTCCATCAGCGTCAGGCTGGGCACACCGTAGCGCTCCGTCGTAAGCCGATCAATTTGTTGCATCTGTGCAGCTGTAAGGATCTTCATGGTCATCTAAACGCCCGCCAAAGATTCGAGTTCCTTGAGATTCTGCGAATCGCCCATAACGATGAGGTAGTCGCCTGCGGAAACGGTCGCGGACGTGGGGGGATTAAAATCCAATCGTCCGTCCTGACGGCGAATCGCCAGGACGATGATGCCAAACCCGTCGCGAATGTTTGCGGCTTCGAGGCTTTGGCCTGCCAGCTTGGAAGGATTTGCAACCCTGACTTCTTCAATCTCCAGCCTGGTTTCGCTGAGGGAGGAGAGCGCCATATCGATAAAGCGTTGAACGTGCGGCCGCGTCATCATGCGCGCCATGCGCTGTCCAGCATAGCTGTAAGGTGAAATAACCGTAGTTGCGCCTGCCCTGAGCAGCTTCGACTCGGCGTCCTCTTCACTGGCCCGAGCCACAATCGGAATTTTCGGCGCAATACCGCGCGCGGTTAAGGCAATATAGACATTTTGCGCATCGGAAGTTACGGCGCTGGCAAGCGCCCGGGCGGACTCGATTCGGGCTTTCCGCAAAGTCACTTCACTGGCAGCGTCACCGATGATGACAGGAAAGCCGCGCTCTTGTGCCCAGGAGGCTCTATCCGGGTCTTTCTCGATGATAACAATGGGCAGCTTCCGGGCCGCGACTTCAGCCGCCACCCTGCGGCCTACACGGCCCGCACCACAGATAATAAAGTGATTCTTCAGGGCAGAGAGCTCTTTCTCCATGCGGCGTCGTCCAAAAAAGGAACCTAGTTCGAATTCTACCACCGCCTTTGTGAGGCTTCCAATTGCGAAGCCCACCACAGCAACTCCCAGAAGGATGAGGATGACGTTGAAAACCTCACCACGGCTGCTAAGCTCGTTTTCGGGTCCCGCTCCGATGGTCGATACGGTCATCAAAGTCGCATAAAGGGATTTAAACCAATTCCATCCCTGGACAATATGAAAGCCTAGCGTCCCTACGCCGATCAAAATAACGACGAGCACCAGGATAATGATGGTGGTCCGGACTCCCTTCACCGCCTCATTCCTCCCTTGTACGCGTACTGGCAGGCGCCGGGGACTGAAATCGATCTTCAAATATGATCAAACTTGGGGCGCGAACGATCACCACCAGTTTACTGAACATTCTACGGAGCAACAACGCAAGCGATACCACTTAGCTTGATGCCCGGGCAACAATCAACGTCATATCGTCCTGAGGCTCGTTGCCGCCTGTCCAGTCTTCAATACTTCGGTAGATTTCATTCACCATATCTTCCAGGGAGTAGTCCTGTGCGCGCTGGATAGTTTCAATCAAGCGTTGTTCGCCAAATTCCTCTTCAAAGCTGTTCTCGGCCTCCGTCAGTCCGTCACTGAAAGCCACCAGGATGTCGCCCGATTCAAGCGTGAGTTCCGCCTGGTGATAGATCATCGGCGCAATCAGACCCAGCGGCGTTCCTCCCACGTCCAGCTTTACCGTTGCACCGTTGCGAAACAGGAGCGGCGCCGGATGGCCGGCATTCGTGTAAACCATTCTGCGAGCGTCCGCGTCATACAACGCATAAAAGCAGGTCGCGTATTTTTCCGCGGGCGTATTTTCAAACATTTGTTGATTCAATTTCCCGAAGAAGTCCGCAGTGGAGAGGCTGGCGGAATCGAACCGCCCTTCTGAGGAAGAATCCGCATAAAAGCGGGTACGAATAATCGATTGCACGGCTGACATGATCAGTGCCGCGGAAACTCCCTTCCCACTCACGTCCCCCAACACAATCCCCAGGCGATCCTTGCCGATGGGCAAAAAATCGTAATAGTCGCCGCTGACCCCGCGTGCGGGCCGGCAAGCACCATAGAGCTTTAATCCCGCCACTTCCGGAATTCTTGTAGGAAATAGCTGCTGTTGCACTTCTCGGGCAATCTGGAGGTCACGTTCGAGAACCGCTTTTTCGTGCGCCTCGCGCATCAGACGCCGCAGCGCGGCGGTCATGTTGTCAAAAGCTTCCCCGAGTGAACTGAGCTGATCGTCCGCCGGCATGTTAATCCGGTAAGAAAGATCGCCCGCCTTAACACGCTCCGTGGCGTCGTAAAGCTTGTCCATAGCAGATGTTACGGTCCGGGTCAGTCGAATACCAACCAAAAGTGACATCAACTCAATGAACAGGAAGATCGCGGCCACCACCAGAAACAGGGCTACATAAATGCGAGAGTATCGACCTAACGTCCCCAGGAGCCGACCGGTAAGGGTGGAAAGCCGGGAAGTGACGTAGACAAACACCGGCCCAGCAACCCGTTTCTCAGTTGTCCCTGCCCACCGGATGGGATTCAGTGTGGAGGTTCCGAATACATCGGCATCCAGAAAATTGACGGGCGGCGGAAGAATAATAGACTTGGACTGCAACGTTGTCGCCCTCGGTCGCGGGCGGCGGGGCAATTCTCCAGCTCCGTTGCCGGGAATCGCAGGAGCGGGCATCCCTTGCTCCTCCGGGTTGAAGACGATGCCCACGGGGCCGATGCCGGAACCCACAATGTCCAACAACTTGGGACTGAAAGGTTCGGAAAGAACCATGGTAATCGGACCTGCGGGAGTTTCGCCCCTGTCTACCGATCGGAGATAAATCCTTCCCCCGTCGGAAACTACCCCGGCAAATTCTTCCATGCGAAGCCATGGGGGAATCGCAGGAAACTTGGGAAGGGGCTTACCGTCCAAATAAAAGGCGCGTTTTTCCGATCCTATGCTAAGCGCAATTTCCAGGTCCGGATAGCTGGCCGAGTGAGTAGAAAGTTCTTGAACGTAAAAGCGGTGTAACTGTTCAATCAACTCTTTTGCAGTCTTCACTTCACTCAGGTGAGCCTCATGGGCCACCACGCGATTGACCTGCCGCAACTCTTCAACCTGGTCGTGAACCCTGAGAGCTACCAGGAAGGCCGCAAATTGTCCGTTGAGCATTACTGTTGCTAATCCGCCCAGGACCAAGATCAAAACGACAGGCACAACGGCAATGAAAACGTAGGTAACAATTAACCGTCGGCGAAAGTGCCATAGGACATGATGCTTAAGCGCTCCGACCACGCGGCCGATATAATAGACGGTCGTAATCGCCAGCGCGATCACCAACAAAATCCACAACCCGGCAGGAACTCCACCGGCGATGATGCTGGTCAGACCCAAGGCTAACCCGAAAGCAATCGTCCATGCGGCAAAGCGCGCCATGGGTCGGGTCCGATATTCTTGAAGAAGGAGATCAATTGCCGTGGCTAGCATTCAGTCTCCTGAACCACATCGTGTGAGGAAAGTCTCGGTGTGATTTCGCGTCGTAAAGGCAGAGGACGCCGCGAACAAACTCGCAATCCCCGTCCTCTTCACATTCAAGGATGCCACTCCAAATTAGGATTCAATTCTGGCAGTGGGGGTTGGAGCAGAGCGAGGCGGCTTTGGCGGGTTGCGAAGCACACTGTGATGACGGCTATAGCTGAAATAGATGATCAAGCCGATAGCCATCCAACCAAAAAGCCGAATCCAAGTGTCCGAAGGCAGCCCGAACATCTGCGCCAGGCAAACGATCATGCCTAATGGCGCAACAACCCAGACCATGGGCGTGCGAAATGGACGCCTGATTTCGGGGCGCTTTTTGCGCATCACCATCACCGACCCGCAGACGATAGTGAACGCCAGCAACGTTCCGATGCTGACCAACTCCCCAACAATGCGCAGAGGAATGAGCCCTCCGCCTAGCGCTACAAAGAATCCCACCAGCGCGGTGCTCTTATAAGGTGTACGGAAGCGAGGGTGAATCGAACTGAAACCTTTGGGCAACAAACCGTCAAAGGCCATCGTATAGAAGATGCGGGTTTGCCCCAGTAACATGACCAGAATCACCGCGGTGGTGCCCAGGATAGCCCCCAGTTTCACAATAGGCGCGAGCCAGTGGGCAGGCGTCGAATCAATCGCAACGGCAAGAGGATCCGGCACATTCAAGCGCCTGAAGGGGGTAATACCGGTCAGGACGAGAACCACCGCAACGTAGAGCACCGTGGAGATTGCCAGGGATCCCAGAATACCAATCGGCATATCGCGCTCCGGATTGCGCGCTTCTTGCGCAGCCGTCGACACCGCGTCAAAACCGATATACGCGAAAAAGATGATGCCGGAGCCGCGCAAGACCCCGCTCCAACCGAAATCGCCAAACGTCCCGCGATTGGCGGGAAGGAATGGAACCCAATTAGCCCGGATGACGTAAAGCACTCCCACCGCAATGAACATTATGATCACGCCGACCTTCACCAGGACGATGATGTTATTAAACTTGGCAGACTCGCGGATGCCTAAGATCAGCAATACGGCAATCACCGCAACGACAAGAAATGCCGGAAGGTTGAAATACGAGTGGACGAGGGTGCCGTCTTCCATTCTGGCCGGATCCCAAGGACTCCGCGCCAGTTCAGCCGGAAAGGGAATGTGCAAGGTTCGCAAAAAGGACAGCATGTACCCGGACCAGCCAATCGAGACCGTCGTGGCCCCGACCGCATATTCCAGGATCAAGTCCCATCCGATAATCCAAGCCAGAAATTCTCCAATCGCCGCGTAGGAGTAAGTGTAAGCGCTGCCGGCAATCGGTATCGTCGACGCAAATTCGGCATAGCAAAGGCCTGCGAAGGCGCAACCCACCCCTGAAAGGAGCACGGAAAGCACCAGGGCCGGCCCGGTGTATTGGACCGCTACGCCGCTCAGCACGAAAATTCCGGCCCCAACGATGGCCCCAATGCCCAGTGAGATCAATGCAATGGGACCCAGCGCCTTGCGTAGCCCGTGCTCAGACTCCGCCGCCTCAGTCCGCAATTGCTCGATGCTCTTCTTCACCCACAGATCAGCCATCCCGCCTCCTCGTCAATCAATGGCCGGACACCAAATTCCGGTTGCGCCAAAAGTAATAGATCGGAATTCCAATTGCCACAATCCCCAGACCTGCCAGGCTGCGCACCGGCCGGTGCAACAATAAAGCCCATTCGATGAATATCGCAAACGCGATGTAAACCGCCGGCACTACCGGATATCCCCACGCCCGGTACGGACGTGGAGCATCCGGCCGCGTCCGCCGCAGCCGGAAAACACCAAGAATAGTCAAAATGTAGAAGAACAGCACCGCAAAGATAACATAATCAAGCAACTCGCTGTAAGTACCGCTCAGCGTCAGTAGCGATGCCCATATCGCCTGGACCAACAGCGAGACGGCCGGCGTGCGGTACTTCTCGCTTACCTTCCCGACCGAGGAGAAAAACAGCCGGTCTTTCGCCATCGCATAGTATACGCGCGCTCCCGCCAAGCTCATGCCATTCATACAGCCGAAAGTGGAAATAACAATTGCAGCCGCCATTAAACCGGCGCCTTTGGCACCCAGAATCACTTCCATGACCGCTGTTGCCACCCGGTCTGAGGGGGCGTGCTGAATCCCGCTAAACGGCAACACACGGAGATAAATCAAGTTGCAGAAAAAATAGACGGCGCACACGATGGCCGTTCCCATAAGCAAGGCCAAAGGAAGGTTCCGTTTGGCATTCTTGACTTCGGCCCCGGTGAAAGTGACGTTATTCCAGGCGTCCGAGGAAAACAGCGGCCCCACCAGCGCAACCGCAAGGATCGTAAGCGTTGCCGAATTCCAATGTGTGTGCCCCCAAAAGCTCTGATGGCTGACCACAACAGGCTCATGACTGGACCTCCACCACAGTCCAGCGCCCACCAGACCCACCAAGGCCCCGACTTTGACCACCGTAAAGATGTTCTGGATCCACGCTCCCGTTCGCAGGCCGAAAATATTGATCACTCCCAGGCCCATCAAGACGGCGATGCCAATGGCCTGTTCTGAGGAAACCGTCAGGGCTATCCGATGTCCCAGAAGGCTAACCATTCCGAGATTCAGCAAGTAGTTGCGTTCGGAAACCCAGGGAAAGAAGAAGCCCAGAAACTTGCCAAACGCCACCGCGACCGCAGCGATAGTGCCCGTCTGAATCACCAGGAAGAGAGTCCAGCCGTAGAGGAAGCCGAATAGAGGGCTGAAAGCTTCGCGCAGGTAGACGTACTGCCCGCCTGCTTTCGGCATCATACCAGCGAGTTCACCGTAGGTCACGGCGGCCGAAATTGTCATGACCCCGCTAATAACCCAGGAAAGCAGGAACAGCGCTGGCGAACCGACCTCGCGCGCGATTTCTGCGGCCACGATGAAGATGCCCGACCCAATCATCGATCCCATGACGATCGTGGCACAGTCGAGCAGGCCAAGACCTTCTACCAATTCGTCTGAAGAAGACCCTGTGGCTAGGTTATTCGCAGCGGGCGTGGCCATAATCGAAATCCGCTAAGAAGTTCTGTCATTCGCCCAGGAGCCGCAAAAATTCCCGTGCGCGCGCCCCGATGTCCTCCGCGGCAAGCAAGTCGTGAATCACCGCTACAGAGTCCGCCCCCGCCTCAATCACCGCCGGGGCATTCGTAAGCGTAATCCCCCCAATTGCAACCAGAGGCTTGCGGGTCAGCGCGCGTGCCTGACGCAAGCCGTCCAGCCCTACCACGGGATCCGGCCGATCTTTGCTGCGGGTGGCAAAGATCGGTCCAAAGGCAACGTAATCGGCGGAGGAAGATTCCGCCTGGCTGACTTGAGCCAAGGTATGAGTGGAAATGCCTATTTGCTGGCCATCGCGGAGAACCCGGCGCGCCATTTCCACGGGCAGATCCTCCTGGCCTAGATGAACCCCGTGAGCCCCCGACGATCGAGCAATGTCAGCCCGGTCGTTGACAATAAAAAGGGCGTTCCAACGCCTCGCCTGTCCGGCGATCTCCTGGCTCACATCGTAAAGCCGGCGAGAAGTCCCAGTTTTGTCACGATATTGAATCAGACGGACGCCCGCCAATAGAAGTGTTTCTGCAACGAGGAGAGGCGATTTCGCCCCCATCTGGGCGGCATCGATTATGGCGTAGAGGTGGGGAATGCGCGAACCCATAAATTGCCATGTGTGGGCGGATTCCATTCATCAGCCCACGCCGTTCGGGGAAAAGCGTCTCAGGAATTGCGTGCTGAACTTCCCTGCCTGAAAGTCAGGGTCGGCAAGGATCTTCTCATGGAGCGGGATTGAGGTTGAGATGCCCTCAACAATGAACATTTCAAGCGCCCGTCTCATTCGTTGAATGGCTTCCGTCCGGTCTTTCCCATGGACAACCAGCTTGGCAATCAGGGAATCGTAATAAGGCGGAATGACGGACTCCGCGTAGGCGGCCGTGTCGACTCTGACTCCCGTGCCGCCCGGCACGTGGAATCCCGTAATCTTTCCGGCCGAAGGCGTGAAGCTTTCTGCGTCTTCGGCACAAATCCGGCATTCGATGGCGTGCCCTCGTAACCCGATGGTATCCCCCTCGATGGGCAGCGCTTCGCCGGCCGCAACCTGGATTTGAAGCTTGACCAAGTCAAGTCCCGTCACCATTTCCGTTACAGCATGCTCGACCTGAATTCGAGTGTTCATCTCAAGGAAATAAAGGTTGCGGTTTTCATCCATCAGGAATTCGACCGTACCCGCGTTCCTATAGCCGATTGCCTTGAGCGCCTGAATGACCTTGCCCCCTACCTCGCGGCGAAGGTCGGGCCCCACCTGTGTGGAGGGCGATTCTTCCAATACCTTCTGGTGGCGCCGTTGGATCGTGCATTCGCGCTCACCGAGGTGGACAACTCTTCCGTGCTCGTCTGCGAGCACCTGGAATTCGATGTGCCGAGGCGAAGCGATATACTTTTCCAGGTACACATCCGAAGAGCCAAAGGATGCTTCAGCCTCGTTCTGAGCGGTCTGCAAGAGGGCAGGCAACTCATCCGCCGAACCAACAATGCGCATGCCCCTTCCACCACCACCCGCGGCCGCCTTCACCATAACAGGGTATCCGATTTGTTCCGCGGCTTTTAACGCCTCCGCCTCGCTCTTGACAACTTCTGTTCCCGGGAGCACTTGGAGACCTAGTTCCGCCATGCGCTTTCGCGCCGCGTTTTTGTCCCCCATCAAGCGAATGGATTCCGGCCGTGGTCCAATAAAAGTCAGCCGGCAAGTTTCACAAACCTCCGCAAATTTTGGATTCTCAGCCAGGAAACCGTAGCCGGGATGGATAGCCTCCGCCCCGGTGATTTCCGCCGCAGAAATGATGGCGGCCACATTCAGGTAACTTTCCGAACTCCGGGCAGGCCCAATACAAACAGCTTCGTCGGCAAACCGCACGTGAAGCGAATAGCGGTCAGGCTCGGAATAGACGGCGACCGTGCGAATCCCCAGTTCCTTGCAGGCACAAAGCACCCGCAGCGCTATTTCCCCGCGATTGGCGATGAGAATCTTTCCAAACATAGGTCACGCTGGCCGACGCGTTTCCAGCCCCTCAAGCCAGCCGATTACAACCGGCCAGGTCGGAACTTCAAATTTTCACTTCGGCTCAGAAGGCTTGACGGTAAAGAGGGGCTGTCCGTATTCCACCGGCTGACCGTTTTCGACATGGATGCGCACGATCTGTCCGGCAACTTCGGATTCAATTTCGTTCATCAGCTTCATCGCTTCAACGATACAGAGCACCTGGCCCACATCCACATCGTCGCCCAAATCGACAAAAGGCGGAGCGTCCGGCGCCGGCGACGCATAAAAGGTCCCTACAATCGGGGACTTGATCACGTGATGATCTTCCAACGGCTCTTCGGATGCGGGCTCAGACGCGGCCGGCGCATCAGCTTGCGCGGGCGTGGCGTGAAGGTGGTTGTTGGAAGGCGCCGGAATGGATTGAGCCGCGTCTGTTGGCATGGACAGGACTGTCCCACCGCTCGCCCGGCGCAGGATGCGGATCCGCATCCCATCCTTTTCCATTTCAAATTCGGCAACTTCCCGCTGAATCAGCAAATCAATCAATTGCTGGATGTCCTTCAGATCCCAGCTTCGCTCGGTGCCCTCGTTGCTGCGGGATATTTTCTTGCCGGACATTGTCATTGCTCCCTACCGTCAAAGCCTAACTGGTAAACCAAATATCTTTTGCAGCCGGCGTAAGCACTTCAGACATCCCGGCTGTCACCAAGACCGTGTCTTCAACACGGACTCCCCCGAATCCTTCAAGGTACACTCCTGGCTCAACCGTTATAACGCACCCGTCTTCCAAGCGGGTCTTGTCGCTGCGCCCCAGCCGTGGCCTCTCGTGGATCTCCAGTCCCACACCGTGTCCCGTGCTATGAGTAAAATAATTGTCCAACTTCCTACGCTCCAGGACCTTCCGTGCCACTCGGTCAATATCGCACGCCCGCTTCCCGGCACGAACGGCTGCGACCGCTTGTTCCTGGGCGTCCCGGACAGCATCGTACAGCCTGCGGACACGCGGTCCCGGGGTTCCCAAGTATACGGTTCGCGTCATGTCAGCTGCATATCCGCCAAGTATAGCACCGAGATCAACGATTACCAAGTTGCTTTTCTCCAATAACTTGGCGGAAGGACGAGCATGCGGCCAAGCACTCCGCTTGCCCGAACACACGATTGTGTCAAAAGCGAGCCCTTCGGCGCCCTTTCGCTTTATACGATATTCGATTTCGGCCGCTAAGTCACCTTCTCGAATCCCCGGTCGAATCTCTTGCCGCACCTCCTCAAAAACCTCCGCAGTGAGCTGGCATGCCTTCCGAATCGAGTTGATCTCCTCGGCATCTTTCACAACTCGCAGGTCTTCTACCACTCCACCCGCCGGCACCCAGCGAAGCTCGCGCCCACCTTCCCGCTTAAGAAAAGAGAATTCTCGGCAGGTGAGAGTCGAGTCTTCGTAGCCCACCCGGTGAAGCCGTTTCCTCCGAATCCACCGAACAGCCTCCTCAGCAAGGATTCCTTTTGCCTCCCTAACCTCAAGGCCCTGCGCCTGTTCGCGAGCCTGGAGGGTATAGCGAGGATCTACCCAAAGGACGCTTCGCGAGGGTCCTATCAGCGCCACGCCAGCGCTTCCCCTGAAGCCGGTTAAGTAAAAGATATTGGTCAGGTTGGTAACCAAAAGGCCTGCGAGCTTCCGTGCCTCAAGCTGCGCCAGAAGACGTTCGCGTCTGAGCGTGAAATATTGAGAATGGGTTTCCTGTGCCATAGCCTTTAAACAAAAAGGAGGAAGCCATTGCCTCCTCCTCTAAATGATTCTACTACAGTTCAACGATTAAAGCCGAACCGGAGTGGGCTAGGTGGGCAGTACCTTGGGAATCACAAATTGAGCGCTGATCGTGTTGTTGATGGTGGTCTGAATGGGGATCTGTCCTCCTTGCACCACCGTCCCCTCGACGTTGTTCTGGGTCACGATTGACGGGCGCGAAATTGTCTTGGCCTCGTCACGCGTTTCTGCCGCCGCAATCACCGCATTGATCGCATAATTCGCGCTCAGGTTGGAGATCATAAAGACCCCAAAACCCGTAGCCGGCATCGAGGCCGACGAGTTTTCTCGATTTTCGCCAGAACATGCGTGTTGTTCCTCTTGGCAGCTACCAAATGTATATCGGTCTTTTTCGTGCCGACTTCAACGTGCTGTGCCCGACATCTTTATGAAATCGGAGACTGGCCTGTAGATTACTTCCCGTTGAGACCTGGCCACAGCGGCTCTCCTCGCTGTCCGATTCTGCGGTCGAGACAGGCGCGGCGATTCTTCTCGCCGGCTCAATTGACTCTTAACGTGACCGTCCCGCTGTGGCTCAATGATTTTGCCGTGGCGGTTATAGTCAATGTATAAGTCCCGGCAGGAGTGCCCTGCTCTTTTGGCGCTGGCGCGGCACCAACGCCACCGCCCCCCGCCCCCCCGCCACATGACGCCGTCAACAAGCAAACTAGAACCATCAACCCTGCGCCTCTGATCGGCGACCAGGTTCCTGATTGCCGTTTACGGGTTCCGAATCGAGCCAAGGTTGCCAAAACACACCAGCCCCACAGGCCAAACAACCACAAACAGCGGCTACCCCATGGAAACAGCCAGACGCCCGGAGGAGGTTCAACAAGGGATCGTGCGGTGGTCGCAAGCTGCAGCGTAACCTTCGCCGGCGTCGAACCATCCATGTTCACCGAGGAGGGCGAAAGGGTGCAGGTAGCCTGGGGCGGAGCTCCCGCACACGCCAGTTCCACCGGTAAGTTGAATCCATTGACCGGCGCAAGGGTAAGCGTATAGCTCGCCGTCTGGCCCGCTCCGATTGAATCTTGAGAAGGTGAAGCCGAAATCGTGAAATCCTCAAAATTCACTGTAAGAGGCAGTGTTGCTGTGGTTGTGCCGTTTGTTGTCGAGGCTGTGCCAGACGTGGAAGTAAGTGGGCTATAAGTTTGAGCGATGGTTCCTGTCACGGCAAAACTGAGTGACGTTGAGGTCACCTGATTGAGATTTCCCACCGTAAGCGTGCTGGCCCCTCCCGGCGTAATCGTTGCCGGGTCAAAGGAACACGTTGCCGGCGCAATGTCTGAGCAGCCGAGAGCGATCGACCCCGTAAACCCGGCGGTCGCTGAGGCGGACACCGTAAACTCGACCTGGTCGGTTCCCTCCAGAACGCTCACCGAGGCCGGCTGCGCCGTAAGTGTAAAAGGCAAAGCACCGCTTCCTGTCAAAACAATCGTCTGCGGACTGTCGGTGGCGGAATCGGTGATCATCACCGATCCGACGATGGTTCCCGTAGAGGTGGGGGAAAAAGTAATTGTAATGGTGCAACCGCTGCCCGGGTTAACCACGCTGCCACAGGTATTGGACTCACTGTACTCGCCTTCAGCTTGGATATTGGAGATATCAAGCGGTGACTGCGCCACGTTCGTCAATGTCACCGATTGAGTCGCACTGGTTGTTCCAATCGTGACCGACCCGAAGTCCAAGCTGTTGGCGGAGAGGCTGACCGCGCCGCTTGTGCCGTAGCCGGTCAGCTTAACCGTCTGCGGGCTACCGGCCGCGGTATCCGTAAAGGTCACCGTGCCTGTCCGTACGCCTGCCGCAGATGGAGTGAACGTAACACTCATGGAACAGGCTGTGCCCGCCGCGACCGTCCCCCCACAATTGTTCTTTTGAGCAAAATCGCCCGCCACCACAATGTTTGAAATTCCCAGCGGCGCGCTGCCGGCATCTCCGAGCTTCAGTACTAAGGGAGCGCTGGTGGTGTTAACTTCCTGGCCGGAAAAAACCAGAGGGTTGGGACCCGCGGTCAGACCCGGCGCGTTCTGGGAACTGATTTTTGCAATCCAGGCATCATAGGACCCACCGGTGTAAGCGGTAGTAAAAACCGACGGTGTAGTCGGAAAATCTGCTGAGAAAGTGTCGCCGGCGACATAGAGGTTGCCGGAAGCGTCCAGGGCGACATCGTTGGCGTAATCGTCGCCCGTCCCGCCCAAGTATGTCGAAGAGATAAGGTCAGAACCAGCCGCGTTCAACTCGGTCACGATGGCGTCGTAAAAGCCCCCGCTATTCATCTGGAGCGGCAAAACAACGGGAAACCCTCCGCCGTAAGCATAACCGACAATATAAGCGTTGCCTGTAGCATCGACGGCAACGGCATTAGCGACATCAGGGTTGCTGCCACCAAGATAGGTCGCGTACGCAAGTGCGTCGCCGGCAGGAGTGACTTTAGCAACAAAAGCCTCGTCCGATCCGTTGTACGCCGTTTCATAGGCTGAAGGGGTGACAGGAAAATCCTTTGAAGTCGTCCAACCCGTCACGTAAGCATTCCAGGAGGTATCGAGACCAATGCCGTTGCCGTAGCTTGCTGCGGTCCCACCCAAATAGGACGAATAAATTAAGGCAGTGCCGGCAGGATTTAATTTGCTGACAAAGGCCTCAAAACAGGGAAAGCTGTTCAACGCCGAACCGCATGTTGTTGCAGTGTAACTTGGCTGGAACGCGCCTTCGGTGGGGAAATTCGCTGAATTCGTTTGTCCTGTCAAATACGCGTTGCCGGAAGCATCCAGCGCGATGGCCGCAACATGATCTTCGCCGCTACCGCCCAGGTAGGTCGAGTAGACCAGCGCCGTGCCCGCGGGGCCAATCTTGGTAATGAAGCCGTCAAACGGTCCGCCTCCGAAGCTTGTTTGCAGTGCCCCGTGAGTGGTGGGAAAATTTGCCGCGGATGTGAAACCGGCAACGTAGGCATTACCGCCCGAATCCACGGCAATATCGCTTGCAAAATCATCTCCCGTCCCTCCCAAGTAGCTTGCGTATATCAAGTTTGATCCGGACGCGCTGAGCTTGGCAACAAACGCATCAAAGCAGGGGCATGGATAGGCCGTCGTACCGCAACTGCCCCCGCCGGGAGAACCCTGAAAAGCGCTCGCCGCAGGAAAATCGAGCGAATCGGTAAATCCAGCCACGTAGGCTTCTCCGGCGGCATCGACAGCAATACGAATTCCACGATCGTCGCCGGTCCCTCCAAGGTAAGTGGAGTACAAAAGTCCCGAACCTTGGGGATTGAGCTTGGCCACGAAGGCATCAAAACAGGGAGAGGTGTTAACATCTGTATCGCAACTGCCTCCCGAGAAATTGTCCTGGACCCCGCCCTCGACCGGAAAGTCCGTTGAGGACGTATAGCCAGTGATGTAAGTCTCGCCCGACCCATCGACGGCAATTCCAGAAGCGTAATTGAGATCGTTCCCACCGAGGTAAGTCGAGTAACTCAGGACCGGGTCGATGGTTAGTGATTTCGTACGGTCGTAGTCGCCCACATTGAAGCTGACCGTTCCGTCCTTTTCGACCACGTAGCGAGATTGCACAAGCCGCTTCGCTCCGCTCTGCAGAGTCCCCTCCATCTGGTAGGCACGAGGCTTCTGAAAGCGTATGTCGCCCGCCGCTGTGTGCACCACGAGGTCTCCGGTTTGATCAACATGCAAACTGGCACGGGTAGTCTTTCCGATGATTTTCAAGCGGATCGCCCGAGGGTTCGCTCCAGGGAACACGATGAAATCGAACTCCAGCTTGCGCCGATTGCCGTAATATACGGCGTCGATCCCCGGATATACCCCTGGAAACTCCACTTTGGCATAGGTGGGGACGTTCTTGATCCATTTGGCGGGATCATTGCCAATAAAATAATTGCTCTTGCCTGCCAAGGGATCGATCCCTTCGGCACGGGACAAGGCGCTCGCTCCCACCAGGCCAACCCGGACGAAAGCGGTGCACGTTATCACACGAGACCTGGTGAACGAAGGGAGTTCCCGGGGCGCGAACACGTCGTTGACACTTGCCTTGCTTCGGCGCAGCGCGATGAGGATACTTCTGGCATTAAGAAAAGCTGTGGAGGCGTTCCCGCGCGCCAGAAATTTGACACTCGGGTCAGCCTGACCCCGGTTCAGTTCGAAGACGAGCGGCAGCGAACCATAGCGGCCCATTGCGTTTGATTCTGCCGCATGCCTCAAACTCACGGCCGGTCGCACACTGAGCACCCCTACGGTCAGGATGAGCAAGCTTGCCCAGAAGACACGAAGAAGAACTCTTGCCCATTCAACCGTCCGGCTCCACTCTAAGAGAAACCCTAAAACGTTCAACAACATCCCCTGCGGCTGCCCCGGCTCCCAATACTTGGCTTACGGCCTCTGGGCGGCGTACGGAGACAATCGTCAGTTCAGCGGAGAGACTTGAAGGGATGTTTAGACCGAGGGCTGAAGGGTTTTGTGTATTGAGAGCAGATTGCGGAATACGTTACAAGACTCAGGCGCAAGGTCAGGTCTGGCCATGGGTAGGGTTTGCGCCTGTTCCGCATTATTTTCGGGTGCAGCGGCGGAAAAGCTGATCGAGGAGTTCGATCGCGAGGTCTATTTCCTCGCGAGTAATGCAAAAAGCCGGAGCAATCGTGAAAACGTTCTTGTAGTACCCGCCGACATCAAGCACCAAGCCCAGCTTGCGTCCCCCGGCTTCCAGGTTTCCGGCCAAGCCTTCATAAAAAATACGGTCCGTCAGCTCACGGTCAGGAGTGATGCGGTCCGGCTTGCAAACTTCGATGCGCAACGCCAAACCTAGCCCATCCACCTGCCCGATCGAGTCCGGGTGGCGCCGCTCGAGTTCGCGGAGCCCGGAAAGGAAATATGCGCCCTTCCCATTCACCAGGGTTTCGTAATCTTCCTCTTCCATCATCTTCAGCGTTTCGAGCGCCACGGCGGTGCCCAGCGTGTTGGCGGAAAACGTGGAGTGCGTCGAGCCCGGAGGAAAGAGTTCGGGCTTGATTAAGCCTTCCCGCGCCCAAATGCCGGAAATGGGATTCAGGCCGTTCGTCAACGCCTTGCCGAACACGATGATGTCCGGCGTGATGCCGAAATTCTCAATCCCCCAGAATTTTCCCGTCCGGTAAAACCCCATCTGAATTTCATCATCGACAATCAGGATTTTGTGCCGCTCGCAGGTCGCCTTGAGCCGTCTGAAATAATCAGCGGGAGGGATGACATAGCCGCCCGTGCCCTGCACCGACTCGATGTAGAAAGCGCCGTATTCGGAGGCTGAGGCTTTCGAATCCCACACTCCGTAATATTCAGAGTCGAACAGCTTTTCAAACTGCTCTTCGCAATAAAGCCCGCAACTTTCCGGCTTGAGTCCATAAATGCAACGATGGCAGTAAGGATAAAAAACAAACTGCGCGCGGTCGCCAAAGTGGCCGTAACGGCGGCGGTAGCGGTAACTGGAAGTGATGGCTGACGCTCCAAGAGTGCGGCCATGATAGCCGCCCATAAAAGCAAACATGAGGTTCTTGCCCGTGGCGTTCCGGACGATCTTGAGCGAATCTTCGATCGCCTGGGAGCCGCCTACGTTGAAGTGCACCCGGCCCTTGACTCCAAAGCGCTTTTCACAGTACTGCGCGATCCGTGCCGCAACCTCGATTTTTTCGGCGTGAAGGTATTGGCAAGCAAGCTGGGGCAGGCGGTCAACCTGCCGCTTGAGGGCTTCGTTCAGCCGCGGATTCTTGTATCCGAAGCTGGCCGCCGAGTACCACATCTGGAGATCCAGATAGGCGGTGCCTTGCTCGTCATAAAGATAGGAGCCATCGCAGTTCACAAAAACTTTAGGCGGCTCCAGGTAGTGCACCGTGTCGCCAAAGGAACAGTACTCCCGCTCCAGCGTCAGCAACTCCGCCGTTCGTGTCGTCGTCTCAGGAAATGCCATTTCCGCTCTTTCCCCTATGTCTAGTAGAGCCGGGCCCCAGCCCGGCACGCCGCCCTGCAATGCGGCGCTACACTCCTTGGGCTGCCACATTCAGGGCAACATCGCACGCGCTCATTTCCAATCCCAACAATTTGGCAACGCCGGCCTGTACGTCCCTGAAAGTCTGAAAGGGGACACAATCAAGCCCCTTCTCGTGGCAATAATCCAGCAATTCTTCTTTGGCAAAAATCATGTCCGCTTCTTCCACGGCGAAGCGGTCGGAAAGCCCGTCACCTACAAAAACCACAGGGCACCGCTCGCCTCTCACACGTTGAATTATTGCCGCCTTGCAGGTCGCGCAACCGTGCGGGCAGTTGATTTTGCTATGTGGGAAACTAAGGTGTAACTCGCCTCTCACCAAACGGAGCGCGCTCGAAAACAGATGCTTGCCATTGCGCAGTTCGCCATCCGCGCCCGCCCGCTTCAGAGCCCTGCGGATCACGTAATCGAAACTATCGCTGACAATATAGAAGGGCAACCGTTGCATTTGGACAAAACGGTAGAACGTGGAAAAATCGGGGTCAAGCGGCACCGCATCAATGAGCGCATTGAGCTGTTTCGCGGTCGTCTTAACCAGCGCCATTTGCCGTCTGAGACACTCCTCGGAACCGATTGACCCTCGGACCCATTCTTCCTCAACCTTCCGCCAGGAAGGGTCGGCGAATTGCTCGAGAATCGCATCGGCAACGTCAACCAGCGAAATCGTGCCGTCAAAGTCCGAAAAGACCACCGGTGCCGGAGATGAGTTCCAAGGTGAGACGCTCAAATTTTCTTTCAAGTCAATCGCCCTTCTTCCCGATAAATACCAACAAAGGGTCAGGTGGCAGGGTGGAAAGAAAATTACCCCCTCCTGCGCGCCCTACGCTCCCCCTCCACCTGTCGCCCTCACTCCTCGCGCTCGTCCACGAGGCGCTTGCGCTTTCGCCCGTGAACGAGCGTTTGGGGAGGACAAAAACGGAAAACCAGCCTGTACATCCCGCAAGCTTGATTGGCCCAAACATCCGGGTAGCGCGATTCCAGATTCTTTTGCACTTCACGCTCGACCGTCGCAGCGGTAATCCCGTCGGTCAATTCCAGACGAAACTCCAGAACATCTCGTAATCCCTCCTGCCGAACCGCTACCTGCCAATTTTCCGAAATACCCTGAACTCCCTCCAAGACCTTCTCAAAAATCTCCGGGTACATGTTCCCCGCACCCATCACCACCATTTCATCGCGCCGCCCTCGGATTGGAGCAATCCGGCGGACGCTCACTCCACAGGGACAAGGACCTTCGAGGAAGCGCGTAACATCCCGCACTCGATACCGGATTAGTGGCCAGGTTCGGCGTGCGAGCGTCGTCATCACAAGTTCTCCATATCCCTCGGAGTTGGGATCGATAATTTCAAAAAGTAAATTGAATTCATCAACATGGTAGCCTTGGCGCACGCGGCATTCCATCCCGGCCCCACCGCCCATTTCCGTCGAGCCGTAACCGAGGATCACAGGGGCTTGCCAGAGCCGCTGGACATAGTCCCGATAGGCGTTCGTCATGCGGTCACCCGCAGCAAAGATCAGCTTCACGGGCAATATTCCTCGCTTCTCAGCAATCTCGCTCAGGCTGACCAACCAGGTGGGATCCGCCACGATGACGTTGTATCGATAGCGAATGATCCGGTCATAGACTTCCTGCGGGTGCGGCTTGCCCACCGCCGAACAGAAGACTCCCAATTGCTTACAAGCCAAAAAGGTTACCCAACTGCTGATCCAGTATCCAGCGTCAAAAGTGCAAACCACCCGGTCGCCGGAGCGCAAGCCGTTTTCATAAAACGCTGCGGCTTCGTAACGCGCTGCAAGGTCGAGCTCTTCGTAGCTGAACGCCACACGTTTCGGCCCGCCTGATGTTCCCGTGGTTTCAAATACCGCCTGAGGCTCATCGCATAAAAAATCTTCGGCGGGAAAACTCAGAAGGTCCTCGGGCGTTGTGAAAATACTCCCCAAATCTTCAGGCCTGCGAACGCGATCGGCGCGAATGCCGGCTTGCTGGAGCTTCCGCGAAAAGAATTTCTGGCGCGAGGCAGCGTAAAGGACGACCCGGCGGAAAGCGTCCACCTGCATTCTGCTGATCAGCGTGGGCGGAAGTGACTTGCCCCACCGCACAAGTCTGGGAACTGAATCACCGATCACTCGGCGTTCAACGAATTGTCGCAAGCCACCTACCATCGTTTTTTAAATCCGCACTCGTGGAGCACCCTCCATTTACAGCCTCTGCCACCCTCTCTTACAACGAAATCGAAGTCTTGATTTAACGGCAGGTGCCAACCTTTACATCACATACGCGGAATCGCATCCCTTTGCTGAAGGCGCCGCCAGAAGATCGATGAAGGTAGCTTTTTCAAGCAATGCCCTGGCCACCTGAGCAACTGCGTAAGCGGCGTCAGGACGCGCCATCTCTCTAGCGTGTTTCTCCAATAACTCACGCTGCTCGGGACTCTCCAACAAGCGGGAAACCAAGACCGGGATCTCTTCAGGCCGCTCGGCCGAAAGCGCTACCTTCTGTTGAACAAGCCACTGAAGATGCCGCTCTTCAGCGCCTCGAATTGGGGGAGTCAAAATCATCGGAACGCCCGCAGCCATGGCCTCGGCAGTCTTGACACCCCCCGGCCTTGTAATCAACACACTCGCTGCTCCCATTAATTCCGGAACGGCGTCTGTCCAGCCAAAAATATGGAGGTCCAAGGCGATCTGTCTGCGTAGCGCCTCCAACTGCAAACGTAAAGTCCTACTCCGTCCCGCTACGGCGATAACCTGGAGCGGCTGCCTGCACACCTCCAAGCTTCGGACAACGGCATCGAGCGAAGCGGGCTGCATGCCGCCTCCCATCACCAATATCACCGGCCGCTTTACATCCAGGCCCAACGCGCGGCGCAACTCCGTGCGGTCAAAATTCAGGGCAAAGGCCGGGTCGACAGAAATTCCACAAGTCAAAATGCGGTTCGCTGAAACACCCCAGGCAATCAGTTGGCGCTTCGCCTCATCACTGCCAACACAATAAATATCGATCTCCGACTTGACCCACGGGTATCCCGTATGAAAATCCGTCTGGGCGGCCAGAATAGAGGCATCAAACCACCCCTCGCGCCGGCCAAGTGCGGCAAGCTCGGCCGCGCCTACCTCAGTTGCAATTACCAAGTGTGGCCTAAATGCCCGGAGTTGCTCAAGGCCCCCCCGACAGCCGCGTCGAAAAACCCAGTCCAGCGCCGTGGCTTCGTGCCGCTTCCACTGCCGCCGTGCAAATGCGTTCCGCCAAGCCCATCGGGTACGCCGAACCGCCCTCCAGTAAGGGTGACCGTAAATGCGATGAAACCAAGGCTTCGCCAGTTCCAATGCATCAATCAGCCGTGCATCAACATTGTCAGCACCGTCATGAAGGGCCTGGTGAATAGCCTGGCTCGCTCGCAAGTGCCCTGCTCCCACGCTGAGCGTCAGGATCGCGATCCGTTTGATTTCCATGCCCGCTCCGAATCAAATTCTACCCGGCACCCGGCCTTCACGGGACAGTGGCTACCCATCCCAACGCCGAACCAGCAAAACGGCATTAAGCCCCCCGAAGGCAAAAGAGTTTGAGAGCGCCACCTGGATCGGCTTCTCCCGCGCCTGATTGGGAACGTAGTCAAGATCACACTCGGGATCCGGCTGGGTGTAGTTCGCGGTGGGCGGGATGACCCCGCATTCAAGCGCCATGACAGTGGCAACTAGCTCAACCGCTCCCGTCGCGCCCATCACGTGCCCATGCATTGATTTTGTCGAACTGATCGCCACCTTCCGGGCGTGGTCCTTAAAGACGGCTTTGACCACCTGGGTTTCCGTCGGGTCATTCAACCGGGTCCCGGTCCCGTGCGCATTAATGTAATCAATTTCTTCAGGGCGATGACCGGCCTCCTCAAGGGCCATTCGAATGGCGCGCGCCGGTCCGTCCACAGTCGGCTGCGTAATATGTGTGGCGTCGGAGCTCATGCCATAGCCGGCAACCTCCCCATAAATTCTGGCCCCGCGCCTGGTTGCATGACTGAGTTCTTCAAGCAACAGGACCCCGGCGCCTTCGCCGATGACCAACCCTTCGCGGTCCGCGGAAAAAGGACGGCATGCCGTGCGGGGATTCCCATTTCCCAAAGCAAGTATGCGCACCGACTCCCAGCAGCGCATCATCCCATAAGTGATTGGAGCATCGGCCCCGCCCGCCAGCATAACGTCCGCCAAACCGAACTTGATCAGGTGGAATGCCTCGCCGATGGCATGGCCGGACGACGAACACGCCGTCGCCGTTGCCAGCGCAGGCCCTTGCGCTCCGTACTCCATGCAAACCTGCGACGTAGCAGCATTGTGCATGATCTTGGGAATCGTAAAGGGATGCAACCGTGTAGCCTGCCGGGCATAGAGATTGTGGTAACCGGCATCAAAACTTCCCGCCCCACCCATGCCGGAGCCCATAACAACCCCGAAACGCGGCCGATCCTCCTCCTTGACCGTGATCCCGCTGCTCTCCATCGCCTCCCCGGCGGCTATCAACGCAAATTGCGCAAAGCGATCCAGCAGGTCCTGGCGCTTGGCAGGAAAATAATCATTGGGATTGTAGTCGGAAATTTCCGCCGCGATTTGAACGCTCAAGGGGGCGGGATCAAATTGCGTGATGCGGCGAATCCCTGATTCGCCTCGCGTAAGATTCTGAAAAAAAGACTCCTTGTTCTTCCCCGCTGCGCTGAAAACACCCATCCCTGTTATAACTACCCTGCGCACTGTAGACTCCTGAAGGACCTTAGTTGCTGACCGCCGGCGTCCCGCCTTTGGCCATTGCCGTCAAGTCGGAAACATCTTTCCCTTCGAGCACCCGTGTGAGACTGTCTACGACTTGCCGGACGCTCTTCATGTTCTGAGCCACAGCATCTGGGATGTCGATCTTGAACTCTTCCTCAAGGGCAAACAGAATGTTCACTCCATCTAAAGAGTCAATTCCCAGTTCAGCAAAAGTTGAATCCATCGTCACTTTGCTCGGCTCAAGATGCTGTTCACGTGCAATAATTTCCATGACCTTTTCGCCTGCGTCCATATCTGCTCCTTCTTGCTGGTTCTAATACTGGACCACTTCCCTTGTGATCTTTACGACGATATTTCGATGGGATTCCTGGCCGCCAGTTCACCGACAACACGCAGCAGTTCGGATAATCGAAACGGCTTTTCCAGAAATCCCTCAACCCCAAGCTCCTGGGCAAGCTTCCGCTCCGCCCCGCTGATGAAAGAGCTCATCAGAATTGCATCATACTTTATATTCTGCTGTTGCAGTTTGCGCAATAATTCCAGTCCGCTTTCCCCCGGCATTCGTAAATCAATCAGGATAATTGCCCGGCTACTCTCTCGGTTAAGAGCATCCCAAGCAGCCTCGCTTCCTTCAACGGCCTGCACTGGATATCCGTTCGCACGAAGAACTTCCGAAAGCAAGTCTCGGCTTTCTTGGTCATCATCCACAACCAGCACGCGTCTTGAGCCCACTGACCCACCCGTGACGGAAAAATTTTAACCGCCCAACAGGTGTGGCCTTCTGCATGTCGGAGTCCAAATTCGCGTCTTTAGCTATCTGATGTATTTTGTGCATAATACACTTATTCATTAAGATAGAACAGGTACCGGTCTCCGCTGGTCTGTGTCAATTTGAAACACCCCGCCAAGTGACTGTATTTAATGTGGCACAATTTTCCACGGTCGGTTACATCTGGCATAAAATAGCAAATCAGCAGCCGAGGGACTCAAAAACAAGTCAAACCACCGCCTAAAACGTAAATTTCTCGATAGGCACAAATTTAAGGCCGGCTTTCGTCGCCGCACTTATTATGGCAGGCAATGCCTCGACGGTATTTGACCGGTCAACCTTTTCTGGTGGCTGGCGTTCATGGCCGTCATGGAGCAGAATCACTGAGCCAGACCGCATTCCACGTGTAGTAGCTTTGATGATCGCCTGGGTATGATACATCCAGTCATATCCAGCCGCCGACCACATCACCATTTTCAGCCCCCTAGCCTTGAGAATTGGCATCAAGCTGAACCACCGGGCGCCATAAGGAGGTCGAAACAAGTTTGGCCGCACCCCCGTAACTCTCTCGATCGTTTCCTGCGTGCGGTCGATTTCGTTGGCCATGAATTGCGGCGTACGCAGGTAAAGGAACGGATGCGAATACGTGTGGTTACCAATCGTATGCCCTTCACGGACGACACGCCGGGCGATTTCCGGGTGGCGTTCAACATTTTTCCCACACATAAAGAAAGTTGCTGGAACTTTGTGCTCCGCAAGGATATCAAGGATTTGCTCAGTAAAAGGCGAGGTGGGACCGTCATCAAAAGTCAGGACAACGTCGCGGCTTTGAGCGGGTCCACGAACCAGCACCGGCCGGAAAATCCTCGCCGTGGGGGCCACGCAGGCGTAAGCCATCACTGCTCCGCACCCCGCAATTACCAGAAGTCCGACAGCTAAAACCATCATGAAGTCGTTATGAACAAGTTTGATGCAAGCCCCGGGGACCACGTCCTGGAACCGTTGGGCTCACCCACCCGACGGCACCGCAGAGGACTTTTCTGGAGCAGGTATCCATCCTACCACAATAATGCCGTCGCAAGAAGTGAGCTATATCGGAAGTCATTCTTTAACATGCGGGTTCCCATCGTGGTAAATTTCTGCGCATAATCTGTTATACTTTGCGGCACCGGGTTCAAGACCTGAGGCTGTTCGCCAAGGCAAGGTCATGCAGTGGGTTTGGAAGGCCGGTTCTGTTGGCGAGAACCTCAAGTTGAGGATAACAAGGCAGGATACAGATGACTCTAAGGAGTCGATTTGCTCAGCTATCGCTGATAATTCCCCTGATGGTAGCCTTCTTGGTGGCTACGGTGTGGATCGCCAGGACCTACATTGCTAATCACCTGTCCTATACGATAACCGTCCATAACCTCCAGTTGGCGACGGAACTTGATTCTGGCAACGCCAATTACCACATTCAGTTAGGCCGCTTATACCAGTACAGCGTCACGAACGCAAGAGCACAGCAGGCGATAGAACAATTTCGTACGGCGGCCGAGCTGGATCCGTATGATCCGCAAGCCTGGCTTAACTTGGCTGCCGCTCTGGAGTTTGAGGGACAGACCTCTAGGGCTGAAAGCTATCTGCGCCACGCCTCCGCCCTAGCGCCCCATCTCCCCATTTACCAATGGACCATAGGGAACTATTTTCTGCTCCACGGAAACACCCAGGAAGCTTTTCGTCATTTGAAGGTGGTTCTTGCGGGATCACGCCAATATGACCAGACTGTCTTCAACGTCGCTTGGAAAGCCTCTGGCGACGCCAGCCAGATTTTGCAAGAGCTTATTCCTCACAACCTGCCTGCAGAATTCAGTTACCTTAATTACCTCGCGTCACTCCAAAAATTCCCCGATGCCAATGCGGTTTGGAAGCGGATAGCAAGCAGTCCCCAAAGGTTTGACCCGCAGCAAGCAGGAGCATACATTGATACCCTGCTGAGGGCTCAGCATCCTGCTCAGGCCTATCAAGTTTGGTCTGACCTTGAAGCTCGGGGATTGATCCGCAATCCCGCCAACGGAGACATGCCAAATCTCATAACAAATGGTGATTTCGAAGATAACCTTTTGATGATGGGCTTTGATTGGAGAATTATTCCTGTCGAAGGCGTTTACGCTGGTTTGGATACTTCCACTTTCCATTCACCAGGTCATTCTTTAGCGGTGACGTTCTCCGGAAAGCAAAACCTCGACTATCGACAAATCTATCAGTTTGTTAAGGTATCTCCGAACCACGCATACCACCTCCAGGCCTTCATGAAAACCGAGGGAATCACCACCGATAGCGGACCGCGCTTAGAAGTCCGCGATGCCTATAATCCTGCCGCGCTCGACAAGTTTTCCCCGGACATGACAGGAACCAGCGAAGGGTGGAATCCTCTGACCTTGGACTTCAAGACAGGACCCAAAACGAACCTGATTATCGTGACGCTGGCACGCTTGCCGAGTGAAAAGCTGGACAACCAAGTCGCCGGCAGAGTTTGGCTGGACGACGTCGTACTTACTCCCTCGCCTGCTTCAGAAGCAAGCACGCGCTAAGAACCTATCCAATGAAGCGGTTCACATTTGCGATACACCCCTGGGGCGAAGGCATGCCGTCGATGTCTCGTTTCACAAATCCTGGCATGGATTCGACGGAGACCATCAGGATAAATTCCTGACGGATCGTGCAAACTGTTCTGGGAATAGCTTTTGCCCCATTTACAACTGCGGGGATTCAGTCTGACAGTTATTGCCAAGGGTAAAGGAATTGATGGTCCGCCCGGCACGGATGTCCAGGAACGCATTTACTTACGCTTGTAAACGATCCGGCCGGCGACGATGGTAGAGGTTACAGCCCCTCGAAATTCCCAGCCGTCAAAAGGGGAATTGCGGCTTTTGGAGAAGCCCTCCTTCGCCAGGTAAGTCCACTCCAGATCCGGGTCGAACAGAGTCAAGTCAGCCGTGCCACCTACCTTGATCCGCCCGAGCGGCTGGTGAATGAGCCGCGCGGGGTTGGAACTGAAGAGGAGAATCAACTGCGCAAGTGAAATCCTTTTGGAATGGACCAGTTGCTTCATAGCCAGAGCAAAGGAAGTCTCTAGGCCTGTCACCCCAAAGGGCGCTTGGGCCATAGGCTTCGCCTTCAGCTCAGGTGCGTGCGGCGCATGATCGGTAACAATCACATCCACCGTGCCGTCCTGAATAGCAGCTAGGACGGCTTCAAGATCGTCGGCGCTGCGCAAGGGAGGATTCATTTTTGCGTTCGCGCCGTATTGAGCCACCGCCGCATCGGTCAGTGTAAAGTGATGCGGCGTGACCTCACAGGTTGTGTGGACTCCGCGCCGCTTGGCATCCCGAACTAGCGCGACAGCGCCGGCAGTTGTAAGATGAGCGACGTGCAAATGGCCTCCTGTGACCTCTGCCATTTCAAGATCCCGCTCAACGCAGCGGTCTTCCGCAATATTCGGAATTCCCTTCAAGCCCAGTCGCGCGGAGAACTTGCCCTCGTTGATCACACCTCCCGCGCTCAACTCCGGCACCTCGCAGTGATCGATGATAGAAACGTCAAGCTCCTTCGTCCTCTCCAGAGCTTCCTTCATCAATGACGCTGTTCTCACCGGTTTCCCGTCATCTGAAAAGCCGATTGCGCCGGCCGCAACAAGGGCTTTGAAATCCGCGAGAGATTTCCCTTCGCTCCCCAGGGTAACAGCCGCTATGGGGAAAACACGTGCCAGCCCCAGGGATCTCGCTCGTTCGATCAGATGGCGTGTAAGTGCGGGATTGTCGTTGACGGGCCGGGTGTTCGGCATGGGGCAGACGCTCGTGAATCCGCCCGCTACTGCCGCAAGAAGGCCGGTCTCCAGGGTTTCCGAGATCTCGCCTCCGGGCTCCCGCAAGTGAACATGCGTATCAATGAAACCCGGGGAAATAAACTGTCCCCCGGCTTCAATGACTTGATCGGCCGAAGCCCGGATGCGCGGGGCGATCGCCTGGACCTTGCCGCCATCAGCCAATAGATCCAGTTCGCCATCCAAGGCATCCTCCGGTGAGAGAAGACGCCCGCCTTTGATGAGCAGTGAAGGCACCGAATCCACCTCAGTCAAAACCGATGGGATGAGTATATCACTTGGCCGGCGTGACCTCCGAATTCCGCGACGGATCATGCCGAAGCAAAGGGCAAACGGGGAACCAGCAAATCCTTTACCGGCTGGTAAGTTCGTCGATGTTCCGGGCAGGGTCCGTAGCGCGCCAGGGCTTCAAGGTGTGCGCGTGTCCCATAACCCTTGTTTCGCGCCAGGCAATATTGGGGATATTGGCGGTCGAGCTGATCGAGATGGGCATCGCGATCGACTTTGGCAAGGATGGACGCAGCCGCGATGGACACCGAGCGCGCGTCGCCGTGGATAATGGCCCAATAAGGAATCGT
The DNA here is from genome assembly GCA_023474345.1 of Acidobacteriota bacterium. Lineage (GTDB taxonomy): Bacteria > Acidobacteriota > Terriglobia > UBA7540 > UBA7540 > JAMCXS01. Next base: position 42,811 of record JAMCXS010000030.1, on the reverse strand, counting down.
AAAGCCCGGCTTGCGCCCAGGGCTTTGAAGGCGCATCGCGTCGGTCAAGACGAATTCCGGATGCGGGTCAAGGGCCAGCAGGGATTGGATCATTGCACGGCGTGTGGCCTCGTAAATGTTCAACGCGTCAACTTGCGATGCTGGGACTGCGACCACTTTATAAGCCAGAGCCTTCTCGCGAATCTCCATGGCAAGGTTCGACCGTTGTTGAGCGGAGAGCTTCTTGGAATCATCGATACCGGGAATGCGCCGCGTTTGATCGAGAATGACCGCCGCGACGTATAACGGACCTAACAAGCAGCCGCGCCCAGCCTCATCGGTACCCGCAACGGACCTAAGACCTCGGCCCAGCACGCGTTCTTCCAGCCGCCAGGAGCACTGAAGATCTTTGGGTTCACGCAAACGGGGCATCAAATAGCTCTCAGAGTTTTTCGTCAAACCTCAAGTGGACAATTCGGATTTCTTCGCAACCTGGTGTTTGGCAGCAAGTTGCACCTCTGGTCAGGCCTCGCGCTCACTCCCCGCTTCGCGGATGCGAGCGGCTTTCCCTCGGCGACCGCGCAAGTAGTTGAGCTTAGCACGCCGCACCTCGCCAACACGAACTCTCTCGATTTTGTCAATGACGGGAGAGTGCAAAGGAAAGATCCTTTCGACTCCGTGACCGAAGGACATTTTCCGAACAGTGAAGGTAGAGTGGTTCTGAGCGCGGTGCTGCCCGATAACCGTTCCTTCAAAGACCTGAATCCGCTCTTTGTCCCCTTCTTTGATTTTAACGTGCACCCGCACCGTATCGCCCGCATGGAAATGCGGGACGTCCTTCTTCATTTGCTGCTCTTCGACTTTTTCTAAAATGTTCATGGTCGTAACACTCCATCCTGAAAAATTTAATCCGACCTATTGCGGTACGGACGCTGCGTCGGTGCCGGACCCGAGCATCAGCCCCCTTGGGAGAGAATCGGCGAGGAAGCCTGTTTAAGTTCCTCCAGCAACCGCTGGTCCTCTTCGCTGAAGTCAACGTCGTTTAGCAAGTCCGGCCTTTTTCGCCAGGTCTTTTCGAGCGCGCGTCGGTGGCGCCACCGCCGAATCTCCTCGTGATCTCCAGAAAGCAAAACCTCCGGTACCCTCATCCCGCGGAAGTCAGCCGGCCGGGTGTAATGAGGGCAATCAAACAGCCCCTGTGCGGCTGGCTCACCGGGAACTCTGTGCAGCCCGAAGGAATCCTGCGCCACTGACTCCTCATTGCCAAGCACGCCCGGCAGCAGGCGCGCAACGGATTCCATCACCACCGCCGCAGCCAGTTCTCCACCACTTAGAATATAGTCTCCGATGGATAGCTCGTCGGTTGCCAGATACTCTGCGACGCGCTCGTCCACCCCCTCGTAACGTCCGCAGATCAGGATCAGCCGCCGGTGCCGCGAAAGTTCCTCCACGACCGGTTGACGCAACAGCCGACCTTGCGGCGAGAGCAGGATCACAGGAATCGCCGCTTCCGGCTCACCCGACTTTATTGCTTCCACGGCCCGAAAGACAGGCAGAGGCTTAAAAACCATGCCGGGCCCGCCGCCGAAAGGACGGTCATCAACAGTTCGGTGCCGGTCTTCAGTATAATCACGAAGGTCGTGTAGCAAAATGCGCAGTTGCCCGCCGGACTGGGCGCGCTTTATTAACCCGCAGTCTAGAATACCCCGGAAGAAGTCCGGGAAAATTGAAACAACATCGAGTTGCATTGCCTTCGGAGCTTCCTTCAGATCCACCACCACAACCTATGCTATTAAATCACGTCACTTCAGATTCAGGTCAAGCAGGTCCGGCGGCGGATCAACTACAATCAATCTAGCGGTGGGATCAATCCGCTTGCAAATCTCCTGAGCCAGCGGAATTAGGATCTCCCGACGCGCATCGGATACATGGAGCAGATCGACTCCGCCAGTCTTTTCGATATCCGTCACAGTACCCAACGTTCTCTCTCTTCCCTCTTCCAGAACCACCACCCGGCAACCTTCCAGCTCGCATAAATAAAACTGCCCCGCGGAGAGCGCGATCTTTTCCTCCTGCGGAACAAATATGTAGCATCCTTTCAAACTTTCGGCATCGTCAATAGAATCCACTCCGGAAAACTTTAACACCACCTTGCCCTTATGCAGCCATGCATGTTCTATGGCGACGGCCACAGGTGGACAAGCAGGTTGGTCCACGAACGCTCGGCGAAGCTTTTCAAAGCGCGAGGGAAAATCACTAAGGATTGCAGCTAACACTTCACCGCGCCGCCCCTGCGGGCGCAGAACACAAGCGATAGCTACGAAATCGCTCGCCACGCCGCTCGAGGGCGCAGGCTTTCTTCCGCCTGGCTGCTCACCGTGCTGATTGCGAGGAACGCCGGGAATCCCCTACTCCAATATTTCCAGGGTAAAACGCTTCTTGAGCTTCATCCCCGCAGCCCCAAGAATCGTCCGAATCGAACGCGCCGTTCGACCCTGCTTGCCGATAACTTTCCCCAGGTCTGACGGGTGAACCCGAAGCTCCAAGACCGTGATCTGTTCTCCCTCCACAGGCCGGACAGACACTTGGTCAGGATTATCCACAAGCGCCTTCGCTATTTCCGCAATCAGATCCTTCATCTCCACTTGGTCCCTCCTGCCATACTGCGTTTCGTACTCCCGCCCCTAACGAAAGAGTGCTCAACAAGTCACGACTTTTAACCGCGCGGCGTAGTGGGTCCAAGCTCCGGGACCTGTCCTAGCCTTGTGCCTGCTCTGTTCTTTTAAGGAGGCTCCGAACCGTCTCGGAGGGCTGCGCACCACGGCCCAACCAGTAGTTCACGCGATCCTGCTTGACCGTCAGCTCCACAGGCTCGCGCCGCGGGTTATATTGCCCTAAAATCTCCACAAATCCGCCGTCGCGAGCGCGTTCACGCTCAATAACAACAATTCTGTAACTCGGTTTTTTCCTAGCTCCTGTCCGAGCCAGCCGTATTCTTAACAATCTTCCTCCCTTAAGCCCAAAATTTAGGTGGTCACCTCGGGAGAGCTTCTCACTCGATAACTCATCCTGAAATCCACCCGTTAATCCTTTCCGAATAGTCTGAAATCCAAACCGTCATAACAAAATCGCTTAGAGCCCTGACGAGCCCACCGGAATCTTGAAGCGATTCAAATGCTTCCCCAGCAGCCCCCGGGTCATAGATTTCATCATCTTTCGCATTTGGACGTACTGCTTCAACACCTGGTTCACCTGCTGGACACTGGTTCCGCTCCCTCGGGCAATTCGTTTTCGGCGTTTGCCATTGATGATTTCATGCCTCTCACGTTCTTTCGCCGTCATGGAATTGATAATCGCCTCGATCCGCACCAGTTCCTTTTCCTCCACATGCACCTTGCCCGCGTCCCGGAACATGCCCACTTTCGGCAGCATCCCCAACATCTGATCGAGCGGGCCAAGGGAACGCATCTGCCGCAACTGGTCGCGGAAATCGGCCAGCGAAAACGTGTCGGTCTGAAGCTTGCGATGCACCTCCAGGGCTTTCTTCTTGTCGATTGCCTCTTCGGCTTTCTCAATCAGAGAAAGGAGATCTCCCATTCCCAGGATACGCGAAACAATGCGGTCCGGATAAAAGACCTCAAGGGCATCGTACTTTTCCCCCACGCCAATAAACTTGATCGGCTGTCCGGTTACGTGACGGATACTGAGAGCCGCCCCACCGCGCGCGTCTCCGTCCAGCTTGGTCAATATCACGCCGCTGGTTCCCAGACGTTCATGGAATTCCTGCGCGCTTCTCACTGCGTCCTGCCCCACCATCGCGTCGGCCACCAACAGCACCTCACTGGGACGCAGGCGCGTGCGCAGCTCGGCAACTTCCTGCATCAGGGCTTCGTCAATATGCAACCGCCCCGCCGTGTCGACAATCAGAACGTCATGACCGCGGTCAGCAGCGTCTTTCCGAGCGGCCAGCGCCAATTCCACGGGAGAATCAATCCCATCGCCCGCGAAGCAAGGAATTCCGACCTCTTTCGCGATCACGGCCAGTTGTTCCCGCGCTGCTGGTCGATATACGTCGGTCGACACCAGCATGGGGCGTTTTTTCCGCTTCGCAAGCCACAGCGCCAGCTTCCCGGAACTCGTGGTCTTCCCGGAACCTTGCAAACCTACGATGAGCAAAACGCTGGGATACTCTTTGGAGAACGTCAGCAGCGAAGCGTCATGCCCCAGAATTTCAACCAGCTCATCACGAACGATGCGCACCACTTCCTGGGCCGGCGTGAAGCTGGCCCCGATTTCCCCGCCCAGAGCCCGCACGCGAACCCTTTCGAGCAAGGCTTTCACCACATTGAAGTTGACGTCAGCTTCCAGCAACGCCATGCGCACGTCGCGCAGCGTTTCGTCAATCGTCTCCGGAGTCAGCGTTCCCCGGCCTCGGAGAGTTTTAAACGCTTGCTGAAATTTATCTTGGAGCGCTTCAAACATCGTCGTTTCCGCCCACCTGCTCGCTACACCGAGCTCTTTTCCTCCCTCACAACCCAACTAACACGGTCGCCCACGTGCAGGGCAAACATCCTTCTATGGTATTCTACGCTACCATTCAAACCATGAAAAGCCTCCTGTCAAAGCTCCCCGTCGGTCCGAGGTACATAAGTTATTGCATACGGCAATTGACAACTTGTGAATAGGTTCGGTAAGGCCTTCAAAGAATCGTTCTTCCCCCCACGCGGCACCCGGCATCTCTGCCATGTAGGCTCAACCTTAATCGAACGCGTAACGGAAAGGGTTGAAAAAAGAACAATGGTACCCTACGATGCAGAAAAAGGACAAAGTGAAACTCGCAAAAGGTCAAAAGTCTTCTTTCCCTGTGAAGAAGCACTCCGTAGAAACCGCCGTTGCCGGCGTCGCGCTTGCCGGTATCGCGATTCACCTTATTTTTCGGTTTCTTCTGAACTCCTCGCAACTAACCTATGACATTCCCCTTTTTGCTGCCTTGTTTCTAGGTGGTACGCCTCTTGTATACGGCCTGGCGGTGAAAACGTTGCGCAAAGAATTCGGCTCTGATCTGCTTGCAGGTCTCTCGATTGTAGTATCAGTGATTCTGGGGCAATACCTGGCCGGGACGCTGGTAGTTCTGATGCTCTCCGGTGGCAATGTTTTGGAAGCTTATGCGGTTCGCAGCGCCTCGTCAGTATTGGAGGCGCTGGCCAAACGTGTGCCCAGCGTCGCGCACCGCAAACAGAAGGGAGGGATTTCCGACGTCAAACTTGACGACATCGGCATCGGAGACACGCTGGTAATCTATCCTCATGAAATCTGCCCCGTGGATGGCGTCGTCATTGATGGCCACGGCATCATGGATGAGTCCTACTTGACCGGCGAGCCGTTTGAGATCTCCAAGACGCCCGGCGCAGAAGTCTTATCGGGTGCGATCAACGGCGAGGAGGCTCTGATCATTAAGGCAGAAAAATTGCCGGTGGATTCGCGTTACGCGATGATCATGCGGGTGATGCAAACTGCCCAGCAGAAACGCCCGCGCATCCGCCGCCTGGGTGATCAACTGGGAGCTTATTATACGCCGATCGCCGTCGCCTTGGCGCTCGTAGCGTGGTTCGTGAGCGGCCAGGCCATCCGCTTCCTGGCCGTGCTGGTGATCGCAACTCCTTGTCCCCTGCTGATTGCTATTCCCGTCAGCATCATTGGCGCTGTCTCGCTCTCGGCCCGCCGGGGCATCGTGGTCAAAGACCCTTCGGTGCTTGAGCAACTGGATACCTGCCGCACCATCATCTTTGACAAGACCGGCACGCTCACGTACGGGCTTCCGCAACTAACCCAGCAGATTGTTGCGCCCGGCTTCGATGAAACCGAAGTACTCAAGCTAGTGGCCAGTCTGGAGCAATATTCCAAACACCCGCTTGCCCGGGCCATCCTGAATGCTGCGCGCGAGCTGCATTTGCCCCTTGAAAACGCCGCCAAAATCAGCGAGGCGCCGGGCCGGGGCCTTCAAGGCATCGTCCTAGGAAGGGCAATCCGCATTACCAGCCGCGCTACTCTGCTCAAAGAATTGGGCGTATCGGAATCCCTCCTGCCACGGGTCGCGTCGGGCCTTGCGTGCGAGATCGCGATCGACGGCTCTTACGCCGCCACTTACGTCTTCCATGACGCGCCGCGCCGGGAAAGTAAGTCTTTCGTGGAGCACCTTGGCCGCAAACACGCTTTTGACCGCCTGATGCTGGTTTCTGGCGACCGCGAAAGCGAGGTGAAATATCTGGCCGATCTCGTGGGAGTGAACGAAGTCTACGCTTCTCAAAGCCCGGAAGAAAAAGTCACACTGGTTCGCGAAGTCACCCGGAAAGAAAAGACTCTTTTCCTCGGCGATGGCATCAACGATGCTCCCGCCCTTATGACGGCGTCAGTCGGACTCGCTTTCGGGCATCACAGTGATATCACCACGGAATCAGCGGGCGCCGTGATCATGGATGCTTCGCTTGAAAAGGTAGATGAGTTTTTTCACATCGCCATACGCATGCGCTCGATTGCCCTGCAAAGCGCAGTCGGAGGGATGGCTTTGAGCATCCTCGGCATGCTGGTTGCCGCCGCTGGCTATCTGTCCCCTGTTGCCGGAGCCATTACGCAGGAGGTCATCGACCTTTTGGCCATCCTGAACGCGATTCGCGCCGCGCTGCCTCCCAAACGCCTTATCGACTTCTGACACCTCTTCACCGTTCGGCCGTAATAGCGCGCTGGTGGCATGAAGCCCCCACTACGATTATCGCGGCATTCGAGCACCACAGCGGCAGGTTTGCCCCACCGCAGTTGTCTTTCATTAATCGCCGGAGATTCGCACGGCAAGAGCCTACCCAGCCACTGGCCCGGTTGAGACCGGCACCAGAGCCATCTGCTTGGAAGTTGCTGCCGCCGCTCCCACCAGAACTCCCTGCTCTTCCCGCGCAAAAGTCAGTTTTGAACTTGCCGGGTTCGCATCGACGCTGATCAAGTCTCCCAGGCGAATCTGTTTGGTCGCCAGCAGATTCGAGAGCGGAAAGACCAGGTGGCGTTCGATGGCCCGCTTCAGGTGGCGCGCGCCGAAATGGGGATCAGTGCCCTCGCGGAGCAGCAGTTCGCGGGCCGCCGCCGTGCATTTGAAGACAAACTGGTTCCCCGGCGCGGCGCTGATAATCCGGTCCTGCACGTTGGCGAGTTCGATGTCCAGGATCTTTTCCAGATGCTCGCGCCGCAAGGACCGGAAAACGATGACTTTGTCGATGCGGTTCATAAACTCCGGCGAGAACTTCCGCCGCGCCGCCTCCATGGCCACTTGATAGATTTTGTGGTCGAGATCCTCATCCTCTACACTCGATGCCGAGGAGAACCCCATGCCGCCTGTCATCAGTCTGGAAACCTCCTGGGAGCCGAGGTTCGAGGTAAGGAAAATGATCGCGCGGGAAAAATCTACCTTCCGGTTGTCACCGAGCGTCAAGGTGGCTTTGTCCAGGATACCCAGCAGCAGGTGCCAGAGCGCATCGGAAGCCTTTTCGATCTCGTCGAAAAGCACGAAGGAAAGCTTCGTGGTTTGCGTGTAATGTTCCTCCAAGGTCTCCTGCGTAATCAGCGGTTGCGTCTCACGGTGGCCCAGGTAGCCAGGCGGCGAACCGATCAGCTTGGCGATTTCATGGCTGTGCTGAAACTCCGCGCAATCGATCTTGAGAACTGCACGGGCATTACCAAACAACACCTCCCCGGCCGCTTCCACCAGCCGTGTCTTGCCGGAACCGGTCGGCCCCAGGAACAGCAGGTTGGCCAGTGGTCGTCCCGGCACTGAAAGCCCCGCCTTGTAAACCTGGTAAATTCGTGCCAGGCGCCGAATGGCTCGCCCCTGACCGACCACGCGCCGCCCCAACGCCCGTTCAAACTCTCTAACCTCCGGGCTATGGAGCGTCGGATCAAGCACCGTTTGGAATGCGCTCATGGCATTTCCCTCCCTGACTCATGCGGAATAAGCCTGCGCTTTGCTTCGCCGCAGTTGACTGAGTTTCACGTCGAGTGTCGAACGCAACAGCTTCAGGCTGGAAGCCAATTGCCTCACCAGCTCACGATCTTGCGTCATCGCGAGAACGGGTAGGTGCAGGTCACCAATATCCAGGTGGAGGTTGTGTATGCTGGCAAGCAGGTCGTGCAGATATCGCGAGTCGTTTTCAAAAGGCCTAATCAACTCTTGGGAAGCCTTCTGCCGCAGCCCTTTCCAATCCACATCCACAAAGGGATGCCGGGAAGCAACTCCCCGAATCACATCGTCACTGATATGAGGACGCCGGCCCAGCCGCGCCAAGTGCAACTGCCGTACGCGGCCTCCTTTCCGTACGTTGTGCACCAGATAATAACACTGGCCGCGTTTCCGTATAAAGGCCATCCGTGGCCTCACCTCGTAGTGGCAATATTACCACTACAGATCGTCTTAGACGCAAACAAATAATTGTAGTTACAACTATAAAAACTTTTTCTCACCGTCACCGCGATCCTCGCTCTACACATCACCTGCCGTCGGAAAACTCTCAAGGTCGCTACCGTCCTTCCGGAGAAGGATCTCATAGTGATTATCGGCAATCCCTCAGCCGCTTTGCTGTGACGAAAGTCACATTCCGTAGCGAGCGAGTCCTTTATTGTTTCTTCTTGAGGAAACGTTATGGTACCCCAGAGCCACTCCGGCAGTGCAACAGCGAATCCGTTGATCGCGCCTGATCCGGCACCGCCGGCTTTGAAGAACAAGCCGAAGAAGAAGTCCCTGCGCCGTCGTGCGCACGACCATTCGCAGCAGCTTCGCCTCGTCTTTCAAGCCGTGTTTCTGCTGGTGAATATCTGGTTGGGTGGCGACTTTTATCTCTGGGTCCGCCAATTTGAGGTCACCAGCTCCGCGTATTCGCTCAAGCGCCCGGCGGGCGTGGAGGGCTGGCTGCCCGTTGCCGGAATGATGAACCTAAAATACTGGCTCGCAACCGGGCACATTCCAGCCATCCATCCCGCAGCCATGTTTCTGCTGCTCGCCTTTCTTTCCATCGCCTTCCTGTTCCGCAAGGCATTCTGTAGTTGGCTCTGCCCGGTGGGAACGATTTCCGAGTATCTCTGGCGCGCCGGGCGTAGAATCTTCCGGCGAAACTTCCGTCTGCCAGCCTGGCTGGACATTCCCTTGCGCGGGCTCAAGTATCTGCTACTCGGATTCTTCCTCTGGGCCGTCGCCGACATGTCGGCGGATGCGATCGCGAACTTCATGCACACCCCCTACGGGCTGATCGTTGATGTCAAGATGCTCGACTTTTTCCGCTTCCTGGGAGTCACGGGGCTAGTGGTGGTCAGCCTGCTGGTGGTGGCGTCACTGTTCGTAGAAAACTTCTGGTGCCGTTATTTTTGCCCTTACGGAGCCCTGCTCGGTTTGGTCTCGCTCGCGAGCCCGCTTCGCATCCGGCGCAACGCCGAAACGTGCATCGATTGCGAAAAATGCGCCAAGGTTTGCCCTGCGTGGCTGCCCGTGGACCGCCTGGGCAGCGTCCGCTCGGCTGAGTGTACAGGATGCCTGGCATGCGTTGCGGTGTGCCCTGTTGAAAGCGCACTCGCGATGTCATTGCCAAGGCGGTTGGAATCAAAAAGAATGAGAAATGGCCTGCCTGCTTGGGCGATGGCTGCCGGGATCGCCCTGCTTTTCCTCGGTCTCGTTGGATTCGCCAAAGCCACAGGCCACTGGCAATCCCATGTTTCCAACGCCGTCTACCGGCAGCTCATCCCGCATCCTAGCGAGGCCCAGCATCCCATGCCCTGAAAATTCCTGCGCTCAGCCGGCAGGCAAGTGCATCCCATCTGCGCAGACTCTTAGCGCCCAGGTTTTGAGCCGGTGGCCGGCTGGCGAGGCTCGGAACCTGGTGGCGCGGCACGCAGGTACTGAACGGGCCAGGTGGTGGGATATCCGAGTTCGCGCGCGGCTCTTAGCGGCCAATAAGGATCGCGAAGCATTTCCCGCGCCAGCAGCACCAGGTCCGCTTGGCCGCTCCGAATGATGTGGTCGGCCTGCGCGGAGGCCGTGATGAACCCGACCGTTCCAGTCAGCACGCCTGCCTCGCGGCGAATGCGCTCCGCAAAGGGTGTCTGGAAGCCAGGGCCGGCGGGAATGCGAGCAAGCGACAGATTCCCGCCCGAAGAGCAATCCACCAGATCAATTCCCAGCGCTTTAAGCTGCCGGGCAAGTTCCACAGACTGAGCCGGATCCCATCCGCCTTCTTCCCAATCCGTTGCCGAAATTCGAATATATAGCGGCGAGCGTTCGGGCCACGTCTTACGGACAGCTTCGACCACTTCACGCGCCAGACGCGTACGATTCTCAAAGGAGCCGCCGTACTGGTCCTGACGGTGATTACTGAGGGGCGAAAGGAATTCGTGGACCAGGTAGCCATGTGCGGCGTGAATCTCGATCACATCAAATCCCGCCTGGCGGGCGTGCCGCGCCGCCTGTGCAAACGCTGCCGTCACGCGGCGAATGCCCTCTACCGTCAATGGCTGCGGCTTGGGGTAATCCTCGCTGAATGGGTCTTCGCTGGGACCTAGCACTTGCCAGCCACCCTCGTTTTCCGGAACGGCGCCCTGGCCTTTCCAAGGCGTGTAGGTGCTCGCCTTGCGCCCGGCGTGAGCCAGTTGCATCCCTGCAAAAGCTCCGCGCTCGTGGATAAATCGCACAATCCGCGCGAGCATTTCGACGTGGCCGTCATCCCAGATACCGAGGTCTTGCGGGCTAATCCTCCCTTCCGGAAGGACTGCGGTAGCTTCGGTCATTACCAGCGCGGCGCCGCCTACCGCCCGGCTGCCCAAGTGCACCAGATGCCATTCGTTCGCGTAACCGTCGGCGCTTGAATACTGGCACATGGGCGAAACCACAATGCGGTTGCGCAACGTCAAGTCGCGGATCGTAAGCGGATCAAACAGGTTTGGCATTTCTCTCCTCACGGATCGGTTGAATTCACAACAGTTGTGTAACACTCTTGGATGCCCCTCCGCATGGCGACGTTTCGGCCGGCAGCCGGCGACTGTCGATTTCCAACAGTGGGCCGTTCTCCATCAACCGTCGGCCACCTGGGGCAGCCCGAAAAATAATGGGGAACCAATCCTCTGCGGCGTGCGTAATCTATTATAAAACGGAAAGAGGATGGAAATGTTTTGCAGCAACTGCGGAGCGGCTATTACGACAGGTCAGAATTTCTGCAGCAATTGCGGGAAACAACTCGTGGCGGGCGTAGCACCTTCGGCACAAGCCCCACCAACTCCTCCCAGCGTCACGCCTTTGCCGCCCGCGCTGAGCCGCATCGAAAAGCATACCAAGATCCTTGCCATCCTCTGGCTGGCGGTTTCTGTCTTTGGCCTAATCCCCTCATTCTGGTTCTTTTTTGGAAGCGGTATGGCAATGCACTTTATTCCGCTTCATCTTCAATTCGGCTTTCCTTTGCGTGCCTTCCTTTGGCCGATCGCCGGCGCCATCGGAATCTTCCTGCTGGCAAGTGCTGTGCTAGGGTTGCTCGCTGGATGGGGTCTGCTGAATTATCGCCCGTGGGCTCGGGTACTGGCCCTGATTCTGGGCGTCATCTCGTTGATTCATTTTCCATTTGGAACGGCCTTGGGAATCTATACACTATGGGTGCTACTCCCTGCCGAATCAGAGCGGGAGTACCAGCGCTTGGCGCGTACGGCCAACTGATTACCGCCGAGTGCGGAGCAGCTTCTTTGCATCTAGAAGTCCGGCAGGCTACTGCCGATAAAGCCCACCCGCTGACCTGACAGAAAGAGCCTGTGCCTGCCGTTTTTCCTTGGTGGTCTGCCGGTGCAAGCATTAGCACACCAGTTACTCGTAAGAATCCTGGACTTTTATAAACTGGAAATCCCAGATATAATTGTGCCAACGGGGGGTGATTTTTGTACTCCCCTCCAGGCAGGGGACAAATTGCTCGCACCGCTGGGGTGTGAGATCCTGCCATCCTTGAAGGTTGTGGGCATCGTTAATTAGCCGTAAATGTTCAGGAGGTTAGAAAATGGAAACAACTGGTCAGGAAAAATCCACTCCGGGTTTCCCTCGGCTTGGCCAACCGGCGCCGGCTTTTGAGGCTCAGACCACCCATGGAATTCTGCGCCTGGAAGACTTCAAAGGAAGCTGGCTGATTCTCTTTTCCCATCCGGCGGACTTTACGCCGGTTTGCACCACAGAGTTCGTTGCCTTTGCGGAGCTTGCTCCGGAACTGAAAAAACGCGGCGTGGAATTGTGCGGTTTGAGCATCGACAGCACCTATTCCCACATTGCCTGGATTCGAAACATCGAACAGAACTTTGGCGTAAAGATTCCATTCCCGGTGATTGCTGACCTGAACAAAGAAGTGGCGACGCTTTACGGGATGATCATGCCCGGCGAGAGCAAAACAGAAGCCAGTCGTTGCGTCTTTGTCATCGATCCGAACGGCATTCTGCGCGCCATGATTTATTACCCGCTGACCACCGGCCGCAACATGCAGGAGATTCTGCGCCTGATCGATGCCTTGCAGACAACTGACAAACATGGCGTAGCAACCCCTGCAAATTGGAAACCGAGCGAGAAGGTGATTGTTCCGCCGCCGACAACTGCGGAGGGGGCTGACGAGCGCATGAAAGCGGGCTTTGAGACCAAAGACTGGTACTTCTCAAAGAAATCGCTCTAAAGACGGTTTCCTCTTACCGAAACCGAAAGCGGGGACCATTTCACTACCGTCCTCGCCCATAAAGGAGCTAACAATGCCCTGTAAGGATAGCAGTGGCGAACTGACCGAAATGGCCAGGAAAATCCTGGCCGTCATGGCAGACGGCGTCCCGCTCAACGAGGTGGCGGAGAAGACCGGACTGCCTCTTTATCGCATCCGCAGCGCTGCGCGGGAACTGGCGGAGGCGGGCCTGGCGCAGCAGAAAAACGAGACTTATGTTGCCACGGAGGCCGGCCGCGCGGCCATGGCAACGGCATCAGGCCGAGCTTGAAGACCGGATTGGCATTGCTCCGTTGACTTGTAAACAAAAGGAGTTGCAGGACGGAAGGCGAGCTTGACCCGGTTGCATGTGAGGTCTATGCAGCTCCCATGGAATCGGTCCCGGTCGTTCGAAGTTTGACAGCACAAACAGTCAGGAGGTACGCAAGGACTAGATAGAGACAACCCGACGAGGTGTAAAACTCGAACCGGATTGGCTGACAGAGAAAGAAACCTGAAAGAAATTTGCAGAGGAGGCTGAAGATGAAAAAGTATGTGATGGAGCTAATTGGAACGTTCTTTTTGGTTTTGACCATCGGGTTAACGGTTATTGCCGGAGGAAGCGGGGTCATTCCGCCACTGGCGATCGGGTCGGTCCTTATGGTCATGGTCTTTGTTGGCGGTCACATTTCCGGCGGGCATTACAATCCTGCGATCAGCTTGGGCGTATGGCTACGTGGCCGCCTGGATACAAAAGACCTGGTGCCGTATTGGGTGTTTCAGGCGATTGGCGGTGTTCTTGCGGCTTTGGCGGTGAAGTATCTTAAGAGCGGGGCCACTGTCTCACCAATGAAACTCGAGATCGGACCGGCGCTGCTGGCGGAGTTTTTGTTTACCTTTGCTCTGGTCTTTGCCGTGCTCAACACGGCCACTGCCAAAGGGACTGCGGGGAATTCATTTTACGGCCTCGCGATTGGATTTACGGTTCTTGCCGGCGCATTCGCAGTCGGCAACATCTCCGGTGCCGCCTTCAATCCCGCTGTTGCCCTGGGGGTCTCGATAATGAAACTGGCCGCGTGGCCGGATATTTGGGTCTATTGGGTAGCCGAGTTTGTGGGCGGAGCGGTTGCAGCCTACGTGTTCAAATTCATGTGCCCTGAAGATAAGTGATTCGGTAGGCCGTGCGCCCGCCAGTCTGTAGCGGCGATCTATGATCGCCGGTCTTTCGCCGGCGGTAGCGCGGCTTAGGCAAGCACTGCTTGCCTAAGCGGTGGACTTTGCTTCAGCGCGGGGCCGCGCATTTCACTTTTCGGTTTGCAATTTCGACGACTGCGCGTTTTGGCTGGCAAGTGTCGCCAAGCCTTCTGAAATTAGATTCTCGATCACCACCGCCGCCGAGACCCCCCAACCGCTTTGGCGGGTCAGGACGGCACCGTCCTGGTCAATCAGAATGAAAGTGGGAAGGACGTGTACGTTATAAGTCGCTCGCATCCGGTAGCCGCTGTCGCGATACTGCGGCCAAACCATCTTGTGCTTCTGGATAAAGGCCCGCCACACTTTGGCGTCGGTATCGGAGCTAATGCTGATGATGACGAACGGTTCGCCGGAAAACCTTTTCGCCAATTCAGACACGAAAAGGACTGAGTCACGGCAAGGTGGGCACCAGGAGGCCCAGAAATCCAGGAGGACAATCTTGCCACGCAATTGCCCCAAGCTGTAGGTCTGCCCGTCAAGCGCCCTGAGGGAGAAGTCCGGCGCCAACTCGGCGCTGGCCAAGCGTGGGTTGGCAATTATCCGGCGCGCCAGATCCGCCGCTTGGCCGGTCGGAACCTGACCAAGGTAACTCTTGAGTGTCGCGATTCCCTCGACTTTTTCGCCATTTTGCAGCTCGGTAAGGCCAAGGTTGAACAGAAACGTCGCCCGGTGGGGATCTCCGCTGTCGAGTTTGTAAGCTGCCTGGAATTCCCGCTCGGCTTCTTTAAAGCGCCCACGATCGCCTTGGACAGCTCTTGCGTGGGCCGCCACGCCCTTCAGTGCATGGGCAAGCACTTCCAGCCGGACGTTCGCACCAGCGTACTGCAATACCCGGTCGCAGTTCTCCTCCGTGTTCTTGTAGTCTGCCAACCCCCAGTAGGCTTGCGCAATGCCCCAGTAACAAGCGTCACACGTATTATCTTGCCGGGCATTCACCTCATTGAAGGCCTTGATGGCTTCCTTGAATTTCCTCGCGTTCAGCAGCGATTCCGCCCGCGCCATCGCCGCATCGCCAGATGAAGATCCAGGCTGCGCCGAAAGTGTCATTGCGGCGAAGCCAAAAAAAGCTAGCACCAGAACCAATGCGCCGGTCCGTTTACAAAAAGAACTCAAGTAGCCTATCCAATTGAGTCTTGAAAAACATTTCCCCATAGTAAGCTTCAGCTTCATAGTCGACCACTCAGGACCAGCGAAATCCGCTCCGCAAACCTTCAAACCACAGCCGGCGTACACGCACGATATCACCATCCTCCAGCAACTCATACAACGTAGCGCACTGTAAACAAGATAACGCCTACCAGGAACCACTAGCGGGTGCTGGCGCAACAAACGCAAGCTTACTCCCTTCCCTCCACAGCCGCAAGACGCTGACAGCCAGCACGGCAGCACGAGCCCCCCTCGGCTACAGCGGCATAAGGATCCTCCAGCGGCGACTTGCCGCGACCGAACGGCGAGGTAAGGCGCACACGAAACGCTGGCGGGCTGTCAGCTCACCGCTACGTGACGCCCGGTGCGATCCACGAATCACCTCGGCGCCGAAATTAGGAAATTAAAACGGCAAGGAGATAATAAAGTTCCCGAGCCGAAGCGCGAGTCCGCTCAAAGCTTCACATCGCCCACTTTCCGAATCCATTCTCGCGTCCACTCTACGCTCTCGAACCCCAAGTCTTCCTCCGTGTTAGCAAGGAAAACGATTCCTTCGATCTTGCCCTGACGCAGCCACTCCAGTCCCGCCTCACATTGCAGCTTCATATCGGCAATTGACAAGGGTTTCCTCTCCGTGTAGTCAAAAAAGTAACACCCCAAGGTCTTCCTTAGGCGAGAGCCCAGATGTTGAGTTTTCTGAAAATTGGACTCCAGGTTTTTTAGGTCTTCTGACCTCCAGGTCCAAAGGGTGAGAACGTCGATCAGCTTCAAATACTCACCCAAAGGCAGATTCAATAAGCTCGTGTAGAAAGTAACCCAGATATCCAATTTCTTACCAGGTACCGTGGCCTGCCGGCGAATTTCCCTTAGCTCCTCCACTGTCAACGCTGCCTGTCTGCCCTCTTCCTCCCGCTTCTTGCCCGTGAAAAAGAAGTCGTCCATGTACAGCCCCACAAAGTTGGGAGTATGCTTCGCCATCTCCATGACTTCCCTTCTATATTCCGGCGTCGTGTAACCACTGCTCCCAACAATTGACCAGACCACCCGTTTCAGCGGCCGCAGGGCAATCGCATATTGAGACAAAGGAGGCTTAAACTCTCCGTACGGAGAATGCACCTGAATCATCAGGATGTTAGGGATCGCAAGATAGAACGCTCCCTCGGCAGGAGTCATTAAGGACCGGCGATGGTGATAGGGATAGTCAGCATTCGCCGGGACGGCAAACAACCACAGCCGGTCGCGTACGGTTCCTTGCTTCGCCGCGCAACCCTGGCCCAGAGCAATCTTCTGGACGCCTAGCCCCGCCGCCAGCCCTATCGTGGTTCCCAAGACCTGACGACGAGTAATCATGGTTCTTCTCTTGATACCCTCCATTGTCTCCTCCTCTCCAACCCGGTTATTTTCCATCATTTTCCGCTAGCCCGCAGGCTTCCACTTCAGGAGGCCGGCTCCCGGCCAAACAATTCTTCTCAATCCGACTGCCATTATGGACTCCGACCCGATCAGCAACATACACTTGCCGGCCCCCGAATGCAATCGCCAACCGCGTTTCCGGCCACGGCAACAATTCTGTGCGCAGTGGCGAAAGTCGCCGTCGCTCACAAGCGGACGTTACGGTTTTGCCACATAAGGAACTGCGAGGCCTCGGAATACTGCGTGCCTACCGACGCAGTTCTGCGACTGCATAGACACGTTAAGGAACGACTTGAGACCCATCTAAACCTGAATCTATTTCTTGATTTCAGAAGAAGCAGCGAGATTGCACCTATTTTGCCCGCCCGAGCTTTCCGAGAAAGGGTCTTTAAAGTGTTCGCGCAATCCACTCTCTTTGCGAGCTATTTCATTATATTAGTAAGGACAACTTTGTTTGGCGCCGCCGCACATCCCAGTCCGGCGGGCGGATTGTGAAAATAGCTTGACAACGGCCCGCGCCGCAGTTGTACGCTTGTGGGTGGTTATTCATGCTTCGGGGCAGGGGCCCTTCGCGTTGCCAAAAAGGAGTTCTCACGTGAGTATTCCTTATTTGATCGTCCTTGGTGTTGCATATCCTCGCGCTGCTGGCACAGATGCAAGTCTCCGCCGCGGAAGAGGCTCCGGGGCGTTTGCCGCTTCACGCCGGAGCCGCATGCACTGCGCCGTTCTGCTTTTGCTGTTTCTGGCTTCGGTCTCGGGCGCGGCGGTCTCCGCCCTTGGCGCACCTCCTGGCGGCGCGAAGCTGCTGGCTGCGACTCCGCCGATGGGATGGAACGACTGGGCCCATTACCAGTGCGGTTACACGGCACAAACGATCCTCGAAAACGCCCGAGAACTGGTCAAGACCGGCCTCGCCGCGCGCGGCTACAACACGGTGACAATCGACGACTGCTGGATGCAAAAAGACCGCGACGCCAGCGGGAACCTGCAGGCGAATCCACAGCGGTTTCCGCAGGGAATGAAACCAGTCGCCCAGGCTATCCACGCGCTGGGTCTGAAGTTCGGCATCTATGAAGACGCGGGCTACGCCACCTGCGACAAGCTGGCGGGCAGCGGCCAGCCGAAAGGCGGCGGCCCATACCACTTTCTTCAGGATGCACGCCTTTTCGCTTCCTGGGGCGTGGATTATCTAAAATTGGACGGATGCAACGTTTACGTGCCGCCCGGCAGCACCAGAGAAGCTGCCTACCGTCGGGCCTATGCCGCCGAAAACGAGGCGCTCAAATCCGTGGGCCGTCCCGTCGTTTTTTCAGAATCAGCCCCCGCGTACTTCCAAGGCACCCCGGAATGGTACGACGTGCTAACTTGGGTCCGCTATTACGGCCAACTGTGGCGGGAAGGCTCTGACATGGCCAACTACCATGCCAACGACCCCGACGCCCCGCGTTTCCCTAGCGTGCTCTGGAACTACGCCTACAACCTTCCGCTGGCCCGATTCCAGAAGCCCGGCAATTGGAACGACGCGGATTTTATCATCGGTGGTGATAGCGGCATGAGTTTGTCCGAATCCCGGAGCCAGTTGGCCCTGTGGTCCATGATGTCCGCTCCATTGATCCTGAGTTCGGACATCGCGAAACTCAGCCCCGCGGCGATCGCCATTCTCGGCAACAAAGCAGTGATCGCCATTGACCAGGACCCGCTAGGCCGCATGGCCACGCTGGTGCGGCGGAGTCCGGATACCGACGTTTTATTCAAACGGCTCGCGAACGGCGACGATGCGGTCGCGGTACTGAATCACGGCGAGGCACCTGTCCAGGTTGACCTGTACCCAACCGATTTCGGCTTTGCGGCGAATCCCGCATGCCGCCTGGATGCGCAGAATCTCTGGAACGGAGCGCGCGAGTCTGCGCTCTCCGCGCTCGCGGCAGAGGTCGCGCCACACGACACCGCCATCTGGCGCATTCACGCTTCCGCAGACTGCGGCCGGCCGGCACGGACCGGCACGATTACACTGACCAACAACGTGCAGCATCGTGCTACCACTATCGCGAGTTACACCCGATGCCTGGCGGCGCCAGGGCAGGTGGAAGCCTGCGCGGGCACCGCCGCCGAGAAATGGACGGTCACCCCAAGCGGCGAGCTACTTTCTTCAGACAATCGTTGCTTGTCCGTTGCCAACGGCAAGCCGGCAATCGAAGCCTGCCGCTCCATAAGCGCCCAGCGCTGGCGCTACACGCTGAGAGGCAACTTAATCAACGGCGCAAGCCATCAGTGCTTGAGCGCCGCCTGGCCACAGAGCGATTCGCAGAGCCTCCAGGTACAGCCCTGCGGGCACAACCAACCGAACCAGATCTGGTCGCTGCCAAACTGACTGGCGACGAGTGAGAATTTTCTCTCTGTCCGCCGGTTGAGCAGGGAGGAATTCTGCAGGGATCTGAGAAACGCCCGCGATGCAAATTGCCGCCACGATGGCACGGGGGATGGTGGACACGGATGAAGCTCAGATTTTTGTTGGTATGGGTTCTCCCGTATTTCTGTCTCCCACCATTTGCCACCGCCCAGACGACGCCGGAATCCGTGCGCCCTCTCCTGGCGCAAAAGATCCAATCTGCCGCAGTCACTGCATTTCAGGTGCAAAGATTCTTATTGCGGCGGGTACCGAAATTGCCCGCGGTACCAGCGACCGGCGCCCAATGGACCACCGAGGAAGCGCGCCTCCGGAAGCATTTCCTGAACGATATTGCGTTTCATGGATGGCCGCGCGCGTGGATTAAGTCACCGCCCGTATTTCAGCCGATGGGCGCGCTGGTGACGGATGGAAGTTATCGCTTGCTGAAGTTCCGGTACGAAATCGTGCCAGGGTTCTGGTCCACCGCGCTTCTGTACGAGCCCAGGGAAATTCGGGGCAAAGTCCCGGCTGTCTTGAATCTCGACGGGCATTTCCGCCTGGGTAAAGCGGACGAATGGGTCCAGAAGCTGTGCATTAACCTTGCCAAGCGGGGCATTCTGGTGCTGAACCTTGAATGGATTGGCTTTGGGGAACTCTGGACCCCGCAAGATTCTCATGATTACGGAGCAGACCTCGATCTGGTGGGGACGAATGTGCTGGGGCTGTTTTACCTGGCGATGCGGCGGGGCATGGATTACCTGGCGAACCTTCCGGAAGTTGACACCACGCGGCTGGGCGTTACGGGGCTCTCGGGTGGTGGCTGGCAGACCATTGTGCTGGGGGCTCTGGACCCCCGCGTGAAGTCTGCGGTAGAGGTCGCAGGGTTTGAGTCCCTGACTTCCGGGGCGCTCAATCCGCATGGCATGCGGGAGGTTGAAATTGATGCACCAGATTTTTGCCAAGGAAAGGATTACTCCTACCTCGTGGCCATGCGCGCTCCTCGCCCTACTCTTTTGATGTACAATGCCAAGGACCAGGTTTATCGATCTGGGATTGTGAAACCGTATATCTATGACGACATCAAGCCGTTCTTCCGGCTTTATGAAAAACCGGATGCGCTCGCCTGGCATGAAAACCTCCATCCCGGCACGCATAACTACCAGATCGATAATCGCCAGCACGCCTACGCCTTTTTCACTCGTTACTTTCATATGCCGGTTACGAAAAAGGAGATTCCGAGCGACGCGGAGATCAAAAGTTACAAGGAGCTTGAAGTGGGGCTCCCCGCGGACAACCTTACCGTGTTGAGGCTGGCCCGTGAACTCGCGAGCAAAATCGAGCGGGCGCCGATTCCCGCGGAACCGGCCGCACGAGAGCAATGGGTTTCCGCGGAAAAGGCTAAGCTCAAATCGGTCGTGAGGTATCAACCCGTCGTGGTCGAGAACGCCTGGCGAATCGGATATACCAAAGCGATGGGAGTGGAAACGCTTGCGTATCGGCTGGATTTCAATAACGGGCTCAGCGCCAGCGGTGTGTGGATAAAGCCAGTCTCGGTTCCGGCAACCGCTCCCGCAACTATCGTGCTGAACGATAACGGCCGTAAAGCAGCGGTTGACGTAGTCTCAGACCGCGTCAACCGCGGAGAGCAGGTTTTGGCGCTGGATTTGATCTTCAATGGCGAAATGCGCCCCCAAAACCCCGACCCTGTGGACTACGAACCCCTTGTTGATGCCACAGGCGACCGCACGCTCGGTCTTGAGGCTGCTCAGCTTATCGGAGCTGCAAACTGGCTGAGGCGCGTCTCGAACCGCGACTACATTCGCTTGGAAACAACGGGCATTCGAAGCCAGGTCGTGGCGCTCGTGGCGACGGACATTGATCCGACTGCCTTTTCAAAAATCGTGACGCATGACGGAATGCGAAGCCTGGCTTACCTGCTCGACGCGCCGGTTCCCTTCCGCAAAGCGCCGGAGCTCTTCTGCCTAGACTTATATAAGTATTTTGATTTGGACCGCTTTATCGCCATGGCAAGCCCTACCAAGGTGCGCCAAACTCATTTCGTGGAACCTGTAGCTGCACCGGAGCGCGCCCGCAAATGTCCATGCCTCGGGCACGTACCTGACAATGTGGAGTCGCCGCGCCAATGACAGGGACCCGCGCGGCAGTCAGCGAAAGGACGGGGCGATTCTCGAATCGCTCCGACGCATAAATTAGAGGATCAGGGCGGACAAGTACAACTTTTTCAAAAAGCAGGGGTAACTCATGTATTGTCCCCCCCACAGAAGGGACGGTAAGGACATCGCTACAGAAAACGCGCTAAGAACCGAGCGGTGCGCTCATCGTTTAGCAATCGTAATTCACATTCACAAATTCTGTTTCACAATTCATGCTTCATACTCGATAATTCATAATTGGTTTTTGGGTATCGGTTGCGTTTGAAGTACTCAAGATGTATGCCCGCATCGCCTTTACGTCGTGGTTGTCACACACAACGCAAAAGTCGCAGTTCACGGCCAGACGCATCAGGGTACGCGCCAGCCGGCGGGAACAGATGTTGATCTCATGAGTGAAATTCTGCTGGAAGTCAAGAATTTCAAGGTGACTCTAGAAGAATCTCCGATACTGTCTGACCTGAACTTCACGGTTGGCGAGGGTGAATTCTTGACCATCCTGGGGCCGAACGGCTCGGGGAAAACAGTACTAGTCAAGGCCCTGCTGGACCTGTTGCCTTACAGCGGGGAGCTAAACTGGCACAAGAAACCGAGGATCGGATACCTTCCGCAGGGACTCAACCAAATGTCTGTAAGAGAAATGCCGCTGACGGTGAAAGATTTTTTCACCCTTAAGAAATTGAAGCAGGGTGAGATATTGAACTATCTCGCTCTAGTAGGGCTGGCAAAGCCTGTGCTGAACAAGAGAGCGGGTTACTTGTCAGGTGGGGAATTTCAGAGGATGCTTGTTGCCTGGGTTCTTGCCTCACGTCCAAACGTGCTGTTTCTGGATGAGCCCACAACGGCCGTGGACATCGCCGGCGGCGAGACGATCTATTCGCTCCTGAGAGATGTCTGGCGCGAACAGAAACTGACCATCTTTAATGTCACCCATGACCTGAACATCGTGTTCGCGCATTCCACCCATGTGCTTTGTCTGTCAAGGTTCGGACACTGTTGCTACGGCATTCCAAAGGAGGTATTGACGCCAGAGGTACTGAGTGATGTTTACGGAACGGAGATCAAGTTTCACACACACTAATGAGGATTGCGAAATCAATTGACATTCATCATCCGTAACGTCGCTCGGTGGTAAGCACTGCTTACGTGAGCGCTGGCCTTTACATAAAAGAAAAACTGGCGATCAAAGGGCGCCGCTCAACATTCGTTTTCGCACTGTTTTCGGAATCCCCAGAAAGGTATTTTGCCCGATGACGCACCAATTGGTCCTGAGCCTGATCAGCGGGGTCTTCATTGCGGGTTCAGCTGCATACCTGGGGACTCTCATGTTATCGAAGAAAATGGCCGTGGTTGCCGGGCCGTTAGGCCATCTTGCGCTGCCAGGAGCCGCGTTGGCGTTGGTCTATGGGTTCAGCATCTCCTTAGGCGCATTTCCATTTGTCGTGGCTGGGATCCTGCTGATATGGCTGCTTGAAATCAGGACCAAACTTCAGATGGAAGCCTTGACCGCCATCGTTTTCGCTACGGGGGTAGCAGCCGCTTTTCTTTTCCTGCCGATCGATAAGGCGGAAGCAGCATTGGTCGGGGACATTTCCAAAGTCGGAGTCCATGCAACAATGGCCTCCGTAATTCTCGGTTTACTAGTCTTCGTCGCTGTTAAGAGCTGCTATTCGAAAATCATGCTGATCAGCATTCACGAAGATCTGGCAAAAACCGAAGGGATCAATGTAAGGTTCTATAATCTCGTATATTTATCGGCAATCGCGATCATCGTGGCTTTAGGAGTTGACCTGGTAGGCGGCCTTATGACTGCCGCGTTGGTAGCCATTCCCGCCGCAGCAGCAAGAAATGTGAGCAAAACACTTGTACAGTACGGATTAGCATCGGGCAGCCTCGGAATAGTCGCCGCGATCATAGGCATTCTTTCTTCAACCTTTACCGGCCTCCCGGCTGGTCCGCTGGTGATCCTCACAAGTGCGCTCATCTTCTTGGTCACGGTCCCCATGGCAAAGGTTTGAACTGGTCGATCGGTTACCGCGGTCGGCGCGCGGTTTCGTTGCCTACGAAGATCCGCGTGTGGAGATGGGCAAGCATGGAAATTACCGTGTCGGAGGGGGCGCACTGGTTTGAAATGCCAGATTTGAAATTGCGGAGGGCAACTGGAAATCAACGGAGGATTTGAACCTTCAGATTTAGCAGGTTGCTGAAAAACGCTTTTCGAGGGCGATACGCTGGCGAATTTAACGCTAGCGCGGACCGAGAATCAATAACTTAGCGGCACGGAAAGCGCTCATCGAGCTGCTTCCAGGACTCTTTCAGCAACCTGTTAGGACTTCACAGGTACCCCAGAAAATGGTCGGCGATCATGGTTACAGAAAGCGGCGGTGAACACATCGAAACGCTGGCGATATAAATCGGCTTTACAGAGAGCGGGCGGCACATTTTGCGCTTGCTGGAAAACACTTCATGGGGGTTTGTGAATCATAAGGTGTTCGGAGGGACTATCGTCGATGCGCAAATTTGTCTGGTATTTGGTTCTGGCAGCGGGCATTCCTCTTTTGGGGATAGCGAAAACGACCACCCCCAAGCCATCGCCCAAACCTAAAGCGGCAGCAACGAAGACGAAAGTGAAAGCTCGCGCCGTTTCAACCCACCATACGGTGATAATTAACGGCCAGCCCTTGGCTTACACGGCAACGGCGGGAACGATCATCCTGCATGACGCGAAGGATAAGCCCACGGCAAAAATGTTTTACATCGCCTATACAAAGGACCACGTCAGCAATCCAGCCACGCGTCCAGTAACTTTCAGCTACAACGGCGGTCCCGGAGCGGCCTCGGCCTTGGTGGATATTGGAGGTTTCGGCCCGCGGAAGCTCGTCTGGCCGCAGCCGGGCAGCACCGTCGCAGTCCGCCCTCCTTATGAGATGAAGCCCAATCCAGCTACACTGCTGGCCACAACAGACTTGGTGTTTATCGACGCGATAGGAACCGGGTACAGCCGCATCCTTCCGCCCCACGGAACACCCAAGATGTTTTATGGCGTCAAACAGGACAGCTCCGCCTTCACCCAATTTATTGAACGATACATCTCAAAATACGGCCGCTGGGGCTCGCCGAAATTCCTGCTGGGCGAGAGCTACGGCACTACGCGCTCGGCGGTGCTGGCTCAGGAACTGATTCAGCACGGCATCTACCTGAATGGGGTGGTTCTCTGCTCGACGGTTCTTAATTTTCCCACGATCACCTTTGCGCCCGGCGACGATTTGCCCTACATCCTGTATCTTCCTTCTTACGCGGCAACCGCATGGTACCATCATCGGCTGAATCCCGAACCCAAAAGCCTGCCCGACCTTGTAAAGAAGGCGGAGGCTTTTGCCGCCGGCCCTTACGCGAGCGCGCTGTTCCAGGGTTCAGCGCTCAGCGAGGCCGAGCGCGAGTCTGTAGCTAAACAACTGGCCGCGTTCACGGGTCTGCCCGCTTCGCTATGTCTCAAGAGCAACCTGCGCATTCCTTTGCGCCTGTTCCGGCGGCGCGTGCTCGGCTCCGCCGACCAGTTCACCGGCCGCTACGATTCGCGCTACACCCTTGATGAGCTCCAACCCCTGATGCCCATTAACGGTTCGAGCAACGTCGGCGCCACCACCAGCGCCACCTGGGGCGCGCTGACCGCCAGCTTCAACGATTATCTCGAGCGCCACCTGAACTACCACAGCGAGCATCATTACCGCCAGCTTAGCTATAAAGTGAATGGAGCCTGGGACTGGAAATACAGCCCGCCCGTCCAGGATCTTCTCGGAGGGGGGGCAATGTTCCTGAACGTCGCGCCGGCGCTCGCCCGCGCCATGACAAATGATCCAGGACTGGAATTGATGAACAACAACGGCTATTTCGACATGGCGACGCCGTTTTTCGCCACGGAATACACCCTGCAGCACACGAGCCTTCCAGCGAACGTGTGGAAACGTATCACGACAGATTATTACAATTGCGGGCACATGCTCTACCTCAACCCGAAGGCACTGCCTGTGCTCAGCCGGAACATCAATAACTTTATCAAACAAGCCTCAAGCAACCAGTAACCCGCAGGTGGCATAGGCCACCTCTTACGGGAAACCGGCGGGCAGATAAAGCAAAATTTACTGCTCCAATCAAACTCCATCCCAGCGTACAATATCGCCTTACGCTCGGAGCGCCACTGCCTTGGCACCGGTTCCCGCCTGAAGCATTCGGCGCGCCGCGGGTTGCTGAAACGCCATTCGCGCGACGTCATCCTGGGACTTCGCCTGTCGTCCTGAGTGGGCCATAAGATCTCAGCATGAGGCGTGACCTTTTTCCGCAACCTTAATAACTTACCGGGAAACAGGATAACATTGGAGAAATCCGAAACGGTCAAATTTCGCGAGTCGGCAAAGCGACGGAGCATCATTGTGGAGCTAAACGGCAGGGAGGAAAGCTAACCATGAAAAACGTAGACCGGAGAGATTTTTTAGCTGTGTTGAGCGCGGGTCTCGGGGCGACTGTACTGCCGCGCGACGTCACCGCGCCAGCCCCGGCAAACCAAGTGGTAGACGCAACGGCAGAAGGCGTTGCCGTGGAAACGCAGGACAGACCTGCGGCAATCGATTTCCGGTATGCGCCGCTTGCCTGGCAGACCGCCTACTGCTTCCCTGACGATCACCATAAGAGCCTGATTGGCCAACTCGGCGAACTGCGTTACGGCAATCCCGGCCGAGGCAAACCACTTTACTATTTTCCGGAAATAGTAAAGTTTTCCCTGCTCGGGATGGAAGCCGACAAGGTGGCCAGTCAGCAACTGGAGGCTCCCGGCGTGCCGATTGTCCATACCCGGATCGACCGTCCGGAAGCCTATCTGGAGCTGACCACGTTTGCCACTAATGACCCGGCGGAAGGGCGCGTGGATAACGTGATCATGGAAGTCTGGCCGCGAACCCAGAAGGAACTCCATGCCACCCCGCTGCTCGAAATAACGACCGGGCACGAATTGCAAATCACGAGCACGGCAAATACGACGACGGTCAACCTGGGCGAAGAGGCCGGCTCGCTGTTTCTGGTTATAAACACATCCTCCGGCAACGGACAGACCGGCGCAGGCGACAGGCTGGTGTTGAAGGATGGAGTTACAAGCGGTGATCGCCCTTTAACCTACTTTTGCCGCTTCCCGCAGGAGGGCCAGGGACTTGAAAGACTAGCGGACGGGTTGAAAAGACCGGAGCACCTATTGGCGTCCGCACGAGACTACTGGCAAGCCTGGAGCCCATATGGCGGCAAGGTTTCCTGGCACCTGCCGGATCGCTACGGGCAATTCCTGGTGGCCTGCGCGCGCAATATCCAGCAGGCGCGCGAAGTGCGCGACGGAAAACTGACGTTCCAGGTGGGCCCGACAGTCTATCGTGGGCTCTGGATTGTAGATGGCAACTTTATTTTGGAAGCGGCGCGTTACCTAGGCTACGATGCCGACGCGCAGCAGGGTTTGGAAACCGAGTGGTCTCGCCAGAACCCCGATGGCCAGATCGTTGCCTCAGCCGGACGTGAGCACTGGAAAGATACCGGCATCGCAATGTTCACGATGGTCCGGCAGGCTGAACTAAGCCAGGACTGGAGTTATTTCCGCAAAATGACTCCCAACGTGTTGCGGGCAGTTGACTTCTTGAGAGACCTTCGCGCCCAGGCAAGAGAAGGTAAAAGCCTGAATGGCAAATATGGATTGCTCCCGCCGGGGTTTGGCGATGGCGGCCTGGGAGGCATTCAGGACGAATTTACGAACACTCTCTGGGTGCTGGCAGGATTAAGGGCAGTCACGCGGGCCGCCGATCGGCTGAAGCTTCCGGAATTTGAATCCACGGGTGAGTTTTACCACGAGCTGCGCAGCTCCTTCTTTGCCGCTGCCCGAAAAGAAATGCGGCGCTACAAAACGGGCTTTGAATACCTGCCCATGCTGATGAACGAAGACCCGGCGTGGTCGCTCCCGAATAAATGGGACCGGCCTCGGCCCCAGACGGGCCAGTGGGCCCTTTCCCATGCCATTTATCCCGGACTGGTCTTCGACAAGCAGGATTTCATCGTGCAAGGGCACATTAAGCTGATGCAAGCGTGCACGAAGGAAGATGTCCCGGCGGAAACGGGCTGGCTGCATCATGGAGGATTGTGGACGTACAACGCTCCCTTTGTCGCGCATGTTTATCTGTGGGCCGGCCTGAAGGATTGGGGACGCATGACGTTCAACGGGTTTCTCAACCACGCCAGCCCGCTTTACTGCTGGCGCGAGGAACAGCCATTGCGCGGATCTCTGGTGGCCGGCTATGTTGGCGACATGCCGCACAATTGGGCGAGCGCTGAATGCGTGCTTTATTTGCGCCACATGCTGGCGCTCGAAGATGACGAAGACCTGCGGCTGCTGGCCGGCATTGGAGATTTCGAGCTTCTCGGGCAAGACCCGTTCACGCTCGATGATTCTCCCACGAAGTTCGGGCGAGTCAGCATGAAGCTCGAACCCCTGGATCGCAAGCAAGGATGGAAACTAATATTCAAACGCGGAACAGGGCCGACACCTGCCAGCGTTCAATTACCGCTGTACCTGGGACGGCGTTTTCATTTCGTGGGAGTCGAAAACGCCCCAGCGCACCAGAAGGGAAATATTGTTCTGGTGGCTCCGGAAACAACTTCCTGGATTGCGACATGGAAGGCGTGAAGGCAAGACGCTGGCGCTTTCAGTTAAGGGCACCAAACAATTTCCTGGACAACGGGGGAGTTATCGAGGATTGCAAAATATAGTGACAATCTCATATGTAGTGCCGGTGAGCTCACCGGCGGTTTGCGGTGCTGAGGGCAGGGCCGCTACAGAAAACGCTTCTTAGATTAGTGAAAACGATGAGCCCGAAGGATAAATCTGATCGGCCTATGCGGAAAGCCCACACAAGAAACGACGATGAACTGTTACCCATGCGCAGCGTTCCGGTTGGGTCCGCGGACGCAAGGCGCCGCGGGTTACCATCTCTCAAAATCACGGGCGTGCGAGTCGTCGTGACCTGCCCGGATCGCAACTATGTACTGGTTAAAATTCTCACCAGCGAGCCGGGGCTTTATGGCGTGGGCGACGCCACTCTGAACGGGCGCGAATTGGCGGTGGCCACCGCACTCGAGCAGCATATCGCGCCCACGCTGATCGGGCGCGACCCCGAGCAGGTGGAAGATATCTGGCAATGTCTTTACCGGGCTCCCTACTGGCGAGCCGGACCTATTCAGATGACGGCGCTCGCGGGCGTCGATCTCGCTTTGTGGGACATCAAGGGCAAGCGCGCGGGAATGCCCGTATATCAACTGCTGGGCGGCCGAGCGAGGCGCGGCGCCATCGCCTATACTCACGCGAGCGGAAGGGATTTCAACGAAACCGAAGAGGCCGTCCGGCGCGCCATGGCGCGGGGCTTCAAGTGCGTGCGCGCGCAGGTGGCGATTCCGGGACTCGAGGGAACCTACGGAACTTCTTCCACAAGGACGTCCGAGGAGACCGCCGGCCGCGTGGACTTGCAGGCTGAGCTTCCGGCCACGGAAGTTTTTGAGCCGGGTCCGTACCTGCGGCATATTCCGAAGCTGTTCGAGCATCTCCGCACTCAACTCGGAGAGGAAGTCGAACTGCTCCATGATGTTCATCAGAAGCTCCGGCCGATCGAGGCCGCGCAACTGGCATGCGAACTTGAGCCGTACCACTTACTTTTTCTCGAAGACCCCGTTCCGCCGGAAGCCAAAGATGGCTTGCGTTTGATTCGACAGCGCTCGGGAACGCCGCTCGCGATAGGAGAATTGATCCATTCTCCGATGGAATTTCTGCCCCTGATTACCGAACGCCTGATCGATTACATTCGGTGTGCGGTAACCCACGTGGGCGGCCTTACGGCGGCGCGCAAACTTGCCACACTGGCCGAATTCTACCAGGTTAAGACGGCTTGGCACGGGCCTGCGGACGTGGGCCCAGCGGCGCACGCAGCCAGCGTCCATCTGGATATTTCACTCCAGAACTTCGGCATCCAGGAGATGGTCTTCTTCCCGGAAGTGGCGCGCGAAGTGATGCCCGGCGGCACAAGCTTTCGGGATGGTTATATGGATGTGGACGATTCGCCGGGACTCGGGACCGACGTCAACGAAGAATTGGCGAAAAAATATCCCTATCGCCGTTCTTATCTGCCTCTGGCTCGCCGAAAAGACGGCAGTGTCCAGGATTGGTAAGTAAGCGCAGCAAGTGCCTGACAAGCTCGGCGCAACCGCGTGCATGCAGGTCAGAAAAGCCCGCCAAGATTGAGGATAATGACCGAAAGAAGTGTAAAACCCACCGCCCCAGCCAGGACCCGTTTCGTCGTCGCCGAAGTCGCCTTCCACTCGCCGGCCAGAATTCCTAGCATATTTGACGCCAAAATCTGAGCGGCAACAAAAAGCGTGAAGCCGATCGACGTCCCGTACCTTCCCACGAAAGTCGCGCCGATGCCGTAGCCGACAACTCCCGCAAGCCAAAGCAGGGCCATCGCTAAGCCGAGCATCGTCTCTTTTACCGACCCCGCCTCGCTGAATAACGACCACGTTCCGTTCCGCGAAAGAAGATAAGCGCAGTAAAGCAGGTTTGGGATAAAGCCCGCGGTAAAAATCAGCGCCCAGACGGCGTAGGGGGCCGCGAGCGACGCTGCGCCCAGTTCCGCGCTCCGGCGGATCAGGGGACCGCTGAAAGCAAAGCCAACGTTCCAGGCTGAGCCCACAATGCCTGTGAAGATGCAGATCCCGAGCCCGACGGCGAAGCTGTAACTGATTCCACCAGGCTCAGGCGGGCGGGCAGGCTGTTCACGCTCTCGCCGGCGCCCCGCCTTGCCGTAAAAAAATAGACCCAGAAAGAGGATAGGCATGCTGGTGAGAAGCAGGATTCCCCGGGGCTGAAAAAGTTCGCCTGGGCTCAGGGCCAGGAGCGGCACGAGTGAACCCGAAAGGCAAGCCAAGCCTGAAACCACTGTGAAGGCGAGCGCCATGCCTACAGCGCTAATTCCTATTCCAAATGTCGTCTGCGTGATGCCCCACAAAAACCCGAAGGCTAGGGGATAGACCAGGATTTCGCGGGGCGACTGACGGTAAAGGTCGTGCAGCCGTGGAACAAACCCCGAAGCCAGCAACCACGGCAGAATGATCAAGCTGATAATCGTGAAAACCAGCCAGGTGTTTTCCCATCGCCAGCGCCGAGTGTACTTCATGGGCAGCGCGAAGCTACCGTTCAGCGCGCCGCTGAGAAAAATAACAGCCATGCCAAGCCAGAAATGATCGATCACAGGTTGCTCCTTCCGGCGGTCGTTACGATCGTGACAGTTTCCGTTTGAAGCTGATGGCTTTCATTCCAACTTAAGCAGCACAACGCCATGGCGCGGAACTTTGGCAGTGTAATGCCCGTGGAAGTCGCCTAGGTCCTTTCGCGCCCAAAGGTCACGGACTCGGACGTTGTCTTTCATGCGGATCGCTTTGAACCTCACGGTAATCGGCAGAGGCGACTCGCTCCGGTTAAACAAGCCTACCACCATGCTGCGGTCCGAAAGCGGCTTGACCCAAACTTCCAGAGGCCCTTCCTGCCAGACGCGATGCCCCTCAATCCCCTCAGGATCCTGATCCACTGCAATAACTTCCGGATTAGTCAGGATTTTGAGAGTGTCGTTGCTCATTTTGGTCAAGTTGTTTCCGGCCAGAAGGGGAGCGGCAAGCAAGCACCATAAACTCATTTGCGTGAGCTCTTCGTCGTGATTGAGCCTGCCCAGACCGATCTGCAGAATGTCCGGATCGTTCCAATGCCCGGGACCAGTATACGTCTCTAGCCCATTCTGCATAAACCCGAATAAAGAAACGCGGTCGTAATTGCCACCGATGTCAGGAGTTGTACGCCACATATTGCCGCCCACCGAGGCTCCCCAACGCCACACGCCTTCCAGTCCATACTGACAAAGGCTGAAGAGAATCGGACGGCCCGTGCTTTCAAGCGCCTCGTGCATTTTCCTGTAAGCTGCCTGCATCTGGTCCGGCGCGTACACCCTCGAGGCGCTGCACCAATCGTACTTGAGGAAATCCACGCCCCACTTGGCGTAAGTTTCTGCGTCCCGTCTCTCGTACTGATAACTGCCTTCGTAACCCGCGCACGTTTTGGGACCGGGTGAAGAATAAAGGCCAAATTTCAAACCTTTACTATGAATGTAATCAGCGAGTGCCTTCATATCCGGGAAGCGGCTGTTCGGGTGAATGAATCCCTGCGCATCACGTTTTCCCTGCCAGCAGTCGTCAATATTGACATATTTATAACCGGCGTCCCGCATTCCGCTGCTGACCAACACATCAACGTTTGCCCGAACGATGGCGTCGCTAACGGTGCATCCATACTGATACCAATCGTTCCAACCCATGGGCGGCGTCGAAGCCAGCCGGGACGCCTGACCGTAACTGCGCGTCCCCGCCCATACGCCTATGAACACCGCCATGAGGAAGGTGGTACTCCAAACCTGCCGAGCTCGAAGCCTCATGTTTTTAACCTCCTCATGGGATAAGCTTTCCGGTCACTAACGCCCGGTGCGGACTCACCACCTAGCGAGATGCCGGGCGGACTTCCGCCTGTTGAACCCGTACAAATCGGACGGCCCCGGCGACCACCGCACCGTCGGCTCGGTTGGTCAGTTCCACCGAGGCGGGATCATGAAAGCTACCAAGTGAATGCCACTCTCCCTGCCCCTCGTTCTGGTTAAAAGGAAAAGACAGAGAGCCTCCTTTAAAGCGAACCGTGTAGTCCGCATCGGTGGCCTGTTTCATGCCGATCTGGCCAGTGCCTCCATACCACACCGAGATCTCGTACTCTCCAATCAGCGGCGTATCAGATCTCCAGATAACGTATGCCGTGGCAGGCCCTGGTGGGGCCCAATAAGCCAAATTGCCAAATTTATTCAATCCCTTGACGATGGACCACGCCCGACCAGTCAGTTGGTAGTGTGATCCGCCGGTAGGTGCAACTATCAAACGGTGTGGCGCAAGCATGTTCAGCGCCTTCGAGTCCCGTTGATCGAGCACTGCCAACGCCAAATTGTTCCGCCAGTCCGGGTATGACTTTGCCTGGCGGATGAGCAACTGAATGTGCAGGTCCAGCGCCGCCTTCAATTTCGCTGCTTCCTCAGGAATCTGCGCGCAGATGTTGTGGAGCTCCCTCGGGTCGGTGGCTTCGTCGAAACATTGGATCTTTCCTGTGGGCATCGTCTCAATCAACTTGTAGTGGAGGTTTCGAATAGAGTACTGGGGTGTGAGATTGCTCTCTTCGCAGTAAAGGTAATGATTCGGAGGCTCGGACGTGGTTCCCTGGATGATCCCCTTGAGGCTGACACCGTCCGTGTGGGCAGGCGGCAGCAGGTTTTCCAGGTCCAGTATGGTGGGCAAGATGTCATAGTTGCTTGCAAGATCTTCTAATCTTTTGCCTGAGGGGATACCCGGCCCGCGGAAAATTAATGGGACGTGTAAATCAGCGTTATAAAGTGAGCGATGGTCGTCCGTATTAAAGTCCTTAGGATGGGAATAAAGAAGCTGCCCGTGGTCAGACGTCAGAATAATGATCGTGTTCTTGTCGAGCCCAAGCGTGTGAACAGTGTTGAGGAGCTGACCAACAAAATGGTCCATGTACAAAATCTTTCCGGCATACAGCTCTTGCAACCGCCGGATGGCGTGAATGTTCTGTAACTTCGCAAGACTATGAAGGGTTCTGCCGTCGGGCTCATTCGGGAAATCATCCGGAGTCTTGAAGCGGTCGTACGCGGCGGGCTCGTTATAAGGAGCGTGCGGTTCCATATAATGGATCCAAAAGAAGAACCGCTGATCGCGATGAGCCGTTAGCCACTGCTCGGCCCAGGCGGTCGTCTTCGGTGCCGTCAAGTAGAAACTGCTCGAGCCCGGATGCCCCGGGGCCGGTAACTGGTAGCCTGGGAAAAACTTAAAATCATCCCAGCCCCGATTCACCACGTCCCAGATGGACCAGCAGTTGGCATCGTCCACGGCCGCGACCATGCCGTCCTTCTTCAGCACCTCGGGAATGATAAGCTTATACGGAGAGAGCAGCAATAGCGACGGAACGGTCGGGATCTCGCCGTTGGTGAGCGGGCGGCTGATCGAAGGACCGCAACCCTCGTAGGGAGGAAGGGTCATTCCGTGAACGGTTGGGAATAGACCGGTGAGAATAACACCGAACGAGGGCGTGGTCCACGGCGCTCCCGCATACATCCTGGTGAAGGCGGTTCCTTCACTCGCTAACTGGTCGATGTTAGGCGTATCCGGATAAGGATATCCGTATGTGTGCATGAAGTCCGCCCGCAACTGATCGGGGGTAAGCAAGATGATGTTATAAGGAGGGGTAGTTTTTCCCTGTGCGGCGAGGGCTAATTTCGGGATAAAGAAAAATGCTGAGACCATGACGGTATGCAAAAAGGATTTGCCAAACTTCAATCTCATCGGAGCCTCCGTGTCAGTGCTGTGATAAATGCAACAAGATAATATAACTGGGGCATCTCCCGGCGCGACCCGCGTGCTGAAGGGCAACGCGGAATTTTGGGTTCCAATTTTCCATTCTCCCGCCAGGTTGCTGAAAAAGGTTTTGGAGCTTATCATTCTGAGCAAGGCGAAGGGGCTCAGCATGACAACATCGACCTTCTCAATAACCTGCTAGAACTTGACCACGGGCGCCAAGGCAACCAAGGAAAGTCCCAGAATGAAAACCACGAACATCATCGCCAGGAGGCGCTTGGCGCTACGGTCGGCCCCAGCGAACTCCTTCCACACAAATACTCCCCAAATCGCCGAAACCATCGTAGCGCCCTGGCCCAAACCGTAGGAAGTGGCGGGACCGACCATCCGCACATAGGAAGCGACAAAATTCGAAATCGTTCCGACTCCCCAGATCATTCCTCCAAGGACACCCCAGAAGTGCAAAGACTTGGTCCCCCGCAAGTAGTCAACGATCGAAACGGGCGGACCGGAAACCGGTTTTCGCATCATGGCATAGTTGAGCGGAAGCGCGCAGGCCAGCGCGCCAAGCGCGAAAACATAGGCCACCGTGTAAGGCCCCAGGTGATTTTTGCCCGTCAGGGCCTTGGCGACGAAGGGATAAAACAGCCCCATTCCCACGCCGCATAGCAGGCTCAACAGAATGCCTTTGGTGCTCAGCTTCAAATCCTGCGAGACTTTCCGATAAGCCATGGCGTCCAGCACAATTGCCACGCAAACCAGAAAGATTCCACTGAACAGCAACACCGGGTTCCCTGCCGGCGTGACGAGGTAATTGAGAACCGACCCGATCACCAAAGCCAGGCCAATGCCAATAGGAAAAGCGACAGCCAAGCCCGCAATGGCGATTGCTGCCACCAGGAGGATGTTGGCGACGTTAAAGATAATTCCCCCCAGGAATGCCAGCAGCAGATGGTGGACGTCCGCCGCGCCGAGGTTAGCCATAAAGCTCTCCGGGCTCGCGAGATCGGTTCGGCCCAGAGTGAATCCCATGAATACGGAGATCAGCAGGATGCCCCACATGTAGTCGCAGTAAAAGAGCTCAAAGCGCCAGTTCTTGCAAAGCTTCTGAGTATTGGCCCAACTTCCCCAACAAACCATGCTGAGAATCATCATCAAAAGAGCAGCACTATAGGCAGTGGGCACGAACATTGTTGACATCCTTCGTCACGTAAGGATTTCGACCGGATCGTAACATCACGCGTGCGCCTGATTACCTTGGATTATTCGGCATCCACCGCGCATCGGAAACCGACGGTTCCGGAGCGGTCGGTGCTGGGAGCCATAAGCAAGAACTTGCCGTGTTCATCCAGCCGGAACGCCTCCGGGAAATACCAACCTGAACCATGCGGATGATAGTGGCTGCCTCCGCGCAGAATGGCCGCACGAGTGTGAGCGCCCTCAAATTCGTCCGTCCATTGCCACACGTTCCCGACCATGTCCATTACGCCAAAAGGGCTGGCGCCTTTGGGATGAGCGTCAACGTCGGCTGGCGGAGGAAGATCCCGTCTGGTGTCTAGCTTCGGCACGGCGGCAGGGTCCCACTTGTTGCCCCATGGATAAATTCGCCCGTCCGTTCCCTGCGCGGCGTACTGCCATTCCCACTCGTGCGGCAACCGCTTGCCGGCCCACGCGGCGTAGGCGCGCGCGTCTTTAAGCGAAACCCAGGTTACAGGTTTGTTACCCCAACCCTCAGGGTATGTGCCGTCCTTCCAGTCTTTCAGGAAGTTGTGGTCATCCTCGGGGTGATAATCGGTGGCCGCGAGAAATTTCTTGTACGCAGCATTGGTGACTAGATAGCGGTCGATGTAAAAGCTGTCAATGTACATCCGATGACGATGGAAGCGCCGGGGCGAATCCTCCCAAGGCTCCTGGACATCCACCCCGACGGCGTTGCCGCCTTCGATTTCAATTCCATGAACGTTGAACACAAACTCACCGCCCGGAATCCGGACCATGCACGGCGGGGCACTGGCGGCAGGTTTAGTGCGAGGGATTTCCACGATATGTTGTGGAAGAAAGGTCCGTTGGTTCGTAAAAGAACTCAGCGGCCTTTGCGAAAGTTCATGCATCGTGCTCAGAAGTCTGCTGAGCTTCTGGTCCGCTTCATGGGACGTTGCCAGAATGGCGCCAAAGCCGCGAGCCTCAACTTCAAAACTCAGGACGGCCATCTTGCCCTCGACGGCGGGCTTCAGTTCAACCCCGTGCCAAAGGTCAAAATAGCGAGTGCCGGCCTCGTAAGGAACTTCAATCTGCTTGCCGTGAACATCGTACTCATTGCGGTTGACAATGGTCCAGAGAGTTTCATTTTCTCCAGGGAATTTACTGGCAAAGATGCCGTATTGCAAGGTTGGCGTATGGGGCGTCCAATCGCGACTGGTAAGCAGTTCGGGGAAGGCGCGTTCGATGGTTGCCACGCAGCGGATCGCCTCGCCGTCCCGGGGCTTAATTCCATTCCAAATGCCCCAGATGTCTTCCCAGCTTTCGTAGCCGACACCGTTGAAAAAGGCAAATTGCAAATTGTCGATCTTATCGCGAGCCCAGCGGTCGCAAACATTTACCATGTGCCGGGGCTCAAGCCACTTGTAAAGGCTTACCATCGGTTCAAAAGGGTACTTCCAATAGCCCCAGCTCATGTTGTTCCAGGCTAGGGCTTCGGATGGATTCTCGAGCGAAAGTTCCGGCTCAAAGGCGAGGGGATGGCCGGTGGCATCCGAAGCTTTCCGGAAGGCCAGTGGCACTTCGTGGAGCGTGTCACCGTTAACCCCATCAGCGCCGACGTTCGCGAGCAACCGCGCGGTGGCCACCCAGTTAGGTATCCCTTCGTCCCGTGTTCCCTGATCCCAGAGCATGACCGGGAAAAGCACCCGCACGCCATGGCGGTGAAAATCCTCGATCATTTGCCGCACGCCTGCGAGGCCTCCCGGCATGTCCCGCAGCCAATCGTACTGGTTGCGATTGTCAATTCCGAGGTTGGGGTAAGTAGGCCAGATCAGAACGGCATCGGTCCCGCCATAACGCCTCTTCAGGTCGTCGAGGTACCGCCCGACCGTATATTCATGCGTAACCGGGTCATAGAAATAGCGGTCTTGGATCATCAGTTGCGGCTGAATAAATGAACTTTGAGTCCACTTGAGCTCCGGCCGACTATATTGCGCAGCATCATAGCCCGCGCGAATCAAGCGCTCCATTCGGAAATGTTTGATGTCCGCAAGCCATTCCTCAAAAACCTTGACCGCATACTCTTGCCGATTTAAACCGTTGCAGCAGGAACGTGACCTCTCAGGATAGATAGGAGGTCCCGGTATCTGCTCATCCTGCGGGGGGTATTTCGTGTCTTGAGCGAAAAAAGGCGTGATACTAAGCCCGATCATCGCAGCGAGTAAGATCCGCTTGCCAAGCATAGGCCACTCTTCTCTTTCAGAAGTTCTTATCAAGATGCTTGGGGCTAAAGCTGAACTCGACCAATTAAAACCCGAGACGGCGGCTGACTTCCAGCATTATTTTGTAGTTTAGGCATCACAGGCGAAACCAGGTCGCGCGAGGTTTCAGTTACACGGGCGAGTGAAGAAATTTCCTATCACCGGCCAAAGTTGCATTTAGACTAAAGAAATGATAAATGTTTAGCCTAGGTAGTCTTTTGAAATCAGCATATAAGCAAGCGCGGCTTTGGCAGCTCACTTGCTGCGCTATGCGGCAAAGGTGATAGCTTATTAACTCCGCCTCACGCGGCGGACAGGAGGAAGCTCAGATTTCAATGGATGTTATTCCAGCTGCCATGCTGATCACAAGGGGGCATAATTTGAAGGGCGTTGCTGCACACTTCAGTAATTTGCTCCTGTTCCTGTAGTAGTGCCTTCTTCGCCGCTAGAGCCCGGGCGTCCAAACCTCTTGGAAAACAGAAGTGTGACAAACAGCCGCGTAACGTTTCATTCAGGTGCTCTCCAGCGACGGCAACGGTGCTTAGCGATCTTTTTGGAAAATCTGAGGGAATATGGAAAAGGAGCTTCTCGCATTCGCGATTGGGTTTATGGTGAGTCATGCCTTGTCCGTTGTTCGCATCAGCTTGTTTAAAAAGAAGATCAGACTATACGAGACTTACGTGCACGAGCGCCTGGACGAGGCCACTGAGCTGCTAAGGAAAAGTTTGATGTCCCGCTAACAAGAGAGTATACTGCGACCATTTTGAAGCCAGAAACGAGTACGTTACAAAAGGGAGACCCTTGCCCTTACTGCGGCGAAGGTCCGCTATGGATCTCACCAAGCGGCATAAACCTGATGTGCTGGAAATGCGGCAAAGTGGTGCTGCAGGGAAACCCACCGCGCGCCAAGGAGAGTTAGCGCCGCGCTTGGCACCAAATCCGCAATCAAGATGAAATCATTGAGCTTTTTGAACGAAGGCGTTCGTCTTGCTGTCAAAGAGCGGGCGATGTTACACCAGTCATGGCATGTGACCCGGGCTTTGCAGGCGTGGCGGCGGGGTTGCGGCACTCATGGGTAAGGCAAAGCTGGATGGCGAGTGCTTTCGGGGTCAGGTGACGGCGGATAAACCACATTGAATCAACCCGCCCGTCAATGTTACACTCCCGGCACCGGCTTGATTTTATTTTCGCTATTGGGGTGTCGTCGCAACAGACCCGGGCGCTGCCGCGACAAACCCGGGGACTGGAGTAGCCCATTCCACTCGCGGCGGTTCTCGACTACTACGGAAACCTGATTTCGATCCAATCTGGACACGTAGTGGTTCCTGGAGGGCCTTCCGTCAAACCCGCCTGGGAAAATCTGGTAGGTGTAAGCCCGGGTTCGCCGAAAAAGTTTACAGTTGCTCAAGAAGCATGACGGCTGGCTGGCAGCTTACTTGGACGCTTTATCACGCGCCGATGCCGCCCAACAAACCTACTTCACCCAATCGCCGCGGTTGCGTTTTTTTATGAGGCGCTGCGGGGCAAAAGGCTGCGCGACTTTCCCCTTGACATTCTATGGGAAGGGCGTTATTGTCGTGCTGTCGAATGTCTAGGACAATGCCGCTCAGGCGCATTGGGCCCGCGTAAATTCCTCATGCTCTTTGGCGCGGCCGGTCGTGATAATGGACATCCCGCGCAAAATCGATCTCGGCAAGCGGCGGCTGCGGCGTGCTGGTCTCGCGCTCGGCGGCATCGCCCTGATTCTGGCCACCACGCTGGGACTTTCGCGCCTGAAACCAGCAGCGCCGGAAGTTGACCGCTCGACGGTGTGGATTGACACGGTGAAGCGCGGGGCGATGGACATTCAGGTTCGCGGCCTCGGCAAGCTGGTACCGGAAAAGATCCTGTGGATTCCGGCTCCGGTCGAGGGCCGCGTCGAACAGAAAATGGTTCTGCCCGGCATGGCCACGGAGCCGGAGACCGTGCTGCTGGTTCTGACCAACCCGGAGATTGAGCAGGCGGCGCTCGACACCCAATGGCAACTGAAGGCCGCCGAAGCGGATTACAGCAGCCTGGAGGCGCAACTTTCCAGCCAGCTTCTCGACCAGCGAGCTTCCGCCGCCACCGCCAAGTCCGACGATCTTCAGGCCAGATTGCAGGCGGCGGCTGACGCGCAACTCGCCCGCGACGGCCTCGGACCGAAAATCACCGCGGAGCTTTCCCAGGCAAAAGCGGAAGTCTCCGCAACGCGAGCCCGAATTGCTGATCAGCAGGTGAGGGTGCTGGCTGATTCCATCCGGGCGCAACTGGCGGCGCAGAAAGCCAAGATCGAGCAGCTTCGCGCGCTCTCGAACCTGAAGCAAGACCAGCTTGACTCTCTCACCGTCCGGGCCGGCGCAGAAGGAGTACTCCAGGAATTGCCCGTGGAAGTCGGACAGCAGGTAACCGCCGGTGCAATTCTTGCCAAGGTGGCGCAGCCCAATCATCTGAAGGCACAGCTCCAGATCGCTGAAACGCAGGCCAAGGACATCCAGCTTGGCCAGCGTGCGGAAGTCGATACCCACAACGGCGTGATTGCGGGACACGTCATTCGCATCGATCCCGCCGTCTAGGACGGCACTCGCACCGTGGACGTCAAGCTGGATGGCCCGCTGCCGCCGGGCGCCGTGCCGGACCTGAGCGTGGACGGGACGATTGAGATTTCGCACCTGACCAATGTGTTGTACGTGGGCCGCCCGGCGTTCGGGCAGTCAGGCAGCACCATCAGCCTGTTCAAGCTGGTAAACGGCAGAGCCCAGGCAGTGCGCATAAAGGTAGAGCTCGGCCGCGCGTCGGTCGATACGGTCCAGATTATCAAAGGGCTTGCGGTCGGCGACCAGGTGATTCTGTCCGACATGTCGCGCTGGGACGGCTTCGACCGCATTCGGCTGGAATGAGCCATGAATTACGAAGGGGGGTTGTTCGGCCTTGTAATCTCAAATATGCAATCTGGAGTTGCCTATTTTGATAGCTGCAATCTTCAATCTGAAGTGGCGAATCTTGATTACGAGTGACGAATTGCGCATTTGCAATATGTAATCTGAAATCGCGAAGGCTGCGCTGTAGCGGCGGTGTCCTCACCGCCGGCCTTCTCGCCGCGCGAGCAGCTTTTTGTAGCGGCGATCTATGATCGCCGGTTGTTTTCCAGATCGCCGGCTTTTATTTAAAGGAAGAACCGGCGAACGCAGTTCGCCGCTACAGCAGAAACCATGGAGGCAAAGATGATCAACCTGCGAGCACTGATTCGGAAAAGTCGAGTCGAGCAAGAAATGGATGAAGAACTGCGCTTTCATCTGGAGAAGCAGATCGAGCAGAACATCGCCAACGGCATGAGCGCCAAAGAAGCCCGCTATGCGGCTCTGCGCTTGTTCGGCAATGTGGGAGCGCTTAAGGAGGAGTGCCGCGAAGCTTGGGGCGTGCGCTTCCTTGAAGAACTGATTCAGGACGTCCGCTACGGCCTCCGCCAGCTCCGCCGCAACCCCGGCTTCACGGTTGTCGCGGTTCTCACCCTTGCCCTGGGCATTGGCGCCAACACCGCCATCTTCAGTCTGATCGACGCTGTGATGCTAAAGATGCTGCCGGTAAGAAATCCTGATCAGCTTGTACTTCTGAACTGGGTTTCTCAAAAGCAACCAGCCAAAGTGTTGACCGGATATGTAAGCGAGGATCCAACCGGACGAGCGGTCAGCCCCTCGTTTTCATATCCATCGTTTAATGAATTTCGGAAGGGCAATCAGGTCTTTTCCAGTTTTTTCGGGTTCGAGTCACTAGGCAAGGTGACCGTCAACACCGACGGCCAAGCAAGTTTGGCCGCAGGGGAACTTGTAACCGGCAAATATTTCTCGGGTTTGGGCGTCTCGCCGATTTTAGGACGTGCTATAACCAACGAAGACGAGAAAGCCGCGGCTCCCGGCGTAGCGGTCATCAGCTACGGCTATTGGTCGCGCCAATTCGGCCACAGCCCGGCAGCTGTGGGCAAGGGCATTACCATCAACGGCGTCCCCTGCACGATTGTGGGAGTGGCTCCGCCTCGTTTCTTCGGCGTTACCCCCGGACGCACCGTGGACGTATGGGTTCCCCTCACTCAAAACCCAAAGCTGCTGCCTTGGGGCGCAAATCACATCCCCAGTGTGACCTCTCCCTTTACGTCGCGGACCTGGTGGTGGCTGATGATGATGGGACGGCTTAAACCCAGGGTGGATACCCGACAAGCTAGCGCTCAGCTCGACGTGCTCTTCCAACAAAGCATCGGAGGAGCCCTCAGAGCTTCCCAAGGTCCTCAATTCGTTCCGCACATCCAACTGGAGCCCGCGGCCAAAGGCCTTGATGCGTTGAGGAAGAGATTTTCGAAGCCTCTGCGGGTCCTGATGATCATCGTTAGCACGGTGTTGCTGATTGCCTGCGCGAACGTAGCGACCCTGCTCGTGGCCCGTGCCACGCGGCGACAGAAGGAGGTTGCTGTGCGCCTTTCGCTCGGGGCTTCGCGGGCGCGACTCGTCCGGCAATTGCTGATCGAAAGCGTTGTACTGGGCGGTGTGGGCGGCGGAATCGGACTCCTTTTTGCCCATTGGGCGAGCCGTGTCCTAGTCCTGCTGATGTCCAGCGGCGCCCAGCCTCTAAATCTAAGCGTGCAGGTGGATGCGAGAGTGCTGGGATTTACGGCCGCCGTTTCGATTCTCACAGGAGTCTTGTTCGGCCTTGCCCCCGCTTTACGCTCGACCCGACTCGATCTAACGCCTGCGCTCAAAGGTGGCGTGGGTGCGTCAACCCTGGGTGGGCGAAGGCGGATGCGTTTGGGAAACTCGCTGGCCGCCATTCAAGTGGGGTTGGCGCTGCTGTTGGCGATCGGCGCGGGCTTGTTCGTGCGCACGCTCACAAATCTCGAAGATCAGAATCTCGGCTTCGACCAGCATCACCTGCTGCTTTTTGCTGTCGATCCCACCCAGAACGGCTACCGAGGCGAGCGACTGACCGATTTTTATGCGCGTTTGCTCGCCCAACTTCAGGCGTTGCCGGGTGTAACATCGGCGACCATGTCCACGGACACCTTGCTCTCTGGCTACGGAGCGAATTGGCCAATTTCTATCGCAGGCTATAAGCCAGGGCCGGGGCAGAGCATGAACGTCGATTGGAACAACGTGGGGCCGTCATTCTTTAAGACGATGGGAATCCGGCTCGTGATGGGACGCGGTGTCGAATCGCGTGACACAGCGGCTTCTCTCAAAGCGGCCGTCGTCAACGAGGCCTTCGCGCGGCATACTCTGGGAGGTCAGAACCCCATCGGGCACCACTTCAGGTTCGAGTCCTTCTTAAGG
Organism: Acidobacteriota bacterium; assembly: GCA_023474345.1. GTDB lineage: Bacteria > Acidobacteriota > Terriglobia > UBA7540 > UBA7540 > JAMCXS01. Next base: position 403 of record JAMCXS010000030.1, on the reverse strand, counting down.
CAAACGAGCCCGGAGTACGAGGTCGTGGGGATGGTCCAGGATGCCAAGTTCGCAAGGCTCCGAAATGCGCCTCATCCCACCGTCTACATTCCGTACACCCAAGTGCCATTCCCCCTAACGAGAATCCACTTTGAAATGAGGACAGCGGGCAATCCTCTAGCTTCCGTCCCACTGGTGCGCCGCGTTGTCCAAAATCTCGACCCTGACCTGCCGCTCTCGGACGTGAAGACTCAGACTCAGCAGATTGCCGAAACCTTGATGCAGGAACGCCTTTTTGGACGGCTCTCCAGTTTCTTTGCTGCGCTTGCCGTTCTCCTTGCCTGTATCGGTTTGTACGGGCTCATGGCCTACGCCGTTGCCCAGCGCACGCACGAGATCGGCATCCGCATGGCGCTGGGAGCGC
>JAMCXS010000028.1 GCA_023474345.1 Acidobacteriota bacterium | reverse complement strand
GGGCGCGCTCATCACTCCACCGGAGTGTATCTCAGAAGCGGTTCCCGGCAAACCATAGCTGTCCGCGCAACATACTGGCCACCAGTGTCAGTGTATCTCAGAAGCGGTTCCCGGCAAACCATAGCTCCAGTCCTTGACATAGAACGGGAAGGACGAGTGTATCTCAGAAGCGGTTCCCGGCAAACCATAGCGTTTGCGCCGCATCTCCTGTGCCAATTCCCAGTGTATCTCAGAAGCGGTTCCCGGCAAACCATAGCGCACTTTTTAGATTCAAGTCGGGAAAGATGAGTGTATCTCAGAAGCGGTTCCCGGCAAACCATAGCATCATCCTGGATGCGGATGCGGACGCGCATAGTGTATCTCAGAAGCGGTTCCCGGCAAACCATAGCCTCTCAATCGCGTCTTGAATTGCTGTAGCAAGTGTATCTCAGAAGCGGTTCCCGGCAAACCATAGCACGGCCAGCCGCCGAGTACAACTGGTAGTCAGTGTATCTCAGAAGCGGTTCCCGGCAAACCATAGCATGGCAGGAACTCCCCTGAGCGGTGGCCAAAGTGTATCTCAGAAGCGGTTCCCGGCAAACCATAGCTCAAGTGTCATTGTCAAACCTCCTGAGAATAGTGTATCTCAGAAGCGGTTCCCGGCAAACCATAGCAGCGAAGAAGGAGGATGACGAAGAGATGATAGTGTATCTCAGAAGCGGTTCCCGGCAAACCATAGCTCAAACGGGATCTTGGCAAAGATCACCGAGAGTGTATCTCAGAAGCGGTTCCCGGCAAACCATAGCATTTGCCGCGCATTGCATTTCTGGACGGTGAGTGTATCTCAGAAGCGGTTCCCGGCAAACCATAGCTCCGAATCAAGCTCCCGCAGCGCTGGGTGAGTGTATCTCAGAAGCGGTTCCCGGCAAACCATAGCTTCTGCGCCTGATGCAGCGCGGCGAAGAGCAGTGTATCTCAGAAGCGGTTCCCGGCAAACCATAGCTGCCGCGCTCGACATTGGCCTTCGAGCGTTAGTGTATCTCAGAAGCGGTTCCCGGCAAACCATAGCTTAGTGAACTGCGATGTAACTTGGTGTTAAAGTGTATCTCAGAAGCGGTTCCCGGCAAACCATAGCCCGGCGTTTAAGGGCCTGCACGCGTAGATGAGTGTATCTCAGAAGCGGTTCCCGGCAAACCATAGCAATAGTCTACCGCGTAAACGTCAGCATTAAAGTGTATCTCAGAAGCGGTTCCCGGCAAACCATAGCCGGTTCAATTGTTGGAAGAGTTGCAGTCCGAGTGTATCTCAGAAGCGGTTCCCGGCAAACCATAGCTAATCCGGACATGACCTCGTACGGCGGTTTAGTGTATCTCAGAAGCGGTTCCCGGCAAACCATAGCCATGTGGGTGTCTTTGGCTGTGGGGCCGGGAGTGTATCTCAGAAGCGGTTCCCGGCAAACCATAGCGCGCCCCCCGCTCTTTGGCTTCCACTTGCTAGTGTATCTCAGAAGCGGTTCCCGGCAAACCATAGCCACTAGCTAAAGACAACGGGATCAACGGCAAGTGTATCTCAGAAGCGGTTCCCGGCAAACCATAGCGCAATCGCGCGTTGGCCGCAGCAGCATCCCAGTGTATCTCAGAAGCGGTTCCCGGCAAACCATAGCGCGGTTGGGTGAGGGTCTTCAGGTTAAGAAGTGTATCTCAGAAGCGGTTCCCGGCAAACCATAGCGAGCTAAGATAAGAAGAGCACGAGGTTCCAAGTGTATCTCAGAAGCGGTTCCCGGCAAACCATAGCGCAAAAGAGGCATATGGCACGAGTCCGGCAAGTGTATCTCAGAAGCGGTTCCCGGCAAACCATAGCAGAAGATTTTTTCCATTGGATATAAATCTTTAGTGTATCTCAGAAGCGGTTCCCGGCAAACCATAGCCGCTTTGGCCTCATGTCTCCCGGGTCCGACAGTGTATCTCAGAAGCGGTTCCCGGCAAACCATAGCGCGACACGCTTCGTAACATCCCACGGTGCGCAACAGTGCGCGGGTTGCTTTCAGGCACAAAATCCTTGGGAAGTTTTTTTGAGGCGTGTCAGAATGGTGGAGACAGGGGCAGGCTGGGCAATCGGGGAGGGGCAATTCAAGTTTTGTGGGCAGTGTGAAAAGAGGGGTCCGGTCCGCAGTTGAGAGTTCCGTAAGGTTTCTGATCGTCAAGCCTCTGCTGCGCACGCTTCCGTTGGCGGCACGGAAGCGCGTGGTGGCTTGGCTTGGCCGGCGCAATTTCATCAGCCAATCTTTCCTTTCGCGAGAACTCCTGAACGATCTTGGGAAAAATGCTCCCATGGATTTCCACCGTTTCATGTGGGAACATCATGTGGGCGGACTACCCTACGCGAAAACCTATGAGATCGCTCACCGCTTTGGCGCTGAGAAGCTTCGACCGTCGCGCGCCGAGTTCTTCGACCATCTTTGCGCGCACCTCCGGCAGATTGGCGTGGCGCCGGAGAAAGATGTGAAGTCCGTTTTCGACGTTGGCTGTTCGCTTGGCTACGCGCTGCGCTTTCTCGAAACCGAAAAATTTCCCGCCGCCACCTGCCTGCGGGGCATTGACGTGGATCAGTACGCGATCAAAACCGGCAACGCCTATCTGCGGCAGTTGGGATCAAAAATCGAGCTTAGCGCCGGTGACGTCAGCGCCCTGGATGCCGCGATGGGTGACCTGAAGTATGACGTGGTTTTGTGTTGTGGCGTGCTCATGTACCTTGACGAGGACGCCGCCGCGCGAGCCATCCAAACCATGCTGGCGCATACTCGACGATTATTAGGCGTAATCAGCCTGGCCAACCCAGGAATCGACAACATCAATCTGGTCGCCTCCTATGCGCGCCCGGCGGACCAGGGGTTTGTTCATAACGTGGCTGGTATGGTCCGCCAGGCGGGAGGCCGCGTCGTCTTCCGGAAATGGACAGACCCTGAACAGGCCAGCCGATTCAGCCTCGGCACGCCGCTGTTTACACTGGCGCAACCAGGGCCAACAAGCAACAGTTAAGCCATCGAGGGCGCTATTGTTGCGGCGGCGGCGGGCCCTGGCGCATGCCTCCACCCCGGCGACGAAATTGCCCGGTAATGACGCGGTCGGCGACGAGCTTGCCGTTTTCCTCCTTGCCCATCGCGAAGATCCGATCACCCACCTTCAGATCCTTCAGGGTGATGGCCTGGCCCTCTTTCATGAACTGGGTCTGGTCATTCACGATGATGGTCTGTTCGCCGCGGTAAGGGTTCTTGATCTTCAACTGATTATTTTCAATCGAGACGATCTGGCCGAAGGCCCGGTCGCCCATGTTGCGGAAGCGCGCCACCTCCTCTTCCGTCATCCGGCGAACCGTTCTGGCATCGAATTGCTTGTTGTCGCCGGTTTGGCCCATGACGAAAACGTGGTCGCCGGGCTTCAAATCTTTGAACTGGATCTCCTGGCGACTCGCCCAATAGCGAGTGTTGCCGCTTACGAGGACGGTTAACAGGCTCCCGTCCGGCTTCTTGATCTGGAATTGATTAGCCCCGACAGAAGTAATGGTCCCGAACGCGCGCTCTCCGGGAGACCTGCCCCGCATACCTTGCGGATGGTTTCCCCAGCCCTGCTGCGGCCGCGCGAGACCCGGCCAGGGGAATAAAACAAGAACGATTCCCACCATAACCAGCCAAAATGTACGGCGCTGCATGTTGCCCTCCTTATCCCTTATGCGTCTGCAAGCGTCTGAATATCGGACTCGGTTACTTAAGAGTTTAACTCTGCGCAGAGCCGGAATGTATCATTAAATCCCCTGTAGCGGCGATCTGTGATCGCCGGACAGCGAGGCGAGAAGGACGTCGATCATAGCTCGACGCTACAACTCAAGGAAAAGGCCCACGGCTGTAGCGGCGATCTATGATCGCCGAAAATCCATCGTCGAGTATAGCTCGACGCTACAGCACGGCGGTGAGGACACCGCCGCTACAAAGGGCCTGCCCTTCAGGCGGAAGCATTAGGGGAAAAAAGACGCCCCCACGAGCAGCAGCGTCAGAATGATCATGACCGCACAGGTGACCCAGGCGATGGCATTGAAGACCCGCGTATTCTTGTACTGGCCCATCAAGTCTTCGCGGTTCGAGAGGCGCAGCATGAAGATGAGCACAAAGGGCAGCATGATGCCGTTGATCACCTGGGAGAGAAGAATGATAGGGACCTGCATGCGCTCGGTGAGCACGACCACGGCGAGGGCTCCCAAGACAATCAGGCTTGTGTAGAGCCAATAGAATGCCGGAGCCTCTTCTACGCGCTTGTTGATGCCCGATTCGAGTCCAAGACCTTCGCAGACGTAATAGGCCGTGGCCAGCGGCAGGATGCAGGCGGAAAACAAAGAAGCGTTGGCCAGGCCGAAGGCGAACAGCGCGCTCGCCGCGCTTCCCGCCAGCGGGCGCAAAGCCAGCGCGGCGTCGCCCGCGTCACGAATCTCCCGGTGGCCGCTCGCATAGAGGGTGGCCGCGCAGGCCACGATGATAAAGAACGCAACCACGTCCGTGCCGATGCAGCCCACAATCACGTCCCAGCGCGAGTAGAGCCAGTCCTTCACCTTGATGCCTTTTTCCACCACCGCCGACTGTAAATAAAACTGCATCCAGGGCGCAATCGTCGTTCCCACTAGGCCAATGATCATGTAGAGATAGCTGTGGCCGGACTCGAGGGAAGGGCGGACGGTGCTGACCACCGCTTCCTTCCACGCCGGATGGGCGAGAAAGCAGGAGATCGGATAAGCGATGTAAAAAACACAGGCCACCAGAAAGACCTTTTCGACAAAGCGATAGGTGCCTTTAACCACCAGCGCCCAGACGAGAATCGCGCCAAGCGGCACGATGATATAGCGGCTGATGCCGAAAACCGACATCCCCGACGCCAGGCCCGCAAACTCGGAGATGGTATTGCCCAAGTCCGCCGCCAGCAGGCAAGCCATCAGGATGAAAGTGGTGCGGAAACCGTACTCCTCCCGAATCAGGTCCGCCAAGCCTTTGCCTGTCACCACGCCCATCCGCGCCACAATCTCCTGCACAACGATCAGCGCGACAGTGATGGGAATCAGCGTCCAGACCAGGGAGTAGCCGAAGCGGGCACCGGCCACCGAGTAGGTGTAAATGCCTCCCGCGTCGTTGTCCACGTTGGCGGTGATGATCCCCGGGCCCACCACGGCCAGGAAGATCAACAACTTCCGGCGAAAGTCTCTTATACGTTCGCGCTTCATCGTTTGCTTGGCCTTGCGTCAGATTATCGCGGACTGATACGCGCGCTGCCGGTGGGGGCCGGCTTCCCGTTCCCTCGACCGGCCCAACGGCTCCCTTGGCGCGGCACGGAAATCTAGTCGAGGCAGGGCGGATACAATAATGCCACAAGCCGTACCATCCGCCCGGGGCTTCCGCGGGCGATCAAACCGGCCCGCTGCCCTACCGACGGCGGTTTACGACAAGATCGAGAACGTCATCCGCCGTCACCACGCCCACCAAGTGCCGCTTGTCGTCCACAACCGGGAGCGCCAGAAGGTTATATTTTCTGAACAGATCCACCACCGACTTTGCGTCCGCATCAGTGGTAATGCTGATGACCTCCTCGCGGGAAAGCTCCCGCAGAGGCGTGCTGGCCGGGGCCAGCAGAATGCGCGCAATCGGCACCGCGCCCGTCAGGACCTCTTCGCCGCTGACAAGATAGACGGCGTGGACCGATTCCACCGTCCCCTCGAACTGCTTCATCGCTTCAATCACGTTCTCCACCGTTGCGTCTTCACCCAATGCCACGTAATGCGTCGTCATCAAAGCGCCGGCTGTGTCTTCCTCAAACCCGAGAAGATCCTTGATTTCCTCCGCCCCTTCTTTTTCCATGCCGGCCAGCAACTGGGCCGAGGTTTCCCGCGGAAGCTCCTGCAGCACGTCCGCCGCCTCATCCGGCGCCATTTCGTCAATAATGTCAGAAGCTTTCTCGGGAGGGATGCTCTCGAGCAACGTCGCCTGCAGGGAGATGGGAATTTCAGAGATTGCCTGCGCGGCCGTCTCGCGGTCCAGCGTTTCAATCACGGAGCGTTGCTCGTCGCGGCTCAGGTCTTCCAGAATGTCGGCAATGTCGGCAGGATGCAGGCGCGCCAGGCGCTCGTAGGAGATGCGCAGCTTCAGCCGGCGAGACGCGTCGGGTTCAATCAGGTTGATAAATTCCCAGCGAATAGCCCTGGAGGGAATGAAGGCGCAGATCTTGCGGCTGGTGTGCTTGGCCGTGAGCCCCTGCAGCAAACGCCGCACAGCGGCCGCCAGCCCCACATTCACCGCCAGCACGCGCAACTCCGTGTGGCCATTGATCGGGTGGATGTCCAAATCGACGTCGTTGACGCGCACTACCTTGCGATGGTTCACGTCGATCACCTGCTGATCCAGAACATCTTTCTTGACCAGCAGCAACTCCCCGGAAGGCTTGTTGCTGTAGACTTCGCTGCGGGTAACCGAGGTCTGGGCGGCGCGGACGGAAATCGATTGCAACTGATCTCGGGTGATGTAGACAAGATTTTTATCCCGTGTTTGCACCAGATAAGCCGCGACGCGAAGCGCGTTCTGGCTGGGATCAATCCCCAGGTCGATGATGCGGCCCAGGTACGCACCCCTCACGTCATAAGCGGGGAGATTCTGTATTTCGGTAAAGTAAATCATTTTTCCCTCCCCCCGGAGAGCGGCGCCCGCGCTCCGGATGCCGGAACGGCGCCTGAGCTTGAAACCGCCCGGAAAATCAAAAGCCCCGTGTGAGCCGTCGCTCCCACGGGGCAGAAAAATCACTTCCGGCCGAACCCGCGGCCGGACTACCTCCTGGTCTGAGCTTCAGCTCCACACAACGTACGCTCCCCGTACCCTTGAGGATAGCCACCTTAGGCAAAGCCTTAAGCCGGCCATGCCTGCTTTACCCGTTGGCCCGTCTCCGGGTTTCCGGGCAGTGGCTTGTGTTTGCGTGGTAACCTCGCCTAACGAGGCCCATTCATGCTTTTGTTTCGCCCGCTCGCCTCCCGCCATCAACAAAGGTTCACAATTATTTTCATACAAACAGCCCCGAACTTTGTCAAGAAAAAAGGCTCAAAGGCCGCGAGAAAATCGCAAATTCCGCCTTCGGAGGGTAGCCCCCGGCCCAGCCGGTTCAGCAAGGGAGTGGGTAACGTGGAGGAACCCTTTAACCCGGTACGCCTGCTACTTCATCCTGCCCATGGCGTACTTGATGCCGTTGAGCAGCAGTTGCTGGTACCACTGGGTCTCCCAGATGGCCCTGTGGTGGCCGAGCGCGGTATAAAACACGCGGCCCTTGCCGTCGCGCCGGGTCCAAGCGAGCGGCCAGCCGTAGAAGCGATAGTGGACGCCGGGCTTGTGGAGATTTACGGAGTTAGGGTCCAGCCGCAGCAGCACATGCGAGGTCCTGTACTGAAAGTCCGCAATCTGATAGATCTCGTCGTCGACCTGGAACGATTTGCCCAGGAAGCTGACGATGGGATCCGACGGGTCCACCACATCCACCGTCACCTGCTGGCTCCAGGGGTGGTCGTTAAAGTACCCGCCGATCAGTTCCAGGTAATCCCGCCACATATAGAGGGTGTCCGTGGCGCTGTGGACGCCGACAAACCCGTGGCCCGACTTGACAAAGTCAATGAACGCGGTTTTCTCCGCTTCGGTGAACGGCAGCTCGCCCGAAGTATAGAACATCACCACGTCGTATTTCTTCAGATTTTCCGCCGTAAAAGCCCCGACGTCCTGCGTAACCGTCGTGTCAAAAAGGCCGGAACGTTCGCCAATCTCCTTAACGATGGCCTCCGAAGGCGCCACGCTGGCGTGCTTGAAGCCGGCGGAAAGGGTCATGTAAAGCAGCCTCCCTTTACGCTGTCTGGCGAAACCTTGCTGGCAAGGACCCAGAAAAACTCCAAGAACCATAGTCGTCAAAAAGACAACAATTCCCGCTCTGCGCATGTCGACACTCCTCTTTGTAGAATCAGGTGCTCGTACAGGTGCAATGCCGTTCAGCCCATCGCGGTGACGCCAGCCGGAGCCCGGACTTCAGGACCGTGCAGCGCGCCGGGCTGCAGCCTGAGTACCCAGCGCCTGGGCTATCTCGCGGCAAAACGCCGGAAGATCGGTGGGCTTGCGCGAAGTGATCAGGTTGCCGTCGACGGCCACTTCCTCATCCACGTACTTCGCGCCCGCGTGCATGATGTCATCTTTTATGGCCTTAAAGCAAGTGGCTTTTCGCCCCCGAACGATATCGGCGGAGGAGAGCATCCAGCCGGCGTGGCAAATCGCCCCAATCACCTTTCCCGCGGCGTTCATATCCCGGACAAAGTTCACCATCCGCTCGTCCTGGCGCAGGAAGTCGGGCGCCCAGCCTCCCGGGATCACGACGGCATCGAAATCTTCCGCGCGGACGTCGGCAATCGACTTATCCGCTTCGACCGGATAACCCTTCTTGCTGTGGTAGGTCTTCCCTGCCTCGAACCCTACAGCCACGGTTTCAGCCCCGTCCTCCCGGAATCGCAGCAGCGGATACCAGACCTCCAACTCCTGATACTGATCCGCAACCAGCACGGCAATCCTTTTGCCTTTAAGATCCATCGAGTCCTCCTTATCCTCATCTTAAACTTGCCCCCTTCGGCTATGTTAGCAGACACGGAAAATGCCGCGGCAACTCGCTCATCGAACGATCACGGCGGCAAAGAAGCCATCCATATCGTCCCGGTCCGGGCGCGTGTGGAAATAGCCCTGCGCTTCAAACAAGGCACGGAGTTTCGGAAATTCCTCGGAAAGCTCCCTGCGGGTGAGCAGGCGGCAGCCCGGCATTCCCGGTAAGACAGTTTCTACCACGCTCGCGTTTTCCTCGGGTTCCAACGAGCATGTGGCATAGACCAACCGGCCTCCGGTGGCGAGCAGGCCGAGGGCGTTGCGAAGAATACGGACTTGCAGGGTGGAAAGCCTTTCAATATCTTCGGGCGTGAGGCGCCATTTAATTTCCGGGTTTCGCCCGAGCGTCCCAGTGCCCGAGCACGGAGCATCCACCAGGATCCGGTCAAACTTCTGCCGGAAAGGGAGGTCTTGCGATGCGTCGAGTTGGACCATCCGGGTGGCCCTCGGATTCGCCGTCATCCGGGGCAGAAGCTTCCTCATGGTGCGCAGGCGGACGCTGCTGATGTCGCAGGCTACCAGCAAGCCTTTCCCCAGGGCATCGGCCAGCAGGCTGGTTTTCAGCCCCGGCGCGGCGGCGAGGTCCAGCACCCTCAGCCCGGGCCGGACGGCAAGTAGACTAGCTACTAATTGCGAAGCTTCGTCCTGAATCACCATGCCCATCTTCCAGGCGGCCTCGGAGCTCATGCCCTTGCCTTGCTCGACAATCAGCGCCGCGGGTGCGTAGCGGCCTTGACGGACCTTGACGCCCTTCTCATCGAGCTTCTTTGGAATCAGGGCAAGATCCCGGCTCAAAGAAGTGATTCGGAGCGTGGTGGAAGGAATCTGTGTGCTGACGCAAGCCAATTGAGCGGCGGCATCGCGCCCGTAGGTCTTTTCCCAACGGTTCAGCAGCCAGGAGGGAACTGTGCGCCGGAAGCTTTCCAATGCCGTTGCGCTCAGACCCTCGGCATTGGCCGGCGCAGCCTGAATCCGAGCGGGCTCGCATTTGCGCAGCACGGCGTTGACCAAGCCGGCCGCCGAGCGCTTTCGAGCCAGCTTCGTCAATTTCACCGATTCATTCACTGCGGCAGATTTGGGGATTTTTTCGAGGAAGGCAATCTGATAAACGCCCATGCGCAAGGCAGTGGCGACCTCGCGATCAAAGGAACCGATGGGTTTTCCTGAAAGCTGCTCCAGGCGATAGTCGATTTCGCCACGCCACCTCAGGACGCCCATCACGATTTCCGTGGCGAGTCCTCGATCAGCTTCGCCGAGTGCCGAGGCCTTCCCTCCTTCCAGCAGGTTTGCCGCGAAGGCATGCCCGGCTTCAACTTGAACAAGGATTTCAAAGGCGACCTTGCGCGCGGGCGAGACCTGCGCCACGGGTTTCACCTCAGGAGCCAAGGATTTCCCCGGTCCGGACGCGCGCGCCATTCAAAAACTCGCGCGCCGAAAGGCGCTTGCGGCCTTCGAGCTGGACCTCTTCGATCACCAGCAGCGTACCTTCGCCCGCAGCCACGCCAAACCTGCCGCCCTCGGTGAGGACGGTGCCAGGAAGAAGCTCGGCGCCGGCCGGCGCCGGCAGAGTTTCCGCGCGCCAAATGTGGAGATTCTTGCCGCGAAACGCAGTGTATGCGCCCGGCCAGGGAGCGAGCCCTCGCACGCGCCGCGCAAGTTCGGCCGCTGGCCGCGCCCAGTCAATGCGCCCATCGCCCTTTTTGAGCATGGGAGCCAAAGTCGCCAGGCTCGAGTCCTGCGGCTGCGGAACGATTTCTCCCCGCTCGAGTTTGCGCAAAGTTTCAATCATGAGGTCGGCGCCCATCGTGCTCAGGCGTTCGCTGAGAGTTTCCGTGGTGTCGCCGTCGCGGATCGGTTCGGTCCTGACAAGGAGCATATTGCCGGTGTCCATCCCGGCATCAATCTTCATCGTGGTGACCCCGGTTTCCTTCTCGCCACGAATCAGCGCCCAGGCAATCGGCGCGGCTCCGCGATACTTCGGCAAAATCGAGGCGTGCAGGTTGATGCATCCCAGCCGGGGAAGGTCGATCATCCATTGTGGAATGATGTGCCCGTAGGCAACCACGACAATGGCGTCAGGATGATATTGCGAGAGGAAAGCTTGAACTTCAGGGCCTTTCAGTTTGGCCGGCTGGTAGATTTGGATGCCGTGGTTCAGAGCCACTTGCTTGACGGGCGAGGGCTGCACTTTGTGACCGCGCCCGCGCGGCTCATCCGGATTTGTCACCACCAGTTGAAGGACAAATCGTTCTGCAATCAGCTTTTCAAGCGTGGGAACCGCGAATCGAGGTGTGCCGCAAAAAATCAGGTTCATCCGTGGCGTCCGATTGAGACAGCCCGCAGCAACTTGCGCAGGCTGCCATCAAGACCATGCTACCACTCTCCCGCTTTGGCCATTTTCCGGATTTTGCGCTTGATGGATTCACGCTTGAGCCGCGTCAAGTGATGGATGAAGAGCTTTCCGTCCAGGTGATCGGTTTCATGGCAGAAAGCGCGAGCCAGCAGACCTTCTCCGGATAGAGTGATTTCCTGGCCCTTGAGGTCCTGGGCCCGAATGGTGGCGCGCAACGGGCGCGGCGTCTTGGCGCGGAAATCCGGCAGGCTCAGGCAGCCTTCGTCCTGCACCTGTTCTTCCTCGGCGGAAAGAATCACAGGATTAGCCAGAACCAATTTGGCGCCGGGGTCCTGCCCTGAGGTGATATCAATGACGCAAATCCTTTTGGAAATGCCGATTTGCGGAGCGGCAAGGCCCACGCCATTCGCCGCGTACATTGTCTCAAACATGTCCGCCACCAACTTCTCGAGTTCGGCGTTGAAGTCCGTAATCGGCTCCGTCGGGTTTTCTAATACTTCCTGTCCGTATTTGACGATGGGGTAGATCATTTTTTTATATCTTTTTTAGATGAATTGAGCGACTATTGCGTAACAACCCTGACTAAAATCGCCGCACTTGCTCAAGATAAGAATCAAGATTCCGCCGCGTTTCTTCGAGCGAATCGCCTCCGAATTTTTCCAGGAACGACCGGGCCAGTACCAAGGCCACCATCGCTTCTCCCACTACGCCGGCCGCTGGAAGCACGCAAACGTCGGAGCGCTCGTAGGCCGCCTTGACGCTTTCCCGCGTAGCAAAATCCACCGATTCAAGTGGCCGCCGCAGCGTGGAAATAGGCTTCAGGTAACCCCGTACGATTACTTCCTCGCCGTTCGTGATGCCGCCTTCGAGACCGCCGGCGCGATTGGATTTTCTGGTGAAGCGATGACTTTGGCGGTTGTAACCAATTTCATCGTGGACTCGGGAGCCAGGCGTCGCGGCGTTCTCAATGCCTGTTCCGAGTTCGACAGCTTTCACCGCCTGGATCGACATCACGGCCTGCGCCAGTTGACCATCCAGGCGCTCATCCCACTGCGCGTAAGATCCCAGCCCCGCCGGGACGCCCCGCGCGATCACTTCAAAAGTGCCGCCTACGGTATCCCGAGCCTCGATCGCTTTATCGACTTCCTGCTTCATGCGAGCCTCTACCTGTGGATCGACGCAGTTCAAGACGATTTCTTCAACGTCCCGCAGCGCCAGGACCCGCTCAAACGGGATGTTCTCCTCCGGCAGCGCCACGCTGCCCAAGGCCACCGTGTGGCTGGCAGTCTCAATTCCGAATTCTTTCAGGAACAACTTGGCCACGGCCCCGATCGCCACCCGGGCAGCGGTTTCCCGGGCGCTCGCCCGCTCCAGCACATAGCGCGCATCGCGAAAGTTATATTTTAAAGCTCCGGCAAGATCGGCGTGGCCGGGCCGCGGCGAAGCGACCGCTTTGTACTTTTCACGCGTTTCCGCCAGGTCTTCAACTGACATCGACTCCTGCCAGTTCTTCCAGTCGCGATTCTCAATCAGGATGGCGATAGGCGAGCCGATGGTTTCACCGTGGCGGACCCCCGAAAGAAACTGCGCGGTGTCGGACTCAATTTTCATGCGCCCGCCACGCCCGTAGCCGCCCATGCGGCGCCGCAATTCGCGGTTGACGTAGGCAAAGTCCACGGGCACGTGGGCGGGCAAACCCAGTAGGGTGGCCACCAACCCCTGACCGTGGGATTCACCGGCAGTATAAAATCGCAGCATAAGGGTGCTCGGAATCGGGCTTCGTCTCTACCTGAAACGCTCGATTTTAACTAATTGCGCCCACCACGTCAAAGTGGAACTGAACCCCTCCCGGCCAAAAGGCCTGAAGTCAGGGACTTACGACCCGGTGCTACTGTAGTTCCCCACGCCACGGCCCCAGACAAAGAGCGCCAGCATAAAAAAGCTCGTGGCGACTACGGGAACAAGATAGAAGTAAGTGTTGAAGGAAGTACGCCCCAGGAAATGCGTCGTGGGATAGAAAGAAGCGAAGCCAAACGGAATGATCCAACTGAGCATGAATTGGATAAAAACGTTGTAAATCGTCAGGGGATAGCGGCCAAAAGTCAGCATATTGAAAACCGGCGGCACAATGCCCACACGGTCTTCAAACCAGAAAGAAACCGCCGTCAGCATTAGAAAGACGGCAAGGTAAATCAGCGCGCCCGAAGCCACCATCAGGATAAACCAGAAATAATTGCTGACCGGCCAGGGCACGTGGAGCTTGGACGCCGCAACGGCCACCACAAACGTGCCGGTGACAACTTCCTGCAGCGACTCAAGGCGAAACTTTTCAAACAGCACCTGGAAAAGCGTGTTCACCGGACGCAGCAGGATGCGGTCAAAACGCCCTTGAATAATGTAGAGGTCGCCGAACTGGTACAAATTCCAACTCACCACGTTGAAAAAGCCCAGGGGAATTAGCGAAAAGCCATAAAGAAATAGGATTTCGTAAAATGACCAGTCCTGCAATTTGGGAATCTTGGTAAATAGCACCAGGACGAATCCGAATCCCAACACCGTCGCCGCCATAGAGGAAAGGAAGGCGATGATGAAATCCGCCTTATACGCAAGCCGGACTTTGGCATATTGCGCGAAGTAAAGGGCGAAAAGGCGTAAGTGGCGTTTCATGCTTCATCCGCCCTGGATGGTGATTTTGCGGCTCGACCACGTCCAGAGGCCGTGACCGAGGGCAATCATGGCCGTCACCCAGAACAATTGCAGCCCCAAGGCTCTAAGGATTCCAAGCCCGCTGATCTTCCCCAGGTACAGCAGCACAGGAATGTAGCTGATGTACTGAAACGGCATAAAAGCCAGCGCCACTTGGAAGACGTGCGGGAAAAAGGAAATTGGAATCAGCAACCCTGAAAACAGCTCCAGCAGAAAGTACTTGGCGCGCAGCAAACCCAGGATGGACTTCAACCGGATCGCGAAGGTGCCGACGGCAAAGTTGATGGCCGCCACCAGGAAAAAACTGAGCACGGCGCTCACGAGAAAGGCCACGAGATGCCACCCGCTCGCCGGCCTGCGCACCGGGTAGACGAGCAGCAAAACCACCGCCGTGGGCGCGGTCAGCATGACCAGGCGGAAGACGGACTCACCCAGCGCCTGAGCAATATACATCGCCTGAGGGTTGACCGGCTTGATCAGGTCCATGGCCAGCTTGCCCTCCAGCACCTGGTTCGCGATATCCTGATCGATGTTGTTGTAATAGAAAGAGCGCATGATCCAGCCGACGGCCACGTAGGTCAGCAAGTGGCTGAAGTCAAATCCCTCGATACTCGCGCTGTGGGCGTAGATCGCTTTCCAGATGAAATAGTAGACCGAGACATAGATGAAATAGGTGACGATGCCGGTATAGTAGCGTAGCCGGTAGGCAATCGTGTTCACAAAGCCCACGCGAACGAATTCGCCGTAGATGCGCGCCAGCGTGCCAGGCGAGAACGTTCTTTCCGGCCGGGAGGGTAGCGCAAGGTCTGCAGTTCCCATCAAGCAACCTCGCCGCTCAAATAAATGCGCTTCACAATGTCTTCGATCGGTTCTTCCTCCACCAGAATGTCACTGACTTCGAGCGTGGTGACGATATTGCGAATGATGTCGGCGTTTGAGTAATGTTCGCGGTCAAAGCGCATCAGGTAGGTCAAATCATCCAGGCGCTCGCAACTAATGCCATTCGTGGTGATGCGCGCCAGGGCCGCCACCTGTGAGCGGTCTTTCAGAAAGAATTTCACCTGGTTATATTTCGCCAGCCGGGCTTTCATTTCCCGCAAGTCGCCGTCAAACAGAACTTTGCCCCGATCGATGATGATGATCCTTTTGCAAAGCTCCTCGATGTCCGAGAGGTCGTGAGTAGTCAACAACACCGTAGTGCGCTCCAAGCGGTTGACTTCTTTCAGGAATTCCCGGATGCGGTCTTTGGCCACCACGTCAAGCCCGATGGTGGGTTCGTCAAGGAAAAGCAGGGGCGGATTGTGCAACAGCGAAGCCGCCAGATCGCAGCGCATGCGCTCACCCAGGCTGAGCTTGCGAACGGGCGTGTTGAAGTAATTCTTGAGCCCGAGAATTTCAGAGAACACGCCCAGCCGCTCGCGATAGTCGGCGTCCGAAACTTCGTAAATTTCTTTCAGCAGCTTGAAAGATTCGACGACCGCAATGTCCCACCAGAGCTGGGTACGCTGGCCGAACACCACGCCGATATGCTTGGTGTAGTGGCGCCGGTCGCGGTAAGGAACGTAACCGCTGGCGACAATGCGGCCGCTGGTGGGAACAAGGATGCCCGTCAGCATTTTGACGGTGGTTGACTTGCCCGCGCCGTTCGCGCCGATATAACCCACGATTTCGCCCGGCTGGATTGAGAAGCTGACCCGATCAACAGCCCGAATGGTGATGCGCTCACGGACAAACAGGTTCTGAAGCGCTCCCCAGACGCCTTCGCGCCGTCGAAAGGTGCGAAATTCTTTGGTCAAATCCTGGACTTCAATAATGGGATGCATCGAGAAATAATCTTCGAAGGTAGCGACTCCGCTGCGGAACCAAGCTATAATTTTAACAACCGAGTTGGATTGTCACAAGTAGCCCGAGATTTGGCACCCCGTACGTGGGATGAAAAAGGTCAATGGAAGTCCAGCGAGCACAGGAACTTTTGCGCTGGAATCTGCGTATAGACACATTGAACTTCGGGTTTAGAGTCCAGGTACGCCCATCTGCCATTTGAGGGAGTCTTGCCCATGAGAATAAACCATGCAAGGGCCCTGCTGTTAGCGGTGGCGCTGGTCTTCGCCCAGGCGCTCATCGCCGCGGAACTTCGCGTGCCGCATCTCGCTTTCACTGACCAGCGGCTTTCCAATGGCTTGCGCGTGATCATTGCCCCCGACCACAGCGCTCCGGTCTTCGCCATCTCCATCACTTACAACGTCGGCTCGCGCAATGAGCGTCCCGGCAGGACCGGCTTTGCGCATTTGTTTGAGCACATGATGTTCCAAGGCTCAAAGAACGTGGGGAAGGGCGAGCATATGATCCTGGTCGAGAACAACGGCGGCGCTATGAACGGCACCACCAGCGAAGATCGAACCAATTACTTTGAAATGCTTCCGAAGAACCAGCTTGACCTTGCCCTTTTCCTTGAAAGCGACCGGATGCGCTCGCTTGCCGTCAACCAGGCGAACCTGGACAACCAGCGCAACGCCGTCCAGGAAGAGCGGCGCCTGGGAATCGATAACCGGCCCTATGGCAAAGCATTTCTTGAAATCGACAACCTTTCTTACGACAACTTCGCCTACAAGCATTCCACCATCGGATCGATGGCTGACCTGAACGCGGCGACAGTGGCCGATGTTAGCCATTTCTTCCGCATCTACTATGCTCCCAACAATGCCGTCCTCACGCTGGTGGGCGATCTCGATCCTCAGGAGGCCCTGGCCCAAGTCAAGAAGTATTTCGGCGACATCCCCTCCCAGCCCGCACCACCCAAGGTCGATTTGACCGAGCCTGAACATTACGGAGAGCGCCGGGAAACCATCGAGGATCCCCTCGCACGCCTTCCGCTGTTGCTGATGGCCTATCACATTCCTCCGGGAAACACGCCGGGCAATTATGCGCTGCGGGTACTGGGAAATATCCTGAGCACCGGGGAAAGCTCGCGGCTGTATCAGCACCTGGTGAAAGAAAAACAACTGGCGACTTCCGTGAACGTCCAGGCGGACGCGCGCATCGGTCCGAGTCTTTTTTACGTGATGGCAATGCCGCGTCCCGACGTCAAGCCGGAGGACCTGGAGAAAGCCATCGAGGACGAAATTACCGCGGTGCAAAAAAACGGCGTAACCGAGCGCGAAATGGATAAAGCCCGCGCGCAGCTTCGCCGCCAGCAGATCCAGGCGCGCCAGACCGATCTGTACACGGCCATTCGCCTGGGAGAATACGCCGTTTATTACGATGATCCGAACCTGGTTAACACGATTTTCGATAAATACAATGCTGTGACCGCTGCTGAGGTCAAAGAAGCCGCGAACCGGTACCTGATTTCCAGGGAGCAGACCGTGATCATCGACTTGCCCGCCGGCACGCCCGTGCACATGGCGGCCGGACATTAAAGGAGGGTAAAAGTGAAGCGAACAGTCCTTTTTCTGATGACAGCAGTATTTGCGCTCGGAACGGGCAGCGCTATCCTCCTGGGGCAGGAGGGAAACAAATCGATACCCCTCAGCAAAGTGGTCCGGCTGAATCGCGCGCCCGTCAACAAGGAAATCCTGCGAGTAAAGCTGCCCCGGCCTCGCGAGATCAAATTGGATAACGGCCTTGACGTTCTGGTGCTGGAGCGGCACAAACTGCCGACCGTGGCGTTTATGCTCTGGATCAAGGCGGGGGCGCTCAATGATCCCCGCGACCTTCCGGGCCTGGCGAAATTTACTGCCGACATGTTGCGCGAAGGAACCACGCATCGCACCAGCGCGCAGTTGGCGGCCGACGTCGATGACATCGGAGCAACGCTTCGCGCCTCGGCGAATTTCGGGCGGAGCGTTTCCGTGGTGACCGCATCGGGGCTGGTGGAGAACACGGATCGCATCCTGGAGTTGATGAGCGACACGGTTCTCAACCCGGCGTTTCCGGCCGCGGAACTTGTCAAATACAAGAAGCGACAGCTTGCAAACCTGCAACAGATGCGCTCACAGCCGGACTTTCTGGCCTATGAGCGGTTTTATCGAGTCCTTTACCGTGAGTTTCCCGCCTCCGCGGTGTCAGCGACTCCGGAATCCTTAAACCGCGTGACCCGCGACGACCTGGAGCGATTTCATCATGAGTATTACGCGCCGAATAATGCCATTCTCGGCGTGGTTGGGGATGTCCAATATGATGCTATTGTCCCTCTGATCAAGAAGTATTTCGGCAATTGGGAAAGCCATCCGGTTCCAGAGTCGAACCTTGGCTCTGTGCCCGCGCCAGCCACTGCCAAAGTCGTCCTGGTGGACCGGCCGGATTCTGTCCAAACCAACATCATGGCAGGGGATTACGCGTTGCGTCGTAACGATCCCGACTTTATTGCCCTGACCGTGACCAATCACATCCTGGGCGGCGGACCGGCGGCCCGGCTCTTTCTGGACCTGCGCGAAGAAAAAGGATATACGTATGGCGCTTACAGTTACTTCCAGTCCGACGTTTACCCCGGACCCTGGATCGCCTCGACACAAGTCCGGACGTCGGTGACAGACGGATCGATGCAGGCCTTAATGGCCGAGTTCCGGATGATTCGAGACGAGGCTGTGCCGGAAAAAGAACTGGATGAAGCCCGGCGTGCTATCATCGCCGGGTTTGCCCTCTCGCTTGAACAGCCCACCACGCTGCTCAATGCCTGGCTGACCGTGGACTATTACAAGCTTCCGCAAGATTACTGGGACCAGTATCCGCAGAAAGTTGCCCAAGTAACTCCGGGCGTGGTACGCGAAGCCGCCAGAAAATACATCGATCTCGACCACCTGCAGGTGGTTTGTGTGGGGAACGGCAAGCAGATCAAGAAAGCGCTTGAAAAATACGGCCCTGTCGAGGTCTACGATACCAACGGCAAGCGCTTGGAGTGAGCGCCCCGCAAATTGCTAACGTAGGAAGAGGCTGTAGGCAAGAACTGTAAGGACGAAGGCGGTGAACAAGGTGTACTTCCAGTTCTTGAGGACTGCTATGAAGTATACCACCGAGGCCGCCACGCGGACGAAAGGCGTCAGCATCAGAGCAATGATGCCCAAATTGACCAGCAAGCGGGGCCCGAGCATGCCATGGAGGGCCAACCGGACCTCATAAACCACAAATTCAAACAGGTTCATGCCGGTGATCTGGTAATTGAGCACGAGCCCGCCGCTGCGGAGCCGGGTCCATAAGAGCCCGGCGGCAACCAGCACCATGCTGAGCAGAACTCCAATCTGCAGGATGTAGCCCACCAGCACATCCATGTCCAGTTGGAGCTCCGCCTCATGACTTTGATGAGCTTTGGCATAGAGTTCGGATGAGTCCATTTCACGCACCTCTTACCCCCTTATCCCCCGGACAATCATTTCGACAGCCAGGACCAGCAGGACAATAAGGAAGAACCGGCGGATAGCCTGGTTGGTCAGGCGGACCAGCAGCCGTGTGCCAAGGAAAGCGCCCAAAACGACTCCGAGAACAACCGGAGCGGCAAGTCCCGGATCGATCAGGCCGGCGACCAGGTAAACACTGGTCCCCGCCAGGGCCGTCACGCCGATGATCAGGTTGCTTGTTGTGGTGGAAACTTTGGGAGGAAGCCCCATGATCAGATCGTGGATCAGGACTTTGACCGCGCCCGCTCCGATGCCGAGCAGACCGGCGATCATCCCGGCCCCGAACATCGCTGGAGCCCCAAAATAGGCGCGCCGGGCCTTATAGCTGATTGTCTCCCCGAGGGCCTGATCAGGGTAACTGCCCTCAAGCTCCAGCCATCGGGTGAAGCCGTCCTGCTTGCCCGCGTGCCAGGTGGCCTGGCCGGCAAACAGCAGCGCCGCCCACGAACCGAGCAGAACCGCTCCGAAAGCGATGTAGAGCGGTTTGGTGGAAGAAATGATGGTGATGCTCGCGCCCACGATCGCGCCCACGATGGTGAACATCTCGAGGAACATGCCCACCTTAAGGTTGGTGATGTGATCGCGCGCATACGCCGAAGCCGAGCCGCTCGAAGTTGCGATGATGGAAAGGATACTGACGGCGATGGCGTGTTTGATATCAACACCTAGAAGGGTCAGGGCAGGGATGAGGACGACTCCACCGCCCATGCCACTCATGGCGCCCACAAAGCCTGCCACAACCGAAACGGGAAACAATAGTTCAAATGAGACCATTAGTTTTGAAGCGTTTACCCCTTATCGTGTCCGGCGCACAGAAGTTTATGGCTCCGGACTGCATGTTACTCCAAACGTTGTTAGATGAAGGATTAGCAAAAAGGGAACAAGAGCGAGCCCCTGAGTCGCGCGAATATAACACTTGTGTGAAGCTTACCCCTGAAAATAGGCTTGGCTCCTCCCCGTTATTTCACCCCTTATCGCAAAGGGAGGCCATTCCACGTTCCTTTACTGCATGAGATCGCCGTGAACCGTCAGAATACCTCTAAAGCCGGACGCATTTCAAGAACGCGTTTCGAGGCGTGTTAAATGTGACTGATGAAGGGCCGTCGAGACATTTGAAAAGGTAACCCGTCGCGCCGTTTGAAGTGTAACCGAATTCCAAAGACGGAGGAGGCTAGCCATGAGCGGCCAAACCCGATGGCGCGTTTGCTGTCGACGCCCAGAGGTGCAAAAGAAATCATGACACGATCAGCACGGACTGGGGCACCTGCGGAGCCTCCTGCCAAAGTACCTGCTCAAGCACTTCATTTGTTCTCAGATTGTTGGGCCCACGGCAACTTCCTCGCCAGTTCTTGTAAGCGCGTGCAGCACCGGCGTCGTCGCCAGAGTCGTGACAATGGCCATGATGATCAGCATCGCAAACAGGGTTGGCGACAGCACGCCTAGATCCATGCCAACGTTGAGGACAATGAGTTCCATCAGCCCGCGAGTATTCATCAGGATGCCGAGTGATGCGGCTTGCCGCCAGCCGAGCCCTGTCAGCCACGCTGCAATCGCCCCGCCGCCGAACTTGCCCAGCGACGCGACGGCGACGATCAGAAAACAAATCAGCCAGTCCCTGAGGCCGTGCACCAGGCCGATCTGTGTGCGCAGGCCGGTGAAGGCGAAGAAGGTGGGCAAGAAGAGCACTACGACAAGATCCTCAAATTTCTGTTTTATGTCGCGCGCCAGCACTGAGTCATGAGGAATGATAGCGCCGACAAGGAACGCGCCGAAGAGAGCGTGAATTCCAATCCGTTGCGTAGCGAGCGCGGCCAGCAGCAGGGCCGCGCAGGCAACGACAATCGAACTCTGACCCGTTACCCGGCGTTCATCGTGCCGGCGCGCGAACCACACAGCCGCGGGGCGCACGAACACAAAAATCGCAAAGATAAAGCCCGCTGTGAGTCCCAAGGTGACTAGGACGTCTCCGGGGTGCGCTCTCGCCACGCTGACCACAAGAGCGAAAAGGCACCACGCCGTCACGTCATCTACGGCGGCACACGCCAGGGCGACCGCGCCCATGGGGCTTGTGTGCATCCGGCGGTCGGTGAGAATGCGGGCCAACACCGGAAACGCCGTCACCGACATCGCCACTCCCATGAAAAGCGCGAAGACGACGAAGGGCACTTCTCGGGTGGAAAAGACTGGATAGAGCCACAGCGCCAGCGTGCTGCCCAGAAGGAACGGACTAATAATGCTGGCATGCGAGGTGGCAACCGACGCGTGGGTGCGTCCGCGCACCAGATTCGTGTCCAATTCGACGCCCACCAGAAACATGTACAAGATGACACCGACGTTAGCGATCACGGAGAGATAGGGCGCGACGGAAGTGGGCAGAATGTACGCCGAAACGCCGGGTGCGACACGGCCGAGCAGTGAGGGGCCGAGCAGAATTCCGGCGATCATCTCGCCAACCACGGGTGGCTGGTTAAACCGCCGAAAGACCGACCCAAGGCCCCGGGCGCAAAGGATGATCACCACCAACGCCAGGAGCACATGCGTCAAAACTACGCCGGACTCTCGGGGCGCGTGTTGCCCGAATGTTCCCGGCCCCGCCGGTGCCAGCAGCGTGTCTCCGGCGGAACGAATCCAAAAGAACACACCGACAGCGGCGCCGATCATCGCGGCGTAAACGAGAGTTGTTCTCGCCTTAATCATCATGCTCAATCGAGTTTCTTGCCGGCGTAATCTCAACAGTATGGCCTCCCTCCGGCAGGAGTTCAATCATTTCGAGAGAGGAAGCTCTACCTCATCCAACCGGTGTGGTGTTTTCCGGACAAGGGATAGAGAACGGTTGTAATCTTGCGTGAAGTTAGCAAGAGGCGCTCACGCTGTTGATTGAAAGAGCTTTCCTGAGCTGTCCAACTACGAAGTTTGGCGGCCTGCCGGCACGCTTTCCGAAGGCAGCCGAGCATACGCCCTTTTCAGTAGCATCGGCGTCATAGAGGTCGTTACCACTGTCATCAGCACCAAAATCGTAAATACCCGTTGTCCGATGAAGCCATTGGAAAGGGCGATACTGGCGATCACTAGCTCCATGATCCCTCGGCCGTTCAGGCCGACGCCGATTGCCCAACTCTCTTCGCGGGTGAGCTTGGCAAGGAGGCCGCCCACATAGCCCCCGATGATCTTGCCTGCGAAGGCAACAAGAAGAACTGCCACCGCCAGAGTCCAATTCCTCAGACTTGCTGCATCAAATTCGAGCCCGATCGCCGCGAAGAAGATGGGACCGAGAAAGCCCATGGTGATGTCGGACGCAGTCTTTTGAACCTCCAGGAACTTGGCCTTTCCTAAGACCTCGTAACTGAGCAACATCGACCCGAAAAACGCCCCGACCACAAACTGCAAGCCAAGGATCTGGGAAAAACTGGCAAACGCGATGACGAATAGCAGAACGACCGCAAAGACGGATTCCTTCCCTTTCAGCCGGACAAGCAACCGGGCGAACAAATTGCGCGATCGCAGAAATCGCTGGGGCGAATAGCGCCGAACGGCCCGGGCGAGGAGGATAAGCCCAGTCATGAAGGTGAGGGCCTTGATCAATGCCAAGCCCATGGGCAGGAAAGGAGCGCTGTGGACTATTCCCTTTCTTTTGAAATCGAGGATCACGCCAAGAATCAAAAGCGACGTCACATCGTTGAACACGGCCGCTGAAATGATCCTCTGCCCGATTTCAGTCTGGAGCTTGCCCAGATCCATTAGGATGCGAACGCTCACGGGGAGCGCGGTGACAGCAATACACAAACCTATGAAGACCGACCGCGTGTTGTCGAGACCAAATGCCAGGCCGACTAGGATTCCGAGAAGCATTGGCAGTAGAAAACCGGTCACTCCCACCCAGGCGCCCCGGCCGCGGAAGGACTTCCAAAGAGTTTCCAAATCCATATCCATCCCGACCAGAAAAACCAGCAACAACACGCCCAAATCCGCAATCGCTTTGATTTCAGCCGTAAAGTGAATCGCTCCCAACACGGAAGGACCCAACACAACTCCCGCTGCAATCTCGCCGAGCATGGCGGGCTGGCCGTAGTGCTCCGAGATTTCTCCAAGCATGCGGGAGAGGAGCAAAAGTAAGAGCAGCGCTTCAATGAGTGGCACGCGGACTAACCTTGACTACCGAGAAGAGTATAACTCTTGGATTGTATCTTATCGACCTCTACGAAGTCGAAGAAAAGGGAAAGGGGAAACTAAGTTGCAAATTCTCTTTACGTAACCGGCGCTTGGAGGCGCACACAGACCGGTGACTAACAAGGTGGATGGCGCAGCCTTTCTTTCCTTCGCCGATGTTTCCGGATAGACTGCCATTCGGCCCCGTCGCGGCCGATGCTATTCGCCCATCACCTTAAGAACCACGCGTTTGCGGCGCTGGCCGTCGAATTCGGCATAGTAGACCTGCTGCCAGGGACCAAGGTCAAGCCTGCCTTCGGTCACAGGCACAAGCACTTGATGTCCGATCAGCAGGTTTTTCAGGTGGGCGTCGCCGTTGGATTCACCCGTTCGGTGATGACGGTAATCGGCGCGGAAAGGTGCAAGCTTTTCAAGCCATTCCTCGATATCAGCGATCAAGCCGTCTTCCGCGTCGTTGATGTAAACCCCAGCCGTGATGTGCATGGCGGAAGCAAGCACCAGACCTTCCCGGATCTTGGCGGCCGCGAGTGCTTTTTCGAGTTCTGAGGTGATATTGATGAACTCGCGTTTTTTCTTGGTGTTAAACCACAGGTATTGCGTATAAGCTTTCATGTCCTTTCAAATCTCCCACTGTGATAGTAGCTGGATCGACCGATTGACCAGCCCTGCGAAAAGAGTAAAGCTATTGTAAAATAGTTGATGACTTCACGGGGCATTTTACCGGGCATTTGCCTGACTCAGGGCAAACAGTTACACTAGAATTGGCTATATTGGGGCAGGTCGGGAAAACAGCAGGAGGCTTAAAGATGAAATCCGGCAATTCCAGCCGAGGCGCCGTCAATGTCACGGAAACAAACGGCGTGGAAACTCACCTGGTCGACCAGCAGGAGCGCGCGCGCCGAGTAGATCCGGAGCTATTGAAGGATCTTCTGGAAAAAATGTTACTCATCCGGCGTTTTGAAGAGAAGGCTGCGGAATTATACACACTGGGCAAGATCGGAGGCTTCTGTCACTTATATATTGGCCAGGAAGCCGTCGCCGTGGGCGCTATCTCGACACTCGAACCCGAGGATACCATCCTCTGTTCTTATCGCGACCACGGCCACGCTCTTGTGCGTGGCCTCGATCCCGGAGCCATTATGGCCGAACTCTGCGGCAAGCAGACCGGAGTTTCCAAAGGCAAGGGCGGATCGATGCACCTGTTCGACCGGCGGTTGGGATTCCTGGGCGGTCACGGCATCGTGGGTGGACAGATTCCGCTGGCGGCAGGGGTGGCTTTTGCGGCCAAGTATCTGAATCAATCGCGCGTAACGCTCTGCTTTTTTGGCGAGGCTGCGGTTAACATTGGGTCATTTCATGAATCGCTGAACCTGGCGCAGTTGTGGAAACTGCCCGTCGTCTTTATTTGTGAGAACAACGGGTTCGGCATGGGAACTCCGATTGAGAAAGCCTCAGCGATCCGGGACCTCTTCGAGAAAGCAACCTCGTACGATATGAGCAAGATGGCAGTGGATGGGATGGACGTGCTGGCTGTGCGGGAAGTGCTTTCCGAAGCCGTCGAGCGCGCCCGCAAAGAGGATCTTCCCACGCTGATTGAGGCACGGACCTATCGGTTTATGGGCCATTCGATGTCCGATCCCGCCCACGGAACTTATCGCACCAAGGAAGAATTGGCCGAACATCGGCGCCGGGACCCGATCAAACGCCTCAGTTCTACCTTAGAGTCTCTTGGCATCATCAATCAGGAATACTTAGACGATCTCGATCGCAAGATCCACGAAGTGGTTGACCAGGCGGCGGCGTTTGCGGACGAAAGTCCTTTCCCTCCGCCCGAGGAACTGACCACTGACGTCTATCTTCCCTAAGGTGCGACCTGCGGCGTCATCTCGCTAAGGGATTTGCGGTAGGGAAAGGAAATCTTATCCCGAAGTCCCGGCGGGCGGCGCCGGACGGTGTTTGAGGCCGGATACAAACAGAAGAAGGGAGTCTTTATGGCGGTCATAGCTTTCCGGGAAGCGCTCAACCAGGCGCTGCGTGAAGAAATGCAGCGCGATGAGCGTGTCTTCCTGATGGGGGAGGAAGTTGGCGCCTACAACGGGGCTTACAAAGTCTCCAAAGGATTGCTCAGCGAATTCGGACCGAAGCGAGTACTGGATACGCCGATTACCGAGCTAGGTTTCACGGGCCTCGGGGTGGGAGCCGCCATGGCTGGTCTGCGGCCCATTGTTGAGGTGATGACTTTCAACTTTTCGTTGCTGGCCATCGACCAGATCGTGAACAGCGCCGCCAAGATGCTTTACATGTCCGGTGGTCAATGCGGGGTTCCGATGGTCGTTCGGGGGCCGGGGGGCGCAGGCCACCAGCTTGCCGCGCAACACTCCCAGGCGCTCGAATCCTGGTACTGCCATATTCCGGGTCTCAAGGTTGTCACTCCGGCTACTCCTCGAGACGCCAAGGGCCTGCTGAAGTCCTCCATCCGCGACAACAATCCGGTCATTTTTATCGAGTCGGAAGTCCTGTACGGTCTGAAAGGTGAGGTTCCGGAGGAGGAATATACGATACCGCTGGGCGTGGCGGAGGTGAAGCGCCCCGGAAACGACGTCACCTTGATTGCACACTCCAAGATGGTTCATGTGGCGCTCCAGGCCGCCGCGGACCTTGAAGGAGAAGGTATCGACGCCGAGGTGATCGACCCTCGAACGTTGCGGCCGCTCGATACGGACACCATCATTCAATCCGTCAGGAAAACGAATCGGGCGGTCGTGGTAGAGGAGGGCTGGAACTACTGCGGCGTGGGAGCACAGGTTGTCGACACGATTCAGCACCAGGCCTTCGATTACCTTGATGCTCCCGTTCTGCGGGTGACGGGAGCCGATGTTCCGATGCCGTATTCGAAGCCTTTGGAACATCTGTGCCTGCCGGATAAAACCCGCGTGATTGAAGCCGTTCACCGGGTGACTTACAAGGGGTGACCCGGTTACTCCCCATCCGAGAGGTTAGGTATGGCGTCTCGTGTACTTATGCCCAAGGGCAGTGACACTATGACCGAGGGCAAAGTTCTCAAGTGGCTCAAAACTGAAGGCGACAGCGTCTCCAGCGGTGACGCCCTGGTCGAGATTGAAACCGACAAGGTCGACATGGAAGTTGAATCCATGGCGTCGGGCATCCTTCGCAAGGTCATGGTCAAAGAAGGAGAAACGGTTCCGGTCGGCCAGTTGCTGGGGGTTATTGGCGGCGCGGAGGAAGACATCTCCTCGATCATTTCGGGAGATGGCGGGGCGGCTCCGCGTAAGCCGGAAGCGGCAGAGGCCGAGAAAAAACCCGCTCCTGTGGTTCCATTTGCGCCGCCGGCGGCGGGCATCTCGGCGGCTCCAGAGGCGCCTGAGGCCGAACCCAGCGCTCCGAGCGGGCGCATTCTTGCTTCACCACTGGCGCGCCGGCTGGCGCGCGAGGCGGGGCTTGATTTGTCCGTCATCCGAGGTTCCGGACCCGGAGGCCGTATTATCCGCCGGGACGTTGAAAGCGCGGCAACCGCCGGCCCGGTACGCATGCCGCGTGTCATGCCGTCTCCCGAAGGTCCCGAATTTCGCGATGAACCTTTGAGCGCCATGCGCAAAACCATTGCTCAGCGGCTGGCCCAGAGCTTGGGACCCGTTCCGCACTTTTATCTGACCGTCGAAGTGGATATGCGCAAGACAAAAGAGTTGCGGGAATCCGTTAATAAAATTAACCGCGAACTGAGACTGAGCTTTAATGACATTATTGTCAAAGCGTGCGCCGCGGCCTTGACCAGACACCCTGAAGTGAATGCCAGCTTCACGGGCGAATCCATCCGTTTCCATAATCGCATCCACATCGGCATCGCGGTTGCCATCGAGGGAGGCGGCCTCATTACCCCGGTCATCCGCAATTGCGACCGCAAAACGCTCCAGCAAGTTTCGGCGGAATCCGACGAATTGATTTCGAGAGCGCGGAACCGGAAGCTGAAGCCGGAAGAATATGCGGGCGGTACCTTCAGCGTCTCAAACCTGGGCATGATGGGAATCGAAGAATTCTCCGCGGTGATCAATCCTCCGGAGGGGGCAATCCTGGCGGTGGGTTCCGTAGTAGAAAAACCGGTGGTGGAAAACGGGCAAGTGACCGTAGGGCATCGTTGCCGGATGACGCTCTCCTGCGACCATCGAGTAGTCGACGGCGCGACGGGTGCAACATTTCTTGCAACCCTCCGGCAAATCCTTGAGAACCCGGTTGCGCTGCTCTTTTGAGTCTTCTGACGCGGGAGCAACCTCTCCGCAACGTGGAAGACGCGCCGTCTCAAGGAGTCTCCATCAGCCGCTCGCCCACGGGCGGCTCTGAAATCTTCCGCTTCTCAAGGGGAAAGCCTTTTCCTCTCCAACCCGCCAAACCACCGGCGAGCGGCCGGACGTGATCTAACCCCCGGCGTTTGAGCATCAGCGCCACACGGGCGCTGGTCGCCTCATTCGGTCAAGTACAGAAAAGAATCAGCTCACGATCGCGCGGGATTTCCATGTGCCGGCGCTCGAATTCTTCAGAAGGGAGAAGGATGGCGCCGGGAATGGTATTGGGATCGGAGTCGAAATCGATTGCGTGACGTAAGTCCACGATCGCTATCTCCTCATTGCTATCCATCTTCCGCTTTAACTCTTCCGGGGTGATGCGACTGATTCGCAAGTCGCGCAGAAATCGCTGCCGCTGGAAAAACTTCCAGCCAAGGTAGAGAATCACGCTTGCCACCAGAAGCACCAGCAGCCACGTTCCAAACCCCAGCGCAATTTCCGCCACCCTTCCCAGTTGGTGACTGAAAACGTAGCCGAGGCTCACGAATGTGCCGATGTAAGCAAGCGCTCCCGCCCCGTCTAACATCAGGAAGCGCGGAATGGTCATTCCGAACATCCCGGCCAGGGGCGGCGCGACCACGCTAAGTCCGGGTACGAATTTGGCCACCACAAGGGTGTTGGGACCCTTGCGGGCAAAAAGATTCTCCGCGTTTCGCACGCAGGAGTCCGGCTCCAGCGAAACGCGGCACAACACATTCAACACGCTTGATCCTTTGAGCCGGCCGATTTCAAACCAGATGCTATCTGCCAAGAGAGAGCCTGCCACAGGGAAAACAAGGACCTCTGCCAGCCTCAAATTCCCCGCGCCGGCCAGCGCCCCGCCCGCCAAAAGCAAAGGGATGGAAGAAATGGGAAAGCCGAATTGTTCAGCAAATACCCAGGCCGCCAGAACCGCATAGCCGTGGTGCACAAGGAATTCGATGGCTTTGTCCATCGTGAATATGTCCCCGCCTCGCCTAATAAACAGCCAGACGCAATTCTCTCCCAAATTCCGGGCTGAGCAATGTTACGTCGCGATCTACCGCAACTCGTCCTCCGGGCTTATGCCTTTTGGATGATTTGACCCCGGCCTGCAGTCCACGAATTTTGGTCCGCAAGAGAAACTTGTGGTAAGGTGTGGCTACTATGAATAACCACGATAATTTTTCGCGACGCTCTTTTCTTGGTCTTTTGGCGGCGGCGCCGCTAAGCGCCGGCACGCTGGCTGCTCGTTCAAAACATATCCCCATTGGGCTTGAACTCTTTTCAGTTCGCGACGACCTGAAAAAGGACTTGGCAGGAACCGTGCGGGAAGTTGCGGAAATGGGCTACCAGTGCGTAGAATTCTACGCACCGTACTACCAGTGGACACCGGCTGAAGCGAAACAGATGCGTCGGGAGATGGATAATCTCGGCATTCGCTGCTACTCCACGCATAACGAATCCAAATCATTCACGCCGGAAGGGATCGGCAAGGCAATGGAATTAAACCACATCCTGGGAACACGCTACATTGTCATGGCTTCACCCGGCCCCGTGCATACTCTGGACGGCTGGAAGCGCGTTGCCGAGTTGCTGAACAAAGCCAACCATACTTTGATGGCCCACGGTTTTCACGCCGGCTACCACAACGACGACCACGAATGGGAACCGTTGGACGGCAAGAAACCCATCGAAATCGTTGCCGGCGATACGGACAAAAACATCATCCTGGAGCTTGATACCGGAAACTGCCTTGCCTCCGGGGGCGATCCGGTGGCCTTTATCACCAGCAATCCCGGACGCATCCGCGCCATGCACCTCAAGGATTGGTCTCCGCAAAAGGGATTCGACGTGCTGATCGGCGAAGGCATCGCGCCGTGGAAGAAAATCTTTGCCGCAGCCGAGAGCGTCGGCGGGGTTCAATACTATTTGATCGAACAGGAAGGCGACAGCAAATACTCGGAAATGGAAACCGCCCGGCTGTCGCTCCAGGCGTATCGAAGAGTGCACGCGTGAAGGGATGTGTTCCCTGCCGAAAAAGCGGTGGGTGCGACCCGGCGCGTTTTGTTGTATTTGTGTGCGCGTTGACAGTGGTTCGGGTGAAAGGTTAGAATAAGACGTTTCTGCTAAGGCTGACGAGGTGTGTGTATGTATGCAATCTTTCGGACGGGTGGCAAGCAATACAAAGTCTCACCCGGTGATGTTATTCAAGTTGAAAGGCTTAGGGGGAATCCGGGGTCTGGCGTGGAATTCAACCATGTGTTCGCAGTCCGCAAAAGCAATTTGGTTGTGGGCACACCCCTGGTGGAAAACGCCAAAGTGACGGCAACCATCCTTAGCAACGATCGTGCTCCCAAGGTGCGCGTTCTGAAATACAAGCGCAAGAAGCAGTATCGGAAAACGACCGGCCATCGCCAGGATATCAGCAAGGTTGTCATCAATGAGATTGTTGCCCCTTAGCTCGAAAAGGCTTGACCAGGCAAATAACCAAAGAGGTTTTTTATGGCTCACAAGAAAGGGTTAGGAAGCTCACGGAACGGGCGCGATTCCAACGCCCAGCGGTTGGGAGTGAAACGCTTTGATGGCGAGGTCGTCAGCGGGGGGTCGATTCTGGTTCGCCAGCGCGGTACACCCTTGAAACCGGGCGCAAACGTGGGCATTGGCAAGGACGACACGCTCTACGCCAAGGTTTCCGGCGTGGTTAAATTTGAGGATCGGGGCCACGCGGGCCGCTTTGTCAGCATCCTGATTCCATCGGCAAATTAGGTTTCGGAAGGCGGTAGGGAAAGTCTTAAGAAGTCTCTGCCGCCTTTCGTGTTTCCGGGGGGCTTCTCAGCGATTGGTGGACAGCGGTCAATGGTGATCCACGATCGAATGATTGAAAATGGCCAATCGCTCATTCGTTCCATCATCAATGGCTCAGCCGCTAAATGAAGGCTGACGTAAACGCGCGCCAAAGTGTATACTGTTGATTCCTCAGGTGCTTTCTCATGTTTGTCGACGAGGCCAGAATCCATATCGTGGCGGGCGGCGGCGGAAACGGCTGCGTTGCTTTCCGGCGGGAGAAGTATGTTCCCAGGGGTGGCCCGAGCGGAGGCGATGGGGGCGACGGCGGAAGCATCTACCTGGAAAGCTCCCCGCACCTCAATACGCTGCTGAAATTCCGCTATAACAAGGAATTCCGCGCTGAGCGAGGCGGGCATGGGGAAGGATCAAACCGCCACGGAAAGAAGGGCGAGGATTTGGTGCTCTCTCTCCCGGTAGGAACTCTGGTTTCAGACGAAGCGACCGGGGAAAGGCTTTTCGATTTTGATGCCCCCGCGATGCGCTGTCTGGCCGCCCAGGGAGGTCGCGGAGGCCGCGGCAATGCCCGGTTCGCCACGGCCACCCATCAGGCCCCGCGCAAGGCTGAACCCGGAAAGCCCGGCGAAGAACGCACCTTGAAGCTGGAACTCAAGCTGCTGGCGGATGTGGGGCTGGTAGGCTTCCCGAATGTCGGCAAGTCCACGCTTATCTCGCGGCTCAGCGCCGCCCGGCCGCGGATTGCGGATTATCCCTTCACCACGCTTGAGCCTTGCCTGGGTGTCGTGGCGGTGGATGAGGAAAAGTCCTTCGTCATGGCTGATATCCCGGGACTCATTGCCGGAGCCCATCAGGGACGGGGCTTGGGTGATCGATTCCTAAAGCACGTGGAACGGACGCGGCTGCTGCTGCACCTGATTGACGTGGCAGAACACACCATCCGAGATCCCATTGAAGACTATTCGATTATTCAAAAGGAACTCGAAAGTTTCAGCCCAGTGATCGCAAAAAAGCCGATGTTGCTGGTGGCTTCGAGGGTGGATGCTTCGGGCGATGGAGATCGTCTGATCTCCTTGCGGGAGTTTTGCCGCGAACAAAGAAGTCCGCTTTACGAGATTTCTTCCGTCACTGGCGAGGGCCTCGAAGAACTCAAGCGTGCCACTTGGGCCAAGCTTGAGGAGATTCCGAAGTCGCAAGCTTGAGACTTTTACCCAACAACCAGCAGGACTGACGACAGCGTGAAAATTGCGATTTTCGGCGGAACGTTCGATCCGGTACATACGGGGCACTTGCAAGCGGCCCAAGCGGCTGTCCGGAAGTATCATTTAGATAAAGTCTTATTTATTCCTACGGGGTATCCCCCCCACAAGCTTACCGGCCGGCTCACTGAATTTCATCACCGCTTTGCCATGGTGGCTTTAGCTTGTGCCGGCAATCCGCGGCTTGTGCCTTCGGCGCTGGAAGCGCCGGATTCGAAGCAGCGCCCTCATTATTCCATCGACACAGCGCGCCGGCTGAAGCGCTTGCTCGGACCACGCGACGAGCTTTATTTCCTGATCGGTATGGATGCTTTCCTTGACCTTCCGTATTGGAGGCAATTTCGCCGTTTGCTCGATCTGGTCAACTTTATTGTGGTTTCGCGGCCCGGCTTCGACAGCCGTGAAATCCAAAAAGTGGTGCCTGCGGATATTCTGGCTAAGCCGCAGCGGCCGGCCTCATCAAATCGCATCCGCCTGCGCAAAACCACTCTACACATTCTGGAAGGCGTTGAAGTGCCGGTTGCCTCCCGCGACATTCGTCAGGCAATCCGGCGGAAGCGGAGTATCACCGGAGGCGTGCCTCCTCTGGTTGAACAATATATACTGAAGGAAGGGCTTTATAGCTCAACAAAGCGACTGCGTGGAGGACGATGAGGCCCCATTTGCGTGAGGCAGTGCGTGCGGCTCAGGATCACAAGGCCGTAAACATGGAAGTGCTGGACGTTGGCAACATTTGTTCCTTCACGGATTATTTCCTGATATGCAGCGGCACCTCGACGCGTCACACCCGCGCCATATCGGACGCTATTTTCGAACACCTGAAAAAAGAGTCTGGGGTGACGCCGGCACATCTGGAAGGTTACGCGCAAGCGGAGTGGATTCTTATGGACTATCTGAGTTTTGTGGTTCATATCTTTTCAGAACGCGCGCGCGAGTTCTACGATCTTGAGCGGCTTTGGAAAACGGCGCCGCGTGTCCCGATCCCCAAGGGTTAAGAGCTGGAGTTATCGAGCATCGTCGGAAGTCGGTTAACAGGTTGTTTCCATGCGTATCCGGGCACTCTGGGAAGGCAAAACTAAGGATCCGCGCTTGTGCGCTCTGATCAATGACTATGCCGCGCGCATTGCGAAGTTCGGTGATTTCGTGATTGAGGAGATCCCGGAAACCAAAAAGCGTGATCGAAATAATTTCAAGAAGCTTTCGGCGGCTGAAGCTCGCATGCTCGAAAAGCTCCGGCAGAGCACCAAAGTTTTCCTGGACCCGCAGGGCTGTGAGTGGACTTCGCAGGAATTTGCCCTTTGGCTGGGCCAGCAGGGCGTTCGCGGAACGCGCGAACTGGCGTTTGTGGTGGGCGGGCCGGATGGCTTCTCTTCGGCCTTTCGGGCGGAAGCCGATCTCCTGCTCTCTGTTTCCCGGATGACCTTGACACACGACTGGGCCCGGGCTCTGCTGCTGGAGCAAATCTACCGGGGATTTACAATCTTGCGGGGATTTCCTTACGCGCACTGACTCCTATAGTGTTGCGTCTCGGAAACGCGTTGGCCCGTAGCGCTGCTTGGACAGGTTCACGAAGGAAAGTGACTTTGCCTGAAACCAAGAAAGGTCTGATTATCGTCTTTAGCGGTCCCGGCAAAGGGAAAACCACCGCAGCCCTGGGAACGGCTTTTCGTGCTGTCGGCCAGGGACTGAGGGTATTGATGGTACAATTCATCAAAGGGTCCTGGCACTATGGCGAGCTGGACGCTTGCCGGATGTTGGGTGAAGACAGGATTAAGATCCTGCCCATGGGCCGGGGTTTTGTGAAAGTGGGTGTGGAAAAACCGAACCCTGAAGATGTTCGGATGGTCGAAGAAGCTTGGCAGTACGCGAGCCAGGCGATTCTGGGTGGTGATTACGACTTGGTCGTTCTGGATGAAATCAATTACGCGATCAGTTACAAGATGCTCGACCCTCTTAAAGTTCGGGACCTTCTAAAGCAGAAGCCTGAAATGGTTCACGTGATCCTGACGGGCCGCAACGCTCACCCTTCAATCGTTGAGTGCGCAGACATGGTCACCGAAATGCGTGAGGTAAAACATCCCTATCAGCAAGGGATTCTCGCCCAGCGAGGAATCGAATACTGAGCACGTTGCCCACTACCGACTAACCCTCGGTCCGGCGCGAGGAAGGAATTCTGAACTCCGATGACTTGGTTCCGAAGAGAGAAAAAGCCTCTTGAGACAGCCCCGGCGGACAAACGCGTCCAGACGGAAGGTTTGTGGACCAAGTGTGAGGCGTGCAAGAAAATCCTTTGGAAAAAAGATCTGGAACAGAACCTGCTCTGCTGCCCCAAATGCAACCATCATCTCAAGATGAGTTCCCAGTCACGGCTGGCCATGCTGTTCGACGATGGGAAATACGTTGAGCATGATACCGGCCTGAGCTCGCCTGATCCCTTGGAATTTGTAGACAGGAAGGCTTACCGCGATCGTCTGGCGAGTGCCGAAAAGGTTACCGGCATAAAGGATGCCGTTCGGGTCGGAGAAGGAAAGATCGCCGGGAAACCACTGATCATCTGTGCCATGGAATTTCAGTTTATCGGCGGCAGCATGGGCGCGGTGGTTGGCGAGAAAATCGCCCGCGCCATCGACCGCTGCATCCAGAGTAAATTGCCGTTGGTGATTGTATCCTGCTCTGGCGGCGCCCGGATGATGGAAGGAGCCATCAGCCTGATGCAACTGGCTAAGATCAGCGCTTCTCTGGCGCGGCTCGAAGAGGTGCGCAAACCTTACATCTCCGTGCTGACCAATCCGACCACGGGCGGCACCACGGCAAGCTTCGCCATGCTCGGAGATCTCAACATCGCGGAGCCGGGCGCCCTGATCGGCTTTGCGGGGCCGCGCGTCATCGAACAAACAATCCATCAGAAACTGCCCGAGGGCTTCCAGACCGCCGAATTCCTGCTGGCTCACGGCATGCTCGATGCCATCGTTCCGCGCACCGAACTCAAAGATTATCTAGCCAAGACCCTGGATTATATGGGTGCCTGGAACTTAACCGAAGCCCCCAAATGACTGACCGACGCACATCTCAAACGCTCATCCCCTACGATGATTGCCTGAAGATCCTCTGGAGTCACGGGCATGAACTGCACGGCAAGAAGTTTGGATTAGAGCCAATCATGGCGCTTCTCCAAGCCTTAGGCAGTCCCGAGCGCCGCTATCCTACCGCCATCATCGCGGGGACTAATGGCAAGGGCTCAACCTCGGCGATGCTGGCCTCCATTCTTGAGCGCGCCGGCTATCGCACGGGCCTTTACACTTCTCCGCACTTTGTGCGAGCGAATGAGCGGATCCGGGTGAGCAATTGTGAAATTTCCGATGAGGATTTCGCGGCAGCCTTTAGTGAAGTCCATTGCCGAGCTACGGAGCTTCTGAACGCCCGGGTCCTTACTCATCTGCCCAGTTTTTTTGAGTACCTGACGGCGACGGCCTTCCTGCACTTCGCGCGTTCCGCGGTCGATTTCGCGGTTCTCGAGGTCGGTATGGGCGGCCGGCTGGATGCCACCAACATTACTGACCCATCGGTTGCCATCATTACCAACGTCGATCTCGACCACCAGCAATATCTGGGCAAAACCCACTCCGAGATCGCGAGGGAAAAGGCGGGCGTTATCAAACCGGGGAGGCCGGTGGTCTCAGGATGCGAACATCCCGTGGTGCGTGAGGTGGTCCGCCGGCGCTGCCAGGAAGTTGGGGCCGATCTTATTGAAACCGGCGGTTTTCGAGGCATGTCCGGCTTTTTTCAGCTTGACGGACGCTGCGGCTTCGACTTGGAAATCGGCCCTTCGAAACTTCCCGGTATCACCCTGCAAATGGCCGGAAGGTTTCAGGTGAAAAACGCCATCGCGGCGGCCACAGCGGCATGGAGGCTGGCGAGGCAAGGCTTTCGGATTACTCCCCATACCATTCGCGCGGGCCTCAGGGCGGCATGGTGGCCGGGCCGTCTGGAAACCATCCTCAACCGCCCTCTGGTCATGCTTGACGGCGCCCATAATCCCGCCGCCGCCCGCGAGATTGCCGCGTTTATCCGCGAGCACTGTGCGGCACGGAACTTGCGCTTGGTCTATGCCACGATGCGGGACAAGGATATCGCCGAAATCAGCGGAATCCTTTTCCCGCTGGCCGAAACTGTCTATTTGACTCGTCCCGAGGTGGAACGCGCGGCGTCTCCGGAAACAATCTTAGACTCCGCCCCGGCCTCGCCCCGGCAAATAGTCCAGGAACCCGACCCCGCGCGGGCGCTCGAACGGGCGATCGAAGAAAGCTCTCTGGATGACGTGGTTCTGGTCGCCGGTTCGTTGTTCCTGGTCGGCGCCATCAAGAAGGCCATCCTGGAAGGGCGCCTCGTGCTGGGGAAGCCGACTCTTCCGGAAGTGCTTTCGGAGTATTGCTAATCTCATGATGGACTCCACGTCGGTCGTGCCCGCAAAGCAAACGCCCAGCCGTGCGCGGGTACGAAACTTCTTCAGCTACCTGCGCTCGCTTTTTTTTACCGACCTTCTGATTTATTTCTACACGGCGGTCTGCGGGACTTTATCGCTTTGCGGATCTTTTTTTGACGCCCAGGGACGGTGGCAGCACGGGTGTGCAAGGCTCTGGTCGTGGCTTATTCTGAAGACCAGCGGGATTCGGGTTCGCGTGGAAGGGCGCGAGAATATCGATCCGAACCGGACGGTTATCTTCTGCGCCAATCATCCGAGCGCCATGGACATCCCCATCCTGTTCGTGTACCTGCCGCTGCAGTTTCGATTTCTCGCCAAGCGCTCGCTCTTTTTGCTCCCGTTTCTCGGCTGGCATCTGCGGCGTTCCGGGCACATTCCGGTTGACCGCGGCCGTCCGCGCGCGGCGCTCAAAGGCTTCGATCAAGCTGCGGCGCGAATCAAAGAAGGCCGCTCGGTCGTCATGTTCCCCGAAGGGCGCCGGAGCCGCACGCCCGAGATGCTGCCCTTCAAGAGCGGAAGCTTCTATCTGGCAATCCTTTCCGGCGTGCCGGTGGTGCCCATCACATTGAACGGGACGCGGGAAGTTCTGAAACCGGACTCCTATCACATTCGCGCCGGCCAAACGGAAATGATTATTCACAAGCCCATTCCGACGGATGACTTAAGCGTCCAGGATGTGGAAACCCTTTCAAGGCGTGTCCGGGAACAAATCCTGTCGCGCTTTCGTCCCTCGAAAGATTGAAGGGGGTTCGCCCCGGTCAACCTCCGGGGCCGGAAGGATCATCAATATTAAGCAGGAGAATCTTCTCAGTGATTGGAAATAGTAAACGTTTTTTGGCCATACCGGCTGTTGCCGTCTGCCTTCTGGCCGTGGGCCTAGCGGGCTCGAATGCAGCCTTCGGCGCGCAG
The DNA here is from genome assembly GCA_023474345.1 of Acidobacteriota bacterium. Lineage (GTDB taxonomy): Bacteria > Acidobacteriota > Terriglobia > UBA7540 > UBA7540 > JAMCXS01. The sequence continues at coordinate 59,199 of JAMCXS010000028.1, read as the reverse complement.
CAAAAAGCCCCGCCCGCGCTGCCCTCCCGGATTACCCCCCAGGCGCAGAAACTTCTCAATCGCACTATCCAGGCGCTCGGCGGCGCTGCTTTTCTGCATTACAAGACCGTTACCACCACCGGCAGCGTCTTCGCCATTGCATACGGTCAAGCGGCGGGCTACGCTCCCTTCAAGAGCACTTTCGAACCTCCTGACAAGCGGCGCTTCAGTTACGGCAAAGGCAAACCGGTCATACTCATCAATAATGGCAACCAGGGCTGGGAGCTTGACCGGCTTGGCCGGACCCACCAGAATCCCGACCAGATGTGGGGCTGGAAGATTGCCAACCGTTACAGCCTTGACAACCTTCTGCGCTACCTGATCACGGCGCCCGGTGTCCTGATCCTGACTCACGGCGTTGATTTTGTGGACAACCAACCCGTGGACGTGGTCGATATCATTGACGCCCAGAACGTTCACGTCAGGCTTTATATCCACCGTTCAACTTACCTTCCGGTGCGAGTCACCTACCGCGTCCGGAACCCGAATACCCAGGATTGGGAAGACTACGCGGACGATTACAGCGACTACCAGATGTTCCAGGGGATCAACACTCCGATGCATATCGCGCGCTACCTCGACGGGGAACGCATCGGCGAACTTTTCCGTAACAGCGTGCGCTACAATGAAACCATACCGTCTGACTATTTCGCGCGTCCCCAGTAAGAATCGGTTTCATCTGCTATAATGACTTTTCGGAGGCCCAGTGGCACACAATCCTGTGGTAAGGTCGACAACCATTCTCTGTGTCCGCAGGGATGGCCGTCTCGCTATGGGCGGGGATGGCCAGGTCACGATGGGCGAAAGTGTGATCAAGCACAACGCTCGCAAGATCCGGCGTCTGTATAACGACAGAGTGGTGGCGGGTTTTGCGGGCAGCACGGCGGATGCCCTGTCTCTGTTTTCGCGTTTTGAACAGAAACTGGAGGAGTTTCACGGCAACCTCAGCCGCGCCGTGGTCGAGCTGGCCAAGGATTGGCGGACCGATCGTGCCCTGCGCCATCTGGAAGCTCTGCTCCTGGTGGCCGATGACAAAGTCACCTATCTTGTAAGCGGGAATGGGGATGTCATCGAGCCGGACGACGGGATTGTCGCCATCGGTTCCGGCGGCTCTTACGCTCTGGCAGCCGCGCGCGCATTGGTGAAGCACACCAAGCTGAACGCCCGTGAAATTGTTCAGGAAGCGATGCAACTTGCGGGGCAGATTTGCATCTTCACAAATGAGCAGACTGTAATCGAGGAACTTTAGCCCTCCCCGATACTAATGAATCTGTAATGGTTTTTTATTTGCCTGAAAATATCGAAACCGCAACAATACTGGACGAGTTGACACCGCGGCAGATCGTCACCGAGCTTGACAAGTACGTCGTCGGCCAGGACGAAGCCAAACGCGCGGTCGCCGTCGCCCTCCGCAACCGCATGCGCCGCCAGAAGCTTTCTCCGGATCTGGCGGAAGAAATCCTTCCCAAAAACATCATCATGATCGGCCCCACCGGCGTGGGTAAAACGGAAATCGCCCGCCGGTTGGCCCGCCTGGCCAATTCGCCCTTCCTCAAAGTGGAGGCTTCCCGGTTTACGGAAGTCGGCTACGTTGGACGCGACGTCGAGTCAATGATTCGCGATCTGATCGAAATTTCCATCGACATGGTTCGGGAGGAAAAGATCGAAGAGGTCGCGGAAAAGGCTGAACAGAACGCCGAAGAGCGGTTGCTCGATCTGCTGCTGCCGCCTCCGCCCCCTGCCCCGCCGCGCGCCGAGAAAACTTCCCCCGACGACGGCCACTTGGCCGCGATGGAGCAGTTCAAGCGGACGCGCGAAAAACTGCGTGCGCAACTCCGCGAAGGCAAATTGGATGAACGCCAGGTGGAACTCGAGACACGGGAGCGAAGCTTCCCGGCCTTTGAGATCGTCTCTTCCCAGGGCATCGAGGAGATGGACATCAATATCAAGGATATTCTTCCCGGGCTGTTCGGCCAGCGCAACAAGAAACGGCGCATGCGCGTAGCAGAGGCCATGGACTACCTGATCCAGGAAGAAGAAAACAAGCTGATCGACATGGATCAGGTCACGCGGACCGCGGTCGAGCGCGCCGAGCAATCCGGCATCATCTTTCTCGATGAAATTGACAAGATTGCGGGCCGGGAGCGCGGGCATGGGCCGGACGTCAGCCGCGAGGGCGTGCAGCGCGACATTCTCCCCATCGTCGAAGGCACCACCGTCAACACCCGCTATGGCATGGTGCGTACGGACCACATCCTGTTCATCGCAGCCGGGGCTTTCCACGTCAGCAAGCCTGCCGATCTGATCCCGGAGTTACAAGGGCGATTTCCGATTCGCGTTGAGCTGCGTTCCCTGAACGTCGAGGATTTCATCCGCATTTTGACAGAGCCCAAGAGCGCGCTTGTCAAACAATACGTCGCCCTGCTTGAAACCGAGGGGATCAAGCTCTCTTTCACCGATGACGCCTTAGAGGAGGTGGCACGCTTCGCCGCCACTGTCAACGACCAGGCGGAAAACATCGGCGCCCGCCGCCTGCACACCATCATGGAAAAGCTTTTGGACGAGATTTCCTTTGAAGGACCCGACCTGAAGAAGAAACACGTGCGCATCGACGGCGCGTATGTAAGGAAGCAGCTAGCCGAAATCGTGAAGGATCAAGACCTCAGCCGCTACATTCTGTGAACCTTCGATTGCGAACCGCCCGCTCTGGCGGCTCCTTGGCGTCAATTCCGATTCATTCCTCAGGACTGTCTCTCTCGCGACGCACCGGGTCGCTCGTTTTCATTGTGCTGTTAGTTTGCGCAATCGGCTTTTTTGCCGGCTGTGGGGTACAAGCGCCTCCGCAACCTCCGCGTGTTGAAAGGCCTGCGCAGATTAAGGACCTTCAGCTAATCCAAATCGGCCAGACTTTTCATCTCGAATTCACCTTGCCCGTGTTGTCCACGGATGGCGAGCGCCTGACCAAACCCGTTGAGCTCGAAATCTTCCGCGCCATCACGCCGCCGGGCCAAAAGCCCGCGCCGCCCGCGACTGACACCGCGCCCTGGGTCACGCTTCCGCCGCCCGACGTGGCCCATTTCTTGAGCAAAGGTAAAATCGATTACCCGTCCACGCTTTCCGATCAGGATTTCCGCCAGTGGCATACCTCAATGTTTGCCTTTTCTGTTGTGGCGCTCACCCGGGGATTCCGGGGCCGCCCGCACAAGAGCGCTCCATCCAATGTGGCCCAGGCAGAGCTGATCGACGTGACCCAGCCGCCTACAAATCTTGCCATCAAGACCACGCAGGCGGCGCTTGAGCTTTCCTGGGCCGAACCCGCTCAAACCTTGACGGGACTTCCTGTTTCGAATCTGGCGCTCTACCGGGTTTATCAAAGCCCGACCGGCAAGCCCGGCACATTTCAGTTACTCGCTGAAACCCAGTCCCCCCAACTCAACGATCCGAACTTCCGGTTCGGCCAGCAGTATTACTTCCGGGTCAGCGCAGTTTCCGCCGTAGATGGCTTCCGGGCTGAAAGTGAGCCCTCGGCAACAGTCGAGGTTACTCCGAAGGATATTTTCCCGCCGGCTGTTCCCAGAGACCTCACCGCCATTTACACCGCCGGCGCGGTCGATCTGCTTTGGCATGCTAATACTGACGCCGACCTGGCGGGCTATAACGTTTACAGGAAAACCGAAGGCGGGCAGTTTGTGCGCGTCAACAAGCAGTTGTTGCCCACTCCGATTTTCCATGACACTACCGTGGCTCGAAACCAGGTCTATCAATACGCTGTCACCGCCGTAGATCTGGCTGGAAACGAGAGCGCCAAGTCCAAACCCGTCACCGTCTCCACCCACTTGCCCGGCGGCCTTTGATACCAGATTTCGTAGTTGGAGGGATTTGGAGGAGACTGGCGATGGTTGTAACTATATGAGAATACAGGACGAGCATATCCCCGAGTTGTACAATAGCCTGGACATTTCAAGCATATCCGCTGTAACTATTTGATGCGACATGGGATATTTCGCAGACGTTAAAAAGATGAAGCAACAATTAAGGGGAAAACGGGGACAACCCGGGGATACGTTTTTGAAAAGTCAGGCGCGCCTGCGGGATTTTCTGAAACGGATCGGATCGTAGGGTCCGGAAACGGGGTACTTTATGAAATCATTCGCTTTACTGCTACTTTCCTGTGTAACCGCGCTGGGCGCTCAAAAGAAGCCAGTGGATTATGTGAACGCGCTCATGGGCACGGCGCCGCTCGACAAGCAGGTGCTGATCGGCAATGCTCCGCCGCCCGGAGAAGAACTTTACACTGGCATGACCGTGCCAGGGGCTGTGCTGCCGTACGGCTTGACCATCCTCAGTCCGATCAACAAGGTCCTGTCCCTTTCTTATCCCGCCGGCGTGGGCATGTCGTACGACTACTTGCACCACACAATGTATGGCTTTTCCAATGGCATGCCCGGCATGATGGTGATGCCCGTGGTGGGCCCCTGGACCATGCCCCCGGAGTACACGGGGTCTATTTACAACAAATCAAGACAAATAGCGACCCCCGGTTATTACAGCGTGTATCTGAACGACTTCCACGTTAAGGCCGAAATGACCGCAACCTATTGGACGGGGATGTACCGCTTCACCTTCCCCCAAAGCAAGCAGTCACACATCATCATGGACTTGGGTCATCAGGGTGGGAACGTCGAGATTATCAACAACCATACGGTCAGAGGGTGCGGTGAGCGGTTTATGCCCTACGCCAAGGCCTGGGGCAGGTCGCAGACCTGCTTCGTCGCTGAGTTCTCCAAGCCTTTCAATAGCTTTGGAACCTTCAGGGAAGACCCGCCGCACTGCCCTGGTCCGCATAACTTTTTAGGGGACAAAGTGGTGACCCCGAACGGAAAAACTGAGTCGGGACCCTATGCCGGCGTGTATCTCAACTATGACACTTCCGAGGGCAAGCAAGTACTTGTCAAAATTGCCGCCGCCGACAACTACCAGGATGCGCAACAACGCCTGGCGACTTTCAGCCCCGGATGGGATTTTGACGCCATCCACCGGCACGCAGTGGAAGTCTGGTCCAAGTTGCTGGACACCATCGAGATCCAGGGCGGAACTCCACACGAGCGTATGATGTTTTACTCCAACTATTTCCACTCCTTCGCCAGCCCGCACCTAATAGCCAGCAAAGGAATGCGTTTCCGCGGGCCGGATGGCCGGATGCAAACAGCCAAATACAACTTCTATGGTTTCGTACCGTTCTGGGATACGGGGCGCAACCAGGTTGTCTTGCTCATGTTGGCCGACCCCTCTGCAATGAAAGACATTCTGCGCTCGACGTTGGCGCAAGCACGAGCAACCGGCTTCATGCCGACAGGATTTCACGGAGACAACGCCACGCTGATGTACATGGGCGCATGGCTGCGGGGCATCCCGTTCGATTACAAGGCGGCCTACAACTACCTTTATAGGAATGCAACCGTCACAAAGGACGGCGCGCGTCCCTATCTCGGTGAATACATTAAGAAGGGCTACATTTCTGACTTTATTCCAAAAGGTAATCCCGACCCTCCTTACGCAGGTGGTAAGGCGGGTGTGGCCACGACGCTCGAATATGCCTGGGACGATTCGGCGCTTGCCGAGTACGCCAAGAAACTCGGGAAGGAAGCTGACTACCGGATGTTCCGAAAGCGTTCCTACAACTTTCGGAACGTTTTTGATCCCTCGGATGGATTCATGCGCGGCCGCCTAAGCGACGGCGAATGGATTTCGCCCTTTAACCCGGCGGAGCCTTACTACAATTTCATGATGAAAGAGGCCTCCGGCTGGTCCACACTGTGGCTCGTGCCCCAGGATGTCAAAGGCCTGATCAACCTCCTGGGAGGGCGGGCAAAGTTCAACGCCAAGCTCGATGAGTTCTTCAACACGCCGTTTCATGCGCCTGGTGTCTGCCGTGACTGCACGGGCATGATCGGAGAATACGTACAGGGCAATGAGCCGGACATCCAGACTCCCTATTACTATGACTGGAGCGGAGAACCGTGGAAGACGCAGAAGATCGTGCGGGAGATTCTCACGGAACTGTACGGCAGCGATAAGTACGGACTTGGGTTTCCGGGGATGGATGATCAAGGCGCTCTTTCTTCCTGGTACGTGATGAGCGCCATGGGCTTTTATCCGGTTGATCCGGCCACCGCGAACTATGAGATTGGTAGTCCACTTTTCCACAAAGCCACTCTCCATCTTGGCAACGGGAAGGACTTTGTAATTGTGGCCAACAACAATTCACAGAAGAATGTTTATATTCAGTCAGGGACGTTGAACGGGAAACCGTGGAACAAGCCATGGTTCAGCCAAAAAGACATAGCGAACGGCGCGACGCTGGTGCTCAATATGGGCCCCACACCGAATAAGAGTTGGGGCAGTGCTCCGGATGCAGCTCCACCTTCAATGTAATGGGTGCAACCGTATCGTAAATCCCCTTGCGGCTATATCATGAGGACGCCTCGTGTGTCATGCCCGCCGGAAACTGATTGACGACGGAGCAAAACTACTGAGCCAGCTTGATCGGCGGAATCAACTGCAGTTCCGCGCGCTGTGTGTCATTGGTCCAGACTATTTGGTCACGCCACGAGGTTGCGATGCCCACGCGGCGCGTGAAATGGTATAATGCCGCCGAAACCATGAAAAATGTCCCCAGACGAGTCGGCAGGGAGTTCAACTTGGCGGCCGCGCGTAAGAGCCGGAAAAAGGCAGGCCTCCGTTGAGAGAATGGTCGTCTCTCACGATTGGTGTGGTTGCGGGCGCGGCGGGAGTGCTTGCAGGCGCGGGCACGCTGGTTTATCTGAAGTTGCGGCGGCGAAAAGATCCGGCTGAGCTGGAACGCTTGCGGCGTTTTTCCCTAAGTCGGACCGGGCGCATCGCGACCGGTGAGATTATCAGCCTGGTAGAGCCGGAGGGCCAGAACGCCTCCGCGGTTCTGCTGGTTTATCAGTACGACGTGGCGGGCGTTACCTATGAAGTCGCCCAGGATGTGGCGCCGCTGCCGGCAGTTGCCGCGCTGGCCAGTCGCGCGGTAGGCCAGGAGGTCATCGTCAAGTATGAGATGAAGCGTCCCGGCAATTCCATCATCATCTCTGAAGAGTGGTCCGGGCTGCCGGACGTCAAGCCCGCGGGAACTGCCGCGCCATCCCTCTCCGCTGAAGTTGCGGAGAAGCCTTGAAACAAGCATGTTCTCCGCCAGTGAGCTTTTCCTATGACTCTTGACGAAAAACTCGAAGAGCTTCGCCGGCGTCACGCCCGTGCGGTAGCGGGCGGCGGTGAGGAGCGCCGAGCGCGCCAGCACGCGGAAGGCAAGCTCTCCGCCCGCGAGCGTCTTGACCTGCTTTTCGACGAAGGCAGCTTCCAGGAGGTCGGCGAGTTCGTCGAGCACAATTGCCGGGATTTCGGCATGGCCAAGCAGCGCATTCCCGGCGACGGCGTGGTCACCGGGTACGGGCTTATCAATCGGCGCCTGGCGTACGCTTTTGCGCAGGACTTCACCGTCTTCGGCGGCTCGCTGAGTGAGGCCAATGCCGGCAAGATATGTAAAATCATGGAATTGGCGCTCAAAGTCGGCTCCCCCATTATCGGCCTCAATGATTCCGGCGGAGCGCGCATCCAGGAAGGCGTGGCTTCGCTTGCCGGCTATGCGGACATTTTCCTGCGCAACACGCTGGCTTCCGGCGTGGTGCCGCAAATTTCCGCCGTGCTTGGCCCCTGCGCCGGAGGAGCGGTCTATTCTCCCGCCATCACGGATTTTGTCCTGATGGTGGAAAAATCCAGTTACATGTTTGTCACCGGGCCCGACGTCATCCGCACCGTCATGCATGAGAACGTCACCAAGGAAGACCTGGGCGGCCCGGCCACACACAACGCCACCAGTGGCGTGGCGCATTTCTCCACCCGCGACGATGCGGAATGCCTGGCGCTGGTGCGTGAACTGCTTTCTTTCATGCCACAGAACAACCGTGAGGATCCGCCCTTCGCGGAGTCCGCTGATTCCCCCGAGCGTCGCGACCCAGAGCTGGACCGTCTGGTCCCGCCGGAATCCGACCAGCCTTACGACATCAAAGACCTCATTCGCCGCGTTGTGGATGAAGGCTACTTCCTGGAAGTTCACGAGCAGTTTGCCAAGAACATCGTCGTGGGCTTTGCGCGCCTGGGCGGCTTCAGCGTCGGCATCGTGGCCAACCAGCCGGCCGTGCTGGCGGGCTGCCTGGATATCAACGCTTCGGTCAAGGGCGCGCGCTTTGTGCGCTTCTGCGACGCCTTCAACATTCCGCTCATCACCTTTGAAGATGTCCCGGGATTCCTTCCCGGCACCCAGCAGGAATTCGGCGGCATCATCCGCCACGGCGCCAAGCTCCTCTTTGCTTTTGCGGAAGCCACCGTGCCAAAGCTCACCGTGATCACCCGCAAGGCTTACGGCGGAGCCTACTGCGTCATGGCCTCTAAGCACATCCGCACGGATGTCAATTTCGCTTATCCCACCGCCGAGATTGCCGTCATGGGGCCGGAAGGAGCGGTCAATATCGTCTACCGGCGCGAGTTACAGGCCGCCAAGGACCCGGAAAACGTCCGCCGCGAAAAAGTGCAGGAATTCCGCGACCGCTTCGCCAACCCTTACATTGCCGCCGAGCGCGGTTACGTGGATGCTGTTATCGCCCCCCGCGACACTCGTCCCCGGCTGATCCAGGCCCTCCGCATGCTCGAAAACAAAGTCGATACCAGCCCCCCAAAAAAGCACGGCAATATTCCGCTGTAAGCCCATTGCGCCCGGAACCCGCCGGCGCTATGCTTCCCCTTAGCCCCGAGGCCGCAATGGGATTCCTGATAATGCACTTAGGCGAGGAGAATATGCTCAGAAAAGTTGGATGTTTGATCGCGATATGCGTGATGCTTGCTCCCGCGGCAGGCATGGCGCAGAACAAGAACACGAACAACAATGACAAGGACAAAGCGGCAGTGACGGCCGCGGAGAAATGGCTGAGCCTTGTAGATCAAGGCAAATACGCCGAGAGCTGGAAGGACGCCGGCACATATCTCCGTAACGCCGTCACCGAGGAAAAGCTGGTGCGGTCGTTGGAGGCGTTCAGGAAGCCTCTCGGCAAGCTGGTTTCCCGGCGCTTGAAGACCGCGGAATATAAGACCTCGCTGCCGGGCGCTCCCAACGGCCAATACGTCGTGATGCAGTTTGAAACCTCGTTTACAAACAAAACCTCGGCCATCGAGACCGTCACCGACGTCCTGGATAAAAACGGCACGTGGCGCGTGATCGGCTATTACATCAAGTGAAAGCCTTCTGTAGCGGCGGCCTCCTCACCGCCCGCTCGTTGTAGCGGCGATCTATGATCGCCGGCATCTTGGCTGAGTCGCAGCGTCGTCACCGCCCGGTTCTGGCACAGAAAAAACCGGACCGTGACGCCATGGCCCCTGACAGCGCCCTTCAATACGCATGGCCTTATGCGGCGCTAGTCACGCATCACGTCCCATCGCCATCTGGCTTGCAGGCACAGATGTAATGAAGAATCTCGGCCCCGAACCGTTACCCGCTAAAGTTGACGCGAGAGGCCCGGCGGAGTACCCTGCTCCTATAAACTGAGTGCCCGGGCAGGAGAGTCATGTCCTCGGCGATTGTGCAGACCTTAGGATTGGCGATGGGGGCGTCGTACGCTTCCGGGTTGAGGCTCTACGCGACCGTCGCCGTGCTGGGTTTGCTCCAGCATTTTGGGATCGTTCGCCTTCCCGGCTCTCTTAGTGTGTTAGCCAATCCCATAGTCATCGCCGTTGCCTTAGTGCTGTGCGCGGCGGAATTCTTGATGGACAAGGTGCCGTACGTAGGCAGCGCCTGGAACGCATTCCACACGTTTGTCCGTCCTCCGGCCGCTGCGCTGCTGTCCTACGGCGCGTTTAGCTCCGCGCCGCCCCAGTGGCGTGTTCTGGCCGCGTTGCTCGGCGGTGCGGTCGCGCTCTCTTCCCACAGCGCCAAGATGGCCTTGCGAACGCCGATTGAGGCCAGCCCGGAGCCCTTCAGCACTTCGGCTGTGAGCCTGGGGGAAGACGGCCTGACGGCGCTACTGGCCTGGCTGGCGGCAGCGCATCCTGTGATATCAATCATCATCGTCACAGCATTGTTGGCGGCCGCGTTTTATCTAACCATGAAGCTCTATCGCGCATTCCGCGGCGCTGCCGGGCGGTTCGTGCGTATCTTGCGCAGCGGTTAACCCTCCTCGCGCAAAATTGTCTTGACAAAATGGGCCTAGTGTGCTAGTCTCCACTTTAGCTTTGCAGGGTATGGACCCTGCGAGCGCTAGGAAAGGGAAATGAGCAGAAGTGCGGCCGCAACACGTTCAAAAAAGGGCTCAAACGCCTGTTTCGAAGTTCGGCAGGGCGAAAACACGAAAAAAAAGAATTCTTTTTTTGACCAAACGAAGCGGGGAAGTTATTGAAAACACAGGATCGATGTGGGGAAAACAGGCAAAACGAACCGAAAACGAAGCTAAAACGAAGCTAGCCAAGTTGTTGAAAACAAAGGATGGGGCAAAAACGAACCGAAAACGAACCGGAGACGAACCGAAAAGTATCTAGCCTATTATAAGCATGATGTGATGCCTTCAGGCGCTCAGGATGGCAGCGGTTCCATTCTCCGCGGCCAGTTGCCGGGAAATTGACACTCCTGATGGGCTATGTTAGGTTGGAAATTTAGGTGGCTGGCCCGCGGCGCTTGATGCCCACCCGCGAGCGTCCCATTCCAGGCAAAAAGTTATGGCTGAAAATGACCGGTATTTTTTCGACCGCTATGGCCTGACCCCGGCAGACCTTGAGCGATATCTCGCCCAGGCGCTCTCCGACGGCGGCGATTACGCGGATCTTTATTTCGAACACACCACATCCTCTTCCCTTCTGGTTGATGAGTCGCTGGTAAAAATGGCGATGGAAGGCATCTCGATGGGCTGCGGCGTGCGGGTGGTGGCGGGTGATCAAACCGGCTACGCTTACACGGACGACCTGGAGCCGGAAAAGATTCTGAAAGCTGCCAAAATAGCGGCGCGGATCGCCAGCGGTCCGGCCAGCGTTTCAACTGTGGGGCTTTCCACGCTCCATTCGCCTAACAACCTATACCCGGTTGCCTCACCCTCGACCGACCGGGCTCTCCGGGACAAACTGGAACTGGTGCGCCGGGCTGACGTGGCCGCGCGCGGCTACGATCCGCGCATTGCCCAGGTCAGGGTCAGTTACGCGGACCAGGTGCGGCACGTCTTGCTGGCAGGCTCAGACGGCCGGATCGTCACGGATTTCCAGCCCCTGGTGCGGCTCAACGTCTTCGTGATTGCGCAGGAGGATGAAAAACGGCAATCGGGCTCGCACGGCGGAGGCGGGCGGGTCGGGCTGGAGTTCTTTCAGGGAGAAAAAGACCCTGAGCACTTTGCGCGCGAAGCCGCCCGGCAGGCCATCGTGCAGCTTGGCGCCAAAGACGCTCCGGCGGGCGAGATGGAAGTAGTGCTCGGACCGGGCTGGCCGGGCATCCTGCTCCACGAAGCGGTCGGGCATGGCCTGGAAGCCGACTTCAACCGCAAGGGCATTTCCGCCTTCACGGGCAAAATCGGCAAACAGGTAGCGTCGCCATTGTGCACGGTGGTTGACGATGGAACCATTCCCGCGCGGCGCGGCTCGCTGAACGTGGATGACGAAGGGCAGCCAACCCAGAAGACCGTGCTGATCGAAAACGGCATCCTGCGCGGCTACCTGCAGGACAAAGTCAGCGCCGATCTGATGAAAGCCACGCGCACCGGCAACGGCCGCCGCCAAAGCTACGAACACATCCCCATGCCGCGCATGACCAACACGTACATGCTGGCGGGGCAGGACGATCCTGAAGAAATTATCCGCTCCGTCAAGCGCGGCCTCTACGCCGTGCAGTTCGGCGGAGGACAGGTGGACATCACAAGCGGCAAATTCGTGTTTTCCGCTTCCGAGGCTTACCTGATCGAAGACGGCCGGATCACTGCGCCGATTCGGGGCGCCACGCTGATCGGAGACGGCCCCACCGTGCTGACCAACGTCACCGCGGTTGGAAATAATCTGGAGCTCGATCCCGGCATCGGGACCTGCGGCAAGGACGGCCAGAGCGTACCCGTGGGCGTGGGCGTTCCGACGATCAAAATCAGCCGGCTGACGGTGGGAGGCACGGCCCCGCGCGCCCTGCAGTCGTTCACATAAGGAAAGTAGCGGCGAGCTTACCTCGCCATTTGGCGGCACAAGGCCGCCCGTGCGTCAGGACGTCGTCGATAGATCACTATGACAGAACTAAACCTGGAACAACTCGGAAAGGATTTGGTTGACCGGGCGGTCCGCAGCGGCGCAACCGCAGCGGACGCGGTGGTGCACGAAGGCGAAGAATTCTCCACCACCTTGCGCCTGGGGAAAATTGAGAAGCTGAAGGAAGCAGCCGCGAAAGCCTTGGGCCTGCGCGTGTTCGACGGGAAGCGCAGCGCCTCAGCGTTTTCGAGCGACTTTTCGCAGGCCTCGCTTGAAAACCTGGTGGCTCGCACGATTGCTATGGCGCGCGAAACTTCCGAAGACCCCGCAAGCGGCCTGGCGGAAACCGGGCTGCTCGGCCAGCACAGGGGCGATCTTCAACTCTACTGCGCCGACGTCGCCGAGCTTGGCACTGAAGAACGGATCGGGTATGCGCGCCGGGCGGAAGAGGCCGCGCTCAAGTTCGATCCGCGCATCAAGAACTCGGAAGGCGCGGCGTTTGAGTCAAGCGTGGGAACCAGAGTCTACGCAAGCTCCGCAGGGTTTGTGGGAAGCTACCGCTCTTCGTACTGCGCCGTTTCCGTAGTGCCGATTGCCCAGAACGATGGCGGCGGAATGCAGCGCGATTACTGGTATTCGGTTGCGCGAGGCATTCAGGCCCTCGATCCCCCGGAAGAAGTAGGCCGCAAAGCGGCGGAACGAGCGCTGCGTCGCCTGGGGGCCCGGAAAGTTGCCACCAGCCACGTTCCGGTGATTTTCGATCCCGAGACAGCTTCCTCGCTGCTGGGCCACGTTTTCGGGGCCGTGCGCGGAGACGCAATCTACCGGAATGCTTCTTTCCTTACCGGGAAGCTGGGCCAGACGGTAGCCGGTGAAAACGTGACCATCATAGATGACGGCCTGCGGCCGGGCGGGTTTGGAACGCGGCCTTTTGACGACGAGGGAATTCCCTCCTCCGCCACGCCCGTGATCGAACGCGGCGTGCTGAAGAGCTACTTGCTGGATTGCTACTCCGCGCGGAAGCTCAACCTGAAAACCACGGGGAACGCGGCGCGCGGACTGGCCGGAGCGCCGAACGTCGGGCCCAAGAATTTCTACCTGGTTCCCGGCACTTGCTCGCCGGAAGAAATGATTCGCTCCGTCAAAGAAGGTTTTTATGTGACGGAGCTGATCGGCTTTGGAGTCAACGTCGTTACCGGAGACTATTCGCGCGGCGCCGCCGGAATGTGGATAGAAAATGGCGAATTGGCTTACCCGGTGGAAGAAGTGACAATCGCGGGCAACTTGCGCGATATGCTGAATCACATTGAAATGATCGGCCAGGACCTTGTGTTCCGGCACGTCATCGATTCACCCACGCTGTTGGTAGAAGGCCTTACAGTCGCCGGCGCTTAGCGCCGCGCGGCTTTGAACCTGCCGCCCTGAAGGGCGACGCTACGTATGTAAACCTATACACGGGGAACTACATTTGGCGGCCCCCGAGGGCCCATGGCAGAAAATCATGACGCACTCTGAATCTCTGCACGATGCCCGGCGCCTTAGCCTGCTTGCCCGCCGCATCTGCCACCGTCCTCAAAGAAGCCTAATAGCCGTCAGCCTTGCCATGCTGAGCTTGGCTGGCTGCAGCAACTCACAGCGTTCGACGGAGACCTCCAAACCCACGGCCGCGGAAGCAGCGTACCTTCAAAATATCGAGATCACGAGCGCGCGGATGACGGCCGCGACAAATTTCCTGCAACAGACCGTCGTCACCTTGCACGCTCGCGTCACGAATAAAGGCAATCAAATGGTCCGCTACCTTGAGCTAGACTTGGCATTCTCGAATTTTATGGGACAAGTCGACCTTCGGCAAAAAGCTGATCCCATCAACACAAGTACTCCTCCCTTGAAGCCCGGCGAGACCCGCGCTTTTGAAGTCTCGTTCGATAATATTCCCGCGGACTGGAACCAAACGCCGCCCCAAATCACGCCAACACGCGTGGCGCTGGGCGGAAACCATTGATCGCGAGTGTCATACTCGGGATCCGCGCAGCGCGGCCCTTTAGGGCGGCAAGTCCAGTGCCGGGCCGATGCTCGGCGCCTGGTCTAATGGCCGGCTTCCAGCCGCCGAATCAGCGGTTCCGGCAGGCCTTCCTGGCGCATTTTTCGTTGGGTAATTTCCAGGTTGTAAGGGGTCCGATAATAGTCCACGCGGCGTGCAGCGGCGTCAAAGATGGCAAACCCGGCGCGCCAGTCGCCGTCGCGAGGCTGACCGACCGAGCCGGGATTGATCAGATAGCGTGCGCCTCCGTCGAGAGGAAGGCTTACAGGCTCGTCATCCGTTTCGGGGGATGTCCGAATGGGCCGGAACCGGTGATTTGCAGTGAGGAGGAATCCCCCTTGCACGTGAGTATGACCGAAGAAAACCAGCGGCGAGGCCACGGTGCTAAAGGCCCGAATCACTTCAAGCGAATCAAAGATGTACTCGTCTTCGTCAGCCGGGGACCCATGGACCAGTTCGAAGCCGTCGATCGAAACCGGGCCGTTCGGCAGGTTGCAAAGGAATTCGAAGTTCTCGGGAGTAAGCCGGCCGCGCGTCCAGTCCACGGCCAGGCGCGCGAGAAGGTTAAACTCCTGCGGGTCCATCAAACCGCAACAAGCCTTGTCGTGATTGCCGCGTACGATAATCCGGGCAAGAGGGCGGACCCGCTCGATCACCGCGTTCGGATCGGGGCCGTAGCCCACCAGATCACCCAAGCAAAGCACTTGGTCGTAGCGGCCTTCAGCAAGCTTGAGGCACTTCACCAGCGCTTCGAGGTTGGAATGAATATCGCTCAGGATGAGATAGCGCAAACGCGCCTCCAACGGTGTCAATTATACGCCGCGGTCAGCGGCAGATGGAATCTTGCTTTGCTTTCGTAGGGTCCCAATAATCATTGCGTTCCGCAGGATTCCAGTATATGTTATCCGTGGGGCAAGAACCTGACAATTGATAACCCGGATGAGGGCGGTTATCTGTGTCTCCGGCGACCGGAAGCCAAGGAAGAAGCCCCGGCTTAGGAGGTTAACATATGGCTTCTACACCGCAGGCGGTGGAAGCACCTTCCCCCGCACTGGTCTTCGAAACTCTGAATGCGTACCAGCGCTCGGCGGCGCTGCGTGCGGCCATTGAACTTGACTTATTTCGGGCAGTGGGCAACGGCCCGGGCGACATTAAGTCCCTCGCACGGCAATGCCAGGCCCCAGAGCGTGGTATGCGCATTCTGTGCGATTACCTGACCATCATCGGTTTGCTGCGAAAAGACGGTAGCCGTTACCATCACACCTCGACCAGCGCGCTCTTCCTCGATCCGCGCTCCCCGTCATGTATAGCCTCGACGGCCCGCTTTCTGGGAAATCCCGCTTTGAACGAACCTTTTGCACGTCTGGCTGACATTGTCCGGAACGGTCACACCGTCCTCCCTGGACAAGGTTCGGTCGAGCCCGAGAATCCGATTTGGGTGGAATTCGCGCACAGCATGGCTCCCATGATGGCGCCCATGGCCGCGCCTCTCGGCTCCATCGTCCTGGATGGCCATAAAGGTCCCGTGCAAGTGCTCGACATCGCTGCCGGCCACGGCCTGTTCGGCATCGAGGTGGCAAAGCAAAACCCTCAAGCGCGGGTGGTGGCCGTCGACTGGGCGCCTGTGCTCGAGGTCGCTCATGCCAATGCGCAAAAGGCGGGAGTGGCCGACCGTTACACCCGGCTGCCGGGGAGCGCCTTCGACGTCGAATACGGCGGGCCGTATGACGTTGTCTTGCTGACCAACTTTTTGCACCACTTTGATCCGCCCACCAACGTCGAGTTGCTGAAAAAGGTCCACGCAGCGTTGAAGCCCGGCGGTCGTGCAGCAGCCTTGGAATTCGTGCCGAATGAAGACAGGGTATCGCCGCCCATGGCCGCCTCCTTCAGCATGATGATGCTGGCCAATACCCCTTCGGGCGATGCTTACACTTTCCGGGAACTCGAAGCGATGTACCACGAAGCGGAGTTCAGCAGCATTATCGCACACCCGGTTCCCACGGGCCCACACACCGTGGTGGTGGGACACAAAGCCTGAGGTTGCCGAATCGCTGTATTAAGCCGCGGTAAAGTTGCTTACGCGGCAAGGTCCGGTGCGCTCATTGCGTTCCGGGCCTTGCCGTTTTTATGGCCGTGTGTAGCACGGCACTCATGCGGAACGTTCTGCTTAGGGGCCCGGAGTCTGAATCCTAATCCCCAGCGCCCGCCCAACCTTGCGGCCTCTCGCAGGGATATGTTAACTTCAATAAGTTCAAGTACTCACAAGAGTTCTTGGCTGAGCGGGGAAGTTGATGATTCTAAGTTACAAAGGCGTTTTGCCGCGGATTGCGGAATCGGCATTTGTTGCCGAAAACGCGGATGTGATTGGAGACGTTGAAGTTGGCGACGAATCGAGCGTCTGGTTCCAAACCGTGCTGCGCGCCGACGTTTCGCCTATCCGAGTGGGAACTCAGAGTAACATTCAGGATGGTTCCATTCTGCACGGTACCGCGGGATTGCCAACGATCCTCGGCAACTGGGTAACGGTCGGACACCGCGTGATCCTGCATGCTTGCCGAATTGAAGATCATTGTCTGATTGGCATGGGGGCAATCATTTTGAACCGTGTTCACGTGGGTGAGGGATCGATCGTGGCGGCGGGAGCGCTGGTGCCTGAAAGAACCGTCATCCCTCCGGGAAGTCTTTATGCCGGAGTGCCCGCGCGCTTGCAGCGGAAGCTTATCGAAGCCGACCGCAAGTTTATCGACTCCCACGCCAGTCATTATCTGGAATATAAGGATGCTTACATGGCGGGGACACGGAGGGAACCCGCATCCTAGTTGCCAGAGCGTGAGGTTGGGAACCCGCAACCCAGGTCACTCCGCACAGTGAATTAACGTGTCCAAGAAAAACGAACTTATCCAATCCGTAAAGGGAACGCGCGACCTGCTGCCCGGCGAAACACCCCTTTGGCAGCGGGTGGAAGAAGAAGCGCGCCGTGTGTTCGAGGCGTACAACTTCCGCGAAATCCGCACCCCCATCCTGGAACAGACCGCCTTGTTTGCCCGCAGCGTGGGCTCCGACACCGACATTGTGACCAAGGAAATGTATACCTTCGAGGACCGCGATAGCGAGTCGCTGACGCTGCGGCCTGAGGCCACAGCTTCCGTCGTGCGCGCCTACATCGAACACGGTCTCTACAACGAAGGCGGAGTTCACAAGCTCTATTATTTTGGTCCAATGTTCCGGCGTGAGCGGCCCCAGAAGGGCCGCTATCGGCAGTTCTATCAGATCGGCGCGGAGGTTCTGGGTTCCGACCATCCAACGATTGACACCGAAGTCCTGGAGATGCTTGTTTTGCTGCTGGAGCGCCTGGGGCTGAAGGAATTCAAGCTTTTGCTAAACTCCGTCGGCTGCCCCAAATGCCGTCCCGAGTACTTAAAAAAACTACGGCACGCTCTGGACGCCGTTAAGACCAAACTCTGCACTGACTGCCAGCGCCGTGCCCAAACCAATCCACTCCGCGTGCTCGACTGCAAAGTGGAAGCCGACCAGCCCGTCATCGAGAAGCTTCCGTACATCCTCGATCATCTGTGCTCGGAATGTCGGCAGCACTTTGAATGCGTTACGGGCGAACTCGATGAGCGCGGCGTGGCTTATGAAATTGTGCCGCGCCTGGTGCGAGGGCTCGACTACTACACCCGAACGACTTTTGAAATCACCAGCGGATTGTTGGGCGCGCAAAACGCAATGCTGGGCGGCGGACGTTACGATGGTCTGTCCGAAATGCTGGGCGGGCCGCCGGCGCCCGGTTTCGGGTTTGCCATCGGCCAGGACCGGCTGGTTTTGACGGTGGAAGAAAGCGCGGCGCTGAAAATGAAGGCACCGCTCGCGGTCTATGTGGCCTGGATGGGCGAGGCCGCACGGGAGCCTGCCGTGCGCCTGGCCTGCCAACTGCGTCGGGAAGGCATTAGCACGGAAATTAGCTTCCAGCAAATGAAGCTGAAAAAGTCGCTGGGTATTGCCAACAAACTGCAGGCTCGGCACACCATCATCATCGGTGAAGAAGAAGTAGCCAGCGGACATTATCAACTGAAAGATATGGAAACGGGCGAGCAAAGGGCTGTCGATGCGGTACAATTAGTCGCCGCCATAAAGGAGAAACTGGGCGAGACTTTCCAGTCCGGCCGCGCCCCGTCTTCACAAGCGAAATAGCGGAAAGGTAAGGGCTGAATTTGGAACTCGATCTACTTGGTGAACGCAGAAGAACACATCGTTGCGGCGAACTGCGGAAAGCACACGCCGGCCGGAAAGTATTTCTGGCGGGATGGGTGGCGCGGCGGCGCGACCTGGGCAATCTGATCTTTCTTGATTTGCGGGACCATACGGGCGTGGTTCAGGTGGTGCTGAACGCGGAAGTGAGCCCTGAGGCCCATGCCAAAGCGGAGCAAGTACGGAATGAATTTGTGGTGGGTGTGGAGGGCGAAGTGGTTCTGCGGTCGCCTGAGACCGTCAACCCGCAGCTCACGACCGGCGAAGTGGAAGTTAAAGGACAAACGCTTCTGCTGCTGAACGAGGCCAAGACCCCGCCTTTCCCCATCGAAGACGAAACCCGCACGGTCGAAGAGACGCGGCTTCGCTACCGTTACCTCGATCTCCGCCGCAGCCGCATGCAGCAGAACATCCGGCTTCGCGACCGGGCGAATCAAGTGGTGCGCCAGCACATGGCCGGCCATCACTTTGTTGAAGTCGAAACTCCATTCATGACTCGCTCCACGCCCGAAGGCGCCCGGGATTATCTGGTGCCGAGCCGGGTGCGCCAAGGGCATTTTTACGCCCTTCCGCAATCGCCGCAACTGTTCAAGCAGTTGCTGATGATTGCCGGGTTCGACCGCTATTTCCAAATCGTGCGATGCTTCCGGGATGAAGACCTGCGCGCCGACCGCCAGCCTGAATTCACGCAGATTGATGTCGAGATGGCGTTCCCGCAGCGTGAGGAGCTTTTTGAGATCATTGAGCGACTAATGGAAAAGCTCTTGGCGATTGTGGACGTCAAGGTCGAGCGTCCTTTCCCGCGCCTCAGCTACACCACGGCGATGGAGAAATATGGCTCCGACAAGCCTGATTTGCGTTTTGGACTGGAATGGCGGCGGGTCGAGTTGCCCGCGAACTCTTTAGATAAGCTGAAGGGGTTTCAAGCCGTCAAGGCGCTTCGCGTCCCGAACGCCAAACTGTCTCGCAGCCAGCTTGACCGTTACCAGCAGGGTCTTTTGGAGGCGGGGGCGAGCAATTCGGCTTACTTCACCGTCACGGAATCGGGAATTCAGTCTCGGCTGAAAAATGCAGTCGGGGAAGAAGCGCTTCAACAGTTGGCAGCGGCGGCGGCGGCTCAAGTCGGTGACCTGGTGATCCTGGTAGGAGCGGATTCGACCTCGCGGGACAAGCTCCAGAGCCTCGATCAGGCTTCGACCTGGCTGCGGCTGGAACTTGGTCGCAAGCTGGAACTGATCAAGCCCGGCGTTTGGAGTTTTGCCTGGGTGGTGGATTTTCCGATGTTCGAGTACGACCCCAAAGAGAAGCGTTTCGCAGCCATGCACCATCCGTTTACTTCTCCACGCGAGGAAGACTTGCCCAAGCTCGAATCGGACCCGGCAAGCGTCAAGGCGCTCGCGTACGATTTGGTGCTGAACGGCCAGGAAATCGGCGGCGGGTCCATCCGTATGCACCGCCGCGATATCCAGCAGCGGGTATTCAAAGTGCTGGGACTGAGCGATGAAAAAGCTCGCGAGCGCTTTGGATTTTTCATGGACGCGCTCGAATACGGCGCGCCGCCGCACGGCGGAATCGCGCTGGGGGTTGACCGCATCGTCGCCTTGCTGGCCGGCGAATCGAGCATTCGCGAGGTGATCGCCTTCCCCAAAACCGCTAGCGCCGTGGACCTGATGTGCGATGCTCCCGCCAGCGTTGACCGCGAGCAATTAGAAGAACTGGGCTTGAAAATAGTTAAGCATTAAAGAATTGAATCGTTGAGTCATTGTGTCATTGCGTGAATAGAAAAACCGCGTGAGCCAATCTACTTTTTCGGAATATCAATGAGCCAATGATTCAATCACTCAATCACTAAATTTTATGTCCGTCATTCGCATCCTTCCGGAAGCCGTCGCCAACAAGATTGCCGCGGGCGAAGTAGTCGAGCGCCCGGCGTCGGTGGCAAAGGAACTCGTCGAAAATTCCCTGGATGCGGGAGCGCATGAGATCGAGATCCACGTGGAAAGCGGCGGCAGACGCCTCATCCGGGTTGCGGATAACGGCTGCGGGATGACCCGCGATGACACTTTGCTGGCGTTCGAACGCCACGCCACAAGCAAAATCAAGTCAGCCGAAGACCTGGACGAAATCTCGACGCTGGGATTCCGCGGCGAAGCGCTGCCCTCAATAGCCGCGGTCTCACGCATGACGCTCGAAACCCGCCAAGGTTCAGAAGAGGTGGGAACTCGGGTGGAAATTTCCGGTGGCAGGTTGCGGGACGTAAAAGAAATGGTCCGCCCAGGCGGCACCAAAATTGACGTCCAGAGCCTCTTTTTTAACACTCCGGCACGGCGCAAGTTCCTACGCTCTGAATCCACCGAACTCGGACATATCGCCTCCATGGTGACTCATTACGCACTGGCCCATCCCGACAAGGGCTTTCGCCTGACCTCCATGACGAATGAAATCCTGAAAGCATCGCCAGTGGGAAGCCATCGTGAGCGGCTTTATCAAGTGATGGGAGGCCAAATGCTGGACCAACTGGTTGAATTCGGTCCTGTCGAGCGCCTCATGCCCTTGCCCAACGCCCCGGACGTTGAGGCTGACGCTGAACCCGAGGTCTCACCCGCGGTTTTCAGGATCTTCGGTTTTGCCTCGCGCCCCGAGGTGCACAAGCTTAACAGGAATCAGATCTATTTCTTCGTCAACCGGCGCCTGGTCCGCGACCGACTGGTTCTGCACGCGCTCACCGAGGCTTACCGGAACATTCTGCCTGCGGGCATCTCCCCGGTGTCGCTGGTCTTTCTTGACCTTCCTCCCACGGAAGTAGATGTTAACGTCCATCCTTCCAAAGCCGAGGTACGCTTTCGCAATGGAGCCTTTGTGCATGACTTAGTCCGTGACTCAGTGCTCCAGGCTCTAAAGGCTGCGCGGCCTGTTGCCGCCTTCCCAATGCCTAAGCAGCCGGAGACGACCAAACCCGCTGAAGCAGCACCAGCACCCCCGCACGGGCAAGATTTAGAGCCTTTTCCAACACGGCAACGGGGGACGCCGGCTCCGGCGCAAGCCCCAGGCTTTCGTCTCTCTGCGCCGCGACCGCAGCCTTCAACAGCATATCTTCCGCTGGCGGAAGCCGCGTTATCCACTTACGCACCTCCGCCGCCGGCAGCCTGGTCAGTTCCCTGCTCCGCAGATGCAATTCCGGAATCTCGGATCGGCGAATTCCCCAGTGACCTCCAGCCGCTCGGGCAGATCCAGTCCAGCTTCATCGTAGCGACCAACATCGAAGGTCTCTGGATTATCGACCAGCATGTGGCCCACGAACGCATCCTGTTCGAGCAGCATCTCAGCCGGCGCCAGGCAAGCAAGCTGGAGGGCCAGAGGCTGCTATTGCCGATTGTGGTGGATCTCCGGCCGGAACAGCGCGTCACTTTTCAGAATATTGCCGACGAACTGACCGCCAATGGCTTTGAGGTGGAACCATTTGGCCAAGGGAGTGTGGCTGTGAAGGCCGCGCCGGCCGACATCCATCCTGACGACGTAGAAAAGCTGGTGCGTGAAATCCTGGAAAGCCTTGGGCGTGAGGCCCGGGCCCTCTCGCTTGATGAGTTGCGCCGCAAGATCGCCGCTTCCGTTGCTTGTCACGCGGCGATCAAAGTCAACAGGCCTCTCGATCAAGAGAAAATGGGATGGCTGCTCGTGGAGTTGAGCAAGACCGATTGCCCGATGACCTGCCCGCACGGGCGCCCGGTAGTCCTTCGGTACGACATGAAAGAGATTCAGAAAGCTTTCAAGCGCATCTGAGCCTTCGTTCACGCTCAAATCTCGTTCAGGATCAGCGTCAAGGAACAC
Organism: Acidobacteriota bacterium; assembly: GCA_023474345.1. Classification (GTDB taxonomy): domain Bacteria; phylum Acidobacteriota; class Terriglobia; order UBA7540; family UBA7540; genus JAMCXS01. Next base: position 36,761 of record JAMCXS010000028.1, on the reverse strand, counting down.
AAGAAGAAGCAGACTACAGGACCAAACAGCCTCTTATGGTAAAACCCCTGATAATCGCCATTGACGGGCCGGCAGGTGCCGGCAAAAGCACTGTCGCTCGAATGCTTGCCGAGCGTCTCGGCCTCGACTACATGGATAGTGGCGCAACCTACCGGGCTGCTGCGCTAAAAGTGCTCCAATCCGGTACGGCGCTCGACAATCAGAATGAGATTGGCAGGGTTATTGCCTTGGCAGAAATCCAATTCCTGGCCGGCAACCAGGAGCCAAAGGTGCTCCTGGATGGCAAAGACGTCACGGCGGAAATTCGGAGTTCGGAAGTGACTTACGCAGCGGCGAGGGTTTCCCGCCTGCCGGAAGTTCGCAAAAAACTGATCAGTTTGCAGAGGTCGCTGGTTGCGGGCCGGGGAGTAGTGATGGAAGGCCGGGACATCGGCACCGTGGTCTTTCCCGAGGCATCGCTAAAGATTTTCCTCAAAGCCGATCCTGAAGAAAGGGCGCGCCGGAGGTTGCAGCAGAACCACCAGCAAGGGCGGCCATCCACGTTGGCAGACACGGTCTCTGAGATTTCGAAGCGCGATCAGCTCGACGCGGAAAGGAAAATATCGCCGCTGGTTGCCGCAGAGGACGCACACGTAGTCGACTCGACCTACTTAACAGCCGAGCAGGTTGTCGAGCGGATTTTGGAATTGGCCCGCAGCAAGAAGTTACTGACCACGCCGTAGTGGAAAGTCCTGCCCCTTACCTTCCGCCATTGCTCATCGAGGCAAGAAACTCCGAGTTACTCCTGGTTTTGGAGAGCTTATCAATGATGAGCTCCATGCTCTCCACAGGAGAGAGCGGATTCAGCACCTTGCGCAGAACCCAGATGCGGTTCAGTTCGTCCTTTGGTACCAGCAACTCCTCTTTGCGGGTGCCTGACTTGTTGATCTCGATGGCCGGAAAGACGCGCTTATCCACCAGCTTGCGGTCGAGGTGCACTTCCATGTTGCCGGTGCCTTTGAACTCCTCAAAGATCACGTCGTCCATGCGGCTTCCGGTATCGATCAACGCCGTGGCGATGATGGTCAAACTGCCGCCTTCCTCGATGTTTCGCGCCGAACCGAAAAACCGCTTGGGACGCTGCAGGGCGTTGGAATCGACACCGCCGGAAAGGACCTTGCCCGAAGGCGGAACAACCGTGTTGTAAGCGCGTGCCAGACGGGTGATGGAATCCAGCAGAATCACCACGTCCCGCTTGTGCTCGACCAGCCGCTTTGCTTTCTCAATCACCATCTCGGCCACCTGAACGTGCCGGGCGGCAGGTTCATCAAACGTCGAGCTGATGACTTCCCCTTCGACCGTCCTCTGCATGTCCGTCACTTCTTCCGGCCGCTCGTCAATCAGCAACACAATCAGCGTGACTTCCGGATGGTTCGCGGTAACGGAGTTGGCGATGGTCTGCAGCAGCATCGTTTTGCCGGTGCGCGGAGGAGAAACAATCAGCCCGCGCTGGCCCTTGCCGATGGGCGTGAGCAGGTCGAGAACGCGAGCGGATATGTTGTCCTTCACGGTTTCCAGGCGGAGCCGCTCCTGGGGATAGAGCGGGGTCAGGTTATCGAAAAAGATCTTGTTCCGTGCTTCGTCGGGGGGTTCAAAGTTGATGGCCTCCACCTTGATCAGCGCGAAATAGCGCTCACCTTCTTTAGGAGGCCGGATCTGGCCAGAGATCGTATCGCCGGTGCGCAGATCAAACTTGCGGATCTGCGACGGTGAGACATAGATATCATCAGGCCCCGGTAAATAGTTGTAGTCGGGAGCGCGCAGGAAGCCGAAGCCATCGGGAAGGCATTCGAGCACACCTTCGGAAAAGATGAGCCCGGCCTTTTCAGTTTGCGCTTGCAGGATCTTAAAGATCAGCTCCTGCTTCCGCATGCCAGTGGCTCCGACAACTCCCAAGTCCTTGGCAACCTGGGTCAGAGTGGCAATGTTCATTTCTTTCAGCTTGGCAATATCGAGGACTTCGCTCTCTTTAAGTTCCTCGATCTTTTCTTCCTGCACGACGACTGGCTTTTCTTCCTGTTTTTTGGACGCCATGTTACTCTCTCAGCTTCAATTTGAGTTTGGAACCCGATAAAGGATTCCCTTTCCCTAATGGATGAATTCTGCTGCTGCCTTGCCCTTGTATGGCTCCAACGCATGCGTGCTGCAGCTCAAAGGGGCAAGTCAACAGTGTCTTGAATGGTGTAGTCCGTGATCGATCGTGATTTCCGGGTTTATCAATCCGAATTGGCTTGGATTAATCGGTGCTAATTACTATGCAGTGTGAAAAACTCAATCCCCTATTCGGCGGACACATACCTCTTGGCGCCAGGAACAAGCTCTTCAGCCTTCCCTGGCCCACCCTTAAAAACTCTAGTTCGTCAGAGATTCACGGTCGGAATCGAGCGAGGGTTCGAGCCTCTGCGTCTCCTGGGACTCAGACGTGAGCGCCTGGATCCCCTCGATTTTCTTCTCCAGCGCCAGGTCGAGAACCTCGTCCATGGTCTCCACAAAACAAATGGCAACATCTTCCTGAATGTTTGCCGGAATCTCCGAAAGATCTTTCTCGTTGTCGCGCGGCAAAAGAACGGTCCGGTTGCCAGCACGGTGCGCTGCTAGGATCTTCTCTTTCACACCCCCGATCGGCAGCACTTTACCCCGCAGGGTGATCTCACCGGTCATGGCAATGTCCCGGTTCACCGGGATTTTGGTCAGCGCGCTCACCACCGCCGTAGCCAGCGTAATCCCAGCAGAGGGTCCGTCTTTTGGAATCGCACCTTCCGGGATGTGAATATGAATATCCAGCCGACGATAAAAGTCCGACGGCAAGCCCAGCCGCGAAGCTCTTGAACGTACGTAACTCAAGGCCGCCTGAGCCGATTCTTGCATCACGTCGCCGAGTTTCCCCGTCAGAGTCAGCTTGCCTTTGCCCTGCATAACGGAAGCTTCGATGTTGAGAATCTGGCCACCCACTTCCGTCCACGCCAAGCCGGTAGCCAAACCCACTTCATTCTTTTCTTCGGCCTTCGTGTCCCGGAACTTGATCACACCCAAATATTCCTGGAGGCTTTCGGGCTTGACAACAATCTGAAGACTCCGGTTCTCCTGCACGACCTTGCGCGCCACTTTGCGGCAGATGTTAGCGATCTCCCGCTCCAGATTCCGCACCCCGGCTTCACGCGTATAGTTGCGGATAATCCCAAGAATAGCCTCGTCCGCGAAAGTCAAATTCTGCTCTTTCAAACCCGTTGCCTCGCGCTGCTTGCGGACGAGAAAACGCTTGGCGATTTCCAGCTTCTCCGCTTCCGTATAGCCGGACAGCCGCAAGATCTCCATACGATCCTGCAAGGGCTGTGGAATGGTATGGACAACATTCGCGGTGGTAATAAAGAAAACCCTGGAGAGATCGTATTCGACATCCAGGTAATGATCCGCAAACATATGATTCTGCTCTGGATCAAGCACTTCCAGCAGCGCCGCCGACGGGTCGCCCCTAAAATCCATGCTCATTTTGTCAACTTCATCGAGCAGAAACACCGGGTTGACGGTTCCGGCTTTCTTCATCATCTGGATAATTTGTCCAGGCAGAGCGCCGATATAGGTTCTGCGGTGGCCGCGGATTTCCGCTTCGTCCCGGACTCCGCCGAGTGACAGCCGCACGAACTTCCGGCCCGTGGCCCGCGCGATAGAGCGTCCGAGGGACGTTTTGCCAACCCCCGGCGGCCCGACAAAACAAAGGATAGAACCTCGCGGAGTCTTCACAAGCTGGCGCACCGCAAGAAATTCAAGGATGCGCTCCTTGATCTTTTCAAGCCCGTAATGGTCTTCTTCCAGAATCTTTTCAGCGCGCCGGATGTCCCGGATTTCTTTCGATTTCTTCTTCCAGGGCATCGCCAGCAGCCAGTCGAGGTAGTTGCGTGAGACGGTGGACTCAGCGGACATCGGCGGCATCAGTTCCAACCGCTTGAGTTCTGTCATAGCCTTTTCATGAGCGTCTTTACTCATGCCCGCGGCTTCGATCTTTTTTTTCAGCTCTTCGATTTCACTCTTCTCGTTCCGCCCCAGCTCTTTCTGGATCGCCTTAATCTTTTCGTTCAAGTAATATTCCCGCTGGGCGCGCTCCATCTGCCGCTTGACACGACCTTGGATCGACCGGTCCACATTGAGCTTTTCGATCTCAATATCCAGAATATCGGCCAGCCGCGTCAGGCGGTCGACGGGATCAAAAAGCTCCAGCAACTCCTGCTTCTCTTCGATGCTGACGTTCAAGTTGGCCGCCACCGTGTCCGTGAACTTACCGATCTCATCCACCTTGGCCGCGGCAATCATCGTCTCATAGTTCAGGCTTTGCGAGAGCTTCACGTATTGCTCAAACAGCGAAACTACCCGCTGCACAAGCTGTTCAAGGCTAGGCGTGCTGACGCTGCGGAAAACAGCGGTCTTCACCGTGGCACGGAAAAAACCCTCTTCGCTCGAAATCTTCACGATCTTTCCGCGATCGCTGCCTTCCACCAGAACCTTGATGTTCCCGTCCGGCAACTTGAGGCTCTGAATGATATTGGAAATAGTTCCCACCTGATAGATATCATTCGGCTTGGGGTCATCCACGGAGGCATCATGCTGAGTAGCAAGAAAGATCTTCTTGTCGCCCGTCAACGCTTCCTCAAGCGCCCGAATGGAACTCTCGCGCCCCACAACAAACGGAGTCATCATGTACGGGAAGATGACCACGTCCCGAATGGGCATCATGGGCAGGAGACGCGTTTCGCCTTTTTCGCGGCCTGAAAACATAGCGGAATCCATTAACTCGCCTTCTCAAAGAGTGTCGGATCAAAAATAATTTCGTGTTTGAGAACCATTTCTTCCGTTACCATGAATTCACGGAGCGTCCGCTGGCTGGGTAGATGATACATCAAGTCCAACATCAGGTCTTCCAGAATCATGCGGAGACCACGAGCCCCTACCTTCCGCTCCAGCGCTTGCATCGCAATCCTCCTCAAAGCGTCGTCGGTAAACTGCAGCTTGACGTTTTCATATTCAAACAGGCGTTGATACTGGCGGATGAGGGCATTCTTGGGCCGAACCAGGATTTCGACCAACGTTTGCTCGTCCAAGTCGCCTAGCACGCTGACCACCGGAAGTCTCCCAACAAATTCCGGGATTAGACCATAGCGGATCAGGTCTACTGGCTGGACTTGGTCCAGGAGTTCAATATTCCGCCGATTCGGGGAAACTTCCGGAGCTTCCACGCTGGCGTGGAATCCCAAAGATTTCTTCCCAATCCGGCGTTCGATAATCTTCTCCAACCCAACAAAAGCGCCCCCGCAAATAAACAGAATATCCGTGGTATCTACGGGAGTGAATTCCTGGTGCGGGTGTTTACGACCGCCTTGCGGTGGAACATTAGCTACCGTCCCTTCCAGGATTTTCAGCAGGGCCTGCTGAACTCCTTCACCTGAAACGTCGCGGGTGATGGAAGGGTTTTCATCCTTCCTCGAAACCTTATCGATTTCATCAATATAAATGATTCCTTGCTGAGTCCGCGGGACATCTCCTTGAGCGTTCTGGAGCAGCTTCAGGATAACATTTTCAACATCTTCGCCAACGTAACCTGCTTCCGTAAGAGTCGTGGCATCAACAATCGCAAAAGGAACTTCCAACAAGCGCGCCAAGGTTTGGGCAAGAAGCGTCTTCCCCGTTCCCGTAGGTCCGATAAGCAGAATGTTGGACTTCGTAAGCTCTACATCATTGCGAACCTTGGTTAACATGATGCGCTTGTAATGATTGTAGACCGCGACCGCCAGCTTCTTTTTCGTCTTATCCTGTCCAATCACATACTCATCGAGAAAGCGCTTGACTTCCGCCGGGCGCGGCAGCTTGGCTTGAGCTGTGGGAACCCGCTCCGCTTGATCTTCCTCCAGGATAGTATTGCAAATTGCCACACATTCGTCGCAGATATACGCTCGGGGATGATCACCGGGCGATGAAATCAGCTTCCCGACCGCATCCTGCGTCTTTTGGCAAAATGAACAACGAAGTATTTCGTCAGAAACAAGACGTTTCAAGCTAGGCCCCCTTCATCACTACTTATGCTTTTGGATAATCTCATCCACAATGCCATATTCCCGGGCTTGCTGAGCGCTCATCCAAAAGTCACGCTCCACATCACGCTCCACCTTCTCAAGAGGCTGTCCGGTGTGCTTGGACATGATCTCATTCAAGCTGGCGCGAATACGCAGAATCTCTCGGGCATGGATATCGATATCCGTTGCCTGACCGGAAAGCCCTCCCATCGTCGGCTGGTGGATCAAAACGCGGGAGTTCGGCAGCGCAAAGCGCTTGCCGGGGGTTCCGGCTGAAAGCAGCAGGGCCGCTACGCTGGCAGCCTGCCCGATGCAAATGGTCGCCACATCCGGCCGAATAAACTGCATGGTGTCATAAATCGCCATACCGGCGGTGACCACTCCTCCCGGAGAGTTAATATACAGCGAAACGTCCTTTTCGGGGTCCTCAGCTTCGAGAAAAAGTAGCTGCGCTGTCACCAGATTAGCAACGTTATCGTCGATAGGGGTCCCGATAAAGATGATGTTATCGCGGAGGAGCCGGGAATAGATGTCGTAGGCTCTTTCACCCCGGTTCGTCTGTTCAACAACCATGGGAACCAGTGTCATTGTCGGTCTCTCTATGCTCATCGGCATTCCCCGGCCTTAGCTTTTCTCTTGATGGCCTGAAGACTCCCCTGTCGAATTAATCTTAGCGTTTTGGTAGATGAGATCAAGGGCTTTTTGATTGCGGAGCTTCTGATTGATTCTAGAAAGATTCCCCTCGTGTGTCAAGCGCGTTTTAAGGGTCGCCGGCGATTCTCGATGTTCCTGCGCCAAATCACGGATTACTTCGTCCAGTTCGCTTTCAGGCACCTCGATACCCTCCGCCTCCGCCACTTTCTCAAGAATCAATGAACCTCGGACGTCCTTCTCTGCGCCAGGCCTTGAATCCTCACGGAGTTTCCGCCAGTCAAAATCCACGCTGCGAACATCGATGCCTTGGGCCATAAGGCGAGTCAGCAACCTCTCCAGGTTAGCGTCAATCTGCGCTTCAACCATCGATTCGGGGACAGGGAATTCATGGGCGCTGATAAGCTGCTCCAGAAGTTGCTGCTTGGCTTGGGCCTCCACCTGATGCTTCTTTCGCTCCGTAAGGTTCTCAGAGACTTTTGCCTTCAGCTCTTCAAGCGTTCTATACTCGCTGACGGACTTCGCGAACTCGTCATCCAGCGCGGGCACAACCTTTCTCTTAACGCCCTGGATTTCCACTCGATAACTCAGCGTCTTCCCAGCCAACGACTTGTTGGAGTAATCGTCAACATAGGTCACCTGGAATTCGCGCACATCCCCGGGTTTCGAACCGCGCAAGTTCTCTGTAAACGCCGCCACGGTCCCCTCACCAGCCAGATGCACCATCGCGTCATGAGCCTCGACAGGGTCCGCCTTAGGATCTCCGGCATCGCGTCCGTGATAGTTCACTATTGCGTAATCCCCATCATCTGCGGTCCGATCTTCCACCACCTCAAAAGTGGCCGCACGCTCCTGCAATTGTTGGAGCGCCTGGGCAAGCTCGGCCTCGGCCACTTCTGCCGGCTCCTGGCTGACCTCAACCCCTTTGTAATCTTTTAGATCGAAATCAGGAAGGACTTCAAAGGTCACTGTGCAGGTCAGCGGTTGGTCCTCGGTAAACTTCAAGTCACCAAAACGGGGACGCCCCACAACAGACATCCCTTGATCCTTAACGGCGGTCTCAAAATACTTTGGCAAAAGGGATTGCACAACTTCATTGCGAATGTCTTCTTCGAAGCGCCGACGAACCAGCGAGGCAGGCGCACGGCCGGGTCGGAAGCCAGGAATCCGGGCGGCACGACGATATTGCGCCGTTACCGCATCAGCTTCTTGCCGCACAATGTCAGGTGGTATTTCGATGACTAACTCTTTTTTACAAGTCGCAGAATCCACAATTCCTCAAGGACGGATGTTGAGATTGAAAGAGAACGGTGAGGTGATCCTTTACACCTGAAGGAATAAACAAGCCCTGGGGCCTCTGCACCCCCCGGGCCCCTAAATCAGCAGTATAGCACACGCCCATCACCTGTCAACATCCTAAATTTAATCAAAACCTCATACCTTCGCTTCACAGCCAACGCCGGACCGCTCCTGCATTCTCCAGCAGTTCGTCTACCTTTACCTCCGGAAAGGGCATAACCAGAACTTGTGAAAGCCGTCAGGGTTATCCCGCTTTACCTGTATAATTTGATGCGCCTTACGCTTCAGAGGTTCTTCCGCCAGCCGGGATGCAAGGGCTTGCTTCGGCAATCCTCGAATCTCCCATGATATAATGAACCCGACAATTTGGTCGTAATGTAGCTTCTGGCATGTTCTGGTAAGTGACTCCCGACTGCTCAGATTCAGAAATGTGGGGATAAAATTTATGGCCTTGGACTACTTTGAAAAGGTTTGGCACAACGGCAAGTTTATTCCCTGGAATGAAGCAAATATCCATGTAGCGTCTCATGTGGTCAGCTATGCTTCCTGCTTGTTCGAGGGAATTCGCTGCTATGAAACCCCTCATGGCGCTGCGATCTTCCGGCTGAACGAACACGTCAACCGGCTGGTCGACTCCTGCAAGATCTACCGGATGGAAACGGACTTTACGCGCGAGCAACTTCGCCAAGCCATGATTGACCTGGTCCGCGCCAACGACATCCGCTCCTGCTACATCCGCCCGCTCATTTTCCGGGGTTACGGCGGCGTCGGTGTCAACCCGCTCAAAAACCCAGTGGAGATTTATCTTCTGGCATGGAAGTGGGGGAAGTACCTGGGTGATGAGGCCTTGAAACAGGGCGTTGACGTCTGTGTCTCCTCCTGGAACCGGATGGCTCCGAACACGCTGCCGGCAATGGCGAAAGCGGCTTCCAACTACATGAACGCCCAACTGATCAAAATGGAAGCCATCACCAACGGCTACGTCGAGGGGATCGCACTCGATCACAACGGCAACATCAGCGAGGGCAGTGGCGAGAATATCTTCGTGGTCCGCGAAGGAAAGATCTATACGCCTCCTCTGGCCTCCTCCGTCCTGCCGGGCATCACACGTTCTTCCGTCGTCACGCTGGCCGAGGAAGCGGGTATTCACGTCATCGAGCAGGAACTGCCGCGGGAGATTCTCTACATTACCGAGGAAGTTTTCTTCACCGGCACAGCAGCGGAAATCACCCCGATTCGTTCCGTCGATCGCATTGTGGTGGGCAAAGGAGAGCCGGGGCCAATCACACGGAAACTTCAGGAACGTTTTCTGAGCATCGTCCAAGGGCAAGCCGAAGACAAGTACCGCTGGCTCACCTATAGCCACCAGCCGGTCACCGCGTCGCACTGATCGCATCGGGGGCATTCGCACCACCGCGGACGCCGCGCGGGATGAGATGACAAGAGTCAGTCAGGTGGACCGTTTTGCAATCTAGAAGCGCTCCCTCAAATCCCTTCCAAACGGCGCTCGGGATGCTGGCCCGGCGGCCTTACTCCATCGCCGAGCTTCGTCGCTCCCTGAAAAAAAAGTTCCCCGCGGCTGATATCGCCGAGGTCATCGCCCGGCTGCGCCAGCTCGGCTACCTCGATGACCAGAAAATTGCGGAAAATTACGCTTTGTCGCTCGCTCAAAACCGCTCTTACGGGCGTTATCGGGTTCGCCGCGAACTCAAAAACAAACTCCTCGATTCCCGCATCGTTGACGCCGCCGTGGAAAAAACCTTCGAGTCCGTCAACGAACGCCAACTGCTGGAACGCGTCGTCGACAAGAAAATCCGCACCCTCCGCAAGCCTCTAACCCGCTCAAAACTCGCCTCCCTTTGCCAAGGCCTCATTCGCCGAGGCTTCCGCGCTGATGATATTATGAGAGTTGTACACGCGCGTCCCGAACTGAGAACGGTTAGTGAGGACGTCGACCTGGCGAGGATGGAAGAAGATCGGTGCTGACATCGAAGAAGCGCTTGCGGGCGAAAGCCGCAGCGATTTTATCCACAATCCAGGGATCGCACGGAAGGAAACACGCGACTCTGTAATACTGTGTAATTCGTAATTCTGAACTTGTAATTTATCTATGACCTCAAACGAAATCAGAAACCGTTTTATGAAGTTTTTTGAGGCGCGCAACCACCGCGCTGTGCGGTCGGCATCGCTCGTCCCGGTGAATGACCCGACACTATTGTTCACAAACGCCGGCATGAACCAGTTCAAAGAAGTCTTTCTGGGACGCGAAAAACGCGACTACACACGCGCCTGCTCCTCGCAGAAGTGCGTCCGGGCAGGCGGCAAGCACAACGACCTTGAACAGGTGGGCCGTACCAAGCGCCATCACACCTTCTTCGAAATGCTCGGAAATTTCAGCTTCGGCGATTATTTCAAGCCAGAGGCGATTCCCTGGGCTTGGGAGCTGGTAACCAAGGGTTTCGCCCTCCCGAAGGAAAAGCTTTACGTCACTGTTTTCCGAGAAGACGACGAAGCCGAAGAGCTGTGGGCGAAAATCGTGCCCCGCGAGCGCATCTTCCGCTTTGGCGAAAAGGATAATTTCTGGCAGATGGGCGAGACGGGTCCTTGCGGCCCCTGCTCGGAGATTCACTACGACATGGGGCCTGAAGCTAGCGACCTCGGCCATAGGGATTGCAGGTTTCCCTGCCCGGAAGACTGCGGTCGTTATGTGGAAATCTGGAACCTGGTCTTTATGCAGTTCAACCGCGACGACTCCGGCCAAATGACGCCGCTTCCCCGCCCTTCCATTGATACCGGTGCGGGACTCGAACGGCTGGCCGCGGTGCTACAAGGCAAAATCTCGAATTTCGATACCGACCTCTTCAAGCCGTTGATCGAAGAGGCTGCGGCGCTCGCCAATGTCGAGTATGGGGCGAATCATGATACCGACGTTTCACTCCGTATTATCGCCGACCACGCCCGCGCTTCCACGTTTTTGATTTCTGACGGTGTGCTGCCCTCGAACGAAGGGCGCGGCTACGTGCTGAGGCTTATCATGCGCCGCGCGCTTTACCACGGCCAGACGCTCAATATGAATGAACCGTTCCTCTACAAGATGTCCGGCCACGTCGTCGAGATGATGAAGGTCGCCTATCCCGAACTCGCCGAAACCGCACACCACGTGGCAAAAGCGATAAAGAGTGAAGAGCAAAGATACGCGCAGACAACGAAAATTGGCTTGGAACGTCTGGAGTCGGTGCGAGTGTGGCTCATAAATGAGTCAATGATGACCTTTAGTGAATTTAAGTCTAGTCTTCAAAGAAAACCAGGAATTACATACGGCTCGGTGGTGGGCGAAGATTTATTCAAGCTTCACGACACCTTTGGGCTGCGCCCGGATTTTGTCGCGGACGTGGTTAAGAACTACGGCCTGACGGTCGACTGGGAGGGCTACAACGCTGAGATGCAGCGCCAGCGCGAGCGGGCGCGGGCGTCGTGGAAAGGCGCGGAGAAGAAGACTGCGCCGCCTGTCTACCAGCAGCTTAGCGAAAAGCAGAAAACCATTTTTGAAGGCTATCGGCAGACCGTTTCGAAAGAGTGCCAGGTTCTAGCTCTCGTCGAAGACGGAAAACTTGTCAACGAGGCGAAGCCCGGGAGCGAAGTGGAAATCCTGCTTGACCACACGCCGTTTTACGCCGAAGCGGGAGGCCAGGTGGGCGATACCGGGCGGTTGTTCGCAACCGAGAACGAGCATGAGGTGGCGCACGTCACTGATACCTATCGGCCGGTAACCGGCATTATTGCCCACAAAGCCATCGTCCGCGATATTCTGCGCGTGGGCGACGTGGTTACGGCCGTGGTGGATGCCGAACGGCGCGACGCGATCCGCCGCAATCATACGGCAACGCACTTGCTCCATGCGGCGCTGCGGGCAACGCTCGGCACGCACGTGAAACAAGCGGGGTCGCTTGTGGCGCCGGACCGCTTGCGCTTCGACTTTTCGCATTATGCCGACCTGGGCGAGCAGGATTTGCTCGACATCGAAGATTTGGTCAATGAACACGTGCTCAAAAATGAAGAAGTCCAAACCGAGCAGATGGAGCTGGACCAGGCGCTCAATTCGGGCGCCATGGCGCTGTTCGGCGAAAAGTACGCTGACAAGGTGCGCGTGGTTTCAATCAGCGACGGCAGCTTTTCCAAGGAACTCTGCGGCGGCACGCACGTCCGGCGCACGGGCGATATCGGATTGTTCAAAACCGTTTCGGAAGCGAGCGTGGCCGCCGGCACGCGACGCATTGAAGCGCTCACTGGCCAAGGCGTGCTCGAATACCTGCGGAAGACCAGCGAAACACTCGCGCTTGTCAGCCAGACGCTGCGTTCGAAGCCCGATGAGGTATTGGAAGCGGCGCAGAAACTTGCTGAGACTGAGAAGAAGCTGCGCAAGGAGCTGGAGGCACAGCAGATGAAGCACGCCGCAGCCCAAGCCGGAGACTTGCTGGAGCAAGCCCGAGAGGTCAAAGGCGTCCGTGTCGTCTCAGCGCGCGTGGAAGGCGTCTCACGGCCCGCCATGCGCCAGATGGTGGATAACTTGCGGGCGCGGCTTGGTTCCGGCGTGATAGCGTTGGGAGCGATTTCCGACAGCAAGGCCGCGCTGATCGTCGGCGTCACGAAAGATCTGACTGCCAGGCTCGACGCCGGCAAGATCGTGAAGCAGGCCGCAGCCCTCATGGAAGGCTCAGGCGGCGGACGAAAAGACCTGGCCGAAGCCGGCGGGAAAAATCCCGGCAAACTCGACGAATCACTCCGGGCCGTGCCGGAAATCATCGAGAAGATGCTGTAGCATTTGACCTGCCCCGCCACGGACGGGCTCGGCCCTCGGGGATGGCCGGCCTGTTAGCCTATTTTTCGCTTGTTTAGAGCCTTAAAAGCAGGCTATAATGCAACCGTTTTGGACGGTGCCGCTGGCCTGAACGCGAGGCCGCGGAGGTTGGCGCCAGGCCGTTCTGCAAAGCCGAAAGGCAATGTATGCCCACGGTCATTTTGAGACCGGACGGCAGGAGGGGATGAGTTCTGTTACTCCGTCTGAGCACGGAGGCAGGAGCTCAATGCGCAACCGAAAACAGTCCAGATTCTCGACTCTCATTGCGGCCTGTGTTTTCCTCTTTGTCGGGCAGCTTTTATGTCCCTTTCCATCCCAAGCCAGCAATTTCGTTGCAATCACCCAACAAGACGGGCGCATCGTCTATGTGAACGCCGACCCGCCCTCTGAACCATCCCACGCTTGGGAATTTACCGACGCTCGGCCACCTTCGCATACGGAAATCGATTCGATCGTGCGCCGCGTTGCCAACCGCTACCAGATCGATCCAAAGCTTGTCCGCGCCGTCATTCAGGCCGAATCTGGTTATGACCCCAGGGCGGTCTCTGCGAAAGGCGCCATGGGGCTCATGCAACTGATTCCTTCCACCGCCCAACGGTTTGGCGTGGCAAATCCCTTTAATCCGAAGCAGAACATAGAAGGCGGCGTCAGCTACCTGAGCTATCTCCTCAAACTTTTCGGCGGCAACCTGCCGCTTTCACTCGCCGCATACAACGCCGGCGAAAATACCGTGATCAGGTCCGGGGGTATTCCGGCAATCCCGGAAACCGAGCACTATGTAAGAGAGGTAACTCACCTGTATCACCCTCCGACTTCCGGCTCTGTGAGACAGGCTGATTCACCGACAAGCGGCGTGGCGCCTATTTATCGCTACGTGGATTCTTCCGGGGTGGTCCACTTTACAAACGTTCAATGACGATGGGCCCTTCCTTCAACACGGAATATTTATTTGGCAATTCAGATCGTTCGGGAGAAACAAAGGAAGGCTAATAGCCGATGTTAATCTCGACAAAAACTTCATATCGGTTCGGCGTATTGGTCGCGGGGTGCTTGGTAATGGCAGCCAAGGTCTCCTTTGCCGGCTCGACGCGGCGGCCGGAAAGATCTCGCGCAGCCTACGAACGAGCTGTCGTCCTGCAAAAGCAGCTTGAAGCCAAGCCCTTGCGGTCACGCACAAAAGCCGAATACGAGGATGTAATCGGTGAGTTTCACAGCGTCTACTGGAACGATTTTGCGTACCCCAAAGCGCCCGTCGCAGCGGAGGCTATTGGCGATTTATATGCCGAAATGGGACGCGTGTTCTCAAACGTGGCCTACTTTCACGCCGCCATCAAGGCTTACCGATATGTAATCTCCCAGTACCCGGGGTCAAGCATGGCTCGCGGAGCAACTCTCAGCCTCGGGAAGGTATACCTTGCCAATCTTCACGATCCGAAGCAGTCCGCTGAAGTCTTCCGGACGCTTCTTAAAAATGATCCCAACTCCCCCGAGGCCAGCGTCGCCAAGAAAAAATTGAGGGAAATCGCTCATGTGCTCGCCGAGCAAGAAGAAGAGGCTTCTGAGAACCGGCCGAGCACGTACGCCGAGCGGCAAGAGAAAGCTTCCAACGGCTCAGAAAAGGCGTCCCTCCAGCAAGCTCCCAAGGGTTTGGTCGAGGTGACTGACATTCACGATTGGGTGGGGCCAAACTACACGCGAGTGGTAATCGGGGCTCAAGCACCGGTCAGGTTCGATGTCTTTCGCCTGAGCCACCCCGACCGGATCGTCTTTGACCTGCCAAATACCCGGGTGAATCAAACTCTTCTTCGGAAGGATTTTTCCACCGAGGGGCATTTCCTGCAGGGAATCCGGGTCGGCCAATTCAAGCCAACCGTCACGCGAGTGGTGCTTCAGGTGAAAAACCTGGAAAACTATTCCGTCTTCCCGCTGCCCAATCCCTTCCGGTTGATCATCGACATTCACGGGTCGCCGGCGCGTGTAGTTCAGAAGGCTCCGAAACAAAGACCGCCCTCCCAAGAGGCAAAGACTCCGTCACGCCCACAGATTCAGACCTCGGCACACTTAAGGAGTCCACTTCCGGCTGCCAAGCCTGTTTACTTGTCCGAGGCCAAGCCGGATGCGGAAACGGTGAGGCAGACCAGGCCAGAGGAAAAAGCGAAAACCAACCTCGCTTCCATGCCGCCTCCTTCACCCGCGCGATTGGAAGAACTTCCGATCTCGAGGAAACCGGCCAAACCCCAGGAATATGATACTCAGACGCTTACAAGAGTCTTGGGGCTTAAGGTCGCCCGTATCGTCATCGACCCCGGACACGGCGGCCATGATACGGGAACGATCGGGCCGACAGGGTTGGAAGAAAAAAACGTGGTCCTGGACATAGCGCTGCGCCTGAGGAAGCTGATAGAGACCAGAACAAGCGCCCAGGTTATCATGACCCGCTCGACCGACAAGTTCGTTCCTCTTGAGGAACGTACGGCGATTGCGAATGAAAAGAAGGCCGACCTTTTCATTTCCATTCACGCCAACTCAAGTCCTGATTCCCATGTGCGCGGCATTGAGACTTACTACCTCAACTTTACGACCGATCCGGAGGCTCTGGAACTGGCGGCGCGAGAAAATGCGACGTCACAGGCGTCCGTCCATCAATTGCAGTCCCTCATCAAAAAGATTGCGCTCAGCGACAAGGTGGAAGAATCCCAGCAGTTCGCACGCGATGTGCAGAAAGACCTTTATAGGGATATGTCGAGGGTCTCGCACGGCATCCATAACCGAGGGGTCAAAAAAGCTCCTTTCGTTGTTCTGATCGGCGCGAATATGCCTTCCATCCTGGTGGAGGTTTCGTTCCTTTCCAATCCCCTTTCCGAGCACTTGCTGCGGGAGGCATCTTACCGTCAGGAAATAGCGGAAGGAATTTTCCAGGGAATCGAGAAATATATGGATAACCTGGGGACCATCCGGGTAGCACAACGTACCCGTTAAAACGACATGGTGTTTGATCGCCCATCACGTGGGGCGCAAATTTCTGCTATCCTGAAATTGATGAAGTTCCTCACCTGCCTTTGCACGATGATGGGGACTATCTTATTTGCGAGCGCCAGCCTGGCAGCTCAGCAACACGCAACCTTTATCGATTTGCTTTCCCAACCTCGATGGCAGATGGAGAGTTCTCAAACCATCAATCTCAATGACGTGCGCCGATGGGGCGGTGAGCCAGCAGTGGATCGTGAATATGGCGTAAAATCTGTTGAAATTCGAACGTATCGAGAAGGGGAAAAGACGGCTCAAGCCATTGTTGAAGAGGCGCAAGATCCCTCTTCCGCCTACGGATTATTTACATTTTACCTGAGTGAAACAATGGCCCCGGTGAAGGGTATGAAGTTGGCTGTGGTATCGCCGCAGCAAGGCTATATGGCGAGGGGTAGAGCGTTTGTGCGCGTTCTGCGGCCTGCCAATATGTCCAATAAGGATTTTGACGCTCTGCTTCTATCGATTGGAGGGGCTTCTCCCTCGGAGCAATCGATGGCTCTCCTGCCTCCGCCGTTGCCGGTGAACGGCCTCGTGCCCGGATCCGAGAAATATCTCCTGGGACCCATAGCTGCCAGTCGAGCGCTGCCTCTCTTTCGAACCGACGTGGTGGGATTTTCACAAGGCGCCGAGCTCCAAGCGGCGACTTACCAGATAGACGGGCAGCGAGTAAATTTTTTCCTGATCAGTTACCCAACTTCGCAAATCGCAAATCTGCGGTATCGCGCCATAACGCATCTTCTCGGTCTTAACCAAGGGAGCGGTCCTGGTAGCCTTTTCGGGAAGCTGAAGGGAACTTATCTGTTAATGGTTCAGAATGCGCCCTCACTGGAAGTGGCGAACAGGCTGATGAACAGATTGAGCGTCTCACAAGTACTGAGTTGGAACGAGCCGCCTCCCGAGAAACCAATTACCGTACAAATGTTCCATCTGATTGTCGGCAATATTTTGCTTGTTCTGATCCTGATCGCCATGGCCGGGGTCGCGGGTGTCCTTATCTTCATGTCACGACGGCTTGCCGCAAAATGGTTCCCGCAGTCCGACTGGGCCCGAGGTTACGAAGATTCCATCATTCGTCTGAACCTGAAATAGCAGTAACCAATACTAGACGCTGGGCTTATAGCCCAAAATGCTTGATTTTTGGGGTCCCGGTGCGCACCGAAATGCAGTTTTCGGCGAAAGTAGTTAGGCTATAATCTACAGAAAATAAAAGGCTTATACTGCAAATATTTTCAGAAAAATTGCTTGACATGCCCGCCCGCTTTTAATTACACTCCATCCGAGTTTAGATGGCGGGGCGCGTCCGCCTTTCTATTCTCCTCTCAGATGCTCACCCGCAGGCCAGGACGAGCATTGTCCTCCTGTTGGGTGAGCATTTCTGTTGTAGCTCATGGTAGCCGTCGCCAAGCTCTTGCTCTTGTTTCTATTTCTCCTTTCCTCATCGATGAGCAAGGTCGCGTGATAGCGGTGCTATCTCTGTAATAACAATCCGCTGGAATTTTGGGGCGTTTGTTTCCGTGCATGGCGCGGGGACAACGTTGGCTGTCCGAATTGACTGTAGCTTTGGACAACGCGATTGGCAGGTAATCTATGAGGGTAGTTAACCGCTAAACAGCGAGGCCTGAATTGACTTTCGCCTTAAAGTTTGAATGTAATTGGACCCGCCAAGGCCCCGAGGTTAAAGATGGCAAGCGAGCAGCGGCGTCAACGGTCCGGGGTGAGCGCCTGCGGACTGCTCGGTCCTAACCACTGCTCGCTCAGGTTACCATGCCTGTTGGCAAGACCGATCTGATATAAACAGAACCCTAGGTGAAACCCACGGCCTTCCGGGCGCGTCGTAAGTCTACCAGGGTCTAAGTATATTCCCCAGGTTATTGATGAGGATCCGATGGAGGCAGGTGAGCAATGGCCACTCAGGATGTACTGACACGTAGCCAAGAACAAAAGGAGGACATACCACCGGGTCGACACCATCGGTGGGTGCCTTGGGTCCTGATGGCAGTGTTTGGAGTGGTGGCCGTGCTTGGCTGGCGCGCGGCGAACCAGAGGGCCAAAGAAGAGCAGGCGATGCGAGTAGCACAGGCCCGCGCTGCCGCGCTACGGCCGGTGCCGGTTGCAGTGGCCAAGGTTACCCAACAAGATTTTCCTGTCTACCTTACCGGGCTTGGCAGCGTCACCGCTTACAATATGGACACAATCCAGCCTCGCGTTAGCGGCGAGATTATGAAGATATTTTTCCGCGAAGGCCAGTTTGTCCAAGCCGGACAGTTGCTGGCCCAGATTGACCCGCGCCCCTATCAGGTGCAATTGCAGCAAGCGCAGGGGCAATTGGCGCGTGACCAAGCGCAGCTTAACGAGGCTCAACTGGATTTACGGCGGGACAGGTCACTGTTCGCCTCAGGCATCGTTCCACGCCAGCAGGTGGATACCCAGCAAGCCCTGGTGGACCAACTTCAGGGCTCGATTGCCACCGACAAAGCCCAGATCGCCAGCGCGCAACTCAACCTGCAATACTGCCGGCTCAGCGCGCCGATTTCGGGCAAGATTGGATTGAGGATGGTGGACGTGGGCAATATTGTGCAACCCACGACCGCGATCGTTGTAATCACGCAACTGCAGCCTATCGCCGTAATCTTTACCCTGCCGGAAGAACAATTGGGTCCGATTCTCCGGGGTTTGCAGGCAGGCGAGTCTTTCGAAGTCGAAGCGTACGACCGGGCGGATGTCCACCGCATTGCTACAGGAATGTTGCTGGCAACAGACAATCTGATTAACCAGAACACTGGAACATTGCGGCTGAAAGCCAAGTTCGCGAATAACAACGACGCCCTCTTCCCCAACGAGTTTGTCAACATCCGTATCCGGTCCCAGGTTCTTCGAAACGCCTTGGTGGTGCCAGCCGCCGCACTACAACATACCAGTCGAGGCAATTTCGTCTTCGTGGTCCGCCCGGACCGTACGGTGGAGGAACGCCCGGTGGAAACGCAACTGACACAGGGGAACTTCGTCGTGCTCAGTTCAGGAGTTAAGCCTGGCGAGACCGTGGTAACAGACGGGCAAGACAAGCTGCATGTGGGAAGCCACGTAATTCCCCAGTCCACCTCCACATCAACGGCTCAGGGAGAACAGACTTCGTGAATCCCTCCCGACTTTTCATCCTCAGGCCAGTTGCAACTTCTCTGCTGATGGCCGCCATTCTGCTGGCAGGGCTGGCGGCCTATTTCGAGCTATCGGTCTCGGCCCTTCCTGATGTCGAGTACCCTACGATCCGGGTGCTCACGTTCTATCCCGGCGCCAGCCCGGACGTGATGACCGCGCTCGTAACAGCGCCCCTGGAGCGACAGTTTGGCGAGCTTCCCGGCCTGAAGGAAATGACTTCCACAAGTTCGTTCGGCGCTTCCCAAATTACGCTGCAGTTCGTTCTGGATGAGGATATTAATGTCGCAGAACAGGAGGTCCAGGCGGCGATGAACGCCGCCAGCACTTATCTGCCTCAAGATCTTCCCGGTCCTCCCACCTACAGCAAGGTGAACCCGGCAGATTCTCCGATCCTCACGCTGGGTCTGTCCTCCTCCCAGCTCCCGCTGCCAAAAGTTGAGGACTTGGCGGATACAACGCTGGCGCAGAAAATTTCGCAGGTACTTGGAGTGGGGATGGTTTCGATTAGCGGAGGCCAGCGGCCAGCCGTGCGGATTGAAGCGAATCCGACAGTGCTGGCAAGCTACGGCCTCAGCCTGGAAGAACTCCGCACTTCGCTTGCCGCAGCTAATGTAGACCTGGCAAAGGGAACGCTTCAAGGTCCGCGGCTTGCTTACACGATCAATGACAATGATCAACTCCTCTCCGCACCAGACTACCGATCGGTAATCGTCGCCTACCGAGATGGCTCACCTGTTCGCCTTACCGATGTTGCCCATATCGTGAACGGGGCCGAAGACGACCAGCGAGCGGCGTGGATGGACAAAACGCCGGCGGTGATTATGAATGTTCAGCGCCAGCCAAGCGCGAATATCATTAGCGTCGTGGACCGCATCAAGAGCGTTCTTCCCAGCCTCGAAGCGGCCCTGCCATCTTCCGTACACGTAAAGGTGCTCACTGACCGCACGCAGACCATCCGAGCTTCGGTCCGGGACGTTGAGTTCGAGCTGATCCTGACGATCGGTCTGGTAATCCTGGTGATTTTCCTTTTTCTTCGCACCGCTTCGGGCACGGTCATCCCTAGCATGGCCGTCCCGCTTTCATTGGTAGGCACCTTTGGAGTGATGTATCTGCTGGGATTCAGCCTGGACAATCTATCGCTGATGGCGCTGGTGATTTCCACCGGATTTGTGGTGGATGACGCCATCGTCATGATCGAAAACATCTCCCGCTTCGTTGAGCAGGGTGATCCGCCCTTAGAAGCGGCGCTGAAAGGCGCAAAACAGATCGGCTTTACGATCCTCTCTTTGACCGTATCCCTGACTGCAGTGCTGATCCCGCTGCTTTTCATGGGAGACATCGTCGGCCGCATGTTTCGTGAGTTTGCCATCACGCTGGCAGTAACAATTGTCTTCTCGGCCATCATCTCTCTGACGCTCACTCCCATGATGTCGGCAAGGCTGCTGCATTATCGGCCTGAATCCGAGCAGGGCCGATTCTATCGCTGGTCGGAGAACGTGCTGCGCCGCACGATTGGCTGGTATGGAAAGTCACTGCGGTGGGTGCTGGGACACCAGCCGACCGTCCTGCTGATCACCGCGGCGACGCTCATCCTGACGATCTATCTCTATATCATCGTCCCTAAAGGATTTTTCCCGGTGCAGGACACGGGGGTAATTCAGGGCATTTCGGAAGCTCCCGAAACGATTTCCTTTGACCAGATGGCACGCAGGCAGCAGCAGTTGGTGGACGTAATTCTGCGGGATCCCGACGTTGCAAATGTTGCATCGTTCATCGGCGTTGACGGGACGAATATGACGATGAACAGCGGCCGCATTCAGATCACGCTCAAGCCCCTCGGCCAGCGCAAGGCCAGCGCTCTTGAAGTCATCCGGCACCTGCAGCCAATGGTGAACCAGGTTTATGGCATCACGCTTTACATGCAACCGGTCCAGGACGTAACGATCGATGACCGTCTTAGCCGAACTCAGTTCCAGTACAGCTTGACCGATGCCAACGCCGACCAACTCGACAAATGGGTGCCACGGCTGGCGGCTAAGCTCGAGACCTTGCCGGCGTTGACAGATGTGGCAACGGACCAGATGACCCATGGGCTTCAAACCAACCTGCTCATCGACCGCGACACAGCCAGCCGCCTTGGAGTTACCCCGGCCGCCATTGATAACACACTCTATGACGCCTTCGGCCAACGGCAGATCTCAACCATCTTCACCCAACTCAACCAGTATCATGTGGTTCTTGGAGTAGCCCCGAATTTCCAGCAAAATCCCGATGCCTTAAAGAACCTTTACGTTAACTCAACCAACGGAACCGAAGTACCTTTCAGCGATTTCGCTCGCATCGAGCCTTCCACGACTTCGCTGGAGGTAAACCGCCAGGGCCAGTTTCCTGCCGCGACGATATCCTTCAATTTGGCCCGCGGCGCCTCGCTGAGCGAGGCGGTCGATGGCATTAATCGGGTGAAAAAGGAAATGGGGCTGCCCGCCTCCATCCAGGCCAGCTTTCAGGGCACGGCGGCCGCGTTCCAGGCTTCGCTTGCTAACGAACCGTTGCTGATTTTGGCCGCGCTGATTACGGTTTACATCGTCCTCGGTGTCCTCTACGAAAGCTACATCCATCCTCTGACCATCCTTTCCACCTTGCCGTCAGCCGGCGTCGGGGCCCTGCTGGCCATGCTGTTGTTCCACACGGAATTCAATGTGATCGCCTTAATCGGCGTCATCCTGCTGATCGGCATCGTCCAGAAGAACGGTATTATGATGATCGACTTTGCGCTGGAAGGTGAGCGGCAAGAGGGAAAGTCACCGCGGGAAGCAATTTACAATGCCAGTCTGATTCGCTTCCGGCCGATTATGATGACCACGATGGCAGCCTTGCTGGGCGCTCTGCCGCTCGCTCTCGCCTCGGGCATGGGAGCAGAACTGCGACGCCCCCTGGGTATCACGATTATCGGGGGACTTCTGCTGAGCCAACTCCTAACGTTGTACACCACGCCCGTCGTTTACCTTTTCTTTGACCGACTAGCACGCACGTTTCGCCGGGCTTCCGCCGCAAGCGCCGAGACCCCGGAACCCTTTGAAGGGCGCGCATGAGCGTTTCCGAACCATTTATCCGTCGTCCTGTCGCGACTTCGCTTCTCGCCCTTGCGTTGCTTCTGGCCGGAATCGTGGGTTATCGCCTATTACCCGTTGCACCCATTCCCCAAATCGACTTTCCTACCATCAGCGTCGGCGCGGGCCTGCCCGGCGCGAGCCCGGAAACCATGGCATCCAGCGTGGCGACGCCCCTGGAACGGCAGTTCGGACGGATCTCCGGCCTATCCGAAATGACGTCAACCAGTTCTCTTGGTTCCACCTCGATCGTTTTGCAGTTCGATCTCAGCCGCAACATCGACGCCGCCGCACGCGATGTGCAAGCAGCCATCAATGCCGCCTCCAGCCAGTTGCCTGCCGATCTGCCGATGAAGCCGTGGTATCGGAAGGCGAACCCGGCTGATGCCCCCATTATGATCCTCTCCTTGACCTCAGACAGGGTTTCGCGTGGCCAGATGTATGACGTTGCTGACTCGATCTTGGCCCAGCGGATCTCGCAGGTGGAGGGAATAGGTCAGGTATTCGTAGGCGGAGGTTCACAGCCGGCGGTTCGCGTGGAAGCTAATCCCCGAGCGCTCGATCATTACGGGATCGGGCTCGAACAATTGCGGGCGGCTTTGCAGGAGGTGAACGTTTTTCGTCCCAAAGGGGAATTGAGCAACCGGAAGCTGACTTGGACCATTGCAGCGACGGACCAGCTTTTTAAAGCAGTCCAGTACCGCCCGCTGATTATTGCTTACCGTAACGGAGCGCCCGTGCGCTTGAAAGACGTAGCCGACGTGGTGGATTCGGTGGCGGACCTGCACACAGGCGGTTCGGCCAACGGGAAGCCGGCAGTAATGATCATCATGTTTCGCCAGCCGGGCGCGAACATCATCCGCACGGTGGACGGAGTGCGGGCTATCTTGCCGGAACTCCGGGCATCGATTCCTGCTGCCATAAACATGGCCGTGACGCTCGACCGCACGCAGACCATCCGCGCTTCCGTCCGCGAGGTGGAGATTACGCTCTTTATCGCAGTGGTGCTCGTAGTACTCGTGGTTTTCGCTTTTCTGCGCGATGTGTGGTCAACCTTCATCCCGAGCGTGGCCGTGCCGCTTTCTTTGATCGGAACCTTCGGCGTCATGTATCTGCTGGGTTACAGCATCGACAACCTCTCGCTCATGGCGCTCACGATCTCCACCGGATTCGTCGTGGATGACGCCATCGTTGTCATTGAAAATATCACACGTTATCTGGAGGCTGGATGGGGCACATTTCGGGCCGCCTTACACGGGGCACGGGAAATCGGTTTTACGGTTCTTTCCATGAGCGCTTCCCTGGTGTCGGTCTTCATCCCCATCCTCCTGATGCGCGGGATTGTGGGGCGCCTATTTCGCGAATTTGCCGTCACGTTGAGTGTCGCAGTGCTGTTATCCTTGCTCGTCTCGTTGACTGTGACCCCCATGTTATGCTCCCGCTTCCTCCGTCCGCAGCAGGGACGGAAGCACGGGAGCCTTTACCTGCTGATGGAACGCGGGTTTCAGGGCATGCTGGCACTTTACCGCGTCGGTCTGAAATGGGTACTGGACAACCAGGCCCTCGTACTTACCGTCACCTTACTGACGATTGCCTTGAACGTCTATCTCTTTGTGGTAGTACCCAAAGGTTTTTTCCCGCAACAAGATATCGGGCGTATCAGCGCGGTCGTTCAGGCGTCACAGGATATATCCTTTAACGCGCTCCGCAAGAAGCAGGAGCAGTTTGTGAAAATTGTACGGAGCGACCCTGCCGTGGGTGCCGTTGAAAGCTTTGTGGGAGGAGGTTTCGGGGGCAGCGGCGTGAACACGGGGCGCATGTTCATTGCGCTCAAACCGCTCAGTGAGCGCGGCGTGACGGCCCAACAGGTGATTGCCCGCATCCGCCGCAAGGCAACGCACGTGCCCGGCGCAACACTCTATATGCAGGCGCAGCAGGATATCCAGGTAGGTGGGCACTTCACCAGCACGCAATATCAGTACACGCTGGAAGACGAAAACCTGGAAGAACTGGACCGCTGGGCGCCGAAAGTAATGGCCAAGCTGCAGGCACTGCCCGAGTTGCGGGAAGTCGCGTCGGACCAGCAAAGCCACGGCTTGGCCGCGACTGTGGTCGTTGACCGTGATACGGCCGCCCGGCTGAAAGTAAGTTCCGAGACTATTGACAATACGCTTTATGACGCTTTTGGGCAGCGTCAAGTCTCAACCATCTATACCCCCTTGAATGAGTACCATGTGGTGATGGAAGTCGATCCGCGTTATTCACAAAGCCCGGACGCGCTGCGAGAGATATATGTCCGCTCCGACACGGGCGCGGAGGTTCCGCTAAGCGCCTTTGCGCATTTTAAGACGGGCACGACCACTCTAACGGTCAATCACCTGGGGCAGTTTCCGGCCGTCACGCTTTCTTTCAATCTGGCCCCTGGAGTTTCGCTGGGACAAGCCGTTGACGCGGTGGATGGAGCAATGCGGGAAATCGGAATGCCTTCGACCATCCATGCCAGCTTCCAGGGCACGGCCGCTGCTTTTCAGAGTTCTCTAACCAATGAGCCTTGGCTGGTGGCAGCGGCCCTCCTCGCCGTTTACATTGTTCTCGGCATCCTTTACGAAAGCTACATCCATCCGCTTACCATTTTGTCCACGTTGCCTTCGGCCGGAGTTGGTGCCATCCTGGCTCTTCTACTTTTCCACGTAGAACTGAGCGTGATCGCGCTGGTAGGGATCATCCTTCTGATTGGCATTGTCAAGAAAAACGCGATTATGATGATTGACTTTGCGCTGATTGCGGAACGTGAGGAAGGGAAAGCTCCTCGCGACGCCATCTACGAAGCCTGCCTGTTGCGCTTTCGCCCGATCATGATGACGACCTTGGCAGCGCTCTTCGGGGCTCTCCCGCTGGCGCTGTCCTCCGGCATGGGCTACGAGTTCCGCCGTCCGCTCGGAATCACCATCGTGGGCGGCCTGATACTCAGCCAAGCCATGACTCTTTTTACTACGCCAGTCGTATACCTGTTCTTCGACCGTCTGGCCCGATATTTCCGCCGCGCCCCTTCCCTACATCCCGTGGCTTAAAAGGAAGGTTTTTGAGAGCCACCTTAAATTTATTTTCTGCAGTAGAAGCGTTCACACCGCAGCAAGCTGGGCGCTCGCTTAAGCGGAACGTACTACAGGTGTCCCCCGTGACATCGGGCAAAACGTAAACACTTCTCCGAGGTTCAACGTCACACTGGATTTGATCAAGAGCAACAGGAGTTTTCGCGTCAAACCTTCCGATGCCTGTGGCTTTCTACCACCTGCGCCCCCTCCATCAACTAAGCTGCGCTCGCCGAAAATATTGCCGACTTCACGAGGCCAGGACGGAGCCTAAGCGCCACGAACTCTCCTACGTTTCCAAGGCGGGAATACCCGGAGAACGAGTAATTTCACACTCAAGCATCTTGTACTGCAGGGCTCGTACGCTAATATTCAACATTCGCGCCGCATCTTTTCGGCTCCCCCTTGTCATTTCGAGCGCACGAACGATTGCTTCCTTTTCGGCTTCCTTTTTCAGCCTGCGAACCCGCGATTTGAGATCGCCCGGCGGGAAACCGGTCTCACTCGACTCCCGTTTAGAATGGCAGTCCACATTGGTGCCATAGCTGTGTAACTCACTAAGAGCTTGGGCCTCGTCCCCGCAAATTGCGTACCGGCCTATAAAGTTTTCCAATTCTCTGACGTTCCCAGGCCATGGATGGTGCAAGCATGCCTGGAGCAGGAGTGGTGAAAGTGGAAGTGGGAACCGGCCGAGACGACCCGCCCAAATACGCATAAAATGTTCGATCAGTGGTGGGATGTCTTCCCGTCGCGCACGCAGTGGAGGAATGTATATCGAATAAGCGCTGACACGGTAATACAAGTCCTCCCGAAATTGTCTGGCTGCGATCGCCTGCTGGATATTGACGTTCGTCGCGGCAAGAATCCTCACATCGACTCTTTTCGGAAACGGGCTTCCAAGTCTTGAAAACTCGCCGTCCTGGAGGACGTGCAAGAATTTTGCCTGGGGTCCGATGGGCATTTCCGCGATCTCATCCAGGAAGATCGTTCCCCTTTGACAGATTTCAAACTTTCCGGGTTTTGCGTGGGTTGCCCCTGTGAAAGCCCCTACTTCGTGTCCGAAAAGCTCGCTCTCAAGCAGTTCGGAAGGAAGTGCCGCGCAGTTAACCCTCATGAAGGTCCGATGGGCCCGGCACGAGGTGCTGTGAATTAACCGGGCTACAACCTCTTTGCCTGTTCCAGTTTCTCCCAAAAGGAGAACAGGGATGTCAAGGTTCGCTATTTGGCGTACTTGCTCAAGGACTCTTTGCATGGCGGCGCTGGCCGCCACAACGGTACCATGGTCCCCCTGCACGCTGCTGCACTCAGGTAAGCGATAGCTCTCCCGTGTGGCAAGCTTCAATGGAGCATCCTGGTGCTGAGTAATACCGTAGTCTTCAGACTGGACTTGCTCCAGCTCGCTTGGTTTTGGATTGGCGATAGCACTTATCATCTCTCCCCCCTTGGGACCTAAATCATGCCGTTATAAAGGTGGGCTGAGAGAACGTCCTGCAGGCCCCGCCAACGAGTTCCGCCTCCTTCCCATTGGGAGATATGAATACCGCCAGGCATTTCCGACCTACCGTCGGCACGCGCGATGGCATAAAAATAAGTATTAGTCCCCATGACGAGAGGCCTTTTCCGGTTCATCGTAAATAAAAAAGGTGTTTTTAGGCTCGCGCGCCCCGAACGATTGGACAGGATTCGCACACGCCATAGTTTCCCCCTTCTTTGCAGATTATTTGCAATCGTATGACGCAAATTGCCCGAACTCAATTAGGTGATTACAGGATTTGGTCCCCTCAAATACCGGGAAAACTTGCGGCAAACCCTGTAAGAGGCGGAGGTTAGAAGGCTGGCCAAAAATACACTAGGTAGGTTACGAAGGCTGCCATGGTACTGCCTGTTGTGGGCGGCAAGCCAGTAGTTGTGCCGATTCGGAGCCCTGTACTCTATTCATTCCCAGGCAGATAGGCTTCTACTAGCGAAAAAGAAACACCAGAACTCAGGTATATGCCTCCCTTTGAGACCTTACATATGGCCTGGCCGAGATCGGCTACTGCCCTGCCCTTCAAGACGTAACCTCGAACTCCGGCCTGGAGAGCCGCCAGTGCATACTGCCCTTCAGCGTGCAAACTAAGAAGAATTATCTTGGCCTTTTGATTCCAAAGGAGAATTTCCCGGGCAGCTTTAAGACCCGCTACGAACTCGCTGGCGGCGTCCAAGATTGCAACGTCGGGATTGAATTGTTTGATCAAACGGATCGCATTCCGGTTGTCCGTTACTTCCGCAACCATTTGAAATCCCTGGCTCGCGAGTAAATCGCACAGTTCTCTTCGAGCCATCGCATAAGTCTCCGTTAGGAGCACTTGGAGGGGCACCCCATCTCCAACCCCAGACATATGTCCGCTCTCGCCTTCCCTCATATAGGTTTAGCCATATCTCAGCCGCTTCCGATTCTGAGCGACAAGCTATTCGGAACTGCGTCTTTCCGAGTAGTCAGGATTCCAAAGCCCGTCCAGCTAATGTCTTGAGAAAACCCATGGTATTAGCATCGGTGTGTTGGCAGACCGGCATTAAGTCTTCCTAGTTTGAGCGCCTGTTAAAGTCCATACCATGCATCTTGAAAAGCATTCATGCGAATCCGCAGCCGGGTCCCCGGCTAAAAAATCGGAGCATATGTCCCGGCAGTGGGTTTGTCAATCCAGTAAACACCTGATGTCACAGCAGGGAAAACCGCGCCGGCAAACTCCTAAAACAAGGAATGGTTAAGTACTGTGGTATGTTTTCGCTTCACGCTTGGATGATGCCCTTGCGGATGGCATAGCGAACCAACCCGGCAGTTTCATGAATATCCAGCTTCTCCATAATCCTCGTGCGGTGTGATTCCGCCGTCTTGAAGCTGACACCCAGCAAGGAGGCAACCTCCTTGGTGGTCTTTCCTTCGGCCACCAATTGAAGGACCTGAAGCTCCCTGGGAGTTAGGCTTTCCTGTGACGCCAATTCTTCCTTGGTAAGATATGCTTCCACCACTGCCTGGGATACGCCCGAACTCAAGTACGTAAGCCCGTTGCTAACATCCGTAATCGCCTGGATGAGATCGGCGGCAGCACGCGTTTTCAAAACGTATCCACGGATTCCCGCACGCATGGCCTGCAAAACGTATTGGCGTTCGGAGTGGACCGTCAAAAGGACAACGCGAATTCTGTTCCCTGAAGATTTACGAATCTCCTCCGCCGCCACAATACCGTTTAGGACCGGCATCGAGAGGTCGAGCACGGCGACGTCCGGCTCGTGCAGTCGCGCCATGGCAATGGCTTCCTGACCGTTCGATGCCTCACACACGACCTTAAAACCCTCTTCTTCAAGAAGGGCCTTCAAGCCTTGGCGTACAATCTGATGGTCGTCGGCGAGCAAGATATTGAGCGGCATTTTAGCTTTCTAAAGGCACGGTAATTAACACTTCAGTCCCATGGTTCGGACTTGAAGTAATCACGCAAGTCCCTCCCACGAAGTTAAGCCGTTCCTTCATATTAATCAAGCCGAATCCGCGCTCATTATTATCGGCTAAGGCCGCACGCAAGTCGAAGCCAGTTCCATCATCCCGAACCTGGCAGATAAACTCCCTCGCCTCTTGCCTCAAGTTGACGTTAATGCTGGTCGCTTTGGCGTGCTTGCTGGCGTTGGTAAGAGCTTCCTGAATAACCCGGTAAAGAACTTCCTCAATGTGAGTTGGAAGACGGCCCACTCCCCCGGCCTCGACCTCAATAGGAAGCCCTGTCCGCGCCGAAATTCCCTGAGTCAGGAACTCAATGGCAGGCACGAGCCCCAAATCATCCAGAATTGTGGGCCGAAGCTCATGCGAGAGTCGCCTCAATTGATTCTCGATCTCGTCAAGCAACCCCTGTATTGCTCGGACGCGTTGACCCTGCGCGGCAGGCAATTCCCGGGCAACCGACTCCAAAGCAATATGGACGGACGCAAGAAGCTGCCCTGCCTCGTCATGAAGCGCATGGGCAATTCGTTTCGCTTCCTGTTCCAGGGCTTGAGTCAAGTGACGCAACGACTCGCGGGCGCGCTTACGTTCCGTAATATCGCGTGCAATCGCCTGTATGCCAATGGGCTTCTCCTCCCGACAGACAAGCTGGCAACTAATCTCTACGGGAATCCGCCGGCCATCCCTCGTTAATAATTCCAGTTCGCAAGGACCAGACTCTCCCCCCATGACTCTTCGGTCCAACATGCGGTAAGCCATTTCCTGGCATTCCGGCGCGCATACCTCACCAATGTTCATCCGTCTTGCCTCTTCTCGCACATACCCGATCATGCGCTCGCCCGCTCTGTTGATCGAAATGAAATTTCCCAGCAGGTCGGTCGTGAAGATGACGTCGTTTGCATTCTCGAACAATTCACGGTAACGCTCTTCGCTCACACGGAGCGCCTCGTTGGCTTCGACATAGCCACGATAAGTTATCTCAAATGGCATGAGACACTCATCGAGGAATACCTCGACAGATTTCACCAAGTGTTGGAAATCCTGTGGGCTCCCAACAGGCAACGACCTACCTTCCAGGGCCCCGCGTTGAGTCATCAAGTCCTCACTCTCTTCTCCCTGAGCTCCAAACGATATCAGGACCCTCGATAAAGCGTCGTGATGCATGGCAAGCATTTCCGTGACACATAGTCCGCCGGAAATGGCCTGTCGTCCTATCTCGTATGCATTTTGCAAAGCCTTTTCACCAGGCTGTTGCAAATATTCCTCTAACGCCGCGCCGTATTGCTCTGCCAGTTCGTCCTTGACAGAGCGTTTATAAGGCCGCGGGCCAGGAGATATCGAGGCGTTTCCCGCAGCTTCAGCCTGCACATTCCGTGCTGCGCCTATCTCGAGTTGCCTGTTCTTACTTTCCGGCTCCATGCTCACCTTAACCTCGAAAACTCATTACGCCCCCTGGTCCCCGAGGGCCGCTCATGATCGTCAACCCCCGCCCCCCCGAGCCTCTCTTGACTAGGACCCTACGCGTTCGAGCCTTGCGTTATCAGTCGAACCCTAACGCAACCACTTTTTCACTCTGACAGTTGTCCCTGCATTCACTTCAGAAAAGATTTCAAACTCGTCCATCAACCGTCTTACTCCGGGAAGACCTAATCCAAGCCCTCCAGAAGTGGAATAACCATCCTGCATGGCCTCCGAAATGTTGGGGATACCCGGCCCATCATCGTGTGCCACAATAATGATCCCGCGCCTTGCGCCTTCCTCGGCAGCAGTAATAATAATCTCTCCCTGACCAGCATACTGGATGATGTTGCGCGCCAATTCAGAAATTGCTGTCGCGACCAATGTTGAATCGGCCGAGATAAAAGCCAACTCACGGGCCATTTCTCGCCCGTCTTGACGCGCCTTTAGGACGTCCAAGTCAGATCTCACTGGCACCCTCACTTCACGGTGATAACTAGTTGCTGCCATGACGTTTGGTCGCAATCCTCCTGCCTAACACCGCCAGCCCTTCTTCCAGGTTTGTGGCGATAGCGGCATGCTCAAGCCTCAACCCAAAACGCTTCATCGATTCTTCAATTTCAGGGTGGATACCGATGATTGCAGTTTCTTTTCCTTGTGCCTTCATCCGGCAGCTAAGGTCGCTCAGGGTTCGGCACGTGAATGAGTCCATCACGTCCAACCCGCTGACATCCATAACCACCGCTTGTGATCGTGATGCTTGGATTTGTTTGTTCAGGTTGTTCTGCAGATCCAGGAATTCTCCATCCGAGAGAGGGGAAAGAATAGTTACGATAAGGTACATCGCAAGGTGGCAGATTCGGATCATCGTCGCTTCCTCCGTCGAAAGCAGCCCCCCTCTGCCTCGCGCTTAGCGTACCTAAAATGTCAACTTTGCCCTGGCGTCCGCCCAGCACTCCAAACGACCGGTCGCGCTCAACAGCGAACGCTCAATTAAATCTCTTCACGACTACAAACCCCAGTGAGCACTCCGTGATCCCCTTGTCGAGCCCTCCGACAGATGCCTCTTTACACTCACATGGTAAGAACCAGCCCCCAACTTTCCCTCGCTAAAAGGGTCTCTCCCAGCAGACTTAGATTCCACCGCCCTCCTTCTGAGCTATTATTCTTCATCCTTGATGGTCACAGTTAACGGTCCCGCAAGAATTAAGGCCGTTTGTCCCCGAATACTCAAAGCTGACTAACGGCTCCCCTTGCCACCTCCCCACCGCAACGTCGGGAAGAAACAGGATGTTTGCGCCCTTGCTCTTACCCCGGAAAACGATTATCAAAACCTCTCAACCTTCGTATTCCCTCCTTGCCAAGCAGGGGCCGATTCGGGCATCCGCCAGAGCGTGGACTTTCTCTTGAGTTCCGCGGTTGAGGTGTTAACCAGCACGTGTATATCAGCTCGACACTTCTGTATAGTTAAATAACTAACATGGAAAATTTGAAGCAACAAGTAAATAGCCGAATAATATCATAACGATTACCTTGCTTTGACGCCATAAGGATGGGAACAATAATGCCGATCAGTAAACCACATGGGTCGTACCAGTTAGGACACCGCGTCAGTAAGTCAACACATCTGCGCAACTCATCTGCAACTGGTTAATTAAAAGTACAGCTTGCTGCGCGCAACTCCAAGCATCCGCGCGACCTTCTTTTTACGCATTCCGTACTGGCGTAATCGTCCGTAATACTAAACGCCGTTTGAAATTCCGCGCCCCCATCTCATACGAGTACCTCGAAATAGACCGGTCAAAGCCATCCGGAAGGATGACGCAATGCTTTGCGAAGAAGTGCCCTAATGACGGGGAAAGTCTCTTATCGGTCACTTTTAAGATTTCCTGGATGCGCCAGCAAAATGCCTTGAACTTGTAAATGCTTGCCCGAGTTCGCATCTTGCCTAACAGGTTGCTGAAAAACTCTTTTCGCGGCCCATAAGCTGCCAAATTTATCGCTCGCTCGAACCGAAAATCAATAAGTTAGCAGCATGAAATGGACTCATCGAAGCTACTTCCAGGACTTTTTCAGCAACCTGCTAATCCTTGAGCGCCAGGTCGCATGACAGTTCATGCGCATGCACAATGTTGCGCGGGCATGAGGTCTTACATAACCATGCACCACAAAGGCTGCGATCAGGTTTTCCGGAAGCGAGTGCGGACGCTAATCCATTGTAAAACCGGCTAATTAGGCATTCCTCTGGTCACAGTGTTGAGCAGATACGTCCTTAGTTCGCCCGTATTGCTATCACAGAGTAAACATCCACGGACGGCAGTGTCATTTCCACAGTGTCGCCTTCCCACCGCACTCCTTCCAATCCCTCAGTGTTTGCATCAGGTGAAAGCAGCGTCAAACGCCCTCCAGCAAGTCTCCTGAACCGTTGACCCAACGAAAGCCGGACTTGAACGTTCCTGGCAGGGGATGGATCGTAATTGAGGACGTGAAGAACCAGTTCGTCGCCATTCTGCACCGAGGTGACATTGGCCAGGACATGAGCGTCCGTTTTCAGCTCAACGTGAGTTGCGTTGGAGGTTAAGGCCGCGATCTTCGTTTCAACTTCCTTTTGCGCAGCCTGGTCACTTTCCAACTGCTGTTTAACCTCCGGTGCGGAAACCTCCAGATTCGGCCCGCGCAAATTCGCAGGGGCGCCGAACACATAGACTTTTCCGCCGCCCGCCACGTAGCTGCGGATCATATCTTTCTCAGCCGCCGACATCGCGTCGTAAGCGGGAACGATGACGCCCTGGTAGTTCCCCAATTCGCGCGCATTCACGCTTTGGGCAAGCTTGATTCCGTACAAGACGCTGCGGCTGGAAAGAAAATCCAACAACTGGTCCTTGCTCCAGACAAAGCCTGCCTTTAAGTCATCGGGCAGCAAAACCACCACCGGCGTCACGTTGGCAGCTCCCACGTAAAGGGGTTCGTGGTTCGCAAGGAAACCGTTATATTGGCCGATGGCTGCCCACGAGTCGAGTGCCTCAGGCTTGCCATTAATCAGGCCTGCGTCAAACGGCCCTTCCATGTCCCACGTATAGGTCGATCCAAACGTCGCAGCTTCGGCGATCGCCAGTTTCTCCGACCGAGGTTTAAGGAATGCAGTTGAACGGTCGCCTTTATGAAAAATCGAGTACTCAGTGACCAGAGGTTTCCCGGCCGGAAGCAACCCGTGCAGGTACCGGGTGCGCCGGATATTGGAAACATTCCATTCCTGGCCCCAAACGCCCGGCTCTCGCCAGCCCTCGTCGAAAGTAAAGTCCATGTAGCGGTTCAGTGCGGCGCGGGAGGGTGAGAGCCCAAAATTCGAGAATAGCGGAATGTCGGATTTCTTTTGGTAGTGGATGTACTCGCGGATCTTGGTGAAAAAGTTCGCCACGGCCTCGTTGCTGGCCCACTCAGGAGCCCCCGTATTGTCGAAAAAGATGGCGTCCAAGCCGTCGTCGATAATTCCGCCTACTCGTTTTTCCTGATATTGCACCCATCCGGGATTGTTGAGGTCGGCGATAAAGCGCAAGGCATCGCGCCCGCCGGAGTAGCGATACGGCAGCCCGCTTGGATCAAACATGATCCACCGCACCGACTGCGGCACATCCCGGAACATGCTCTGCCAGAAGATGCTGACCGCGCACATATACGCAGCGACTTTGATTCCATGCTCGTGCAACATGCGCGTAACTTCGCGGACCAGGGCGCGTTGCGGCGCCTCGTCGTCCCAGGAAAAGCCCACGCTATAAGTCACCCAAACAAAATTCACATGAGCCTTGACCAACAGGTCCACCATGCGGCGCGCGTAGACGTCCTCGCTGTACACGTTTCCCAGCACCTTTTGTTCGTCGGGGGTAAAACGCATTCCCCAGGCCGACCGCCGGGTCTTTTGCACCTCGATTGGACCACCATCAAACCTTGCGAAGCGAAACTTGCCCTGGCGCAGCCAATTCGGGAGCTGAGATACTTCGGGCTTAATCGCCGGCGGCAGAGTTTGCGTCCGCCCGGTTCCTGCCACGCCGATCCACAACACACAGCCAAGTAGAATTGCGAAGGTTTTGTTCTTCATACTTGTGTCCCCTGAAAAAGATTGAACGATCCTCGCCTGACCCTTACAGCGCTTTGCCGAGCAATACCGGCTTTCAACTTTCCCTTGGAATTAGGCCTCGCCATCCCTTTCTTTGGCAAACGACTGTGCCAAATTGATTGAACACCTGCCAGTAACTCAGAGCCACGTATCATAGTCCTATTGCGGCGGTTTTTAAAAGTCCGATTTGGCCTGCGCTGTTAGCCTTCCAGGCTGCCTTCAGAATCCATCTGGAGCATCCCTCAAGGAGCCTTGCAAAATATCGGACACCCTTGGCTGTAGCGCTCGCGTCCCCACCGGCGGTTTTCGGCGCCGGGTGGAGCGCCGCCACAGGAAAGAACGATATTTTGCAACGCCCTTAATCCTCCCGCCAACTCTCCCCGTTGCGGTCTCCCTGTTCCCCTGATCACCGGACTCGTTCGCGTCTTACAGCTTTCAGTCGATCTGAATTGTCAAGTCATTTTCCCGGCCTTCGCCCCAGATGTGGTAGACTGTGCGCACAGAGATAACGTGTGATAAGTGCAATGTCCGAAACGGTTAATTCCAAACAGAAGCTGCGCGAGATTTGCCGGATTGCCGCGCGGGTATTTTATGAAAAAGGCTACGATGGCGCCTCCATGCAGGACATTGCCAAGGCGGTAGGTCTCACCAAGGCAGGACTCTACCACCACGTGGGCAGCAAAGACCGCCTGCTGTTCGAAATCATGAACTATGGCATGGATATTCTTGATGAGGACGTCCTCGAAAAAATCAAGGGGATCGAGGATCCTTGTGAAAAACTCCGGCAAACCATCATTCGCCACATCGATTTAGTTGTTCGTGCCCGGGATCTGGAGATTACGGTGATCCTGCATGAAAATCGTTCACTGAAAGGGGCGTTGCGCAAGAAAATCAACGCGCGCAAGAAGTCCTATATTTATTATCTCGAGGATCTGATTGCGCAGGTCCAGGAATGCTCCGGCCGCAAACCGCTGATCTCCCCAACTCTCGCGGCGTTCAATCTTTTAGGAATTATCAATTGGCTTTATCAGTGGTACCGTCCTGAAGGGGCAATTGGCCAAAGTGAACTGACTCAGGCCTGCGTCGACTTCTTTTTCAGAGGTTTGCTCGGAGGCGCCGCGCTTCCCTCTCCTCCATCCGGCACTTAGCCGTCGCGGCATTGTTCCTTCTCACCCGGCATGATAGCATCACATGCTTTCAAGACCTGAACGAGGAGATTTAGCTTCCCTATGAGCAATGAAGTGGTTGCCTTTCAAGGTGAACGGGGCGCTTTCAGCGAAGAAGCCGCGTACAAACTGCTGGGCCGGGACATCCAGGTGTTGCCTTGCGAGACTTTCGAAGCGGCATTCCAAAGCGTGGCAAAAAGGAAAGCTTCCCTCTGCCTGGTGCCGATCGAAAACACTCTTGCCGGCTCAATCTATGAAAACTACGATCTTCTGCTCCAAAACGATCTTCACATCGTAAAGGAAGTTAACCTCCGGATTGTCCATAACTTGATCGCCTTTCCCAGCACTACGTTGCGGAATCTGCGGCGCGTCTATTCGCATCCGGTGGCGCTCGCCCAATGCAGCCGGTTCTTCTCGCGCCACCCCAAGTTTCAGAAAATTCCATTCTATGACACCGCCGGCAGCGTCAAGATGCTGGCCGACGAACGGCCCGCCGACTCTGCCGCCATCGCCAGCCGGATTGCGGCCGGGGTCTATGGCGCGCGCATTCTTCAGCGACATCTTGAAGACCACCACGAAAATTTCACTCGTTTCCTCCTGCTTTCAAAAAAGCCCCATATTTCGCCCCGAGCCAATAAGGTTTCCATTGTTTTCTCAACTGCCAACGCTCCCGGGGCTCTTTTTAAATGCCTGAGCGTCTTTGCCCTGCGGGACATCGACCTGACAAAAATGGAATCAAGGCCTCTGCGCGGCAGACCCTGGGAATATTTCTTTTACCTGGATTTTGTCGGGAACGTGAACAAACCGCCCTGCCAGAAGGCCCTGGAGCATTTGCAGGAAGTCACAACGTTCCTGCGCGTGCTCGGGTGCTACGAAAGCGCCAAGCGATAGAGGCATCCAGGACATAGCGTCGTTTGCTGTAGCGGGGTGACGAATGCATCACGGCGTTTGCGATGTGCGCGGTTAGCACCGACTGTGCTATGCTTCTGCGCAAATGGACTGGAAAAACAAGCTCTATTTCGGCGACAACCTCGGCATCCTCCGCGAGCACGTGGCCACGGAAAGCGTGGACCTGATCTACCTCGACCCGCCCTTCAATTCCAACGCCAGCTATAACGTGCTCTTCAAATCGGGATAGGGGGGAAGCCTCACGGCTCCTCCCCTCCCACACCACCGTACATGCGGGTCCGCATACGGCGGTTCCGTGACTTAAGCCCGTAAAGACTGGAGGTTCGTGTCGCCTTTCGCCAATGG
>JAMCXS010000012.1 GCA_023474345.1 Acidobacteriota bacterium | reverse complement strand
CGCATGGTTTTTGACTACCTTTACTCGATTCACGACAACATCAACGACTCTATGAAGGATTGCTCTACCTGGATGAAAGCTGCCAAAAAGGAGCAAATAAAGAAGCTCCAAACGAAAAGATGAGTAATCCAGCGCGGATGACACCAGGTAGCGGACAGCACACTCCCGCCTCTGCGCCTTTCGATGCCAGGCAGAACGACGGCCAATCAAAGGAGCGATTGCGCGTGACCGAATGTTTAATCCGTGTCCGATGACCACAAAGGCCGTAGAGTTCGGGCGCACGACGATCGGCCTGACCCCGAGGCTTGCAATGAGCGCGCTTATTTGGCTCCCGCCGGGCGGGTCCGTCTGGTGTGCAGGCAATACCCACGCGATGGATGCGCCGTCCGAAAGATCTGTGCCGGGGCCGTCAAAGTTCTGTTTGAGCCTCAGCGAAAGGTTTCGGCTGTTTCCGTCAGCCCTTGCATGAATCAGGCGTTCCAGAATGGCGTCACGCGGGACTGTGCCCACACGCCCTCTGTCCACCAAGGGAAATGCCGGCAAAGCCATCAGCATGCGAGTCCGGGAAACGCTTTCATGGCTTCCCTTTCAGTCTGGCCAGAATCTCAATCTTCTTCCCCCTCAGCACATAGATGCGGCGGCGGAATTCCACACGGCCCGGCGCCCTGACGCACAGATCATAAGCGCCCGGCTTCAACCAGAGATTGCCCTTCAGGCCTGCAACCGTGCCCGCGTAGGTATTGTTAATCAGCACCTCCGCCGTCTTG
Organism: Acidobacteriota bacterium; assembly: GCA_023474345.1. Lineage (GTDB taxonomy): Bacteria > Acidobacteriota > Terriglobia > UBA7540 > UBA7540 > JAMCXS01. The sequence continues at coordinate 95,921 of JAMCXS010000012.1, read as the reverse complement.
GGATGAATCCGCAACTTCACCTCACCCTCGTCGTCGCTGTGTATGACGGAGGCCTGGGAGGGCGGAGATGGATAAAAAACAGAACTCCAGTAGGGAGAGCCCCAGAACGGATAAGCATAGGAGTAGTAGGAATAATAGAGCGGAGGCATCGACGGCCCTGAATCGTAGCCGTACCCTGAGCCAATCGTCACCGGTCCCAGGTGAGATTTGATATGGCGCAGCAAATGCGCTACCGAACTGCCGTTCTTGTGGGCTTTGGCCTGCGTCTGACAAGTCTGGTTCCGGGCGGCCGCAACGGCAGTTGAACGACTTCCCTGCCCCGCAAAACACAGAGAAGCACTCAGCAATAGTAAAGGCAGCGGAGATTGCCGGCGAATAACTCGAGGAATCATATGCGCCGACTCCTTTGAATCTAAGCCCATTCTGCGGCGCATCCTTCCGCATGTCAATAGGAACCCTTCGACCACAACGCCGTTCGATGATCTTTGGGATCGCCCGTTCTCCGGATTGCCGTCCCCTGTCGGCAAAGGGTTTGTAAACACACACGGCGGTGCAGAATCAGACACCACCAGCCTGTCGGAGTCCAGCACGAGGCTCACGCCCACGGCGGGGGGCATTGAGACGGGGAGCCTGACCCAGATCGCCCGGATTACACTGAAGGTGCAGCAGGCAGCAGAGCGAGCCGAGTGGCAGCACTCCCGCCGTGGCCTGGCTACTTGCTCCTTTCGACTGTGCGGACGAAGTTGACGGCCTGATCGATATCGCCGCCGCCCTTATACTTTGCGACCTCCGGGTAAGAGCACAACGGACGAGTCATTTCGACGCCGCTCCCCGGGTTCCCGGGTTTCGCATACTTCGTGGCGATCGATTATCGGCCCAAAAGAATGGTATCCCCGAACGCCACAGCCGAGCGATACACACTATCAGTAAATCGCGGTAACATGCGTCTATGGACAAACTTCAAATAGACGCAGCAAAAACCGCATTGGTCGTGATCGATCTCCAGAAGGGCATCACCGCGATGCCCACGGAGCCGCACCCGGCTGCCGCCGTCATCGAGAACGCCGTCAAGCTCGCCGAGGCATTTCGCAAGAAAAGCGCACCGGTATTTCTCGTGCACGTGACGCCTTCTGCGGATGGAAAGGACGGCCTCCATCCGATCGCGGACAGCAGCGTGCAATTCAAGCTCCCCGCCAACGCCGATTGGGCGGAGATCGTTCCTGAGCTCGGGCCGAAGGAAAATGATTTTGTTATTACCAAACGCCAATGGGGCGCCTTTTATGGGACGGAACTTGACCTTCAGCTCCGCCGGCGCGGTATAGACACGATCGTGCTCTGCGGCATTTCGACCAATATTGGCGTGGAAAGCACCGCCCGGTTCGCCTACGAGTACGGCTACGATCAGATCTTCGCAGAAGATGCAAGCGCTGCCAGGACAAAGGACGAACACGAGCATACGATGAAAACGATCTTCCCACGGATCGGCCGCATCCGCAGCACGGAGGAAATTATCGCCGCGTTATAATGTAGTAGTTGATATGCGACCGAAGGCTAAAAACGTAGCACCCTTCGTCATGGGATAATACTGGATCACTCTGCTGTTCGACGGGCAAGGAAATCTCCTGTACCATCTGCTGCTTGGGCCGTCTCCCCCGCCGCTTCACTGGGGAGCAACCAGGGAACAAAACGCTCCAAATACCCCGAAAAACGGTGTTTCAGACCGAAGGAAAAGCTAAGCAAGCCGACAAGGTGGCATTGCGTCGGAGGCATCGGTCGAGTGCGGGGTAGTTCCGAGCCTTGGCAGCTTACGAGGAGCCGAAACCGGCCCGCTGTGCGGTGAGTGGAGACACGGAGCGATGCCGGTCCGGGTGAGAGTTGCCGTGGGCGCCGGTCAGATGTATGCGGCAGAGGGGTGTTGGAGTCGAAAATGGAAATTCCAATCTAAGAGATTCATGCATCGAATCTAACAGATTCATGCATCGAATGTGGTAGAAGTTTTACCCTTCGCCGGGTAAGCTTCTCTCGTTGGCCGGGCGGGGCGACAAACGGCCGCGACGAATCTACGCAAAACTCATCAAGAATTTGGAAACGGAACTGATGGATCTTCAAATTAAGCCGACTGCGGAATTCAAAGCCCTTTCACTTCAAGATACATTCAACATTCTTCATTCCAGTGAACCCGGCCTTTCCGCCTCTGGCGTTCGCGAGCGCCTCGCGTTTTTCGGCCGCAACGAGATCACGGAAAAGAAAAAGAATCCCGTCCTCGAATTCCTGCAGCGATACTGGGGGCCGATGCCGTGGTTACTGGAATTTGCCATGGTCCTCGCGTTTCTGCTCGGCCGCGCGGTCGACGCTGAAATTATTTTCGCTCTTCTCACCATCAACGCCATCATCGGCTTCTGGCACGCGCGCGGATCGCAGAAGGCTGTGGAACTGCTCAAGCAGCGGCTTGCCATCCAAGCCAAAGTCTTGCGCGACGGCAAATGGGCGACGGTTGAAGCGGGCGCCCTCGTGCCGGGCGACGTCCTGCTGGTCAAACTCGGCGACCTTGTGCCTGCCGACGCGAAGATCATTAGCGGCAACGTTTCGGTGGACGAATCGGCGCTCACCGGCGAATCGCTTCCGGCGGAACGGCAAAGCTCCGAGCTGATCTATTCCGGAGCCGTCATCCGCCGCGGCGAGGCGAAGTGCGTGGCCCTGAACACCGGCGCGAATACCTATTTTGGCAAGACTGCGGAACTTGTGAAAATCGCGAAGCCGAAATCCCATCAGGAAGAAATCATGATGGCGATTGTGAAGTACATGATGTATCTCGGCATCGCCGCGTCGCTCGTCGTGGCCGCTTACGCGTTCATCATGCATGTGCGGCCGATTGAAATTCTCTCGTTCATCGTTGTGTTCCTGATGGGCGCCGTGCCGGTGGCCTTGCCCGCCGTGATGACCATCGTGCAGGCGGCCTCGGCGAAGGAAATGGCGAAGGAAGGCGTCCTGGTCACAAGACTCGATTCGATTGAAGACGCCGCTTCGATCAGCGTCTTGTGCCTCGACAAGACCGGAACCATCACTCAGAACCAGCTTGCGGTGGCGGAAAGCATCCCGTTTTCAGACTACAGCGACGAAGACGTCATTCGCGCCGCCGTCCTCGCTTCGCGCGCCGAGGGGATGGATCTGATTGACCTCGCGATCATTAACTTCGCCAAAAGCAAGGGCATCGATCTGGATTCCCAACGGCAAGTCACCTACACGCCGTTCAATCCGGCCACCAAGCGCACGGAAGCGCTCGTTGACGCGGGCGGGCACAGATATCGCGTCGTCAAAGGCGCCGCGCCCATCGTGCTGTCTCTTTGCCGCGGCATGGACGATCAAACGCTTCGCGAGACCGAAGCCATGATCGATATTCTTTCGCGCAAAGGATACCGGACGCTCGCCGTCGCTCAATCCTCCGATGGCGACCTCGGAAATTTGAAGTTCACTGGGCTCATTCCGCTTGCGGATCCGCCGCGACCGGATTCGCGGCAAATGATCGCCGAAATCCGCAAACTCGGCGTGAAGCCGCTGATGCTGACCGGCGATGCGCTTCCCATCGCGCGCGAGATTGCGGGCCAGGTCGGCATCGGAACCAACATCATCCGCCTGGCGGACCTCGAGGGCTTGAGCGATGATGCCCAGGCGGCGAAGGCAGCGGCGAGCGACGGCTTCGCGGAAATCTATCCCGAAGACAAATATAAGATCGTCAAGCTGCTTCAATCGCAAGGCTACATGGTCGGCATGACGGGCGACGGCGTGAACGACGCGCCGGCGCTGAAGCAGGCGGAGATGGGCATCGCGGTGAGCAATGCGACGGACGTGGCGAAGGCTTCGGCAAGCGTTGTGCTCACGCTCCCCGGCGTGAGCGTCATCGTTGATGCGATCAAGCGCAGCCGCGAAGCCTATCAGCGCATGTTGACCTGGGTCATCAACAAAGTCACGAAGACCGTCCAGGTCGTGGGCCTGCTGACCGTCGGCTTTTTCATGATTCATCACATGGTGCTCACCATGCTCGGCGTGGCGCTGCTCGTCTTTGCAAATGATTTCGTCACCATGTCGCTCGCCACGGATAATGTCGTCCACACCACCGCGCCCAACAACTGGAACGTGAAGGACATCACGCTCGCCGCATTGATTGTCGGCACGCTCCTTGGTGTCGGAGGAGTGATCGCGCTCTTCTGGGGCGCCGATTACTTCCATCTCGGCCTTCTCCAGCTTCAGAGCTTCATCATGCTGATGCTCATCTTCAATAGCCAGTTTCAGGTGCTGATCGTGCGGGAAAGAAATTTCTTCTGGAATTCTGTTCCGGGAAAAGCTCTGCTCGCTTCGAGCGCCGGCACTCTCATCCTCTTCTCCTTGCTCGGCATTTACACCCGGATCGTTCCCCCGCTGACCGTTCCGGAGGTTCTTGGCGTTCTCGCGTTTTCCGCCGTCTACACGCTTGCAATGGATTTTCCTAAATACTACGCTTTCAGAAAATTCAACGTGGAATAGCGCGCTGAGTGCCTGGGCAACCCCTCCTGACCCGACAACAGTCTTGATGCAACGACGGTACCGGGGGCAATCCGAAAGATCGCGGGTGGCGCACACATCGCGCCTTGAGCGATGTGTGCGGACAGTCGGTTTGACACGTAAAAAGCCCACAGCACACAACCAGTGCCGCGGCTGCCCGCTCGACGGAACCGACGGCCTTACAGATGCGCTGCCCGCTTCATAGATGCGCCACCCGCGAGTGCGCCCGTATGCTTATGCCAATCTCCTGTCAGGTAATATTTTATGAATATCTTATGAATCAATGGTCCGACGGGATGGTGCTACGGTACAACTATTGCGAAGCGGTCCGTAACATTGCTACCGGTATCTCCCTGAACAGTCAGTACAACGATGTTGAGGCCCGGATGTGCCGGAATAAAAACTCTCTCGAATTTTCCCGGAACGGGATGGAAGGTCCGGGATATATCGCGTCCCTCGAGCCGGGCGGCAAACGTCTGAGGAACTATTCGAGAATCATAAAACACGACTATGGGAAAGGACCTGGTTCCAACCGGGAGCTTTGTCTCTGGCGCAGACGGGCTCGCGTACGTAAGCAGCGGGCGCATACTCCTCGGCGATACACCGCCATCAAATCCTCCAGAAAGTTCAATGCCGCCTCTGGGTGCGCTGGCCGGGCGGACAAGGTAGCTCTGGCGAGTTCCGGCAAGTATGGGGATATCATCCAGTGTGACGTCCCGCATCTGATATTCGCGAGAAAACCCGGCAATATCCAAGCCGTAGCTACCGCTCGCGGCTGTACTGATTGTTAACTTATAGGTTCCGGCCAGAACTGGGCTCACTTCAAGCTCTTTGGCCTGGATATTAACCGGATTCTGTGAAGTGTCCGTAGGATCATCAATCGAATCGTCTCCGGCTGCTCCACCCGGAATTTCTGCGAACGACTTTCCCGTAATGGCGTCAGTTCCGGCACGCCTCCCAAGAGGATCGGTGATCAGCATGTCGCCAATTCCGCTCAGCGTCACGTCAATGCCACCGAGAAACGGTGTGACGCTGCGCGAGCTTGGTAGTTTTCGACCGATTGCGGAATTCTTCGAGGGCGACTGGATAGTTTGAGTTTGGCTGTGGGGGACAGCGCCAGCCGTCGCACGAGCCAATTGAAGGTTCGCCATGCTACCCACGACTATGGCAACAAGCGGCAAGAACCGAGTCACGTCTTCACTCCTGGCCAGAACCGGAGAGGTAGTTCCGGGTTGATGCTACAGGGCAGCCATGTTTCAGTCAAGTCACACTCGGCTGATCTTTCCAAACCAGTAGTTCCACGGCACCCACGACGCGGGATTCTCCGCCAGTTCGGGCTGGTGGCGCTCCTATAAGGTCGGCGGCTCTCCGGTGGGGAGAGCTTCAGACGACGGCTTCTGACTATCCGGTCGGTCCTGACGGCCGCGCAGTCGTAGTGATATGGGTGTCTGCTCTGGCGAACCCCGAGCCCGAAAGGGAGCTGAAAGCTCTACGCCTCGAAGCCAAAGACAAGGACCCACTGTTCGTTTGCGGCATTACGCCTGATGCGGGAGAAGAGAACCCTCTGCGTTATGAGCGTTTGAGCCTGTTTCGGATCACATTGCCGGAAGCCGCCGGGGATGACCCTGGCCGGTGGGAAATCAGGGCGCGGCAGGGCGTGGTTGCGCGGTCGTTCGCCGCTTGTGATTTCTCCGCGGAGGCCTGGCTGGCGTCCCCTAACAAAGGCTTGGGCGAACAAGCCCAGCGCGCTCCCCGGAGTCGGCATCTTTTATTGGAATTAGCAGCGAACCGCGAAGGCACTGTCAGCTTATTTGATAGGAAATCTGGCAAGTCGTACGAATTCGACCTTGCTCGGCTTGTTGTGGGGCAAGAACTTCCGGCGCGAGGTGGCGGCGCTCGTCTCGAAGTCCTAGAGCGGGAAACGGTGTGGCTGCACGGGCGGGCTGTGGACAGCACGACAGGACGCCCGACACCAGTGCGTCTAGCCTTTCGATCGAAAGAGGGCCTGTATATTCCTCCTTACGGTCATCGCACGGAAATCAACGACGCTTGGTTGCAAGACTACGGCGCGGACGTCAAGCTCATGGACACCTCTTTTGCCTATGTCGATGGCACCTTTCAGGTGGAATTGCCTGTAGGGGATGTGTACGTTGAGATGACTAAAGGTTTCGAATACGAGGCCGTACGCCAGCGGCTCAAAATCGAGGCTGGGCAACGCGGACTCAATTTGGAAATTCCGCGATTTGAGAACCTTCGCGCGCGGGGCTGGATGACCGCTGATACCCATGTCCACTTTCTGTCCCCCTCAACGGCTCTTCTGGAAGGGCAAGCTGAAGGCCTGAACCTGATCAACCTGCTAGCCGCGCATTGGGGCGATCTCTTCACGAATGTGGGCGATCTTCCTTATGGGTCTCTGACTCCGCACGATGGGGAGACTGTTGTCCAGGTGAGCACGGAGAACCGGCAGCACATCCTTGGCCATCTCGGCCTACTGGGAGGGCATGGGGCTCCGGTTTTCCCCATGTCCGCCGGTGGGCCAGGAGAGAGCTATATCGGGGATCCGGTCTGGACCGGCCTCACAGGCTGGGCTGAGGCTTGTCGGCAACGCGATGGGTTGGTGGTGGCTGTGCACTTCCCCTATCCCACGGCCGAGGTCGCGGCAGATATCGTATTGGGAAAGATCGATGCGGTGGAACTCGTGCCTCACTTCCAGGAAGTCTTCAACGATCTTCGCTTTCTTGATTGGTACCGCTTCTTGAATTGCGGATACCGTTTGCCGGGGGTAGGTGGCACCGACAAGATGGGAGCTTATATGCCGGTCGGTGCGAACCGGACTTACGCATACCTGGGGTAAAAGGAATTCAGCTTTGCCAACTGGGCCAAAGCCGTTCGCCAAGGCAACACCTTCGTTATCGGTGGTCCCTTGCTGCTGTTCCACGCCGACGGTCGCGTGCCCGGCGAAGAAATCACGCTTGGGGTGGGCGGGGGTACCGTTGAAGTCGAAGTGCAAGCCGTGAGTTACGTACCCATTCATAAACTAGAAGTGGTGCTGAACGACAGGGTGGAGGCCACACGAGAGGAACCGAAGGGCACTCGGCAGATGACCCTGAAAGAAAAACTCAAACTCGACGGTCCCGGATGGTTGGCTGCCCGCTGTTCATCACGCGTGGGGCCGTTCACATCATGGCTGTATGGGGTGCACGCCCACACGTCGCCGGTCTACGTCAACGTGCCGGGGCGTCAGCTTTTTTCTCCACCCGTAGCGACCTACCTCCTGACGCTAATCGACGGCTCGCAGGCCTTCGTGGAGAACCTGGCGACCAGACCGGCTCCGGAACAGTTCGAGCGGATCCACCGAATTTTTGAAGAAGCGCGCGGGCGACTGCAAAACCGCATGAAAGAGCATACCGCGCGGAGTTAGGCCCGCTTTATTCGTGAACGGGGGTGCGAGATTCAATTCCGACGTGTTTTCTCTGGTTGAAGCGATGCTTTGGCGTCGGTCGGACGTTTTGGGAGTCATCTCTGTCGTTCCTGGTCCAGATGGGATAGGGATGCAACGGTTTTCGAAGACAAGGCATTCCGTACTGCGCGGCACGGAGGAGTTTACCAACCCGAATACGCCCGCTTGGGCCGGAGCATTCCCCGGCTGCAGCACGGCCGTGAACAGGTACTGCTCCTTCTCGTCGTTGAAGCTTACAAACTACCAGCGGCAGATAGCACCACTCGTCGTAATGGCCATTAAAGAAGGAGGGTTGCTACGCACCATGCGTCGGGTCCAGGTCGAACAACACGAGTACGGGCGGGTTTAACACATGGGAGGTAAAACAGAATGAGTTTTGGAAAGACAGGCAATTCTACAGGTACTTCATCCACGCGGCGCGATTTCCTGAAGAAATCCTTTGCAGCCGCGACTGCTTCGGTTCCTCTTTCAGCGGGCGGCGCATTGGCCCAAGGCACAGGAGGCCGAGCCAATGGTAATCCCAAAAGCAAGCGCCCCAATATTGTGATTCTTCATGCTGATGAGTTCCGATGGGATTTTGCAGGTGCAAACAACTTGAATCCGATGGGAGTGACCCCGAACATCGACGCCATGGCCGAACGCGGTGTGTGCATGCAGAACGCGGTGACAAACCAGCCGTTGTGCGCTCCATCGCGGTCGTGTTTGTTCACCGGCCAGTACGCGACGCAGACCGGAGTGTGGAAAAACGGGCCGGGTTTACGACCCGATGCGGTGACACTGGCTACGGTGCTTCGCAACCAAGGCTACACGGCAAATTACATCGGCAAATGGCACCTAGCCCCAAATTCCCACAGCGACCCGGCAAGTCACGGCTACGTGCCTCCGGAATACCGGGGAGGCTTTAAAGACCTATGGGAGGCTTCAAATGAGCTGGAGCAGACCACCCACCCTTATGAGGGGACCATCCGGGATGGTGATGGAAAACCCATGCACTACGAAGGTATTTACCGGGTCAACTATCTCACCAACCTGGCGGTGCGCTTCCTGAAGCAGCGGCATGAGAAGCCGTTTCTGCTGGTCGTTTCACAACTCGAACCCCACCAGCAGAATGATGCTAATGCCTTTCTGCCACCAAAGGGCTACATCAAGCAACATCCGAATCCTTTTGCTCCGAAAGATCTGCGCTTCTTCCCCGGTGACTGGCAGGCACAACTGCCCGGCTACTACGGAGACTGCAAGAGCATCGACGAATTCGTAGGAACCATCCTGAGGACGCTTGCCGAAGAGAACTTGCTGGATAACACGGTTGTGGTTTTTATGAGTGACCACGGCTGCCATTTCCGGACGCGAAACACGGAATACAAACGGAGCCCGCACGAAAGCTCAATCCATGTACCGCTGATCATGCAGGGGCCAGGGTTGAACCAGTCGCGAAAGGTGGAGGGGTTGGTCAGCATGATCGACATAGCCCCAACCTTGCTGGACGCAGTGGGCGTGCCAGTGCCTGATTCCATGAAAGGCCGCAGCTTTTTGCCGTTGATCAACCGGACAGAAGAACGAGAGAGTTGGGGGAACGAGGTATTCATTCAAATCAGCGAATCGATGGTGGCGCGTGCGCTGCGCACCGATCAATGGACCTATTGTGTCGCCGATCCGAATCTGCCGGGATGGAAATATCCCTCAAGCAACAAGTACGTTGAATATCAGATGTACAATCTTGCTGCTGATCCTCACCAGTTGCTGAATCTTGCGGGCCGTCATGATCCGCCACAACTGGTTCATCACGGCGGTGATCGTTCGCTGCCGGAAGTCGCCGCCCACTTGCGTGAGCGGCTGATTGCGCGAATAGTGGAAGCCGGCGAAGACGCGCCAAAAATTGAGCCCGCAAGGCTCTATCCCTAAGCCTGGAAAGGGCACAGCAAACGCTGCGTAAACTCGACAGCCTATTTGCGTTTGATTTGTCCAGGCCTTCTCATCGAGCTTTTCACGAATCGAAGTAGTCTTTCGGTTGAATGGCCCACTCTGGTTTCTGAAGTTTGAAGGCTGATCTTAGCAATGCTTTAGCTTGCAGGAATATCCATGAAAATCCTTAAGAGAGACTAATGAGACAGGAGAGAAAAACAAGAAAATCCTGCAAGTGATTGCAGGACTCGAATCTCCCTTATTTTTGGGGAAATTTCTTAACAAATGGTGCGGAAGGGGGGACTCGAACCCCCACGGTCTTGCGACCGTCAGCCCCTCAAGCTGGTGCGTCTGCCAATTCCGCCACTTCCGCGCGGGAGGCTAATTTAACTGACCCATGCTGTGACGCATGGCGTTACACTTGGCGTTTCCCATTACTTCTTGGCTGGAGCGGGAGCAACCGGGGCCGTCTGGGTGTGCGTAGGCATATTCTGCAATACTGAGCTGGACGTGCCTTTTGACGCCCATATTGCCAACGTAACGCAGGCTGCCATAAAAATGGCCGCCAAGACCCAGGTAATTTTGGCGAGCGTGGTGACTGCCCCGCGGGGGCCGAAGGCTGCCTGGCTCGATCCGCCAAAGGCCGCCGCCATATCAACGTTTTCCCCGCCCTGGATGAGAACCACAACGATCAGCATTATACTCACCAGGATCTGAATCGCCACAACTGCTGTTACCATAAAACTTCCTTTCGGCCTTGCCGTCCCCTCTCGCCCTGCTCAAGCCGACGGATAATTGATAATTGCGAGGAAGGATTCAACGCTGAGACTTGCCCCGCCTACCAATGCTCCGTCAATCTCTTCCTGAGCCATGAGTCCGGCAACATTCTGCGGCTTCACGCTTCCGCCGTAAAGAATCCTGACCGCGTTCGCCTGCTCGTCACCAAATTGCCGCCGGGCTAGATTCCTCAAAAACGCGTGACTTTCCGCCGCCAGCTCAGGCGTTGCCGTCCGACCTGTGCCGATTGCCCAGACCGGCTCATACGCCATCATGATACGGGAAAACTCAGGAGGGGTCAACCCAGCGAAGCCGCCTAAGAACTGCCGCTCCAGCACCTTTTGGGTTTGGCCGCCTTCGCGCTCCTCGAGTGTCTCTCCCACGCAGACAATCGGCGTGAGGCCGGCAGCAAGCGCTGCTTTTAGTTTGCGGTTCACCTGTTCATCGGTTTCGCCATGATCGTGGCGGCGCTCTGAATGGCCGATGATCACGTGCGAGCAACCCGCGTCGAGCAGCATTCCAGGTGAGACGTCGCCCGTGTGCGCTCCTTCCGCGTCCCAGTGGACGTCCTGGGCCGCGATGCCGACCTTGCTTCCCTTTGCGGTTTGTGCAGCTTCCGCCAAAGCGGTGAAAGGAGGAGCCACGATCACATCGCAGTGCTCGACGTTTGCGATACGCGGCTTGAGTTCCTCGATGAACGCCACGGCCTCGCCGCGCGTCTTGTACATTTTCCAGTTGCCGGCAATAACAGGTTTTCGCATGTCTTCTATCCTTAGTTTAATAGTTGGCGCTCTATAGTCAGCACGCCCGGCTTGGCTTGCAACCCGAAGGTAAGAGTTTCTTTAGGACGTGCAAGTACCCTTTCATACTGGAATCTTGCGCCGGACCGGACATCAAGTCTCAACCGCTGCCCTGCAAGCCAATTCGCAAGTGCGCGACTCTTTGAGTCCACCGCTTGACGTATCCCTTCCCGCGTCTATTCGGCGCCAACGGGGGCTTCTGACTGCCAACTCTTTTCAGCCTACGGCTTCTCCGGCAAAGCTTCCACGCCGGGCAGCTTGAGACCAGACAGGAATTCCAGCGAAGCACCGCCACCGGTCGAGATGTGGGTGATGTTGTCAGCAACCCCGGCTTTGTGAACCGCGGCCACCGAATCGCCGCCGCCGACAATTGAAACAGCGTCGGACGCGGCGACAGCACGGGCAATTTCCATGGTGCCTTTTGAAAACTGGTCCATCTCAAACACGCCCATCGGCCCGTTCCAGATGATCATCCTGGCTTGCCTGATTTCCGCCACGTATTCCGCCGTAGTTGCCGGGCCGATGTCCACGCCCAGGCGGTCGGCAGGAATGCTGCTGGAATTCACAATTTCGCCCTGGGCCGAGGCATCCAGCTTGGCGGCTACGACATGGTCTTGCGGAAGCTTGAACTTGACGTTCTTTTGCTTCGCCAACTGCAAGACCTCGCGCGCCAAATCGAGCTTATCCGGCTCATACCGTGATTGCCCGACGTCCAAGCCTTGCGCTTTAAGGAAGGTGTAGGCCATGGCTCCGCCGATCAGGACCGTATCCGCAAACCCCATGAGGTTTTGCAGAAACTTGATCTTGTCGGACACTTTAGCTCCGCCGACGATCGCCACGTAAGGGTGCAAGGGATTTTGCAGGGCCTTTCCCAAATACTCAAGTTCCTTTTCCATCAAGAGGCCTGCCGCCCGGACAGGGACATAATGCGTGATGCCCTCCGTTGAAGCATGGGCACGGTGAGCGGACCCAAAAGCATCGTTGATATACACGTTCGCCGGCGCCGCCAACTGCCGGGCAAAGTCCGGATCGTTGCCTTCCTCCTCTTTGTGGAAGCGCAGGTTCTCAAGAAGCAACACACCACCCGGTTTGAGTTCCGCGGCATTCCTTTCGAGCTCGGGACCTACGCAGTCTCGGGCAAAGCTGACCGGCCGGTTCAGCAGTTGCGCCAGGCGCACAGTAACCGGCTGCAGACTCATTTTAGGGTTCGGTTTCCCCTTGGGCCTTCCAAGGTGCGACGCCAGGATCAGTTTTGCGTCGTTGCGGAGCGCATACAGGATGCTGGGCAGGCTGGCTTTAATGCGCGTGTCGTCAGTGATTTCACCGGCGTCATTCAATGGCACGTTGAAATCGACCCGCATGAAAACCACTTTATCTTTGAGATCAAGGTCACGGATGGATAGTTTAGCCATAAGTTTTAACTCCGCAAAAATGGTGACCGCAAAAAACCAGGCAGGAGGCGGCAATCAAGGGTTAGCGAGCTATGAATCTTTCAAGATTTCGCCAGAACCTAAGCAGACCTGGAGGCAATCGCCGCAACATGCAACACCGGAATTGGACATCGGGATGTCTGCTGCATCCTCAAAGACGGTTCTCTCCAGCGATTGACGGTCTCTCTGCCGCCTTCTGCCCTCCAGGCTACAGGGTCTTTACGACGTATTTGATGAGGTCTCTGACGCGGCAGGAATATCCCCATTCGTTGTCGTACCAGGCAGTAACCTTCACGCAGTCGCCGTCGATCACTTTGGTGAAGCCGGCATCAACGATGGAAGAATTCGAGTTGCCACGGAAATCAACGGAGACGAGAGGTTCCTCGCAGAACTCCAGAATTCCCTTGAGAGGACCCTCCGCAGCCTTTTTGAAGGCAGCATTGACCTCTTCGGTGGTCGTCGGTTTCTCCACAAACGCCACCAAGTCTACGATCGAGACATTCGGAGTAGGAACGCGCATGGAGAAACCGTCCAGCTTGCCTTTGAGTTGCGGCAACACCAAACCTACGGCCTTGGCGGCTCCCGTGGTCGTGGGAATGATGGAAACCGCGGCAGCGCGCGCCCGCCGCAGGTCCTTGTGCGGCAGGTCAAGAATCCGCTGGTCGTTGGTGTAGGAGTGGACGGTGGTCATCGCGCCTTTCTTGATATGGAAAGTCTCGTCCAGGACCTTCGCGACAGGGGCCAGGCAGTTTGTGGTGCACGAAGCGTTCGAGATGACGTTGTGTTTCGCCGGGTCATAATTCTTTTCGTTCACGCCCAGAACTACGGTGATGTCTTCATTCTTGGCCGGAGCGCTGATGATGACCTTCTTCACCGTGCCCCGGAGGTGCTTGCGTGCATCCTCCGCCTTGGTAAACAGCCCGGTGGATTCCACCACGATTTGAATACCCAGGGACGGCCAATCGATCTCCGCCGGGTCCTTGGTTTTGAACACACGGATCGTCCGGCCGGCCACCTTGATGTAATCGTCGCCGTAGGTCACCTCTGTCGTCAGGTTCCCCAGCACGGAGTCATATTTGAGCAAATGCGCCAACGTCTTCGGGTCGGTGATATCGTTGACTGCAACAAACTCCAGGCCTGAATCGCTTAGCGCCGTGCGCAAAATATTGCGTCCGATCCGGCCAAAACCATTGATACCGACTTTCACTGCCATCACAACCCCCTCAAACGGATATTTGATTAAATACGCAAACTGACAATTTTAATCTTACGCCACGCGAGATGTCAAACTTCGCAATATAGGCTGCGAAAGGTAACTCCACCGTCAACCTGAGCCATAACCGTCGTCATTCTGAGCGCCAGCGAAGGATCCGCTTTCGGGTGCAAAGCGGCTGCGTTGTCGGCGGAAGGTTCGAAAATCAGGGGTTCGGCGGGCAATATTGTTTAACCAGCGTGCCTGAAGGCATTAGAGTGCGGCTACCTATAGGCTAGCAAATTTTCGGTTCGTTTTCGGTTCGTTTTTTGGGCCTTCCTTTATTTTCAACAACTTGGCTAGCTTCGTTTTAGGTTCGTTTTCGGTTCGTTTGGGCCGTTTTTTCCACAGCTATCATTTGTTTTCAACAACTTCCTAGCTTCGTTTTGTCAAAAAAAAAAATTCTTTTTTTTCGCATTTCTGCGCAAGTCTCGGGATATCTCATTCATTCTAAAGCTTGTTATCCTGATCTTGAAATTTGCCAATGCTCGCGTATTTTTACTTACCACGTTCATGCCATTGATCAAGTGCTGTAATATCAACCAATTGCGGCCAGCAGCTTTTGCGTCCCCAGAAAGCCACCGCGGGCCGTCTGTATTGGCGGTTGTAGAGACGCCCCGCTGGGGCGTCTGAGACGTTCCAGCAGAACGTCTCTACAGGGACACCAGAGGCGGCAGTGGGAACACCACCACTCCAACCCCAGCAAGAAAGACTAGCACAATAGCCGATGATTGTCAAGAACTTTTTCCCGCGTGCCGCGCCGTGGCTGTCGGGGCGGTGGCCTCACGCCCCAGGGTGTGGCACGGGCGCTACCAGTTGCGTCGCTCGGCGACCCCTCCGAACTCTTCGAGCCGCAGCAAGAGAATTCCTGACTGTGGCCACCAGTTCGCGGCGAATTAGGCCTGTTTTGCAGCGTTCAATACCTTTTCCACCAGCGAGCCGGACGCCACGGCTTGTTTCAGATCCTGCGCTTCGAGGGCTGCCGGAATCGACCAGAGAATCATATTCTGGTAGTAATCGGCGCCGTAGATTCGCTTTCCGGTATCTCCGCTTACCACGTTGGGCTGCGACCACGTATAGCCGTACTTTACGGATATTCCCTCCAAGCAGGTCTTGAGAACGTGCAGACCTGTATCCCTCTGCCCGTTGTAGATGAAAGTCGCCGCCAGCATATATACCTCCGGCGGGAAGTACCCGTAGGTCCCGTAACCAACATGGGCAACCGGCTTGCCGTCCGGCTCCGAGAAGTTTGCCGCCCCATAGCGATTGAGCGCCACACAGGTGTCCTTGATCGTGTTCAGCACGACGGGCACGCGGTCTTTTTGAAAAACTCCCGGCAGCCCGTGAAAGCTGGTCATCCATTCGCCGTCCAACTGGTAACCGAAAATGAGATCTGATTTCTTGTTCAACTCCGGCTCGTAATAGCTCAGGTAGTATTTGCCGGCCCAGAGTTCTTTCTCCATCAGCTTGCTGCCCGTCTCAAGCCACTGCCGGCACTGGTTGGCGAAAGGATGATCGCCGACTTGCCTGGCCATCCGCTCGGCCATTCTGAGCATTGCCAGATGCACGCCTCCCACGTGCGGCGTCATGCCGAACCAGCCATTGCCTTCAAACCAATCGAGGCCGCCTCCCGGCGTGGCATGGGGTTGCGTGGGATTACGGTCACCCGCCGGCACGCTGATAATTCCCTCCGGGCCGGGGCGAAGGTTGATGGTATAGATCACCGCCTTCTTCAACGACGGATAAAACTCTTCCAGAAGCTCATCGTCGCCGGTGGTCTGCCAGTAGCGATCGAACATGTCCACGTAGCACGGGCCATTAAGCGTGTTCTGGTAGCCGGGCGAGGGGGTCGCCATGTCGCAGGGATCAGTGGCGTGATATCCTTCCGCCGCACCCGCCGTCACCCCTCCAAAAACCCACGGAGGAGCTCCGTCAGGGAACTGGTAGCCCTTGTACCCGCGCAGCGTTGAACGCGCCAACTCTGGGAAAAAGTACACGACCGGCACGTTGCCGTAAAAGCTGCACGGAATACATTCAATCTGCGGGCATTCACGCGGGCACTCGCTCATCCCGAATAAACCCTCATCTGTCTTGACCCAGTTTTTAAGCGGCGGTTTCGCTTGCGCCCAGTAACCGGTCTTCGTCATCAGGTGCAGGATGTTGACCAGCGATTCGCGCAACCATACGGGGATGGATTGCTCGGTATAAATGGCCTGCTGCCAGGCAAGCACGCGCTTGAGCAGATTTTCATGATGGGCGGCCAGGTCCTGAGCCACCGCCACAGCATCCTTGTATTTGTCAGTGTACATGCGCTCGAAGACGTTGGTTTTCTCGCCCTTCCACAGGGGTGAATACCACGCCAGGAGTATTCGGATCACTTTCTCCTCATCGGGCTGAACCTCAAAATCCACCGCTATCGAGCCGCTGAAATCATCGTCGGGAGCCTTCGGCAGCCGGTGCCGAATTCCCCGCCATTCGATGCCGGTCAGGTAATCGTAGCCCGACGTCCAGAGTCCTCTGCCGCAACGGGGTTTCTCCCGGCCAATCACTCCGATAAAGTAGCCATTCCCGGTGTCGGCTCTAACCGAGAGCCCGGCGAATTGTTCTCCGTGCACCTCGCGCCGCCGGGCCGGAATGGCGCCCTGGGCCACAGCTTCCGACGATCCCATAACGGCTGCAAAGCTTTGCCGCGGGCTGGTTTGGGAAATCTGCGCTTCCGCTTGCGTGGGGCCCGGAAAACTGAAAGCCAGCGCGCCCTTCTGCGCCTGCCTGGACACGTTGCGGATATGGACTTCGAATATGGCGCCCGGCGTGTTCGATAACTGCGCGTCGCCCGGAATAAAGGGCGTCCAAGCTCGCAGGGCCACGCCAACGGGAGCGTCCAGTTCGTACTCCAGATCCGCCACAGGATAATGGCCCCAGTAATGGATGTCCTTTGCGCTTTCAATTCCCTCCACCGGTCGTGTGGAAAGAATCCACGTTCGTCCCCCCACGCTGATTCCTAAGAAACCGTAACCCATAGGTCCGCGTGTCGGCACGCCGGAATTAAACAGATTGCAGTAGCCGAAGGTTCCGTCCGTGTCGAGATCCAGCGATGCCGTCGCCACGCCTCCGAGCGGCATCCCGTGCGGGACATCGTCCTTCCGCCGATACACGATGCCGCACACGGGCTGGGTAAAGCCGGCGGCGTCAAACTCCGCCCATTGCTTGCTCGGCACTTGCGGTGGAAATAATTCGTCTCGGCGCCCCTTGGGGAAAAATGCAATCTTTGCCTCACCTCCGCCCTCGCCAGGCTGTGGCGTGGTAGACTTGCTGCAGTCCAGCATGAGCCCCCCGGAAGCTACGGCTGCACCAAGCACTGAGTTCCTGATAAAATCGCGCCTGTCCATTAGTCCTCCACTACGTTCACCAAGAGTGGCGGATTACAATCCGCTATTCACGCTCGGAGAAGGCTAACACTCTGGCAGGCGGTCGAGCAAGCGCTTACGCGGATTTCGCCACAGGCTTCCGGGGGGGCAAGAAGCGGGACCTGATCACCGTCCGCAGAAATGCGAAGCTTCTCGGGGCCACAATGTAAATATCAACTCGGGTTGACGCTTGCCGCTCCAACAGGATATGTTCTGGACGGAACCTGATTACAATCACCGCCGCGATTTCAAGGCGGCTAATCGGAGGGTATCGTTGATGAAGCTGCATCACGTAATCGAAGCCCAACAATTTGATCTTCCAACTCTAAACCATTTGTTCAACGTCACCGAAGAGATGGAGCGAGTCGTCGCGCGCGGTGGCATAAACGACTTCCACTCGCGGCTGATGGCCACGCTTTTTTACGAGCCTTCCACCCGGACGCGTTTTTCCTTTGAGGCCGCCATGCACCGGCTGGGCGGACGGGTCATTTCAACGGAAAATGCCGCGGAATTCTCCTCGGTCGCAAAGGGCGAGACGCTTGAGGACACGATCCGCATCGTGAACGGCTACGTGGATGTAATCGTGCTGCGTCACAACGAAGTGGGTGCGGCCAAGCGCGCGGCGGCGGTTTCGCGCGTGCCCATTATCAACGCCGGCGACGGGGCGGGTCAGCACCCGACTCAGGCTTTACTCGACCTATACACGATCCGAAAAGAGATTGGTTCAATCGAAGGCCTCAAGATTGCCATGGTGGGAGACTTGGCCCAGGGACGTACCGTCCGCTCTCTCGCTTACCTTCTGAGCAAGTTCAAAGACGTCAAAATGTACTTTGTCGCTCCGCCTCTGCTGAAGATGAAGGCGGATATTCTGGACCATCTCCGGGAGCACCAGACCTGGTTTGTTGAGGAAACCATGCTGGACCGGGTGTTGCCGGAAGTCGATGTTGTCTATCAGACGCGGGTCCAAAAGGAACGGTTCGGCGACCGCATTGCTGATTATGAAAGTTGCCGCGATGTCTACGTGATCAGCCAAGCTTCCCTGCAACTGATGAAGCCGGATGCGATCATCATGCATCCGCTCCCGCGCCTTGGCGAAATCTCGATGGAAGTGGACCAGGACCGGCGCGCCGCCTATTTCCGTCAGGCGCAAAATGGCCTGTTTGTCCGCATGGCCCTGCTGGCAACGCTCCTGGCTTGAACGGCTTGCCTCCCATAGTCAGTTCCTTAGTGGTACTTCAGTGCTAGTACTGACGTAGTCTTGTCTAGTTCACCCATATCACATAATCTTCGGGTTTAGAAGCCGTGGTGGGCTAACAATCGGGAGTGTGATATTGGAGGGGGGAAGCGATGGGAATTGGTGAGCGGATCCGCGAACTGCGGGAACAACAGCGGCTCTCTCAAGGTGACATTGAGGAACGGACGGGCCTGTTGAGGTGTTACATTTCCCGAGTTGAAAACGGCCATACCGTTCCGTCTCTGGAGACTCTGGAACGATTTGCCGGGGCTCTGGATGTGCCTCTTTACAGGCTTTTCTGCCGAAATAATGAAGAGCCGCCCCAGAACGGCACTGCGTCCCACCTTACGATCGAGCGCCTTTCCCAGCAGGAGGGAGCTGCAGGAGAAGAAGCCAGGTTCCTGCTGAAGTTGCGAGAACTTCAAGAACATCTTTCCCCTACAGACCGCAACGTCATACTGGCTCTTGCTAAAAAGATGGCCGTTCGCACGGTGAACCCTGAAGACTGACGGTTCTAACGCTCGCGCTGAGTAGAGGAGAACCGGGCGAACGGCCGACAAAACCGTTGCTAAGGCCTTTCAGACCCCGGGGTGGGATTTGTCTTGGGGTCTTTATTCCCTCAAACTTAGTTTTTCGACGATTGTTTCATAAACCAACCGTTTCGGAAGTTCTTCCCCCTGGGTCTGTGCCCGAGTTGGGACAATAAACCTGGTTCTTATTTTTTAAATCGCAACCCAATCCTCGTCAAACCTCATCCAATTGCCGTAAGATAAAAGAGTGGGCGACTAAGTGCGGGAGAGCGCCGTTACCAGCTTTAAGAGGGTCTCGTGCTCAAGTTGATGATAAGGCAGTTACTGCATCATCCGGTCAGGATGCTCTTGTCGATGGGGATGATCAGTGTGGCCTTGTTGCTCGGGCTGGTGATAAAGGGTCTGGCGACTGGCCTCATGGACGAAAAGATCCATCGAACGGAGGGCATCGGGGCCGATCTCATGATTCAGCCGCCTCATTCCTCTTACATTCTGGGTCTTGGTGAGAACGTGATGCCGGATTCGATGGCCCGGAAGATTTTGGAGGTCAAAGGGATTGCCGCGGCAACTCCAACAGCCACTAATGTTAGCTTTACCAACCGCTTCGAGGCTGTTTTCGGGATCGATCTCGCGAGTTTCAACCGGGTGACGGGAGGGTTCGACTACCTACAAGGCGGACCTTTTACGGGACCGTATACCGCCCTCGTCGACAACATCTACGTCAACACTCATCATGTGCACGTGGGAAACACGGTGGATATTTTGGATCACCATTTCACGATCTGCGGCATAGTCGAGCACGGCAAAGGGGCCCGAGTTTTCATTCCGCTCAAGACACTCCAGGATCTGGTCGCTCCCGGCAAGTGTGCAGTCATCTTTGTGAAGTGCACATCTCCGAATTTGGACAGCGTGGTGGAGAAGCGATTGCGGGAGTTTGATGGCGGGGCTCTGCGCGCGTATCAGATCACCAAGATGAGCGATCTTACTACGCTCATCACGACTTCCTCTTTCCTGGGACTAAGTCAGTTCCTGCTGGTGGTGGTAGGATTTGCCGGAGTCATTAACTTCCTGGTCATATTCCTGGCTCTTTACGTCCAAATGCTTGCGCAAACGCGCGAAATTGGAATTCTCCGCGCGCTCGGCGCGAGCCGGCGCTACATGCTGAACCTGTTTCTGGGGGAGGCTTGCCTGCTCTGTTTGTTCGGCGGAGGGCTTTCACTAATTCTTTACTTAGTAGTCAAGGCAATCGTTCTCTCTATTTATCCGGCACTTAGCTTCCTGCTGCCCGTGAGTGCCGTCCTGCGGGTAGCTGTCATAGCTTTCGCCAGTGCTATCCTGGGCGGGGCATATCCGGCCTATCGGGCCAGCACCAGCGAGCCTATTGCCGCACTTGCTTATGAATAACAGAAGCGAACTTGCTCCCGGCAATGCGCAGCCTGTGATTGAGACGCGCGGGTTGACCAAAGTCTATGATTCCAGTTCCGCGTCGGCACCCGCGGTTAATAGAGTGGACTTAAAGGTTCGCTCGGGCGAATTTGTGGCAATCATGGGTGCGTCAGGCTCGGGCAAGTCAACTCTGCTTTATCTGATTGCAGGCTTGGCAACACCGACAAGTGGGGAAGTCCTTATCAATGGAGTTCCTATTTCCAGCCTGCCGGACGCCGCTCGGGCGCACCTTCGCAATACCAGGATTGGTTTTGTCTTCCAGCGGTTTAATCTGCTGGGCTTTCTTTCCGCGAAAAATAACATCGAGTCCCCTCGCCTGCTCGGCTGGAGGCAGGAACGTCCGCCGAGGTCGGTGGATGATCTGCTCGCCGCGGTAGGACTAGAAAAAAAGAACCTCCGGCGCGTAAACGAGCTTTCGGCCGGAGAACAACAGCGGGTTGCCATCGCACGCGCGCTCATCAATAATCCTGATATTCTTCTCGCTGACGAGCCAACGGGCAACCTCGATTCTAAGAACGCTGCGGCGGTACTTGACTTGATCCTTCGACTTAAGAGTGACCTTGGCCTGACAACCTTGATGGTAACCCATAATCCTGACGTTGCCTTGCGAGCGGATCGGGTTGTCGAAATGAAAGACGGAATGATCCTCCGTGAACTGACGCCTGACCAAATGGCGTCCGCGGCGGGGGGATCGATTCTAAGAGTGGCTGGGCACTCACCGCGCTGAAATTTACACGCCAGTTTGGCCTACGGGATCCATGGGATCAACGGAGTCGTACGGGGCGGTTTAGCAAGAAGTAACTTTCTGGAGGTGTTTGATGCGTCGCTTTCTTGGCGCTTGCCTGGGAATCATTCTTATACCTTATTTTTTGCCGGCTAAAACACTTAAAACGATACACAAGTCGCAGTTTGACGCGAAATCGGCTCCCAACGTCCTGCTGATTACTTTTGATACGACTCGTGCGGACCATCTTTCCTGTTACGGGTATGTGCGGAGAACATCGCCGACTATTGACCGACTGGCTGCCCACGGTGTTCTCTTCGAGAACGCCTATACCGTCGAACCTCTTACCGGGCCATCTCATATCACTATGATGACTTCGCTCTATCCCCAGCAGCATGGCGCCACCATCAATGGCATGCACATGTCCACCCATCCGCGGCCCATTTTGCTCGCTCAAATCTTTCATCGCTTGGGTTACAAGACAGCAGCTTTCATCAGCGCCTGGACTCTCAGGAAGAGCATGACCGGCCTAGGACGTGGGTTTCACATCTACAACCAGAATTTTACTTACCATTACAAGATGGTTAACTCGGCGCGCCGCGGAAACCAAGTAGGCGCCGCCAGCCGCCGCTGGCTGCGAAAGCATGGCCATTCGCGTTTTTTCCTCTGGGTCCATTACTTTGACCCGCATGAGCCGTATGTTCTCCATCCCCAATTTGCCCATCTGCCGCACATGAAAAATGCCAAGATATTTCCCATCTCTGCTTCCGTGGATGCGTACCGGGCGGCGAAAATTCGCGCTTACGACAGCGAAATCGCCATTGACGATAATGACCTCGCCAAGACGTTCAAACTCCTCGACGATTTAGGCGTTCGAGACCAGACGTTGATTGTGTTTGTTGCCGATCACGGTGAAAATTTGGGTGAGCACGGTATCTGGGGGCACGGGTACCATATTAATCAACAAGAGATGCACGTCCCGCTGATCTTTTCCTATCCCAAGGAAATTCCACAAGGGGAGCGGATCAAGGCAAACGTCTCCACGGTTGATATTTTGCCGACCATTCTCAGTTACGTGGGCTTGCATTTCAGGGTTCCGGGTCAATCCGGATACAGTCTGAAGCCGATGATTACAAACGGAGGGAAAGATGCCCCGGCTCGGCCTACGTACTTTTTAGTCTACTCCGAGCCGACGCTTTTGCCTCCACAGTGGATGAGCATATTTTGGACATGGGCTGAGACGAAGCGTATCCCTTCGTTAACAGGTTTCGTAGAAGGTAACCTCAAAGTGGTTTCATCCGGAAGCCAGGACGCTCTTCGGCTCTACCGACTTGATGACGTATTTTCACAAGCCAAGCCAGTCTCCTCGAAAGGGATGAGTATTGCAACGTTGACCGGGTACCGGGAAGGCCTTGATTCTTGGTTCAAGGCGACCAATCGCGGCATGGAGCCACAGGGCCACCTTTCGAAAGAAGATTTCGAAATGCTGAAGAGCCTCGGCTACGCAAACCCATGAGAACGAACGGAAAAACTGGAACCAAGCGACCCGATTCCGTGTCGAGCTAAACAGTTCCTTTATCTTGACGACGGCTCAGCGCCTAAGCGCTTCTTGATTTCAGTCTCGTAGCGTGGAAAGTACCGGCTGATTACCGACAGATCAAACTCTCTAAGGATTGATTCTTTTGGTTCGTGCTTTAGAAGAAACTCAAACGACTGCTCGATGAGTTCTTCTTCCGGCACCCTGCCCTCGGTCAGCGTTTGGTAATAATCGGCTCTTAAAGAGACGAGATGGGAGGACTGGCTGTTCGAATCCTTTACACTAACCCTGAACTTGCCGGGTGCGCTTCTTACTACTTCTATTGTCGATGCCATAATTCACCTTTCCAGGTAAAGTTGTGCAGCCCGCTTACCCGCACCTCAAAAAATCACATACCGACGGATAACATTCCACTCAAGCATTGATGCGAACTGCAAATCAATATCCACGGCCTCCGAACCGGAAGACCACGCCCGCTGAAAAGCGCAGATTGTTCTGGGTGCTGCCGAAGTCGCGCGTCAGGTAATAGTCGGCTTGGAAAAGCCGAATGGCAATGTGCCCAGACACCTTGACATCCATCCCTCCGCCAAGAGCCATGGCATAGGAACTGCTGGTGGCGGACAGGTTCGTACCCGGCAAAGAAACGGATGTCTGATCGTAACCAAACAGCGCGTGGGCAAAAGGCGTGACTACTTTGAGACGCGGGTAGGAAAATCGCGGCCCGGAGAGAATCGAAAACATGCTGAAATGGTTGTCAAAACCCTGTAGCCGCTCCGTCCCGTAAAAGCCCCCAAACTCCTGAGTGATGCCGAGCCAATCGGTCGCGTTCTCTGTGACCGACGCTTGCCAGCCGTTTAAAGGAAAGTCGTTTCCGAAACGCGTGGGCGAAAGGTAAAACGGTGAGTACGTCGAACTGAGATTGTCTCTCAGGTATGCGTAGCCTCCAAAAATCTCAATTCCCTGGAATCGCTGTGCTAATGCTACTTGGGGCATAGCGAAAGCCAATAGACCAAAAAGAAGGACTACCCTGCGCATAGCTTCCTCCTTCTTATCTCAAAGATCCCAAGATTGTTGGTCCGAGGTTCCTGCTTATATTATATGGATGGTTGGGTGCGATGGGCATCTGATCAAACTGGCTGGAACTTAAACCTGGCGCTCATACGATCACCCTGGCCGTTGACGCCGGCGATTTCAGGAAACAAGCTGAGGTATGGAAGGCCGGCGAACTCGGCTTTTGAAACCAGAACGTGATGACCCCGAAGGACCAACATGGCCTATAAGAACTCAACAATCCCGCGAGTGCTCATCGTTGCCGGATCAGATTCAAGCGGTGGGGCCGGAATTCAAGCGGATCTGAAAACGGTTTCCGCGCTCGGCGCTTATGGCATGACCGCTCTCACGGCTGTGACGGCCCAAAACACACTGGGAGTTTTTGAAGTTGTCGAAATGGAAGCGAGATTCGTTGCGCGACAGATGCAAGTCTGTTTAGCGGACATCGGTTGCGATGCGGTGAAGACCGGAATGCTCTCAAGCGCTGCGATCATCGATGCGGTGGCAGCAGCGCTCCCCGAACGTCGCCAATGTCCCGTGGTGGTTGACCCGGTTATGCTCGCCAAGAGTGGTACTCCACTGCTCAAACCTGAGGCCGCTGAGACGCTCAAAAAAGTGTTGCTTCCGCTGGCTACTGTCGTGACGCCCAACCTGCCGGAAGCTGGCATTCTCCTCGGGCGTGAAATTAATAGCCTTAAACAGATGCGCGAGGCGGCGCGCGCAATTCGCGACTTAGGACCGGAGTACGTGGTAATCAAGGGAGGCCATCTCGAAGGTAATGCTGTTGACGTAATGTTCGATGGCCAGGAGTTTTTTGAGTACCCGGCCGGCAGGATACAGACGAAAAACAGCCACGGCACCGGTTGTATTTTTGCTTCAGCCATTGCCGCGGGGCTGGCAAAAGGGAAAACAGTGCGGGAGAGCGTGGCTGGCGCCAAGGAGTTTGTTACTCATGCCATCGCGGCCGGCCTCCCCTTAGGGGGCGGTCAAGGCCCGGCAAATCCGTCGTTTTCACACGGACTCAACAAGTAGTTCATTTGCGTGTTTTGCGGGCTTGGAACATGTCCTTGACATGCGGCTGGAACGGATGTAACAAGGTGCGCTGGTTTAGTATCGCTGAGCTGCGCGATACCCGGGAGGGCGGCGGGATTTGGTCAGCCTGAGGTCATTTAAAAAAACTCAAGCTCCGAGTTCGGGCGGATATTGTGCGCTCTATATAGTCCGTCCAGAGCGAGGACACACCTTGACTTGCCGGGCGAGTTTTGTGGCTTTGCCAAACAGGATGTGAGCCAATTCCTTTCGGCAACAGTCCTCCGCGATTTTTTGATGTATCAGGTCATTAGCTAACCGCATTTTAACTGGAGGTCGTAATGTCAAACAGGCGAACTTTTATACGTCAGGTTCTTCGAGGCAGCACTGCCATGGCAGTTTCAGGATTAGTCCCTTCGGGCCGGATACTGGGTGCTAATGATCGCATCCGGTTTGGGCTCATTGGAGCCGGAGGGCGCGGTAAGGCGATTTTTAAGGCGGCGATCAATGCGCCTAACACTGAGGCGGTTGCGGTTGCCGACGTTTACACGCGACGTTTCGAAGAGGTTAAGCGAATTGCTCCCACTGTCAAAACCTATACGGATTTCCGCCGAATGCTGGATGACAAGAGCATCGATGCCGTACTCATTGCGACGCCGCAGCATCAGCATGCGCTGAATTTTGTTCCGTCTATTGAGGCCGGCAAGGATGTCTACCAGGAAAAAACCATGGCCTTCTGTCCTGATCACGCCCGCCGGATGCGACACGCGGTGCTGGCTTCAGACCGTGTTGTGCAGATCGGAATCCAGTCAACCAGCAGCCCCGCCCAAGCGCGGGCTCGCGAGCTTGTCCGGACAAAGCCCATGGGCAGGATTACGGCAATCCACGCTCATATGTACCGCAATTCGCCTTATGGTGGCTGGAAAGCGGCGATTCCCAGCGACTGCAACCCGCAGCACGTCGACTGGAAAGCCTTCGAGGGCGAGGCTGCTCTTCATCCTTTTGACCCGAATCGGGTGATCAATTGGCGCTTTTATTGGGACTATTCAGGAGGCAATGTCTTCGAAAACATGGTTCATCAGGTAGGGTTCTGGTTCAAAGCGATGGACCTTCAGATCCCTGAAAGGGCATCCATGAGTGGAGCGAATTATTTCTCGCCAGAGATGCAGGTGCCCGATACGATGGACGTTACCATGGCGTTGCCGGAAAAGATTCTTTTCACCTGGAATTCCGGATTCGGCAGCAGCTATTACAATGAAGATGAATTTGTTCTAGGGTCGGAAGGCACCGTAACACGAGACGACGGTACCGAAGCAGTCACCTATGTGCCCGGCCCGTTGAAACACGGCCGCGCGGAGGCCGGTACTTCCGGCGAAGGATCAACCGCCCCGGATATCGTTGGCGCCGGAGATGAAACTGACATCCACATGCGGAATTTCTTCGACTGCGTGCGCAGCCGGAAAGAAACGGATTGCCCGTTCGAGATCGGTTTCCGCTCAGCAATTGCGTGCCAGATGGCTGTGGCTTCTTATCGCCAGGGGAACGAAGTGCGTTGGGATGCTGAATCCGAACAAATCGTCTAGCAGGTGGCAGACAGGTCTGAACCGCAGTACGAGACTCAGAACAATCTGTGAGCCTTAAAGGAAAGTCGGAGATTAAGGCTACTGTTTTGAGCTCTCTTCGGAATCGTCAGGGCGCGGTTTTAGCCGTGCTGCACAAAGATGGCGGACCAAAGCAGCTCTAGCCGCGAAGGAGGCATATGGCTGAGCGAAACTACCGTGGTATCTTGTTTGGCCCCGCCCAATGCGGGCCCTGACGATTGCTGTGTAGGGTTGATGTTAGCAGACTGGACCACTACCGGGTGAAAGCCGGTAGGTTCTGGGGCGACTGAAAGTCGCCTTAAGACGTCCTGCGCCGCGTCAGTTGCGCCGGGCTGTGGAGGTGACCGAGAAGAAGGCGATCGAAGGGGCGGAAGCCGGGTAAACGAGGGACCCGTGTCGCTGAGGAGGTGATGCTCGCCCGATGAAGAGCGGCTGAACGCCCCCACAACGGGGCCGAGCGACTCCGCAGCCGGTTCATGGACCGTCACGTCACCACGCGTCGAGCCGTCACAGCCCTGCCAAAGCCATTGCATCGCTCAATCGCGGTTCTTGGGGGTCCTTGACAAGTGGACGCCAGTGAAATAGTGTCGCCAGATCGTAAATAATTGCCACTCAAAGCAGAGGAGACGGAGACTACTGATGATGACGAAATCGCAGGTGATGAGCCACTTAGCGGAGAAGGCAGCGCTGCAAAAGAAGACCGTGGCGGCAGTTTTAGCAGTACTAGTTACACTGGCGGTAAAAGAGACGAAAAGTAATGGCCAGTTTATACTTCCAAGTCTCGGCAGAGCGGTCAAGGCGCACTGGAAGGCGCGCACGGGACGAAATCCACAGACCGGCGAAGCAATTAAGATCCCCGCGAAGACCGCAGTGAAATTCCAGCTCGCGAAGGCATTCAAAGATGCCGTAGTCCCACCCAAGAAATAAAAAGGCCAGAATGCGGTGAAAAAACCCGCACTAGAAAAGAAGAGCCGAGCTACGGTTGCGGTCGAAACCTATCGGCGCGAATTCAATCAATTCATGCAGTAGCCGGTCGAGCACCCCGGCAAAAACCGCCGGTTTCGCGTTGATCACCTCATCGTGACTGGTCTTGAGACCCACCCACAGCGGCGTCAAGAACGGACTGACGGATCAGGTTCCATGGGCGCCTTAGACGTCCATTTTGTAAGGGCTTTGTAATAGAGTGGAGCGCCCTGCAGAAAGTGAAGAGTGACTTGGTCAGCCGATAGGTCGATGGCACTCGATACTGCGGGGGCAGCTTGAGGCGTTTGGAGATCAGCTGTCGCGCTGCACTATACGTCAGAAAAATCATTTAAAATGAAACGCGCCTGTCCGGGATTTTACTGCAGCGCGACATCAGCGTGCTTGCAGTATCTGAATATGCGCAATTCCTTTTGCGCGAACCGTGGGAGCAAGGGACCTCCGAAAGGATGGTAGGTTATGAACCGCAGAAAATTCATTGGACTTTTCGGTGGCGCAGGAACGGCGGCCGCCGTGATGGTATATCCGGTGACGGCTTGGGGAGCGGCTGGATCATCAATGGAATATCCATGGCAGATGGGGCCGTTTGTGCGCCCCGCCAACGGCCAGCCGATAATGCGTCCCAATAAGCAGGCGACTTTTCGCGACCCGATCGCCCATAGGCTGGTCCATTGGGAGGATACGCACACGTTCAATCCGGCGGCAATTGCATGGCGAGGAAAACTCTACGTCCTATACCGCGCTGAGGATACGACCGGCCGCGGCATCGGCCAGTACACATCGCGCGTAGGGCTGGCGGAGAGTTCTGACGGCAAACATTTCAGCTCCCTGCCGTATCCGGTGCTGTATCCCGAGCCGGGGCGGTGGGAGAAATATGAATGGCCCGGAGGATGCGAAGACCCTCGGCTCGTCCAGTCCGAGGATGGCTCCTTTGTCCTGACGTATACCATGTGGAACCGTAATAGATTGGTTCTGAAGGTAGCCCGTCTGGGCGTTGCGACGTCAAAGGATCTGCATCATTGGCAGCACCGGGGCCCGGCGTTTCGCACGGCATATGACGGCCGCTTCGAAAACGAGTGGTCCAAATCCGGCGCGATCGTTACCCGGAAGGTGGGCGAGCAGATCGTTGCCACCCGGGTAGCGGGAAAATACTGGATGTATTGGCACACGAACCAGCAGATCGCTCTGGCTCACTCCGATGATTTGATCAACTGGACTCCCGTGCTGGATCGTGCCGGCAAGCCCTTGTGCGTATTGCCCAAGAGCGAACCGGGGCATTTCGATTCCTGGCTGACGGAATCCGGACCGCCAGCGCTGCTGACTTCTCGCGGGATTATTTTCTTTTACAATGGCATGAGCGATGGGCGGATTAACTCGGGCCCGCGTATCCCAGCGCGTCGATATTCGGCGGGTCAGGCTTTGTTTGCAGGTGATAACCCGGCACACCTGCTGCAGCGCCCGCAGAGGCCCTACTTCTGGCCGCAGGAGCCGTGGGAAAAGACGGGCCAGTACAAATACGGAACGACGTTTACCGAGGGGCTTGCCTGGTTCAAGAATAGATGGTTTCTGTTTTACGGTGGCGCAGACACCGATGTTGGCATGGCCGTGGCCAACGGTTAGAGCTTCGATTCATTGTCCGCAAGCCTCGCTGCGGGGTCGAGGGGAATTATCCCTGGGCTAAGCACGCGCACCTTGCCGCTGTCAGAGGCCCTACGCACCTTCTGCGCTCGGCGGCCAGGCCTCCCGGTGGCTTCTGGGAGCATGGATCACGGCTGTGCCAGTAGCCGGCCTGCCTGCGAGGCGCATGGGAAGCCGCTGAAGACGAGGTCACGGGGCTCGGCGCGGCAGTGGGACGGATGGTGGCGAGGCGCACGTGGATAGGAGGGACCAACTGTTGTAACGCGTACATTGACATTTGTCACAGCCGGGACTATAGATAAATTGTATAGCGAATTGAGCGCATCTCGCGAGATGGGGGGTGATGCTCATGAGGATGCAGCTTGTTGTCGCTATGTCGGTTGGCCTGTTGGCGGCCGTCTTTGTGCCTTCCGCACAGGCGCAACGGGGCTTTGCGGGATCGCGAGGGTTCGGGGGCGGAGTTGGCATGCACGGTCCCTTCCGGGGTGGCGGACTACATGTGCATGGTCCTTTCCTGGGTGGCGGCAGAGGCCGTTTTTTCCGGCCGCGCTTCGGAGGACGCTATTTCAACCGCTCAGGCTTCCTGGGGTTGCCATACTTCTATTATCCTTTTCCCCCGGATTTTTACGCTGACTATTACTATAGGCCGCCGGTAACCGAGGCTCGCCCGCCCCAAGTCGTGGTTGTCAAAACTTCTGAGCCCGCAGCCCCGTCGCCACCGTCTCCGCCGGTCGAACCTCTAGTGCTTGAATTACGCGGGAATCATTGGGTACGGATAACCGACTCCGGCGAGGTAGAAATTGGGCCTGCAACTGCACGAGCCGCGTCCGCGCAAACGTCCAGCCCGAGGACTGCCAAAGCTGAAGCGGCTCCGCCGGTCCGCCCCGTACCACCCACTGTCCTGGTATTTCGCGATGGACGCCAGGAACAGACAACCAGGTACGCAATCATCGGGCCTGTAATTTACACAAACAAAAGTTATTACATTGGCGGCGCTTGGACCAGGAAAATTCCCATTGCCGAGTTGGATCTTCCTGCCACCCTCAGGCTGAACAGGGAACGTGGGGTAAAGTTCAATCTGCCTACTATACCAAACGAAGTAGTCATTCGGCCGTGAATTCCCCTTCTTGGATATGGTCGGGATTTGGGGATCCTACAGGCCGTCGCGGGCCGGAAGGTTGTCGTTGAGTGCTTCCGGCATCTGGTCACTCTGGCCGTTGGAGCGGAAGGTAAGCCATTCGGTTTGCACCTTGTCCCAGCCCTGGATCAGCAGACCCTGGGACTCGAAAAAGTTGCGGATTCGCTGGCGGTCCCAGCCGACAATCCCCTCCAGAATCGGCACCAGCACGCTCAGGGCATCGTCGCTCAAGACGGTTCTTTTTGCGATCTGCGCGATTTTGCGGGATTCTGAAACCGCGATGGTAAATCCTTCGCGCTGGTTCACGTGCAGCATCACGTGGACGTCGGAACTGCCGTCACCTACATAAATCACCCGGTCAGCACCGATCTGTAACGCCGCTTGCAGGTCATCGACGGTCGCCACCTTCCCGTAACCGGCCGTGACTCGGATGATTTCTGCGATGTGGCCTGAGTCGTCATAGAGCAATTGCGTTCCGTGAATGTGGTCTGGCGCAATAATGCCTTCGAGCGCCGATTCCACAACCTCCTGAGGCGCCGCCGAGATCACGTGAAAATCAAAGCTGTAACCATCGATAGCTCCGGCCAAAAGCTCCCCCAACTGCCGGATGTTTCTCTTTAAGCGAATTTCTTTTCCCGCTTGCCGCAAAAGGTCTTTCCGTACTCGTCCTTTCAGGTCAGGATCGTGCAGCAAAAGATAAGCCAGTTCGCCGCCTTGTTGCACCAAGTTCTGTACCGCCAGAATTGCCGCCTTGCGCTCAAACTCCATTGCCGGAATCCCCACCAGTTCGCTCAAGACGTATCCAGAGTCATGAAAGCTAAGGGTCTGGTCGAAATCGGATGCGACAAGATAGCGT
Source organism: Acidobacteriota bacterium (assembly GCA_023474345.1). Lineage (GTDB taxonomy): Bacteria > Acidobacteriota > Terriglobia > UBA7540 > UBA7540 > JAMCXS01. The sequence continues at coordinate 64,590 of JAMCXS010000012.1, read as the reverse complement.
TTTATAGTCTGAATCGTACGCTGCATCAGTTCCCTCCTCTCTCCTTGGCCAAATGCTGCCAAGTTATAGCAGGTTAATTCCTCGATGTCGGTTTTTTACCATAAGGCTGATTGACTTAATGTCTGCGAGACAACTCCATCAATCCGGCCACAAAGACAACGCTGTTGGGCATTCACGCATTCGTTGGACGGCGTGGTATTTCATATCTTCAATGATGACAAAGAAGCCGGTTTTCGTCCAATCCATTAAATTGATGCCGAGCATAATAGGCGGCAGGTTGATAGCGCACTGCAAGAAGGCTCAATATCCAGGCTGGAATACGGGAAGCAATGCACTCTTGCATTAGAGAGCGCCCCGCCGCCAACTGCTGCCGTCGCGCGTAACATATACGTTGGACTTTGCCCGCGCCTCAAGGCAGCCGCAGCGGGCACCGGCATGCCGGTCGCAAACAAACTCCCCTCCACGGACCAGAAAGCACACCACTACCGTTACCTGGGCTTTTCAGGGTAGAATTTCATATGAAGTGAAAGGGTAAGACTTGCCTCCCCGAACCCGATGAGCCATCTCGCACTCGCTGTTATCCCGCATTTCAAAATTGTCGCCGCATACGCAATTTTCCTTGGAAGCTACATCGTCTTCGCAATTGGGAAATTTCCTGGTATGAAAATCGACCGCCCCGGCGCGGCGATCATCGGCGCAGTATTGATGGTAGCTTTTGGAATCGTGCGGCCGGGCGAGGCGCTGCACTTCATTGACTTCAAGACGATCGTGCTGCTCTTTTCAATGATGTTGATCGTCGCTTACCTGCGCCTTGCCGGTTTTTTCGATTGGGTTACTCAGCTTGTATTAACCCGGCTCAAGCCCCGTAACCTGCTCCCCATGGTAATTTTCACCTGCGGGCTCCTCTCAGCCTTTTTTGTGAACGACATCATCTGCCTGGTGATGGTGCCTTTTGTACTCTCAGCCGCGCGGCAAATGCGTGTCAAGCCGCTTGCCTACCTGCTTGCCGTGGCGACGGCGTCGAACATTGGAAGCGTCGCCACCATCACCGGCAATCCGCAGAATATGCTGATCGGGTCGTACTCGGGGATCAGTTACCGTTCCTTCCTGTCGCATCTGGGTCCAGTCGCTTTGGTGGGTTTGCTACTCGACTGGCTGGTCCTGCATATGGTTTTCACACGGTCCGGATCACGGGAGCCGGAACTCGAAGTCCCTGTATCAGTTGGAACCGTAGACCACGGGCAGCTCGTCAAGCCAGGAATTGTTGTGGCATGCGTTATTGCGGGCTTCATGGCAGGAGTTCCTCCCGCCATGATGGCGGCGCTCGGCGCGGCAGTCATGCTGATGACCCGCTCGCGCGATCCGGAGCAGGTCTATCGACAGGTCGACTGGGGCGTACTGGTCTTTTTCGTAGGTCTGTTCGTGATCGTGGGGGGCGCGGAGGAGAACAGCATGGCCGGCCTGCTGCTCAATGCCGCAAAATCCTGGAACCTGCAAAACGCCGGATTATTCACAGTGGTAGTGGCAGGCATTTCGAACCTGGTCAGCAACGTTCCGGCGGTCATGCTGTTGAAGTCTGCTGTACCGGGGTTTGTAAACGCCCACACCGGCTGGCTGATTCTGGCGATGGCCAGCACGCTGGCTGGCAATCTGACGATCACAGGCTCGGTCGCCAACATCATTGTGGTCGAAAGGGCCAAACCCGACGAGGTAATTACTTTCCGCGACTACTTCGCGGTAGGGCTACCCATCACGGTTCTGACTCTTCTGTTCGGCTACCTATGGCTTGCAGGGATCAAGTAAGCTCGCTGTCTGCATAATTCCGTCTTGTGTGATTTCGTGGCCCGGGCGTATATAGACAGGACACGAATCACCTGGAAACAATTTGGCGCGTACGCAACAAGGTCGTTCAAGGGGTGGCGCGCCCGCGGAGTTGAAAGATGAAACTCGGATTCGTAGCTCGAGCTTGCGTGCTGATGATTGCTCTCGGAGTTGCGCCGTTGACGCTTACGGCGCAAACAACGGTGGAGAAGACCTCGAGCGCCTCGCGTTTTGGACGCCCTCTTGAATGGCCTGCCGGCCCCACACGGAATTCCGTCCCCTCCTGGGCCCGGCAGGGGCTGATTCGCTTTTCGCGTTGGGATGGAGGCCGCATTGAAACCGCTAAAGGGATCCTTTCAGGCTGGCCCCACTTCTGGCCTCCTAATCCGAACGTCCTCTACACCACAACCAACTGGTATGACCCGCGCACGATCCAGTTGCTGCGCGAGGCCGGAATCAACATGATTTGGGTGACCTTCAGCAACGGATTCTCGAACGAGACCGAGAAGCCAAATCAGGAACAACTCGCCCGTTATATTGCGGAGTGCCACCGCGAGGGGATCCATGTGATGGCTTACGAATCGATCACAAATCTGTTTTGGCAGGACATGTACAAGCGTGTTCCGGAGTCACGCAACTGGGTGAGCCTCGGCAGAAATGGCAAACCAATCCCATATGGCGCTGCGGCCTACAAGAAGGTCGGATACATCAGCCGCTACCTGGCAAACCTGGGGGATCCCGGATGGATGGCATATCTACGCAAGCGCGTAGCACTTGCTCTGGATGCCGGCGCGGACGGCATCATCTATGACAACAACTTTGCTCCCCAAATGACTGAGTTGTTGAATGCTTATCACATGCTTTATCAATACGGGTCGAGCCGCAAAAAAGATTTCCTGCTGATGGGTAACTTCCATGAAAACACGTACGTTCTGAACCGTCTGACAAATTGCATGACGACGGAAGACGGCAGGGAGCCGGGCATCTACGATGCCGCACACCTGCGCCACATGGGGAACAAAGACTACCTTCTGCCCGTCGGCCAGGGGTTTCTGGTGGACAACGTGGGGCTGTTTCGCGTGCTCGATACGCTATCGCAAGGTTGGAAGCCCAACCTGGTGGAAGACGGGCGCAGGGAATACGGAACGCGTGAAACAACCCCCATGTCTCCGGAGCGGCAACAACTGGCGCTAGCCGAAGCGATGAGCTTTGGGGTGGCGGAAGAAGTGTTTGTCGAAGATGCCTTCGCCAATGAATTGTGGAACCACGAACCCCAAGCCATGGCGGTGTGGAAAGCCATCGGGAAATACAACCACTTCTTTCAAGACCACGCAGAATATTACACGGGCGCGCGTTCTGTTGCTCCGGTTGCGGTGGTGCTCGATGATTCCAGCCGTGGCGTCCCGCTGCTCAACGGTCTGGGAGCTCGCAACGTTCTTTTCGACGTCCTTTACGCACGCGACCTTGCGCCGAACAAGCTGGCGCGTTACGCCGCGGTGGCGCTTCTAACCGCCGACTGCGTGAGCAATGGAGCGCTGGCCGCTTTGGAAGATAACGTCCGGAGAGGCGGCAAACTGCTGGTCGCCGGGCGGTGCGCCAATCTTGACGAGAAGGGCCAGCCCAGAAGTAGGCCGTTCTTTTTTGGCCGCAAAATTGGGAAGGGCGAGTGCGACTACTTCGATCAAATTCCACCCGTCGATAAACTGGCGGAAATCCTGCGGGCGGACGAAGGCACAGGATTTCCCACCCTCGAAGCGCCGCCGGGAATTGTGTATAACGTCATGAGGCAGCCCCGAAGCGGGCGTTTGATTGTGCATCTACTGAACTACCAGTCCACCTCCGCCGGGAAGATCAGAGTCAGGTGGCACGGGAAGTATCGAAGCGCAACCCTGCTCTCGCCGGACAGACCTCACGCACTGCCGCTTGCCATTGCAGGATCTTCCAACCATTCCGAGGAAGTAACTGTTCCCAGTTTGAGGACCTACGCGCTGCTTGTTCTAAATCCTTAGCCAAATTTGTTCGAGGGGCAATTGCCGGGAAACCATAAAACGCAAAGAGCAGTTGCGAAGAGTCACGCGATCTTAAACCGGATTGGTTTTGGTTTTGCGCTCTTATACAAAACATCCGGAGCACAGCCAGCCTGTGCCCGCGCGAGTCTGCAAAGGATTATTATCAACTTGCGCCACAGCTCTCTGTTATAGTGGAGGAGTGAACCTCAAGGTGTCAGGCAACTAGAATCCGAAACGGTAATCCCGCGGGCGCTCGAAGGGAACGGTTCTGGCGGCTCGAGAAGTCACTACGGCAATCCAGGTTCCCCAACAAACGGATCCGGCCACCGTACCGACTTCGCCTTCCATCCTGAGCTTCCAGGTACGAGGAGTCATTATGGCGAAAAGCAGCCAGACATTCCAAAAGCGCCAGCGCGAAAACAAGCTGCGCGAAAAAGCCCAGCGCAAACGCGAGCGCCGGCAAGAACGAAGCGAGAAGAAAAAAGCGCAGAAGGGCCAGCCGGAACCTGGCACTATTTATCCGCCCATTATAGAATTCGATTCCGAAAGCGAACTGGAGATCGAGGAAAATGCCTAGTTTGGCGGCTGATGTCCGAGTGGCAATCGTCCGGTTCTTTCAGCAACAGCGGTAAGAATGTGAGAAAGTAATCAGGCGGGGGCAAGTCAGTCGCCGCCTTTTGGAGGAGTTATGGCTTCGAAACTGTTTGTAGGCAATCTCCCTCGGAGTGTTGCCGATAATGCCCTCGCTGAGTTTGTGACCAACGCGGGTTTCGGTGTGGCTTCGGCCGTGGTGATTCGCGACAAGATGACCGGCGAAAGTAAAGGCTTCGGATTTGTCGAGCTGGCGGAAGGTGAAGACCTCCAGAAGGCCGTCGCCCGCTTGAACGGACAGGCCATGGAAGGACGTCCGCTTACCGTGAACGAGGCTCGACCGCAGCGTACCGGCTTCTCAAGACCACGCGAAGGCCGAGGTGGAAACCGGCGGGGCGGCTTTAAACCACGCCGCAATTACTAAACGGCCAGACTTGGTGAATTCAAATGCACCGGGAGACTTCGCGCTCACATACAAAGAGCGCTCCTCAGGTTTCCCGGTTCCGGCATTGTCGGCGGAGGTGACGGACAGGCACCCCTCGCGAAAGTGTAGGAAGCACCAGTGCGCCAAGTCTCGGTGCTCTGCGGCGCGCCGCTACAGCAAGCATTGGCCCGTTATCCCGTTTTGATAGCCAGTACGGTATCCGCCTGATCCTGCGCCCGAGCGGGCACTTTGATGGTCAGCCCGCTTGCGTTAGGGATAAATTCCAGCCGCTTGCCACCGTCGAGCATTTGTACATCCAAGACCCGGGCGTTCAGGTCCGGGACCATCAATTTCTGCCCGGCAGGCCAGTCAAAAACGTGGAGGTAAACCATATCCCCTTTGGCTGTGGTTCTGCCATAAGGAAGGTTCTGAAGAGGTCCGAACGTGGTGCCGTATATGGAATCACCGTTATTTTTCATCCAGCGGCCAATACCTCGCAGTCGCTCCTGAAACTCCGGTTGAATGGTTCCTTCCGGCGTGGGACCTACATTCAGAAGAAAGTTTCCGCCTTTGCTGGCGGCATCAACCAGGGTCTGGATCAAGTACTCGGTTGATTTGAAGCTCCTATCGTTCTTGTTGTAGGCCCAGGTGTTGTTGATGGTCATGCAGGTTTCCCAGTGGAGGAGCTCTTCCTGGTTCGGTAATCCGGTTGGGAGTTCTTTCTGCTGCGAGCGACCAATGCCTTGAATTGCCGCGCCTTTGACCGGGATACTTCGCGGCACGACCTGCTCCGGCGTCCCAAAATCGCCGGGAACACCGATCCGATTGTTGACCAGGGTAGCGGGAGACAACTCTCGAATCATCCGCACGACATGATAGCCATCGTACTTTTCCTGATGCCCGAGACCATCGAACCAGAGGACAAACGGGGTCGGGTAGCGGCAGATTAGTTCCCGAACTTGTAATTGCATGTATTGGAGGTAGTTGGGCCACTGGTGGCGGGTCGGCTCGCCCTCCCAATTTTCTTTAACGAGTTTTGTGGTGTCACGGTAATCGGGGTGATGCATGTCCGGGGGTGAATAGTAGTAGCCAAGGGGCATTCCGTGCCGCTGGCAGGCATCTCCCAGCAACCGCACGATATCTTTCTTGTAAGGGCTGTTGGTGATCTTGTAATCAGTGAAAGTACTGTCGAACATGCAGAAGCCATCGTGGTGCTTGGTGACAAGAACCATATAGCGTTGGCCAGCCTGCCGCGCCAGTTCGACCCAGGCATCAGGATCGTACTTCACAGGATTAAACCGCTTGTAGAGGTTGACGTATTCTTCTTGAGTAATATGCCATTTGCGCGCCGGCCGCATGATCGGCCAGGAAATCTCCACGCTGGCTAACGAGCATGGTCCCCAATGGATGAACATGCCGAACTTGGCTTCATTAAACCAAGCCATTCGCCGCTCCCACTGGCGTGCCCTGGCGGCATCCACATCGTTCACCTCATCCCAACAAGAAGGATGATCGTCTGCAGGCTGCTGATGGGCAGGCGCTGGAGAGCTTGAAAGGGATTCACTTGAAAACGCGGCAGCGGTTCCGGCGCCCACCGCACGAAGCAGCGCCCGACGGCTCAGATTCCATTGCTTGCTCCTGTCACCCATGATGTTGTCCCTCCTTTAACAAACTCATAACAGCTTTTACCACGTTCCGCCCAAAGCCTCAACTATGCGTTCGATTCAGTGCGCCGCGCTGGACGAGCCGGCCAAGCCAAACCACTTGCTCAGACAGTACGCCCGCGAAGGGAAATACCTTTCGGCGGCGTCTGAGTTACAATCTGCGTAAATAAGTTAGGATACCCCTTAAGGGCGCCTGCTGGAGCGCGTTGTTGGTCAGGGGATTTTTTCCTGAAATGCCGGAAGGTGAGGAATGTCCGTCAAATCCGACCTACTTTCCATCCTCTGATTTGGACAATTGTTGTGGAATTGATTGTGATGGCATCGCCTCGCGCAGCGCAGAATACTGAGCATGAAACGTCTCGTCAATTGAGCGCACACGCTTCTGCTCTCGATGGAATTGACCACTGAGCAACAGCAGGGCCGGTTCTCCCGCCCCGAGAGTCCTTTGCCTCAACAGCATCCGGCAAAAATCTTGACGACCGCGGCGACGTTCTTAGTCTAGGTAAACTGCTTCGTCTACTATATGGCTTCGCGGCATGACACCGGGCAATCGAGCTAACGACCTGCATTCTTCTCCTTCGGTCTCTAAAGACAAGAACAGGATTAGCGCCCCACCCGGTTGAAACAACGTGCAACCAGCCGAAACGCTAATCCTTCAACTGAGCGTATCGCAGGCGGTTCACTACGCGGCTTTGCGAACCGGGAGTACCTCGAAGGTCGAGTTTGTCACCTCATAGGTCAGCAACTCGGGCTCGCCTTCGATGTGCCTTTCCAACGCCTTGACAACCTCTGGGTACCCTTTGGTGTGATAAGCTTCGGCATTTTCCTTACGGTCCCACAGGCTAATGCCAATTGCCTCTTTGCCATCGCTCGAGACCATCGCAATTTCACCCGTAAATCCGGTGAATTTGCGCAGCGTAGGGATAATCTCATCGATGGTTCGTGTGTAGCCCGGACCCTCACCCGGCTTCAGGTTCATTCGAACAATTCTCGCAAACATGCTTTCACCCTCCTTGCTAGGCAAGACTTACATTTAGAACCTTTATATATCAAAGCCCCCAGGATCGGCTATGACCCCTATCACAAGGGCCTGTGACGGCCCTTAGGAAAACGCTAATCCCCAAGGAATCAGTCTTCTACAGCCTTGGCAATGATTAGCAATCACCTGGCGAAAAGCACGTTACGGGTGCGCAGGTCCGAAACTCACTCACAGTATGCATTGCGACACGACAAAGCAACAAACCAGCCATCTTTTTCGGGCTCTCTTGCTCTTCGAACTCGTCGTGCGACTCTATCTCAGCATTCCTTGCACGCGAAGCCAAGTGGCCAGCAAAGTGGGCCAGATCGAAAGCGAGGAGTAGTCCTGCGCAAGACCTACGCCATGTGGGCCAAGGCGAAAAATGTGCAGCTCCGCCGGGACATGGTGCTTCCGCAACGCCAGGTAAAACAGAACGCTGTTTTCAGCCGGAACAGTTGTGTCTGAGTCGGTTGAGAACAGAAATGTCGGCGGGGTTTTGGAGGTTACTTGAAGCTCATTCGAAAAGGATCGAACAAGTTTCGGGTTGGGATGGGGACCGAGAAGGTTATGCATTGAGCCCAGGTGGGTATAAGGAGTCGTAAAAGATATCACCGCATAAGAAAGAATCATGAAGTCCGGTCTGTCGCCAACACGGTCAATGGGATCAGCCGCGCCCGGCTTGCCACCATCGAAATGCGTGCCGACGCTAGAAGCCAGGTGCCCGCCGGCGGAGAATCCCCAAATACCGATGCGGTCCGGTGAGATGCCGTAGTCCTGAGCATGAAAGCGAACAAAACGGACAGCACGCTCGCCGTCTTCAATTTCAGCCGGATAGTGGTAGCGGGGCGCCACCCGGTATCGGAGCACAAAGGCGGCAATTCCCAGGGAGTTGAGCCACTTTGCCGGCTGGTAACCTTCTTTATCCATGACCACCACTCCGTACCCACCTCCCGGGCAGACAACCACGCCCGTGCCTACGGATTTCGACGCTTCCGGCAAGAAAATCGTCAAGCTGGGACGGTCCGCCGCTGTGCTGCCAACCGCACCCGGCGCACCAGCCGGCCATAAGAGTTCAACTTTTTGGGCATCCGCTGGCCCGGCAGCAAGTAGAATTATTACCGCGCAAAGTGAGACCGTGATGGATTTCATGATGCGACCTCCTGCTTAGATTTAATGGTTGAAGAATTTTATCGAAAACCAAGCCGCGTTGCTCCAAAAATCGGCTGTGCGCGTATGCTTCTGCCCCGGCCGGACTGCCCCAGGCCTCCGAAGCAAATTCAGTGGCCAGGAACTCGTGCTTGCCGCTTGCAGGTGCCCACGCGTTCACGCACGTGCAATTAAACTCCGATAAGCGAAATATTGGTCTTTTCAAAGAACCACCCGGCAACTCCATTGGCACAGTTGGACATCTGAAAAGAGGTACCGTATCCTTCAAAGGAAGTCTCAAACGAGGTTCGTGGTAGTGATCATGATCCATACAATCCGCAGCAGTAGAATTTTTCGGCAAACGCTCACAACCCTGGCACTTGCTTTCTGCCTTGCAGGATGGGCCTTCGCCCGTCCGCCCGAGACCCCTGTACCCGTAGTCAATGCAAACCTGGGGCCTTGCACCGTAGATTTTACGGTGAGTCAGAGTCTCAACCACCCCATCTTTAACGCTCAGATCTCAGTCCGCATCGCCTACGGTTTTCTTGGCATGAAAAAGATGAATTTGCAGATCGGGACCAATAGCGAAGGGAAGGCCCGTTTTGAGGGACTCCCCACGAATGTCCACAATCCTCCGCTCACCTTTGTCGTGAAATACAATGGCATGACCAAAAGCGTCCACTATTGGCCTGCCGTCCGCTGCCACGCACAGTACGCGGTCATCATGGGAGGAGGCTAATAACACCAAACGCCTCCCCACTCTACGTGCAGGCCACTCTCTCACTGCACACCTCTGGGAAGATAGAGTCAGCCTACAAGAGGAAAGGAAAAGACCGGCGACGCTTTTCACGCTGTGCGGCGGGGGGCACAATCAAGAGAGGTCACCCAGACTATGGGGAAATATTTAATTGCGCTGATCATAGGAATCATTTTGGTTCCCACGGCATTCTATCTTTACCTTCGTTCCGGGGATGTCCCGGTCGCGACTTCTGCGTCACCCTTGCCGTTTGAGCGTTTCTTTGCCAAGCTTGCTATGCACGCTACCATGGCGCACCAACTCCCCAAAACAGACGCGGGACCGCCGACGGAAACCGACTTAGTGAGTGGCGCGCAAATATATCGGCAAAACTGCGCCGTTTGTCACGGACTTCCGAACAAACCGCCAACTATAATCGCAAAGGGAATGTACCCGCATCCACCGCAGTTCTTCCACTCCAGGCCAATCCCTTCGTACGATTCTAACCGCCCTTACCGTCCCGCCAGCCGGAAGGTCTACTGGAAAGTCAAGAACGGCGTGCGGCTAACGGGAATGCCCGGCTTCAAGGGATCTTTCACAGAACAACAACTCTGGCAGGTGAGCCAGTTTCTTAGCAATGCCAGAAATCTGCCGGCTGCTGCAGCGGCAGCAGTCGAAGGCAAGCCGCAGGAAGCACAGCAGAGGGCTACGGTATCCAGGTCACGCCAGACCATGCCTTCGAACCATAAGTAGACCTCGTCTCGCTTTTAATTCGGATGATGTAGTTGCTTCGGGGGATCGTGGCGTCTCCGTCTAACGCTGATGCCAACCAGCTTCTGCTTGCCCGTCCCATCTGCGACCGTCAGGCTAACATTCGGGACGAATCGTCCGTGAGGAAGCGTTAAGCGTCAAGAGATCTCCCCTGCTACTTTTCTTTCTGATACTCAAGGAATGTGGCCAGCACTTCGAGTTGCTGGTCTGTAAGTCCACTCAGAGCTTTTCCCGCATAGGTCTGTGGGTCTTTGAAATAGCGGATCAGCCAAGCCTTCGACCGGCAGCGACTGCCTTCGATCGCCAGATCCGTTGCCTTTTTTCCGCCGCGGCCATGAAAGCTATGACAACTGAAACAGCCTTCTCGCTCTGCTGCCTGACGATTAAGAGCCGCCAACAGTCTGTCGGCTTGGGCCTGCCTGAGGCATCCCTTAGCCCTAACGTGATAGTAGAACGTATCTCGACCTACGCTGAAATGGCTGTCACCGCTCAGAGGAACGGTGTCACCAAAGGCGCGGGCAAGTCGCCCGTCTCTTTCCGCATCAGCCTGCAGCCGATCAGCCTCGATTCGGTAGTATTCGGCGAGATCCGGATGATCGCGGGCGGTTCGGGAATCTGTTACCAACTTGCGAAGTTCCCGGCGAGACAGAGGCTCTGTAACGAGGACGCGAATTGCCGGACCCAGGGTTAAAATGCCGGCTTGTTTATCTTCGAATTTCACACCTTGATCTTGCGCCCTAGTCCTGCTCTGCGCAATTGAAAGCGCCAGCAAGGCGCAGCCGAGAACTGCCAGGCCGCTGATCCAATGCTTCATCATAAGGACCTCCGGCTCCGTCCTTACGATCCTCCTTTTGGGAACGAACTGCTGTGACGGGTATCACAGGTCAAGTCCAGACGAACCAGCTTAAAGTTATGTCATCGCAATTGTGGGAGGCATTACCAAATCTCCCCGTGGAGTACGGCTCCTTCAAATACCAGGCACCTAACAGGACTCTTAAGAAAGTAACTTTCCAGTGTTATCAGTTACATGTGAAATGTCTGGATTCGAGGCATTGACTTAATCCGACGAGATTGATACAATCTGTTTCCGATATCGGACTTCGTTAGGAAGGGGCACCTCGACGATGAGCAGGTTTCTCATTGGGCTTTTAATCGGGATTATTTTGGTTCCAGCAGGCTTCTATTTGTACCTGCGCTCTGGTGACGCGCCGGTGGCGACCTGGGCGCAGCCAATGCCGTTCGAGCGATTCCTTGTTAAGACGGCCATGCGCGCAACGATTGACAACGAGGAAACTCCAATCCACCTAGGAAAAATCAGTAACGGCTCGCTGGTGGTCGGAGCGCATATTTACCAGCAAAATTGTGCTTTCTGCCATGGACTTCCGAACCAAACTCCTACTGTAGCTGCCAAAGGAATGTTTCCCCCGCCACCGCAATTCTTTCGGCCAAATGCAAAGAAGATTGATGATCCCGCCAGCGAGATTTATTGGAAGGTTAAGAATGGCATCCGCCTTACCGGTATGCCAGGTTTTCGCGCTTCTCTAAGTGACGCGCAGATACTGGAATTGACCGGCTTTCTGGAAGAGGCCACAGCCCTTCCTCCCGCGGCAATGGCCGTACTGAAGACTCGCCCTGCGAAGACGCAGGAACCGAGTTCACCCTCAGTACGCCATGCTGGTTTAAAGCACAGAAGGGCATAGTGTAAAAAGTTCACAAGATTTCGTCGGCTGGCGACGTCTGGTTGATGCCAACAGTGACTGTGTTACTAGCGGGGCTTCACATCGCATGTCTCACTTAAATTTCCAGCGCGAGTTATACTCCGGCCTGATTCGTCTGCACGTCCTTCATCATGCCTGCCGGGAGCCCATCTTTGGCCTTGGCATGATTGAAGAGTTGGCCCGCCATGGGTACCGCATGAGTCCCGGCACGCTCTATCCCTTGCTCGACGGGTTGGAGAAGAAGGGGCTGCTACGCTCTACCCGTGTGCTAGTCGATGGCAGGTACCGCCGGGTCTATCAAGCCACTCCAGCAGGCCGGAGGGCACTGAAAACCGCCAAACATCGCGTCAAGGAACTCTTTGGCGAGCTCTTCAAGGACGAGCGATGAGGTTATTGCTTCCGCTTTTCCTTCTGATCGTCTCATTCCCGATGGGATTATGGGCACAGTCTTATGCCCAGGAAGAAAACTCCAGCGGGCAGGCAACTCCCACTGCGTCCCAGCAAAATCCCACGGATGGCTTTCTGCACTTCACTCCGCTGAAGCACGTCATAAGCGCACGTTCCGTTCTCGACAAACACGGTGTCACAATCGGCGGCTGGCTGCAGTTCGACGGCTCGCATGTGGTTTCAGGAGGGCTGCCGAGATCCATCGCTTTTGACGGGCAGTATCTTCTTGACATCTCCGCCACGGTGGACATGAAGCAACTAATCGGGTGGAAGAACGGAGCATTCCTCGTGGACATGCAGAGCCACAGCGGCCCCAACATCGTAACGCACCAAGTCCCAGGCATTCAGGACCCGGACAACATGGATGCCTACTCGGAGACTTCGATTGATCGGGTTTGGTTCCAACAGGATTTGTTGCGCCAGAGGCTTCAACTGAGGGTTGGACTGATGTATGTGGACGAACAGTTTCTCACCGTCCCTTACGGCCAGAACTTCGTATCGCTGGATTTCTCCTCAGACGCCTCCATCAGCACCTTCGTCCTACCCACGTACCCCAAAGGCTCGTTTGGCGGTGATGCTTTCGTCTACCCCGTCAAAGGTCTGTATTTCTCCGCCGGCGTGTTCAACGACCACAGCACAGAGCTGCCCTATGATCCGGGCGGCAATCTGTACCTTACCGAAGAGGGTTGGAAGAGCAGTTGGCATGGCCTGCCTTACAAGCTGCAGATCGGCGGCTGGCGGGATACCGGCAGGTTTCGACGCTTCATCGGCGGCACCGTACATCATGCGTCCGGCGTGTACTTCGTCGGCAGCCGGAAATTATGGCAGCCTGCTCCTTCGAGCGATCGCGGGGTCGGCATGTTCTTCCAGTTCGGCACAGGACCGCCGGCCGTGGCGGCGGTGCGGCGGCACTTTGGCGCAGGCTTGGTTTGGACCGGACCCACAGCGGCGCGCAACCACGACGAAATTGGCTTGGCCTTCAGTGATAGCCTCTTAACCGCGCAAAACAGCTTCTCGCATGGCTTTGAAAACGAGATCGAGGGCTATTACCAGATTTACGTTTCTCGTCGCCTGACCATCCAGCCCGACGTTGAGTACTGGCAGCACCCCGGCGGCATGACAACGCCCAATTCATTCCTCTTCCTGGTCCGAATCCAATACTCTTTTTAGGGCGTCAGAAGTAGTTAGTAGCTGTCACGCGGGCGCGGCTAATAGTCTCGAATTCTCTCACAAGACCCACGACCCCGGCTCGCAACTCGGGGATGCCTCCGCAACCGAAGGGCAGTAACAATAGCGGAGGACCGTACTGCCGGACCACCCCAGGGCTACACCTACCTCGGACTTCATAAGAGGTGGGGATTAAAACCGAAAGGCCCCCCAAGGACATCCGCATTCCGCCGCCGGAAGGGTTGAAAGCAGCGATGCCGGCACAAACTTCGGGCGCCTACCCTATCCGGCGATTGACTGAGCCGGCAGTCGGAAAACCGGGCATAATTCTTACGGCGAGGTCACACCCAATCGTGATCCGCCTCACATTGTGATGAGTGCGCTAATGATAGGATGCAAGGCGTAGGGGCTGGCATTTATCGCAGCACGGAGTAACGATGGAAAATGAGAGTTTGAGGGTTAACACAGATGACTCCTCGATGACGAACTGAGGCTGCGTGCGCATAGGTGCCCGGCGGTGCCTTGGGGTTGGGGGCCACGGCGGCGGTAATGAACGAGTCAGGTCTGAAGCAGAGGTCACAGCAAACGGCGGCACGGCCGAACTGGGCGGTCATTGCGGCGCCGGCGGTTTGATGGCGTGTCCACGCAATCACGGGCAGCGCCTTCGGCGAAGGGGCCCCTTCTTGCAACTGCTTGGTTCGTGGAAGATGTGATGAGATGCTCGCTAAAGAGTATGTTCGCGTGGAGGCCGGGAAGAAGGCCTGGATTCCGTGCGTTGATAAAGAATAGGCAGGCATGAGCATCCTGGGGTTCGCTTTCTTTTACGTGGTGATGTTCAGCGTCGCGGTGTGTATTCGGCGATACCGGCCCGGCGGATTCTTTCGCTGGCGGCGGGGCATTGGCTTCGAAACCTACTGCGCCAACCTCGGTTTGGCCCTTCCCCTGCCCTTTGTTGCTGGTTATCAGCGGATTGATCGGCGTGTCTGGAGGTATCCTTAAGGTGCCGATGCTGGTCCTCGTGTTTGGCGTGCCAATGAATATTGCCGTGGGAAGTTCCCCTCTCATGGTTAGGCTGACGGCTTTCGGCGGGTTCCTGAGCCACCTGGCCGCAGGACACTTCGATTGGAAGGTAGCCTCGGCCCTGGTCCCGGGTATTTTCCTGGGAAGGCGGTATGGAGCCCGACGTCGGTTAAAGTCGACAAAACTAAAAATGAAACGTTTCTTCGGCTATGTGCTTGCTGCTCTGGCTGGGTTTTTAATCATTCGCACCATACTGAACTAGGAAGCGTAGAAAATGAATGCTGTTCGCAAGTATTCGTTTCTTCTTTTCACCGTTCCACTCCTTTGTCTTCTTCTGCCAGCTTATCTTCCCGGCCAGGAACATCCGGCCCCCCCGAATGACGAGCAGACCCAAAAGCGCTTTGAATGGAGTAGCTACATGCAACTGCGGTATACCGGAGTTGAGGACGGGCAGGATCTCTACGCCTTAAGGCGTTTTAAGGTAATGTTCAGCGGTCACCTGAAACCTGAGGTCGAATACTTTGTGCAGGGAATTTTCAAGGATGGGAATCGCAGCGACACCGACGGCCGACCCTACCTCCAGGAGGCTTGGGTCAGGTACACTGCCTGGAAGTACGGCCATCTGACAATAGGCCAGTTTAAACCTCCGTTCGGCATGGAGCGCATGACGCGAGACTGGGAACTTGTCTCCATTGACCGGGCTCAGGCGACCGACCATCTCATCCCCGACGGACAATTGGGCGATTCGTTCGGGCGCGACCGCGGTCTGCAACTGGACGCATGGCTGGCTGCAAATCGTTTCTATTATGCTGCCGCTGTATTCGATGGCAACGGCGCAAACATGAGCTTTAAGGGGAACGGCCCGCTTGTAGTAGGGCGCATCGTTGGAGTTCTCTACAGAGCCCCAACTCAGAGTTCACGTCACGACCGGATTAGCTTGGGAGGGGCGGTCTCAACCAGGAAGGATCACCGTCAGGATTTTACTGCCACGCTTCCGGGAACCGCGGCTCTGGGATACGCGCAGTTCTCAGGCCGTGACACGCGACTGAACCTAGAGGCCAGCGCGGATTTTAGCCCTCTGAGCCTTAGCGGCGAGTACTTTTACGCGTTTTTCGACCCAAACCGTGCGCCGCTCGTCGAAGTGCGCGCCAGCGGTTTCTATGTTCAGGGCGCCTACCGCTTCTGGCGAAAGCTCCAGGCCGTTGCTAAGCGGGAGGGATTTAATCCCAACCGTGCGGTTCGGAGCCGGAACGACCTGCGCTGGAACACGATGGGCCTCAACTGGTTCATCCGCGGCAATCGTGTCCGGATAAGTGCCGACTACGTCTTCAAGCACGAAGCTCGTGATAGCTTCCCGAACAATGCACTGCTATTGCAGTTCCAGTTGTTTGCGCACTAACGACGGTGCTGAAAAAGGGTTTGGAGGGCTGTCGCCGGGCCGACATCACTTCGGCAACTTCTTTCATTGCTAGCCCTTCCCAAAACTGCGACCTCCCTGACGCGAAGCTCACACCACATTGCCTGAACCCCATTAACGGTATTGCCCGTCGAACTCCGACAACTCGGTTAAACTTGCAAGGGGGCGCTCCGCTTTTCGACTACGCATTCATCAGGGTGACTAGAAACAGTTGCGGCGCGGCGTGTGAGATAATGAACGAAGAAGCCAAAGGGACGTCTTAAGAGCAAGAAACGCTCGGCGCCAAACCGAGATCGCTGAATGGACCTTAATCGCGAACTGCTGCAAGGAGAAACCGATGGCTCATCAAACTGCAATTCCTTCTGTTGAACCCTGGGTGCGTTCTCTGCTGCGGATTGTTGTAGGATTCACCTTTTCCTTGCACGGGCTACAAAAACTGTTCGGGATGTTCGGAGGGATCGGAGGACACCGGGTTCCTTTCTTCTCTCTATTGGGTCTTGCCGGAGTTCTGGAAACAATTGGCGGGCCTTTGATTCTGCTGGGGCTTTTCACGATGCCGGTGGCGTTTATCCTCTCCGGCGAAATGGCAGTAGCGTACTTTATCCAACATTACCCCCGAGGCTTTTTGCCGATTAGCAACGGTGGCGAACTGGCCGTCCTCTACTGCTTCATTTTCTTTTACCTGTTTTCAGCCGGCCCCGGACCGGCGAGTCTGGATCATTGGGTTCGTAAAAAGGCCGGGTGAGAACCGCCGGCGTGTCTTATCCGCGCTCACCTGAGCCGTGCCGCTTCGACCGAGACTGCGGGTTTCAGCGGCCGGTGCAAGCTTTTGACCTGAGTCTGTGCGGGTTTTTCTTCGGCAAGGATTGCCTTCCGCGTGGCCAATAACATATCTTGAACTGTCTCGCGGGCAATGTTGCGCACCAGAGGCCTGACAAACCAGGCAAGCCAAAAAGGGATCTGGCGCGAGAGTGAAATGGATTCCCACTCGATAATCACGCCGTCCTTGCGCTGCTCGTACCGCCAGTACGAATCGATACGCCAAAGATAGCCGCTATCGTGGCCTACGGGGTCCAAATGCTCGCTGGGCGTTCCGGCATCTTCAACCTGCTGGATGCGGGTAGAATAGCTCCGACTGCATGCACGGGTAGCGTCGAGCCGTGAAAAGTGGACGTCATACCAGGTATCAAGGGTTACCGTGACAATCGACTTTTTCTGCAATCGCAAATAGATCTTGTAATTGTCGTCTTCATGGCTGATCAGGCGGGAACGAATAACCTCAGGCTTGTACATCGCCGTATAGTCATTGTAATTCTGCAGCACCTTGCAGGCCATCGATAACGAGCTTCCGGGCACAAGAACCGCACCGATCCAGTGGTGGATCATCCCGCCGGGCACTTCAATTTCCTTCCCTGACGGCTCGCGCGCTTGCAACCGTGCCACGTAGACTTGGCCTTGTTTGAGCATCGCCATCACTTGGTCATACTGGGGCTTCGGCAACCGATCAATATAGAGGAAGTGACCAGGATGATTTCCCTCGCAATCCATCTGCGCTTCGGCGACTTTGACGTAACGGTCGAATGCTTTCACTGTAGCGGGAGAGAGGTCCGCCGCCGAAAGGTTGATCGGTTCAACCGCCAGAATCCCGAATGTCGCCGCCAGCACGAGAAGGAGTGTTCTCGATGATCGATCTCGCATTCTGTCCTTTGACTCTAGCAAGGCGCCCTCTTTAAATGTTAGCATGGCACTTTATCGGAAGCCCAGCAACCAGAAGACTTCCCAATATTCCACGGGTGAGAAATCATCATGCGGTTTAGTGCCAGCGTGCCGCTATAACCCTGTGCCAGGCCCCTTTCCTTTGGTGATTGGCATCGTCAAACTTGCCCCATCATATTCTACGCCCACGCCACCATCTTTGGCTGCTTCCTGCGGAGGAATAATCCTTCGATGGTGTGGCTAGAGGAGTTTAGGTTGGCTTTTCCCCTGCGATGAGACGCGTGCCAACTCAATTTTCATGGTCGGGAAGGAAACTATCAGCCGGGTTTCGTGGTACACTGCAACTGGGTCATCACGTCGGGGCGATGGGCGATGGCGCAAATCAATAAGAGTCCAAAGATTTATGATGCTATTATTGTAGGCTCAGGCGCAGGGGGCGGGATGGCGGCCTACATCCTGACCCAGGCTGGGGCGAAGTGTCTGATGCTGGAAGCGGGCGTCTGGTACGACACGGCTAGGCAATCGAAGATGTTCGAATGGACCTACCAAGCGCCGCACCGCGGCGCTGTACCTCCGAACACTACTTTCGATTATTTCGATGCCGCCGTGGACGGTTGGCAGGTTCCTGGCGAGCCTTATCTCAACGCTCCGGGGACAGACTGGAGGTGGTTCCGTTCACGAATGTTGGGAGGCCGGACGAACCACTGGGGACGCATCTCACTCCGCTTGGGGCCTTATGACTTTAAACCTTACAGTCGCGACGGCAAAGGTTTTGACTGGCCCATCACTTACGAAGACCTCGCACCGTATTATGACAAGACAGAAGAATTGATTGGGGTTTTCGGATCTGACGAACATCTTGTAAACGACCCGGACGGCAAGTTTCTACCGCCGCCCAAACCTCGTTGTTACGAGTTATTGGTTCAGCAAGCCTGCCGGAAGCTCGGCATCCCCTGTATTCCCTCCAGGCTTTCAATTCTCACGCGGCCGCTGCATGGCCGGCCTGCTTGCCACTACTGTGCGCAGTGTGGTCGGGCCTGCGCGACATCCTCAAACTTTTCCGCACCCACCGTTTTGCTCCCTCCGGCAATGAAGACGGGAAATCTGGAAATTCGCTGCAATGCCATGGCGCGGGAAGTCCCGGTGGGACGCGACGGGTTGGCAACCGGAGTTGCCTACATCGACAAGAAAACACGCAAGGAAGTGCAAGTCCACGGGAGGATCGTGGTGTTGGCGGCAAGCGCCTGCGAGACTGCGCGGCTGCTGCTGAATTCCCACAGCCCGCGGCACCCGAACGGCCTCGCAAACTCGAGCGGGATCGTGGGCCGTTACCTGATGGATACAGTTGGCGCCGACGGCACAGTGGGATTTTTCCCCGTCTTGATGGATCTTCCGCCGCATAATGGCGACGGGACCGGCGGGTTTCATCTCTACATGCCCTGGTGGAACTACGAAAAACAATTCCGGCACGAGATGCCTTTCTCGCGTGGTTATCACATTGAGATGGGTGGCGGACGCCACATGCCAGGATTGGGGATCTTCGGAGATTCCCAGTGCTACCTGGGTGGCGGCTATGGAGTGGAACTGAAGCGCGGCTGCCGAAAACTGTATGGCGCCTTCATCGGCTTTTCAAGCCGAGGTGAGATGATTCCCAACGACCAGAGCTACTGTGAGGTCGATAGGAATGTTCTGGATCAATGGGGAATTCCGGTGCTGAAGTTCCATTTCAAATGGACGAACGAAGAAATCTTCCAGGCCCGGCACGCCCGCGAAACCTTCCGGGAAATCATTGAGACCGCAGGCGGAGAGGTTGTCAAAACCGCAGGCGCTGATGAGGACTGGGGCATTTCAAAAGGCGGCTCGATCATCCACGAGGTGGGCACGGCAAGAATGGGTGCTGATCGCAGCACCTCCGCGTTGAACCCTTATTGCCAGGCGTGGGACTGCAAAAATCTCTTCATAACCGACGGTGCACCCTTCGTCAGCAACGCCGCCAAAAATCCCACCCTTACGATCTTGGCGCTGGCTTGGCGCACCTCGGAATACATCAGGGACCAAGTGAACAAAAGAAACATTTAAAGACGCTGATAGCGTTTCCGTGAAGGGGACTGAAATCATGAGAGACGACCGTAACACGAGTCAGGGGGCGAAGCTCAAGCGGCGTGACATGCTGAAGGCAATCACAGCGGTGCCTGCAGCAGCCTTAATTCCTCTTGGATCAGCAACAGCCGCAGAGCAGCAGGAACCAAAGACCGCCGCGGAGGCACAAACTATTGCAGTCTATCATCGAAAGGTGCTGACCGCGCACGAATGGGAAACAGTCAAGGCGTTAAGCGATCTGATCATCCCCGCCGATGAACGCAGCGGCAGCGCCAGCGAAGCCGGTGTGCCGCAATTTATTGACGATTGGCTCGACTTTCAGGGAGGCGACTTGCTGGCGGAAATTCGCGGCGGGCTGGTTTGGCTGGATTTGGAATGCAAGCATCAGTTCGGCCATGAATTCGTCGGCTGCGCTCCCATGGAGCAAAAGAAGATCCTCGACCGCATCGCCTACCCCGACAAAGCGTCACCCGAGGATTCAAACTACGTAGCCTTTTTCAACCGCTTCCGTGACCTGGTGGTGGAAGGATTTTTCTCAAGTGAAATGGGTGTGAAAGACCTGCCGTACCTCGGCAATAAGGTCGTGGCCGACTGGGAAGGCTGTCCCACAAATGTCCTGGCACAAGTCGACGAAAACCTCCGGACCCAGGGGGTAGGCCTCAGCCTTCAGACTCCGGAAGAAGAGTACAAGAATTAAGGACAATTATTGAGGATTGCAAAATATAGTGACGTCTTTTTTTGTAGCGGCGCTGTCCCAGTGCCGTTAGAATCCGCCGGTGAGGACACAGCGCTACCACCAGGGTTGTCACTGTATTTTGCAGCGCTCCTTAGATCGAGAGTTCCCTGCTGACTACCTGCACGCAATTGCAAGGTTTTCCGAGTTAGCCGTAATAACCTATCGACCCGTTCGTTCTATGTGCTCGTTAGAAGGCGTAACGGCAGGCTGATTCCTTGCGAGCAATTCGTTCGGATGAGCAAAACGGGCAATCTCTAAAAACGCTAATATCAACCCCCAAAACGGCGCTGAAGAGATTGTTGATAAGCCCGGCGGAGGTCCCGAACGTAATGGTCTGCCTCCCGCGTGGGCTTGGGGATTCGGTATCCATCAACACACTGGCGTACCAGCTTCACAGCAGATCCTAATGAAACGCAATGTCCCTGAGTCACATAGATCGGCTTCACGTTGTCGCGCGTTCGCAACACAACACCCACCTGCTCACCGCGAAAATTCAGCGGCGTGGCCGAGCCCGCCTTCGAAGCAGGATCCTTATGCTCTCCCACCAGGAGGGATTTGGCACAGCCGATCGTCGGCTTGTTAAAGAGGACGCCGATGTGACAAGCAATTCCAAACAGGCGCGGATGGGCCCGGCCGTGACCATCAATCAGGAGCAGATCGGGCTGAGTTTGTAGACGAGCAAAGGCTGCGATCAGAATGGGACTTTCGCGAAAGGAGAGCAGTCCGGGCACGTAAGGAAATCGCAGTTTACGACGTGCCATGTGGCGTTCAACCTCCTCCAACTCCGGGAAACTGTAAACAATGACCCCGCCAAATGCCATTTGCGTTTCAGGCTCAAACGCAATGTCCGCGCCCGCCACGTATCGAATGCGTCCGAAGCGGTCGGAAAGCACCACGCGATCGCGCAGTCGCTCCTGAAGCCGCATAGCCTGCTGCGGAGTGAGGTTCCAACGGCTGCGCAACGTGGGTTTCATAAGCTTCGGTGTTCTCATAATACTCCCTTTGTGGCTGTCCGGCTTGGTCTCCGTGCTCGTTCTTCCAATAGCCGCGGGTCCCAATGGTTGGCAAGGCTGCGAAAGCGCGATAGACTCGACCGCGGTGAACCTTTGAGGTTAAAAATCATTGGCGGCCAATTCCCGCGATGCAGCGCGGGCTTGGCGCAAGAAATGGAACGCACTGATTCGCAAGAAAACTGATGACGAACACACACGACTTTGAACTTGATCTGTGCGGGATAGTCGAGGAAATTTCAAAATACCCTTCCATCTCGATGGCCGATCTGGCTGGGCGGCTTGGCGTAAAAAAGTCGCACATCGAAGAACAACTCCTCAAGCTTCGCAGGAAGCGGATTGTGATCCCTGCCAATATCCGTGGCGTGATTGGGCTGAACCGTGATTTCGGCTACCTGGTCGGCATTGACATGGGCGCCAGTCATCTCCATCTTGCCTTGGCTGATTTTTCCGGCGAGGTTATCGACAGCTTCACAGTGAAAGTGCGGCCGGAAGACAGCCCACGCAAAACGATCGCCCAGATTAAGAAAAGCATCAGGAAGCTGGTTCCTTTTAAGAGCCAAGCCAGACTCTGCGCGCTCGGGCTCGGTGTCCCCAGCCCCGTCGATCCTCGAACCGGGTTGGTGCTTTTCGCCAACAATTTGCCGGGATGGACCAACATCGACTTGAAGAATGAACTGCAAAAGGAATTTCGTGTCCCAGTCATTCTTGAAAATGACGTGAACATGGCCGCAATTGGTGAGCATTGGCGGGGCATCGCTCAGGGCGCCGACAATTTCATCTTCATCGCCCTGGGAACGGGTATCGGATCGGGCATTTTTGTAAACGGACGGCTCTACGTGGGAAGGGGCGGAGCAGCCGGGGAGCTATATCGCATGAATGTCGAATGGCGGCGCTGGCAAGAGGACTTTGGCAGCACTGGGTATTTTGAGAGCCGCGTCTCCGGACTGGGAATATCAAGGCTGGGCCGGGAACTTATGAAGGCTGGTAAACGAAGCAACCGGGGATGCATGGCACGGGAGCGCGATGCCCATTTTGTTTTCGAAGCGTTTCATCGTGGCGACTCCGCAGCACGCAAGGTTCTTAAAAAGTCATTCGCGATCCTGGGAGTTGGCATTGCCAATGTCGTAGCTGTTCTGGATCCCGACCTGATCGTGTTGGGTGGCGGCATTAGCCGTGGCGCACCGGACTTCATGCTGGCGACAGTTAACCGCGTTGCAAAAAAGGTCCAGCCCGACTGTCCGCAGATTTGCTTGAGCGCTCTCGGAGACAAAGCACAAACCCACGGCGCCATCTTTTCGGCAATGATGGCCGCATGCAAAACTGCGCTGTGCCGCGCGCCCGAGCGCCGAAATAAAGGGTGAGGAAAACGCTTATGAAGATGCCGTCGCCTCCGACGCTCAGGAATGCACTTCGCTCCGTCTCCGAGGGATCACAGAGGTTCCGGCTGCCATTTATTCGGACTGAATAATACCTTTTTTCACCGCATAGAGCACCAACTCCGCCGTGCGATGAAAACCGAGCGTGTCCATCAAGCGCGCGCGATGGACAGCTACCGTGTTGATACTGATATCCAGCAACGCGGCAATTTCCTTGTTAGATTTTCCCTGGGCAATGAGCTGAAGGACTTCTTTCTCCCTCAGGGTGAGGCGCTCGTAAGGGTCTTGAGCGGAGCTCTGCATGGACCCTGTCTTTAAGCCCTCAAGGACCAAATTAGAAATGGCGGGGCTCATGAAAGCACCTCCTTGTGCGACGGCAACCACCGCCTGAGGCAAATCAACATCAATGGCATCCTTCAGGATGTAACCTTTGGCGCCGACTTCAATGGCTTTGCGCACATAAGCGGGATTCGAGTACATGCTCAAAATCAGCACTTTAGTGTCTGCGTTGGCCTTTAGGATCTCCGCCGTTGCCTCGAGCCCTCCAATTTCCGGCATCAGCAGATCCATGACCACGACTTCCGGCTTAATCTTCGCGCATTGCTCGATAGCGGAAAGCCCCGTGCTCGCCTCACCCACTACCTCGATGCGCGGATCATCTTCAAGAAGACGCCGAAAGCCCTGACGAACCAGGATGTGATCTTCCGCAAGGAAAACACGAATCTTCTTTTCCGGATTGACGGACGCCATCGTTTATCCCACCCTTTCAGCCATGGCAGAGCCTGCAACGTTTTTCAGTGGTATTCGAACGCTGATGACAGTGCCCTTCCCCGGGGCGGATTGTATCACAAGCGTGCCGTTCAAATGTTTAGTGCGCTCCCGGATGCCCATTAAGCCAATCCCCTCGCCCAACGAACGATCCGCCCGGTCGCCGGTTTCAAAGCCCACACCATTGTCGCGAATTTCCAAACAGATCTCGCTGCCGCGTTCTTCCAGCTTAACCCAAGCTTCTTTGGCCTTGGAGTGGCGCGCAACATTGTTGAGCGCCTCCTGGACAATCCGGTAGGCATGGATAGCATCGTCCGCTGGGAAAAAGTCCTTCGTCAGCGTGGCACTGAAATGGACGTCGATCCCCGCTTGCCGGGAAAACTGCCGGGCGAACCATTCGAGCGTCTGGTCAAGTCCAAAGTCATCCAAAATTCCCGGACGAAACATCTGCGACTGGTCACGGACCTTTCGCAGCGTTTCCTCGACAATCGTTTTGATGCTTTCAAGATCCTGCAGGAGCGCGGGATCAAGGTTGTGCGCCTTGCAGCCCGCACGATTGAGCATAACGCCGATTGCCGTGAGGATTTGGCCGAATTCGTCGTGCAAGTCGTGCGCCACCTGGCGAAGCGTCTCCTCCTGGACGTCAATAAGCTTCCAGGAGAGTTTGCGTAGTTGCCCGGATTGGGTGTGGAGCTGCTCGGCCAATTGATGCAACTTTGCATAAGTCTTGCGGCTGGCTTGGAGCGTGTACAGTCCTGCCCCCAGCGCCAGCAGGAACAGGAGCACCGTGAAAAGAAGGATCTCCGTTTTGACGTTTTCGTACGTGCTATTGATACGGCCGGCCGCCTCCGCCTGGGCATCCGCATTGAGAGATAGGAGCCGCGCCACGATTTCCGAGATAACGGCCCGCCGACTCTCAAGGTCGGTTTGAATCAGAACCCGCGCTTGCGAATCGTGACCTTGTTGCGCCAGGGCGAATATGTGGTCCGATATCCGGCCGAAGTGAACGAGAGTATCTCGAAGCTGAATGCGTTTGTCTCGCGCTGCCGGAGTATCGACCGCGAACCGTCCTTCGAGCATGGCCGCATTCTCCATGTCGTGGCGAAGTCGGGTAAATTCAGGCTTCCAATCAAGAATCGAATAGCGGTTTTTCGAAAGTGCCAAGTTCCGAAAGGAAATTCCCAGCAGGTACGCATCGTTCTGTAAACGCAGAAGTTGCAAGGAAGCCTTGCGGTTTTTCTGAACGACGTTGGTCTGGAAGTTTTCCAGCCAGCGGATCTGACGGCCGCCGTGAATGACAAAAATCAGGAAAATGGAAAAGATGATGCAGAGGCCGACCCAAAGACGGGCCGAGGGCGAGGGCATTTCCCGTAGCTCATCGTGCTGGGACACAGACCCAGTCATGATCTAAGCAGAGCCTTGAAAGGGGATGTCTTCAATGGTACCCTTACCATCCTCGATCGCGTAGGTGCGGTCTGCCTCCAGCATCCCCAGTTCCTGTCTTAGACCGCTCGGCCATTCCACGACAACCCTTTTGATGTGTCGCTGGGGTCCTACGCCAAATGTAACTCTGCAATCCGACGAGGAAAGGTAACTTGAATCGCTCTTCACCGTCAGCCACCGTTGCCTTTTGGGTATCCAGATGTATATGTCGGCGCCGATTCCGTCCAGGTTCCACCGCACCCCGACGACAGAGAAACGAATGCTACAATCGATCCGCCGATTATTCCGACAAAACACGCCGGTCCGTTATTTGTGGTAACGAGCACGTCCAACTCCCCATCGTTGTTAATATCTCCGTATGCGGCACCGCGGGCAACCTTCGGCTCCGCAAACGACTCCCCGACCAACGCACTGATATCACGGAAGTTCCCATATGTTCGATTATGGAACAACTAAGTCCGTTCTGCATAGGCAATACTGCCTTCCACGCGGCTGAAAATCGCCTCGTTGTGGCCTTTGCCTTTGGCCACGAGCAAATCGAGATGGCGTCTCGGTCGTAATCAAACCAAAAGGCGGAAGTGCTGAGGTTCGGGTAGCCGTCGAGGCCATCGAGCAGCTCAAGTAAGTTCCGACGGCCCGCCGCCTTGCTGACCTGAACCCGAGCTCCTTTTGAGATTCACAATAGCTGGCCCAAGCCACAGGAGCAAGCGCTTTCTGCTATATAGTCTGTTTATAGAGTTTGGATATAGGCGAACAGTGCGGCATCCAGAGACCGGAAAAATCGACTGGTCATTTCCCGCAGGGTTGATTGGTCGCGATGATCAAGCACGGCCTGACAGATTGGAAATAGTTTAGCCCCAAGGCAAGCATGGTAGCCTTCGGTACGTTCCCACCATCGCCAGCTTTACACTTCAGGAGGGCAAAAGTGGTTTTCGCCCCACCCGTTAAAGGGTCTGCTCGATCAATCAACCAAATGCGATCCTGCTTTCACCCAGCCTGTAATCTGCCGCTCGACACCTACTCGCGGCGTGTCACACCCTTGGCAATCCAGAATTTGCCGGGCTCGTATCCGGCTTGCATAGCGTAATCGTGGGCAAGGAGTTGGATGATCACAACATCCACCAATGTCCCCAGGCCCAGTCGGATGGGATCAACTTGGATCAACCTCATATCGGCGATGTTCTCCACCGGACGGTCGGACAGAAGCAGCACCCGGCCGTGGTGAGCGCGGATGTCCTCTGCCAACCGCAGCAGAAGCTGCGCCGTCTTCCCACCGTGCGAGATCGGCTGAGCATAGCGGCGGAAAATGATGTAACAGTGCGCGGGATTGACGATTTCGATAGGACCGTGCCGAAACTGCGCAGCGCTCATGGGCTCGGCTGCCAGCCGTGCAACTTCCTTGAGCATCAAAGCTCCCTGATAGGCTGAAGCCAAGTCAGCTCCTCGCGACATCAAAGCAACGTAAGGCGGGCGATTCAAGAACTGAAGTGTCGGGGGAATTAGGACATCACGACGGTCGAGGATTCTTTCTTCGGCCTCCACGGCGCGATTCAGCGCCTGAGAAAGCAACCGATGATGCTCGCCGGCAATGGCAAACGCCAGGTACATCAGCACGGCTACCGCGCAGGTGTATGTCTTCGTGCTGACAGCAGCCTGCATGCCAGCCATCATCGGCAACATTAATTTGGCCTGCTGCGCCAGCCGGCTTCTTTCCATGTTTGTAACGGCGACGACGTTTATCCTGGCCGGCAGGTCGTCCAGAAGGCGCACAACTTCAGCCGTTTCTCCTGACTGCGAAACCACCACCAAAAGCGTGTCAGGAGTTAGGATCTTCAAGTGGTGATGCACAAGTTCTGCGGTTTCCCAAACAAGCGCGCGATACCCCATCGCCGTCAGATATGCCTGTGCCGGGTAGGCGGCATGAAGCGAAGAACCCATCCCTGTGAACATCACGGTTGGATGGCGCGATACTCCAAGCTTCTTCAGAACCTTCTGCGAAATGGCGCCGGGACTTGCATAGTATTTCCGGACATTCGCAAGAGCGCCAGGCTGCTGCAGGATTTCTTCCATTAAAGGGGTCATAGCATCAGCCTAGCCGACAAGATTGGTGTACATGAAACTACGTAGAAGCGCATCATCAGCACTCCCGCAGACTCAAACCATGTTTGGGTCTGCCTGGCACTTCCCAAGCGATTCTAACACCGGCTGCGAGTGCCGGAGCAACAATAGGTTGCGGTCAATGCGGCCCCACAATTCAAAGGGTAGACTTTGTCGCTACAATCCGCAAAGCAATTTAAGCCACAACACAGACTCCCGGGCCAGTTATACCCTGAACACTGGGCATATATTGATTGGAGGTATTCACACAATCTACCACCTCCGCCTGAGAAGAGAATTTTTCAAGCCGAATAATAAGAGGAAATCTGAAGAGCTATTACAAAAAACAGAGGTTAAGGGCCGGATGTTATCCGGCCCTCATGAACCTTACAGTTGAACAACATTTGCCGCTTGGAGTCCCTTTGGGCCCTTGACTACCTCGAACTCCACTTGCGATCCTTCTTGCAGGCTGCGGTAACCGTCCCCTTGGATGGCAGAAAAGTGGACAAAAACATCCTCACCACCTTGCCGCTGTATAAAACCATAGCCTTTGCTGGCATTAAACCACTTTACGGTTCCTTGCTCGCGATTGTTACTCACGTTTACTTCTACTCCTTTTGGTAAATGGCGCCGTCAATTCTCTGCTTCACTTCCAGGGCTGAAAAACGCAAACGGCCACGCGCTAACTCCGCAGCCTTTGAGTACAACTCGAAAGGTACACAAGAGCGACAAACGCAACCCTATTGTGCCATACTGCCACAATTTCAACAATTATTTTTCACGAGGGCGCGATGCAAGGGTATTCACATCCGCTCGCCTGAGTTACCCCTAAGAGCATGCGGAACCTTTCGACGAGGGTCACGGCACGCTGCTGAACTCGCATCGCACTGAAATAAAAATAGATCATAAGGATTGGCTCAACACACCATATAAGTTCGATCTCTCGTTGCATGCGAGCGCATGACTATCCAGCCAGACAAGCTTCCTCAACCAGAATTGCATGAACCTCGCGCGGACCATGCACACCGCGCACAAGAATTTGTTCGATATCAGCAGTTCGACTTGTGCCCGTAACAAACACCACGGAACGGGCCGGGCTGGGCCGGTCGGGGTCACGGGAGACAGGCAAATTTTGCAGCACCTCCTCGAGCGAGCCGCGTAGCTGACACCGCCGATAGAGCACGACATGAATGGGAGGCGCCAGAGAAGCCAGTTGGCTGCCTTCGGTGAAGCTGGTCAAAACCAGGCTGCCCGTCTCAGCCAGCGCAAAATCAGCGCCCGTGATTCCTACGTCGGCGGCAAAGCAGTCGTTGCGATACGTGCCGGCTTCCGGCTGCTCTGACGCACCATTCGGCCACGTGCTCACCTTCTTGCCCCACCGGTCGAGCATGGCAGCAAGCTGGAGCTGGCCGAGAAGAGAATTGCGGGAAAGCACCACGGGGCAGGCCGGGGCTCGGTCCACGATTGGGCGAAGGATCTCCTCAAGCGTGGATAGGCTGGAAGCCCGGTAGGCATTGCAACCAAGCTCCCGCAGTTCCGCCTCAAACCGCTCAAGCAGTTCCTCGGCAGGGATCACTGGCATCACGCTTTCAAGTGGGGGTGGCAGAAGACGCTCTGCCGCGGACAAATCATCTCCCTCCTGTATTTTCAGTGCATTACGGACCGAACTCAGAAACTCGTTGCGGTTGGCCAACCCACCCTCCGACCTCAAAGCTGGTATTTCGATTCAGATTCTACCATGTATGACAACGGTCAACTCCGCAATCGATAACAAAATAGTGCGCTTGCAGTTTTTTAAGATTCGTGCTAAATTTCGAGCAACCTTCGTACTCTCCAAACCATCTGAAGTTTCGGAAAGACGATATAGGGGTCCCAAAAAGGAAGGTTGCACAATGCCAGCATTATCGAAGTCGAAAAACAACACGTATCGGACGCTGTTGCTAAAAAAACGCGAGGAGCTTCTTGCTCGCGCCAGAAGTGGGCCGGAGGCCCTTTCTGTTAGCGTGCAGTCTCCGGACGATATGGAGTTTGCGGTTCAGACCGTTGAGCAGGATGTAAATGTCACCACAGCAAGTGTCCGAAGCCGCATGCTCAAACAAATCGATTACGCACTTGAGCGAGTCGCTGGTGGGACCTATGGGGAATGCCAAGCGTGCGGAGAGCAGATCTCTCCTAACCGGCTCAAGGCCGTCCCGTGGGCGGAATATTGTCTCACCTGCGAAGAACTACGCTCAAGAAATTAGTCATCCTCCTGTGAGGGTGGGGTTAGAAGTAGCCGCTGAGGCTAATGGACGTGTGTGCGTGCCGGGCAGATTCCTGTTACACCTGCCCGGCAGGCACGCCGACCCAAGCTTACCCACCCTGAAATCTGACCTCCGCATAGTCACAATCCTTTTTGTCCAGCCTTAATGTTGTTCCCAGCGTCGCTTTGCGGTAAAGTTTTGTGTTTACCACTTGGCGCAACGGGATGGAAGTTCGCCGCGGCCCAAGAATTTTCAGGTTAGCGATGTAACCCTGGGAGGTTCCTTATGAAGCTCGGGCGGCGCAAGTTTCTCGAATCAGCTCTCTCTGCTCCTTTTGCTGTGGCGCTAGGGCGGCCGGGTCTTGACGGCCTTGCGGCCTTGTTGCCTCCGGCCGGCCAGGCACTGTTCCCAAATCCTCAAATCATTCGCTACGACCGCGACTGCTTCACGATCAACGGCCGCGACACGTTCCTTGTGGGTGGCTCCTTCCATTATGCCCGGTGCCCTCAGTATTTGTGGCGGGACCGCCTTCTGAAGTTCAAGCGGGCTGGCTTCAACACTCTGGAAACCTATGTCTTCTGGAATTATCACGAACCCGAAGAAGGCCACGCGGACATGAGCGAACTGGAAGCCTTTATCAACGCTGTTAAGGACGCCGGGCTCTATATGATCGCCCGGGTAGGCCCCTACGCGTGTGCCGAGTGGGACGTGGGCGGCTTTCCGCACTGGGTGATTTTGAAGCGCTTCCCGCTGCGCAGCGACGATCCGGAAAGCGTGAAAACTTCCCAGCATTGGTACAACCTGGTTTTGCCGGTGATCCAACGGCATCTGATTACTTCCGGCGGACCGATCATCCTGATGCAGATTGAAAACGAATACGATTTCTGGAGATTTGTGCCGGACGCCCAGAAGCGCGCGTACATTACCGCTCTGGCTCAAATGGCCTGGAATGCCGGGATCGACGTTCCCCTCATTACCTGCTGGACCAAAGTGGCGCGGGAGAATTCCTACCCCGCCATGGCGCGCATCGCCGACTTCTGCAATTTTTATCCGCGCTGGAACATTCAGAAAGACGTGCCTCCCTCTCTTCAGAAACTGCGGGCTGAGGAGCCCTCTTCTCCCGAGGGGGTGACCGAGTTGCAAGGAGGATGGTTCAGCAAATTCGGCGGACAACTTTCCGTGGACCAGGAGGGCCTTGGGCCGGACCAACTGAACGTACTCACCAAGACCGTCATCGAGGACGGCGTAACTTTCTACAACTATTACATGGGCTTCGGCGGCACCAATTTCGATTGGGCCGCCAAAGGCTTGACCACCACTTACGATTACGCTGCGCCGGTTCGCGAGCCCGGCGGATTGTGGGACAAGTACTACGAAGCGAGAGGGATTG
Organism: Acidobacteriota bacterium; assembly: GCA_023474345.1. Classification (GTDB taxonomy): domain Bacteria; phylum Acidobacteriota; class Terriglobia; order UBA7540; family UBA7540; genus JAMCXS01. The sequence continues at coordinate 33,759 of JAMCXS010000012.1, read as the reverse complement.
CCCAGTTCGTCGGAATGTTTGGTTCTGTGCTGACGCGGGCCCAAAAGCAGGATGACGCCGCGCAGTCGACCAACCAGGCCGTCAGCGTGACCGAGCGAATCAACGGCAGGAGCGGTGTATTGTTTGTCCGCGAAAACGCCAACGCCGAGCAGCGATTCAAATTGAGTTTTGTGGACCCGGCCAGCCCGTCGCATCGGATCATCAGCGTTCCGCGCCAAGGGGAACTGAGCATCGCACCACGGAACATGAAGATGCTGCCTGTCCAGGTCCGCATTGCGGGCGGCGTACTTCGCTACTCGACGGCGGAGGTTCTAGCGCAGGGAATGAACCTGAACCGGCAATTCCTGATCCTCTACGACGACCCGGGACACCTGGTGGAATTTGCCCTGGCCACCTCCGGGGAGCCCCATGTCGAGGGGAATACCGTCTACATCTATTGGGACAGTGAATATGATTCGGTAGTGGTCGGAGCCCGCGTCGAAAAGAGCGAGCAGACGCTGGTGATCAATGAGGAACTGGTGGTCGCGCTGGTTCCTCGCGAACGGGCCCTGCGAACCTGGGTAGCGGAGTTCCCTGCGAAAACAGTGCCGGAAACCCAAGGAAACGTGCCCATTTCCATTCCGTTTATTTCGGACGGCAGCCTGCTGGCGGCATCGGGTTCCAGCGGGAGCCACGCCTGGGCAGACCTGGATTTTCGACCCGGCGAGCATCAGGTCAGTGCGCTGCTGCCGCCTATGCCTACGCAGTGTCATGTGGACGGCGCGGGCACGCGGTTTCAATACGACCAGGCCCACAGGATAGCTCGCCTGACGCTTGCCACACCCGAACTCCCTTACAAATCTTTCGACCTTCAAAGAGTTCGCACCTGGATCGAGAAAATTTCCGACGCGCAGTCCGGCCAGTGGGTCACCTCGGCGCTCAAGCCGCTCGAAGAATTCGGACTCATTCCCTACGATTACGTTAAATATCGCTTCGATCATCTCAAGCCCAACGGCCAAGGCAAAGTGTTCATTTCCGCTTTCGCCGACGACGGGAAGAAGGTTTTCCTCAATGGCAAGCTGGTGGCTGAAGCGTCTACCACCGGCAAGCAAGTTGAATTTGAACTTGCGAAATACAGCCAAAGCGGGGACAACACGCTGGAGATCGCCTACGAGCTTTTCGGCTCGCCCAACGGTGGAGCGAACATGAGTGAGCTGAAAGGAATTGAGTCCGTCCGCCTCGGTGAAAACCCGCAGTCGGCAACTCCGCTCGGCCCGTTCGAGATTCAGCGCTTTCCCGCGCCCATGCAGGGCAGAAAGATCGATCCCGAAGCGCCAGTGGGCGGATGGAGCGAACCCGTTCAAATAGGAACCGGAGGTCCCAAGGAGCTTGCGCCGGCTTTCACCTGGTGCCGCGCCGAGTTCACCATGGAGCGGCCTTCGGCGGAGTGGTTTGCTCCCTGGAAGGTAACCTTTGAAGCCGACCGCGACGCCTTGCTCTACCTGAACGGCAAGTTCGTGGGACGCTATGTCACCGAAGGGCCGCAGAAGGATTTCTACCTGCCGGAGCCTTTCTTCGTGTACGAGGGGAAGAATAATGTTCTCACTATCGTGGTAGCCTATGCCGAGGAAGCCGGACACATTCGCACGCTGCGGATCGGTCCCTACGAAGAGTATGCGACGCGCCGCACCCGGGTGGAGTTTGCCTGGTAATCCGGATGGGAGGGTTTCCGGTTCGTTTTCGGTTCGTTTTTTAGGAATTCGTTTGTTTTCAATAACTTGGCTAGCTTCGTTTTAGGTTCATTTTCGGTTCGTTTTGCCCGTTTTTTCCACAGCGATCCTTTGTTTTCAACAACTTCCTAGCTTCGTTTGGCCAAAAAAAGAATTCTTTTTTTCTGCGTTTTCGCCCGGTTTAAGAGCTATCTTGTTCATATTTAAACAAGTTAGCAGCCTTCCACAGCGCACATAAATTCTTCTGTTTCTTCGTTCGACATTCGAGCCATCGCGCAAGTGCTTGTGCAACAACCTGTTACGAACTATTGTCCTTTGCGCCTCTGTAGGGACCGTATCCGCACGGCCCACAGTTCTCCGCGTCTCCTCGGACGCTTAAAAGCCACGCTTGCAAATGTGCCAGCCGTGGCTATCGCTACCACCGGTCTGGGCCCACAAATCCATTACACTAGGCTACCATAAAATCCCCAAATGTCAAGGGAAATCGCCCGTGGACAGCCGGCAGGCGCGGTGTATAATGCCCTGCGGCAAGATCGCGGACGCATAGCGGAAGAAGCCTGCACGATCGATCATGGCCGGTTGGCGGGGGGCACTCCGGGCTTCCGGTTAATTTACGGCCAGCGGGAGGGCGGAGACTTCCCCGACGCGATCTCACGGACCACGCAGCAATGTGGAGCAAACCTTGGAGGTGGCGGATGCAAGATGATCGGAGGCATTTCTTAATGGGGATTGCAGGGATAACGGGCGGCCTGGCCTCGCTGGGCGCAGCGCACGCGAGCGCCGGGGCATCCGCTCCGGCCGGGGCGGAGGAGGCCAGCGGATCGACCGTGCGGGACAAGTTTTGGATTTGGGGGCATGTTGCGGGAAGCCACAACGGCCAATTCGGGATACCGGGCAATTCCCGCATGACGCCGGCGGAAGGCGCGTTCTATCTTGGCGTCCCCAACATCATTTTTGTGGCCTATGGCGACCCCAAAGAGCCCTGCAAGATGTTGCCCGAGCCCGCCCAATATGACGAATACGCCACCTCGTTTCTGCCCTTGAAGCGGGTGGTCTGGTCGATGGTGGGGGCGGGCGGGCACGTCAACCGGCATGGCGTCGAGGCTCTCCAGGAGTTGGCCGGGAAATATCCCAACATCGTGGGCACGCAGATGGACGATTTCTTCCGGGACACCCTGGACGGGAAGCGGATTGGCGTTCTGACTCCGGGCGAGTTGTCGTATCTCCAGAAACACCTGGACGTGGGCGGGCGCAAACTCGACATTTGGGTGACGCTCTATCAGCATGATTTGAAGCACGACCTCTCCCAGTACCTGGATCATGTGGACGTAGTGACCTACTGGACTTGGCACGCAAAAAATATTGAGGGTTTAGAGGCGGGATTCGCTCAAGCAGAAAAGGCTGCGCCTAACGCCCGTAAGGTGCTGGGGTGCTACATGTGGGACTACGGCGATCATCGTCCGATGCCTATCGCCATGATGGAGAAGCAGTGCACGCTCGGACTCGAGTGGCTGCACCAGGGGCGCATCGACGGCATGATTTTCCTCGCCAGTTGCATTTGCGATCTGGGGCTTGAGACCGTGGAATGGACAAGAAATTGGATTCGCGAGGTGGGCGATACGAAGCTTTGACGCCAGGCAGCCCGCAGGAGCAATTCATTGAATTGCCCCTGCGTGGCTCTGCCCGGTCAGGTACCGTCTTTAGGGTAAAGTGGTTTTCATGTTGCTGAAATCGAGCTTGGTGGCCGTGGTGATGATATCGGGAGCGAGCGGCTTCTGCTGGAAATTGAAGCAATCGAGCATGTCTTTGGCGTCGCGGTCGCGGGCGGTAAGGGACTTCAGGCCAAAGCGCTCTTCGATCAGCTTCAACGGCGAGGTGAAGTCAAAATAGGTGTGGCAGATGAAGCCCGGCCGAGCAAAAGGCGAAATGATGATCGCCGGCACGCGCGGGCCGTAGCCATACTCATCCACCTTGGGGGGCGGAACATGGTCGTAGAACCCTCCGTAGTCGTCCCAGGTAAGAATGATGACGCTATCTTTCCAGTACGGGCTGCGCATGACCGCGTTGATCAGGTGTGTCATATGCCACATTCCCTGCGCGGCGTCGGCGGGCGGATGCTCGCTGTCCTCGAAGGTGGGAACAATCCAGCTAACCGCCGGGAGTTGGTGGTCGCGGATATCGTTGTAGAAGTCACCGAGCGGTACCAGATGGTCCATGAGTTGGGGATTCTGCTGAAAAGCCACAAAGCCGGGCAAGGGATTCCACAGGCTGTGTTGGTGGGGATTGGTCTTCTGATCATAGTAACGCCAGGAGACGTGCGAGCCTTCGAGCAACTCTGCCATGGTAGGAAAGCTGTAAACACCAGGCTGGCCACCGAGGCCAGGTCCGGGGTTATTGACCATGCCGCCGGACTGAGCGGCAACCGTGTAAAGATGATTGGGCTCGCTCGGTCCCATCAGCGAGGAGAAAAAATAGTCGCAGAGCGTGTACCGCCGCGCGTACTCCCAATAGTTCGGAATCTCGTGGTAATCGTAATAGGAAAGCGTGTTCAGCACCCATTTCGGGGGCGGTCCCGCGGGCTTAGGGCCGGCGGGCCCGCGCGGAAACTGCCCGGCGTAAATGGCCTCTGACTCCGGCCGCCTGCCAGGCCTCAGCCGCTTCATCTGTGCCGGCGTCAGGGGGTGAACCAGTGCCGGATTGGGTTGCGGAACGGGCTTATTGTCCCAGTAGTAGCTCAGCGCCGCGGGCCACTCCGCCCACAGAAAACCATCCATCTTGCCGTTGTCATATGCCGTACGGGCGGCCTGCCAGGCGTGCGAAAGGTCGTGAGGAATCGCAGTCGCATGCAGGTGAAACGGCGCGACTTCCGGCGGGCCGCCGGGCTGGTAAGGAAGTTTCGTATTTTGGGGAATGTCATTCGCGCCCGGGTAGGTCCCGAAATACCGGTCAAAAGACTCGTTTTCCTGAATCATGTATATGATGTGCTTGATTTTCTGAGGGCCGGCCGCGGCTGTAGATTCGCCCTTTTCGCCCTGGTGGCTGGCCGTGCAGGCTCCGCCCATCGCCAGGAGAAGAGTCGTGCACGCTAAAATCAAGAAGTGGTCGAGACGCATTTTCTTCATGCGGACAACACCTCCTTTTTAGCAATACCTTCTGTCAGGATTTTGAATTTTGGCCAGTCGAACGAGAGGTAACATACTCCGAACGCCCTTTCAGTGCAATGACAAACCGAATGGGAGACGTCGAGCTACGGGTGGCGAAAGGCGCGTGCGGATAACGCCGTTCGGTGCGACTCAATTTTTCTAAATTTTCTCTGAATTTTCTCTTGCAATTTGCCGCGAGCGGTAGTAGAAAGAAGGTGTGCAAACGGAAGGAGCAGTTACTCCACCGGGCACTGAATTAAGGGCTGAATAAACACACCGCTTTTGCGGTGCGGACCGCTGGTGATGCTTCCGGAGTATCACCACGGCAATGACGAAGTGAGGGAACGGGGGAGCCAGGGGGTTCCCCCGTTTCATTTTAGGTGCTCCTTCTCTTGCCTCCTCTGCGGAGGCTCGACGCGTTGAGCGCAGGGCCGTTTAGCTTCACCTTAGTCCACCCACCCTGAGAATTCGGTTAGAAAGGCCCGCCAAGGTGCCAGGCCGAGAAATTGCGACGGGCCTACCCCACCGCTGTGCATGCAAATAGTTAGATCGAATAACCGGCTGCCTGTATAATGATAATTCATTGTGCGCGCAGGAGGTTACGGGCCGCCACAAGGGAATCGACGCATGAGCAAGGACGCCAAAACACGGGGCTACAGGCCGGAAGCAGGCGGGGCCAAAGTGGTGCGCTTGGGGATGGTCGGCCTGGGAACGGTAGGAACCGGGACAGCAAAGGTATTGCAAGAGCACCGGCAGGAGATCGAGCGGAGGCTGGGGTGCAAGCTGGAGTTGAAGGTGGTCTGCTCGCGCACGATCCAGCAGCGCGACCTATCCTGGCTGCGCGGCCGGGTGGAAACCACTTCCGACTGGAAAAACGTGGTAAATGACCCGGACGTAGACGCCGTGATCGAACTGGTGGGTGAACTCAAGACGGCCCGCGCGATTGCTTTTGCGGCGATAGCGGCCGGCAAGCACCTGGTGACCGCCAATAAGCAGCTTGTGGCGGAGTACGGGATTGAACTGGCCGAGCGCAGCCGCGCCAAGGGCGTGAAATTGGGAATCGAAGCCTGCGTGGCCGGAGGGACTCCGATCCTTCATGCGATTCGCGCGGGACTGGCGGGAGAAAGCTTTGCGGCGGTGTACGGAATTCTGAACGGCACGACCAATTACATCCTGACCGAGATGGAACAACACGGCACTTCCTTTGCCGATGCCCTCGCCAAGGCGCAGGAACTTGGTTACGCCGAGCCTGACCCGACCTTCGACGTGGAAGGGTTTGACGCCCGGTACAAAATTGCCATCCTGGCCATGGTGTGCTTCGGGCAGACGGTGCGGGTCCGGGATATCCCGGCCGAGGGAATCACCCGGATTGAACAGGTCGATTTCGCGTACGCGCACCGGCTTGCCCGCACCATCCGGCTGATTGCGGCGGCGCGCAAGCTCCAGGGCGACCGGCTGGAAATCACCGTGCAGCCGACCATGATCCCACAATCCTCGCAGCTTGCCGGCATCCGGGGCAGCACCAACGGCATCCTGCTGGTCGGCAATAAGGGAGGAACTACCACGCTGACCGGGCGTGGCGCGGGCGGTGAACCTACGGGCGTGGCCGTCCTTTCCGACGTTGTGGAGATTGCGCGCGCGATGGCCGGAGGCGGCGTGGGCAGTACTCCGCTCGGCTATTCTGAATGGCACGCGGCAAAAAGAACTTCCACGGAAGAAAATATTGTCACTTCCTATCTCCGCCTGGTCGTGCGCGACCGTCCCGGCATTCTCGCCCGCGTGTGCAACATTCTGGCTCGCCACCGGATCAATATCGACTCCGTGCTCCAGGAACCGGGAATGCCCAAGAATCATCTACCCTTCGTGATGACGCTTGAGCCTGTCGAAGAGCGCGCCGTGCGAAAGGCTGTTGCCGAAATTGCACGTCTGCCTTTCCTTGTCCAAAAACCTCTTCTGCTTCCCTTTGCCAGCCTGCCTTGATTAGCGGCCCATATTGATGCCGGCAACCGCACGCTAACCCGAACAAATTCCGTCTGTTTTACCCCTGCTGGTTTTCAAGCAACAAGAACAAACGGCGGGGGCATCGTAAAAGTGTGGGTTATGGGGCAACACCACATAAGATTTGCAGGTGGCGCCTGCGGTTAACTCACTGCAAGGAAAGGAGATTCTATGCGTGCTAAAATCTTAAAAGTACTTGGATCGCTTCTTGCGGTAGCTCTAATCTCGCCGGTAGGGCTGTTATTTGGAATCGAGGCCCGTCCTACCATGCCGATCATTACTAATTCCCCGACTGCAAACTGGGCAGATACGGAAGGGGCCTCGTCGGTGTTCAACAACGTTCGGTATCTTGCTCTGAAAGTACGAAGAGAGATTGCTCCCCTGGAATTTCAAGGGAGACAGCTAAGTTGGTGGGCACATTCCTCCGCACTAAATCGAGTCAGGGACCGCGTCAACGAGATGAGCCTGGACCTTTGGAAACTGGCGCAAATGAAGAAAAAGCTGGAACCGTGGCAGCAACAGCTTCTGCGTCGCATGACCCCGGAAGTCCATGAAATGGTCTATCAGACTGCGGCTGCAATCAAGGCCCTGAACCACCAGAAATACCAGCGAATTACGTTGGCGCAGATTAGCTTTGGCAACTATAAGGCCATCTATCAGAATGCCAGCCGGTTGTTTGGCTCAGTTGGAACGTTCACACACTACGTGCACGCAGCTCAACAAATGGCTGCACTACAGAAACAGACAAGCACAAAGGCCACCTCGTAGGCCTGGCATCCCTACCGTCAACACAAAAGCTCCGCCGAGACCCGGCGGAGCTTACCCGCCTAAAGAAATCATGGTCATACCCGCCGGCGACTGGATTTGAAGCCGGCGGAGCATGCGGACGGCTCGGCAACCTGAAATACAGAAACTGTGTAGGACGCTGCCCTTTTGCCGGTGTAAGGTTGTTGCGCATAGATGAACCCGTCCACTAGAAGGCGAGACTAGCCAATGGACAGCAAGGCTCTGTAAATGGGCTGCGGAAGCTGAAGATTTGAACCGCACCATCGTTGCGCCTGGCGCTGCGCCCAAAGGAGGCGGCGCAGCACGCGAATCCATGCAATTCCACTCCTAACGCGTTTTAAGCAACGACGACGAGCGCCGGGTGCATCGTAAAAGTGTGGGTTACGGGGCATCACATGAGGTTTGAAAGTGCTGCATCTAATTAACTCACTGTAAGAAAAGGAGGTATTATGCGTTCAAAAATCTTTCAAGTCCTTGGATCGCTTCTCGCCTTTGCCCTAATCTCGCCGGTAGGTCTCTTATTTTCAATTGAAACCCCGCGGCCGGTCGCTTTAACCTCACCGACCGCAAACTTGGCAGATCGGCAAGAAGCCTCAGCGATTTTCAACCGAATTCAAGTCCTTGCTCTGAAAGTAAGAAACCAGGTAGGTCCCCTGCAATTTCAAGGCGGACACCTAGCTTGGAGGACCCAAGCCTTCATACTTACCAGGATCAAGGACCACGTCAACAAGATGAGCAAGGACCTTTGGAAACTCTCGCAAATGAGGGAAAACTTGGATCCGCAGCAGCAACAGCTTCTGCGTCGCATAACCCCGGATGTTCACGAACTAGTCTACCAGACGCAGGCTGTAATCCAAAGGCTCAATAGGCGCCACTACCAACGGTACACGATGGCGGCGATGAGTAAAGCCAACTATAGCGTCATTTATCACAACGCCAACCAGTTGGTCGGCTAAGTTGGAGCGTTTACAAATTACACTCACGCGGCTCAAGAAATGGCCGAACTGAAGGAACAGACAAGTACAAAGGCTAGCACGTAGATTTGGCATCCCTACCTTCAACTTAAAAGCTCCGCCGAAACCCGGCGGAGCTTGCCCGCCTAAAAAATCATGATCATACTCACCGGCGAATCGGTTGACAGCGAGGCTCCGTAAATAGGCTGCGGAAGCTGGGACCTTGAGCCGCTACATCGTTGCGCCTGGCGCTGCGGCCAAAGGACGCGGCGCAGCACGAATCCATGCAATTCCGCTCCTATAGGCGTTTTAAGCAACGGCAATGAGCACCGGGTGCATCGTAAAAGTGTGAGATGTGTGGCGGCACGCAAGACCTAGAGATGCTACCCATGGCTAGCTCACTATCGAAAGGAGGTACTATGCACACGAAAAGCTTTCGAGTTCTTGGATATCTTCTTGCCTTTGCCCTAATCTCGCCGGTGGGTCTTTTATTTTCAATTGAAACCCCGCAGCCGATGGCTTTGACCTCTCCGACCGCCAATTTAGCGGATACGCAGCAGGCCACGGCGATCTTCAACAAAATTCAAGACCTCTCCCTGAAAGTACGGCGAGAGGTGGGACCCTTAGTAGTTGAGGGGGGAGAATTAAGCTGGGAAATCAATGCCTGGAGACTCGCCAGGATCAAGAGCCAAGTCAACAAGATGAGCAGCGGCCTTACACGATTGTCTCAAATGAAGGCCGAGCTGGACCCATGGCAGCAACAACTCCTCAGCAAGATGGTGCCAAATGTCCATGAACTGATCTACCAGACTCAGGCTGCCATCACAACGCTCAGTAGCCACCAGAATCGCTCGGCACTGGCCTTGACTGATTATCCTGGATATATCAACGCCATCTATCACAATGCCAATCAGGTGGTGGACAATGTCGGGACCTTTACACAATACGTTCATGCAGCTCAAAAAATGGCCGAACTGCGGCGGCATGTAAGCAAGAAAGCCAGCTCATAGGCATCGTTGCCCTCCCGCAAACTTGAAAGCTCCGCCGAATGCCGGCGGAGCTTTCCCGTCTCCAAAACCCTTGACGATACCCGCGGGCAACTCAATCTGGGACCAGTGAGATATTCCAGGCTGCTCGGCAACCTGAAACGCAAAAACTCTGCAGGGCGCTGCTCTGTTGCCGGCATAAGGTTGTTGCGCGAGGACAAAACCGCAGGCGAGGCTACCCAGTTGACAGCGAGGCTCCAGAAATAGGCCGCGGAAGCTGGGGGGTTTAAGTTGCAGCATCCTTGCGCCTAGCGTTGCGCCCAAAAGGACGCGGCGCGGCACGCGAATCCAAGCAAATTCCGTTTCCAACGCGTTTTAAGCAACGAGAATGAGCGGCGGGGGCATCGTAAAAATGTGAGATGTGCGGCGGCTCATAATATTCAGAGATGCTACCCATGGCTAGCTCACTGTAAAAAAGGAGGTACTATGCGCGCGAAAAGCTTTCGAGTTCTTGGATATCTTCTTGCCTTTGCCCTAGTCTCGCCGGTGGGCCTTTTATTCGCAATTGAAACCCCGCAGCCGATGGCTTTGACCTCTCCGACCGCCAACCTGGCGGATACGCAAGAGGCCACGGCGATGATCAATCAAATCCGAAATCTTTCTATGAAAGTAACCAAAGAGGTGGGGCCCCTGCAAGTTGAGGGGGAACAACTGCCCTGGATGATCCATGCCTCCATACTGGCCAGGATCAGGGACCACGTCAACAAGATGAGCGTGGACCTTTGGAAACTTTCTCAAATGAAGAAAGATCTGGATCCCTGGCAGCAGCAGCTTCTGCATCGCATGGTTCCAAACGTCCACGAACTGGTATATCAGACTGAAGCTGCAATCCAAATGTTGAGAAACCAAGAAGATACGATGGCGCTTTCCCTAACCAACTATCCCGACTTCCTCAACGCCATCTATCACAATGCCAATCAGGTGGCTGGGACGGTTGGGACGTTTACACATTACGTTCATGCAGCTCAAAAAATGGCCGAACCGCGGCGGCACGTAAGCAAGAAAGCCAGCTCATAGGCATCGTTGCCCTCCCGCAAACTTGAAGGCTCCGCCGAAACCCGACGGAGCTTTTCCTGCAAGAAAGCCCTAGAGACTTTCCGCGTCGGTTATATAAGCTAAAACCAGCGGAATATTCCAGGCTACTGGGCAACTTCAAACGTAAACACTGTGTCGGGAGTTACTCTGCTGCCGGCAGGAGGCTGCTGCGAAAGAATGACGCCGCGAGCCGCGCCGGAAGATGGAACGCGAGTAGCCTTCGGGTTTTGAAAACCTGCCTGCTGAAGTTCCGCCTCAACGATTGCAAGCGGTTTGCCCTGGAAACTTGGGCAGAGGTATGCGGGCGGCCTCTCACCCAGCGAAACCAGAAAGTTGACGGCGGGGCTCTGCAAATCGGTTGCGGAAGGCGGCGGATTCTGAGCCACAATATCGTTCGGCTGGGTTTGCGGCCAATAGAGCGCGGCCACGTCTCCAATGTTCAACCCGCGTTGAATGGCGGTGATCTGCGCCACGCGCAGGCTCCGCCCAATGACGTCGGGAACTGTCACTTGCGGAGCACCCAGGCTGACCAGTACGTGAACATCCTGGAGCGGTTTCATGTGGGTTCCGCCAGTAGGCATCTGGGAAACGATGCTGCCGGCGGGAACTTTGGTACTGAAAAGTTTGTCTTCGACCTTCAGATTCAGGCCCAACCCGTCCACGGCCTTCTGGGCTTGGGCGACCGGCAAACCAACCAAGTTGGGCAAAATCTCCTGCCGCCCATGGACCGTCAAACGAATCGTCGTAATGGCGGACACCACAGCGACCGTGACCAGGATAGCAAAGAGAAAAAATAAACGAAAAAGAGTCCGGATTTCGCTCTCAAGTTTCATCTCCAGTAATAATGGATGACGTACCAAAAATTATCAAGGGTGTGTGCCAGTTTCTTTCGGCGGTGTTGGAAGCACATCATTTCTTGTGGCAAAATGTCTGAAAATCATCGAAAAGCGAAACAAGCGCGGTCTGGCGGCGAAATCGCGCAAGATCGCGGTGGGCGTTGGACAAGCCGGAAGAAGGAATGGCGTCAAAGCATGGGAAGGAGGAAAAGGTTTTCTGATCAAGATGGAAACCCGCGATGCTTTTGAATTGGACATGATGGGCAAAAAGGTACGGCTCGGCTTGCGCACTTTCGTCATGGGAGTGCTGAACACAACGCCGGATTCTTTTTCCGACGGAGGCCTCTATATGGACTCGGGCGCGGCGGTCGCGCACGGAGTCGAAATGGTCCGCCAGGGAGCCGACTGGATTGACGTCGGCGGCGAATCCACCCGGCCGGGGTCCCGCCCAATCTCCGCGGAGGAAGAGGCGGAGCGGGTGTTGCCGGTGATTCGCGGCCTTCGGCGCAAGTTGGGGGCTGTCCCCATTTCCATTGACACGACCAAAGCCTCCGTCGCTGCGCAGGCGGTACGCGCCGGAGCCAATATTGTGAACGACATCAGCGGGCTGCGCTTTGACGAGCGACTGGCCGAAGTGGCCGCGCGGTACCATCTGCCGCTTATTCTGATGCATATTCGCGGACGGCCCGAAAACATGCAGCAAAGACCCTTTGTGCGGTCCATCTGGCGCTCGGTTCATGACGGGCTCGAATGGTCCGTCAAGCGAGCTCTCGCCCGCGGAGTTCGCCGGGAACAGTTGATTATTGATCCGGGTCTCGGATTCGGCAAATCAAGAACCCAGAATTATGAAATTCTGGGTCATCTGGGCCGGTTGCGAAGTTTCAGGCTGCCGATCCTGGTGGGGACTTCAAGAAAATCGTTTGTGCGAGCCGCCACGCAGGGGGAGAAAATTTCGGGCGCGGCCCGCAGAAAGCGACCCGCGCTCGCTAATCCGAGTGCAAAACCGGGGAGCGAAGTCCTGTCATCCCTCGAATTTGCGGATGCGGCGGCGGTGACGGCAGCCATTCTGAATGGCGCTCATATCGTTCGAGTCCACGACGTAGAGCATATGGTTCCCGCTGTGCGCCTAGCCGACGCCATCGTGAAAGCGACAAGCGGCGGCCGCTAAGGTTTGGTTCGATTCCCGGGCTCCTCGCAAAGCCGTGCGCACCGACGCTGTCAATTCTGGCCTTGTGGTTCTGCGCCGTAAGGTATTTTAAGCCCGCTTTCGACCGCGCGCAGGGCCTCTGGATACGCCCCCGCGGTTAACGAAGCAGCACGGTACTGGGCAAGCGCCTGCATACGCTCGCCGCTAAGGTCATAAATGCGCCCAAGATAAATGTGAGACCAAGTCACCAGGCGCAAATCGTGTGTGGCCTTCAAAGTCTCTTCAAAGTATTTCCGCGCAATATCAGGCTTGCGAGTGTTGCTGGCAACGACGGCCAAGCCAAACAGAGCGCGTGAATTCTGCGGATTTTTCGCGATCACCTGTTCGAATGCCGTGTGCGCCTCGTCGTACTTGCCCTCATAAATGGCGTTGTCGCCTTTGTCGAGTAACTGCTGAACCTCCGAGCCTTCCGGAGCCGCTGCCACTGGCGCGGCCGGCTTCGTAAATTTGATGTTCGCCAGCCGCGCTTCTTCCTGGAGAGGTTTAATCCCCTGGATCATCTGCCGGTAATAGACGGTCATCGAGGCTTCCTGCTTTTCGTAGTCCTCCAGGGCATCGTAAAAGTAGGGGACCAGGATCAGCCCCGAACTGGCTAGCTGGTTGACCCGCTTCCGCGCCTGGAACTCAGGAAGCTTGTCGATTCGCAGCTCAGCCGCCCGGATGAGGCACTCGGTTACCAGTAATGAAAAATCTTCCTTAAAATCACTCTTGAGCGCCGGGGCCTTCCGGGCTATCGCGGCCAGCGCTATGGCTTGGTGGATTTGGGGCGCGTACTTCACCGCCAGCGGATCGAGGAGGAAATGGAGATACTGGTGGCGAATATCATCCAGCGGGAACTTCTTGGAAGGAGTTATGACAAGGTAGTAATTCGAGCCGTAGATTCGTGCCTGAACCTGGTTCGGCGCGCCGAGAAGGTCCACGTAGATGGTATAGGTCCGGCCCAGGTAGGCGCCCGCCGGGAAGCGCAGATAAGCATCAGTAAGCTCGATGGCTTTACGCACCAACGGACTGTACTGTTCGATCCGGGTACGGTAATTGATCTGGGCGCGGGCCCAAAGATCTATCAAGTCTGCCTGCTTGTAAAAAACCGTCAGCAGGGGAACCAGGCCGGCAACCGCACTGGCGTCCGGAGGAAGATCGGTCTGAGCGATGGTGAAATGAAAATCCGGCGGCGGTCCCAAGAACAGGGCAAGGGAAACGTATTGCCCGAGCTCGGCGCCTGGACGGCCGGGGATTCTGTGGGCCTCGTAAAACTTCCTGATCTCAGGAAGAATCGGGATATTTTCTTTCGCCAGGGCGGCACGAACTCCCTCGCGGGTTTGGTCGCCCGTGTCAACGGTAATTCCGGTATCATAGCCTGCGGCATTGAGGGCGGCAAGGACTGAGAAAAGCTGTTCGTTGGACTCGAGCAGAACCTGCCCCTGCTGAGCCCACGTGGGCAGGGGTAAAGCGAGCACAACAAATAGCATAGCGCTGGCAATAAACGAGCCTCCGCCCGCCAGCCCGCTCTTCCCTTTCCCTTTACGTGTTTTCGACGTTCTAAGGCCGGATAACAAGAATCTTGAATGCAAGCAGGTTAACCTCGGACCGTGATTTGCCGAAAGGAAAGCAAAAGGTGGCCGTTCGTCGGCACTCCGAACGCCGTTGCGGGACAGAAGAGACTAAAATACATCATGCGGTCGAGGTGTTTCATAAGCTTGGGTGAGTGCGGGCCCGAGAGGACCTTATAAGATGTCACCTCGCCACGGGCGTTGACGTAGGTCTCCAAGAGCAGGGGCCTACTTCCCATATCAAAGTCCATCGGAGCCAGTTCCCGGATGCGCGGCGGTGTGACGATTTGCAGAGGGACATCAGGAATATTGCTGCTGCGAGGCGCGTTCGCCCCTAACACCAGACCGATGCACGCCAGAGCCACCAGAAGCCCCGCGATGGAAGGAAGCAGCACTGGCCGGAACATATTTTGCAGCCGAGTCATAAAGCGTTGGGTGACATTCCGGTGCAACTCATGAGAAACTTGAACTCTTAACCGCAGTGCCAAGTCACTTGAAACCTGCCGCCGCGCCAGTCCGTGCAGTTCCATCCGGAGCGATCGGTAGCGTTCAAGATCCCTCGAGCACGCCATGCAGTTCGCAAGATGATAGCGGATGGCGTGCACCTCTCTCGTTTCGCAGGCGCCATCCAAATAATCCGAGAAGTAACTACGAATTTCCGCGCAAGACTCGAATATCATCTAACTGCTCATCTGGGCGGCCAGTTTGCGTTTTAGGAGCTCCCGCCCGCGCCGCAGGCGTGATTTGACCGTGCCCTCGGCGACTCCAAGGACCTGGGCGATTTCCTCGTAGCTGAGATCCTCGATTTCCCTGAGCACCACCACCGTCCGGTAAGGCTGCGCAAGGCTTGCCAAGGCACGATTGACCTCGGCCTGGCGCTCGGCCTGCTCGTAAACACGGTATGGTGTTTCCCTATCCTTGCCGCGCATCACAGCCTGGACTTTTGGTTGCGACGATGCGTCGTCAACAGAAAAGAGCTCATGAGAAACACGGCGGCCCCAGCTCCTGCGGTGGTTCAAGACCTCATGCACCGCAATGCGGTATATCCACGTTTTAAGACTGCTTTTCCCGTTGAATTGATGGATTCCACGCAGAACCTTAAGGAAAACATCCTGAAGGACATCCGGAGCGTCAGCCTGATCCCCAACCATATGGCAAATCAAGTTGAAGACCGGGTTCTGATAAACAGCAAGCAGATACCTGAAGGCCTCTTCGGAACCAGCTTTGAGTTCCGCCACTAGGGCAGCCTCATCACTGCTCACGGGAGCCGTGAGATCAAGAGCAACATCCATCAAACGTACACTTTCCATTCCACCCCCAAGATAGCAGTTTCAACCCTCTGGGGCAAGCGTAGCCAAGCAGTACGCAGGAAGAGTCTTTCCGGGCAAATCAGAACCCTCGGCACGGAGCAATCCTGTTCCTATAATTAGTTAGATAAGAGCTAGCCTGAAAATAACCATGCCGTTTCCCTGAAGATGTACCGCCCGGTTTCCGAGGCGGAGACTTCCGGAGGTATTGTTACTGCAAAGGTTTGAATGACTACTGATAAAACACTTGCGCGGCGGTCCCGGGCACACCGAAAGGCCTGTGTTCTTCATTCTCAGGAAGACGCAGCATATGGTGGGCGAAGTCTATCCTGAGCAGGGTGGCCTTTTCGAACAGCCGTTAAGCTTTTGCATGCCGGGCCGTTTCCAGGCGGCAGATAGCCCGCCGCAACGCTTCGCGAGCCTCTCGCATTTCTTCCTCAGACTCAGACGGCTGCTTTAAACGTTCTTCGGCGCGACGCCGGGCACGCTCAGCCCGCTCCACGTCAATTTCTTCCGCTCGCTCGGCGGCATCCGCCAGAATAATCACGCGATCGGGAAGGACCTCGGCGAAACCACAATGGATGGCGACATGAAAGTCCAGCCCATCCTGTCGATAGGTAAGATCGCCGGGTTGAAGCTCCGTAAGGAGCGGCGCATGTCCCGGAAGGACGCCCAGATAGCCGCCCTTCCCGGGAATTGAAACCTCACTGATTTCCCCTTCAACCACCTCGCGTTCCGGCGTTACGATGCGGAGTTGAGTCCCGATGGGAAGCGTGTCAGCCATATCACCTGTACCTGGTAGAGTCTAAAAACTTTTGAGAGTCCTTAATCCACCTTGAGTTTTTCGGCCTTTTCCAGAGCCTCTTCAATAGTTCCCACCATGTAGAAAGCCTGTTCGGGAATGTTGTCGTGCTTACCTTCCACAATCTCCCGAAACCCGCGAATCGTATCCTCCAGCTTGACGTAGCGGCCCTCCAGTCCCGTAAACTGCTGGGCCACAAAGAAAGGCTGCGAAAGGAAGCGCTGGATCTTGCGTGCGCGCGCCACGGTCACCTTGTCCTCTTCGGAGAGTTCATCGATTCCCAGAATGGCAATGATATCCTGCAAGTCCTTGTATTTTTGCAGAACCGCTTTGACGGAGCGCGCCACGTTGTAATGCTCCTGTCCCAGGACCCGCGGGTCCAGAATGCGCGAGGTCGAGTCCAAAGGGTCCACGGCAGGATAAATGCCGATCTCCACCAGTTGGCGGGAAAGAACAGTGGTGGCGTCGAGGTGTGAGAAGGCCGTGGCCGGCGCCGGATCGGTCAGGTCATCGGCCGGGACATAGATCGCTTGTACAGAGGTGATGGAACCCTTCTTCGTCGAAGTGATGCGCTCCTGGAGCTCGCCCATTTCCGTGGAAAGGTTTGGCTGGTAGCCTACGGCAGAAGGCATGCGCCCCAGCAAAGCCGAGACCTCCGAGCCTGCTTGAGTAAACCGGAAAATGTTATCGATAAACAGCAGCACATCCTGGCCTCCAACATCCCGGAAGTGTTCGGCCACCGTAAGCCCCGTCAATCCCACCCGCAGGCGGGCGCCGGGCGGCTCCGTCATCTGGCCATAAATTAATGCAGCCTTCGATTTTTCCGTGTCCCCCGGATGAATCACGCCCGATTCCGTCATCTCCAGCCAGAGGTCGTTTCCTTCGCGTGTCCGCTCCCCCACGCCGGTAAAAACGGAAACACCCCCATGCTTCATGGCGACGTTATTGATCAATTCCATGATGATGACCGTCTTCCCTACCCCGGCGCCGCCAAACAAGCCCGTCTTGCCACCCTTCATGTACGGCTCCAGCAGGTCAACAACTTTGAGGCCGGTCTCGAACATCTCAAGTTCGGTATTCTGCTCTTCCAGGGAGGGGGCTTCCCGATGGATCGGGGAAAATGCTGTCGCTTTGATCGGACCCAGGTTGTCTACCGGCTGGCCGATTACATTCATCACGCGTCCCAGCGTGGGCTTGCCCACGGGAACCGTGATGGGCTTCCCGAGGTCAATTACCTTCATCCCCCGCACCATGCCGTCGGTGGGTGACATCGCGACGCACTTTACCCGGCCTTCGCCCAGATGCTGCTCGACTTCGGCAACAACGTCCAAAGGCTGGGGAATGTCAAAACCTTCAGAAACAATGCGAACGGCATTGTAAATGGGGGGGAGCTCGGTTCCCTCGAAGCCGACGACGACCACCGGCCCGATCACTTCCACAACTTTCCCGGTTATTTCTCCCGCCATAGTTCTCCCTTCGCTAATCTCAAAATCCTCAGTTGCCGCTTTTCAAAGCGCAAAGACCTTCTCGCCGGCTCAGTACTCCAACGCCTGAGCGCCGCTCACCACCTCGATAATCTCCTTGGTAATAGCGGCCTGGCGCAGGCGGTTCAGCCGCAGCCGGAGTGTTTCCATAAGTTCGTCAGCGTTGTTGGTAGCAGAATCCATCGCCGTCATGCGCGCCGCTAATTCAGCCGCCTGCGATTCCAGCAAGGCGCGGAAAGCCTCAACTTCCATATAGCGCGGCAGCAGAGCACGCAAGAGATCGGCTGGCGGCTGCTCATAAATGTAATCTACCAGGAATTCACCTTTCGGGGCCGAGATCGGTTCGATAGGCAGGTAGCGCTCCACTTTCACCTGCTGGACCATCACCGACTTGAATTCATTGTAGAGAAAATCAATAGCATCCACCGATTCCTGCGTGTAAAGTTCAATGAGTTCACGCGCCAGTTTCTGCGCATGGGAAAAGTCCAGGTACCTGAAGACATTCACATGCTCTGAAACAATCTCGACCGGACGGCGGCGGAAAAAATCGCGGCCCTTACGCCCCACCGTCACCAGCGACACTCTGTCTTTACCATACTCTTCAAGATAACTCTGAGCGGCGCGAATCAAGTTGGCGTTAAACGCCCCACACAAGCCGCGGTCCGCCGTGACCAACACGAGAAGAATTTTGTTCTCCGCCCGCCGCGCTAGCAGCGGATGCTCCTGCTGTTCGAGGCGCCCGGCGACGCTCTGCAGCAACGCCATCATCTGATTGGCGTAAGGGCGGGCGCTGAAGATGCGCTCCTGGGCGTGCCGCAGGCGCGAAGCCGCCACCACTTTCATCGCCCGGGTAATCTGCCTGGTGTTCCGGATGGAGCCAATCCGACGTCGAATGTCCCGTAAGGTTGCCACTTTCCTATTGCCTCACACCGCCGCGGGTTCGCGCTCTGCCACAAATTTCTTCTTGTACTCCTCAAGCATCTTCTGGATTTCGACCCGCATGGATTCATCGAGCTGCTTCTTTTCAGCAATCTTCCTCCCCAGCGATGGATAAGAAGCATCCAGAAACTCGTACAATCCTTTTTCAAAGCTTCGGCACTCCTCCACCTCCAGATCGTCGAGGTAGCCGCTGGTTCCAGCGAAAATTGCGATAATCTGCTTTTCAACGCTTAAGGGGGAAAACTGGTCCTGCTTGAGGATTTCCGTCAGACGGCGGCCGCGTCTGAGTTGCGCTTGCGTCGCTCGATCCAGGTCGCTGCCGAATTGTTCAAAAGCCGCCAACTCCCGGTACTGGGCCAAGCCCAGGCGCAACGTCCCGGCCACCTGCTTCATGGCTTTGATCTGAGCGTTTCCACCGACGCGCGAAACGGATAGTCCCACGTTGATGGCCGGACGCACGCCGCTGTTAAACAGGTCCGACTCCAGATAGATCTGGCCATCGGTAATAGAAATGACATTAGTCGGGATGTAGGCGGAAATATCGCCCGCCTGCGTCTCGATAATGGGCAGCGCGGTCAAGGACCCTCCGCCTAGTTCCTTCTTGAGTTTCGCGGCACGCTCCAGAAGCCGGGAATGGAGGTAGAAAACGTCACCCGGGTAAGCCTCCCGGCCCGGGGGCCGGCGCAACAGCAGTGAAATCTCACGATAAGCCACAGCGTGCTTGGAAAGGTCATCGTAGATGCACAGCGCGTGCCGACCACGGTCACGGAAGTATTCGCCCATGGCACATCCGGCATAAGGCGCAAGATACTGCATGGGCGCGGGATCCGCCGAACTGGCCTCGATAACAATCGTGTACTTCATGGCCTCGTATTTCTCAAGGATGCTGATCACCTGGGCAATCGTGGAGCGCTTTTGGCCAATGGCCACGTAAATGCAAATGACATCCCCGCCCCGCTGGTTCAAAATCGTATCAAGGCCGATGGCGGTCTTGCCGGTTTGCCGGTCGCCAATGATCAGTTCACGCTGGCCGCGTCCAATGGGAATCATACCGTCGATCCCCTTTAAACCGGTTTGCAGAGGTTCGCGCACCGGCATCCGATCGACCACACCGGGAGCCAGCCTCTCTACAGGATTGAACTCATTGGTCGTGATCGGTCCCTTGCCGTCCGTCGGGCGGCCCAGAGCGTCAACGACACGGCCGACCAAAGCGTCGCCGACCGGGACGGACATGATCCGCTTGGTGCGCTTGACCACGTCACCTTCCTGGATCTTCGTGTATTCTCCAAGCAAGACCGCGCTTACCTGGTCCTCTTCCAGGTTCAAGGCAAGCCCCGTCACCCCGTGAGGCAACTCCAGCAGTTCGCCCGCCATGACGCGCTCCAGCCCGTGAATGCGCGCTACACCATCCCCGACCGACACCACGGAGCCCACTTCGCTGACGCTCACGCTGCGGTCAAAATTCTCAATCTGTTCGCGGATGATTTCCGTAATCTCATCTGGTCTTATTTTTGCCATCCGACCTTCCTCACCACCCTGCTAAGAAGTTGCTCTCAACTGCTCGCGGAGACGCTCCAGGTATCCCAGCACGGAACCATCGTAAACGGTGCTTCCAATCCGCGCTTGCACGCCCCCTAATAATTTTGCATCTTGACGGAACTTCACTTCAACTTTGCTCCCGGTAAGCTCCGCAAACTTAGCTCGCAGTTCTTCCTGTTCATCCGGGGAGAGGTCTTGGGCGTAAAGGATTTCCACTTCAACGATGCCCAGACGCTCGTCAACCACCTTCTTAAACGCCTCCAAAACTTGCTCCAACAGGGCCATTCGGTAGTTCGCCAAAAGAATCCGCAGGAGGTTGGAGGTTGGTACGGACGTTCCGAGCCGTTCCAGAACTGCATCCAAAACTTTTCTCTTCTGCTCGGATGAGACGGCTGGCGTCAGCAGGACTTCCCGCAGGCTTTCGCTTTCCTGCCAAACAGCGGCAAAGTCTTCCAACTCCTTCAACCCCGCTCGATAACCCTCGGCCGACCGCAGGACATCGGCCAGGGCGCGCGCATAACGGCTGGCGATCACCATCGACATGTTTTAAGACCCTTCCTGTTCAGTGCTGCCGGAAAGCAACACCAATGGCAGGTGTACGTTGCGCTCAGTTCTTGCTCATCTTCGACTTCAGATCGGCGAGGAAAAAGCTTACCAACCTCCGGCGATTCTTATCATCCAGGCGCTGCTGAATTAAACCTCCGGCCTGACTGAGAGCCCGCTCGACAACATAAGTCTTCAGTTCCAACTTGGCGGCATTAGTAGCTGCCTGGATTTGGACTTTGACAGCTTCTTGAATCTTAAGGGCTTCCTCGTCAGCCGCCTGGCGCATTCTTTCCTGCTCCCGCGCAATCTCTTCTTCCGCGCGTTTCTTCAGCGCCGCCACTTCCTCCTCAAAATGTATCAGCTTGCTTTCTGCGGCGGCAAGCTGCGCCCGCGAAGCCTCAAGCGCTCGCCGGCCTTCTTCCAGGCCTGCGCGGATGGCATCAGAACGTTCGTCGTAAAAGCTTCTGCCGCGCTTCCGATAAAGATATACCAAGACGCCGACCAGCAAAATAAAGTTGATAATGTCAAAAACCAGTTCGTGATCCATACCGATTTCCTAAGCGGCCAGGGGCTCCTTGGCCGCAGGAGGCGCAGCCGCAAACCAAGGGATCGTAGCCACTGGACTAGGGCTGAACCCTGATGGGCAAAGGCCAGGAAAAATGATGCGAAGCATGCAACCCCGCGCCGAATTCATACTTCCGTCCCCCTTTGTCCCCCTTTGTCAAGGCCGGGAGCAAGAAGAGCTTCGGTGACTTCGGCCGCGAGCGATTCCACCGTTAGCCGCAATTCAATCTTGGACTTCATCACTTCCATAGCGAGAGTGCCCTGGGCTTCTTTCAGCATGGATTCCGCCGCAGCCCGGGACTTCTGAATCTTATCCTCCCGCTCTTTCAAGGCGTCACGGCGGGCTGCTTCCCGCAGGCGATAGATTTCTTGCCGCGCTTTCTGAAGTGCATGTTCGTATTGAGAAAGCTTCTCTTCCGCTGCCGCAGCTTGTTTACGAGCCTCGGCCAGAGCTCCGCTGGTGGCCTCAGCGCGCGCATCCAGAGTTCGAGAAAGAGGCCTGAAAAACAGCCGGTCGAGAAACAGCATCAGGAAAAATACAAAGATGACGGTCGGGATGGTCTGGGCGAAAAGCTGCCCCAACTGGCTCGTTATCTGACCCATGGGAGTTGATCAGCCTCACAGGCTGGAATTATCGGTATACGAAAGACTTGCAAATTTAACATGCGTATCGTCAGGGTGTCAAGAAACCCTCCTCGCAAATCTGCAACCGTCGCATTTTCACTCATACTTAATAAAGCCGGGATTCAATACCCGGTACGGGTCAAAATGCTTTTTCAAGCGAACCACCGCAGGCCATTTCTCGCCGTAATGAGCCTTCCATTGCGCGGCATCAAAGGCAATCCATCCTGAAAGGTAGCGTTTTCCGCCCATCATCATGCAGGTCTGGCTGACCATGTTCAGCTTCGGCAACGCCTCTTCAAGAAAGCGCGGCGGTACCGCCGGGAGAATTCCAAAGCCCATCAAAAAATCGCTTGTGGGGCGCATGAACAAGGGTACCGAAGAGGAATTCCCGCGCGCCGGCCACAACAAAATATGCCCTCCCGCGACGGCTTGCGGCGGCATGTTCTGCAGAACCTGTCCGATATAAGGCGCCGTCGATGGCCACGGGAGAACACACTCCATCCAGGGATGAGCGTATTCCCAGAATCCGGCTCGCCTCCAGATTGCGAAAAGGGCATCGAGGCGCGCGAAGAAATCGATTAAGCTGCCGTTTTCGGTGTGGACATGCTTGTAAAACTTGAGCCCGCGCAGTTTTTCATCGTCCGCAACGCCAGAGCTTCCCTCCGTTTCGACCGTCGCGTGCAAGGGATAGAACCACTGCGCAAAGGCCTGCCGCGTTCCGCCAACTTGTTTGAACCCTTGCGGACAAGGCACACACCACGATTCGAGGTAATCAAACCTCTCGTCGGTCATCACGATTTTCAGATCGTCGAGCAGAACGCCCAGATCGTCATAGAGCAGATAGAACGAGCGAAATCCGGGCAAATAGCGACGGATTCTCAACTTGGCGCCCGTGATGACTCCAACCTGGCCCATGCCCGCTCGAACCGCATCGAACAGGTCTTGGTTTTGCTCCCGCGAGCAGCGAACAATTTCTCCTTCACCGGTTACAACTTCAAGCTCGGCGCAGTTATCCGCCTGGGTTCCGTACCGCCAGGAGGCCACGCCCAGCCCGCCGGTTGAAAGCGTGCCGCCGATGGTCACGTCCAGGTTATTGGTAAGAACAAAGGGTGAGAGCTGCTGCGAAGAAAGCTGCTCGACGAGCGTCCGCCACTTGAGCCCGGTCTGGCAGGTCAGTGTGCCCTGCCCGGGGTTCACCTCAGTGACTTTATCGAGCGAGGTCATGTCGAGCACGATTTGGTCGGAAAGAGACTGGCCGGTTTGGGAGTGCCCTCCGCCGCGAGTGGAAACTGACAGGCCATGACAAACCGCAAACTTGATTGCGCTCGCCACATCTTCAGCCGATGCTGGCCGAACCACGGCAGCCGGTTTCCGCACGATGATGCGCCCAAAATCTGTTGAGACGCTCGCGCGCGAGGCATCATCCACAAGAACCTGTCCACGGATTTCACGCACCAGTTCAGCGGTCCAACTCATATCGTACCCTCCCGAATTAAACGTTAAATCACGGGGGAAGGAGCGTTCCAATCAACTAACCAAGCTATCACAGGCGGCACCTATGCCTCAACGGCGCCGTCAGCCCCATCAAGGCGATAAGTTACGTGCTCCCAAAACACTCTGCGGCGCCGCGGCAACTTGTCCGCCTTTGTGGCATCATGTAAGATGATGACGGGTAAAGGGCTGGGAAATCGATAAAGTTCTGAAACGTGCGGAGGTGCAATTTTGGCTGATACGCCCCAGTATGATGTTGCGATAATTGGAAGCGGTCCAGGAGGGTACGTCGGAGCGATTCGCGCCGGACAGTTAGGATTGAAGACCGTCCTTATCGAAAAAGATAACAAGTTCGGGGGAACGTGTCTGCATGTCGGCTGTATCCCCACGAAGGATCTGCTGCTGAACGCCGAGGTTTACGACTACTTCAAGCACGCCAAGGAATTTGGGATCGAGTGCAAGGAATTTAGGCTTGACTGGACTGCCGTGCAGGCGCGCAAGGCCAAAGTGGTAACAAAGCTGTCCAAGGGTGTTGAATTCCTGCTCAAGAAAAACAAAGTCGAAATCATGCCGGGCTACGGACGGCTAGCCGGCCCCGGCCGCATCAGCGTTACCGACGCAAAGGACCAGTCACGGGAAATCCAGGCCAAGAATATTGTTCTGGCGACGGGGTCAGAAGCCAAGATGATTCCCGGTCTTGAGCCGGATTCCAAGACCATTCTGACCAACAAGGAAATCCTGAATCTCCAGGAAATTCCGAAATCGATGATTGTTATCGGCTCGGGAGCGGTCGGCGTAGAATTCGCTTCAATCTTCCACCGATTCGGAACCGAAGTAACGATCATTGAAATGCTGCCGCGCGTGGTGCCGCTCGAAGATGAGGAAATCTCCGCCGAACTTGAGAAGGCGTTCAAGAAGCAAGGAATCAAAGTTTCCACGGGGGCCAAGGTCCAGAAAGTCACCAAGGGTGCCAAGGGCGTTTCTGTGGAGTTCACCGACGCCCAAGGGAAAACTCAGAAGCTTGATGCGGAGACTTGCCTGGTTGCGGTGGGCCGGGATCCAAACACTCAGAACATCGGCTTGGAGAAGACGCGGGTCAAGTTGGAGCGGGGATTTGTCAAGGTTGATCCTTACATGCGCACGGATGAGCCCGGGGTTTACGCCATCGGGGATCTTGTGGCCGGAAGCCCGCTGCTGGCGCATGTCGGATCGATGGAAGGGATTGTGGCTGTGACGCATGCGGCGGGGAAACCTGCTGAGCCGATTAACTACCACCAGGTGCCAAACTGCACTTATTGCGAACCGGAAGTCTCCAGCGTGGGCCTTACGGAACGCCAGGCTCGCGAGAACGGACACAACGTGAAGGTAGGGAAATTTCCCTTTGCGGGCAATAGCAAGGCAGCGATCCTGGGTTCCCAAGCGGGCTTTGTCAAAATTGTCAGCGATGAACGCTATGGCGAGATCCTGGGCGTGCACATGATCGGCCCGAGGGTGACGGAAATGATTGCCGAGGCTGTCACGGTCATGCGCCTGGAAGGAACGGTTGAAGATTTGGAGCACACGATCCACCCGCACCCCACACTTACGGAGGCTGTACCTGAAGCGGCGCACGCCGTCTTTGGCAGGGCGATCCACATTTGATACGTCACCATCGGAGTAATGCGATTGCCGGTCAGGAAAGCAGAGGTTGAACGCCTTCCAAATGCTCTGCCGGGTTGAACAATTGGGAATAGTGAATTACTCGGATGGGCTGAAGTTGCAGCAAGCTCGGGTTGCCGCACGCAAGGCAGGAAGCATTCCAGACACCCTGCTTCTCCTGGAACATCCTCACGTCTATACACTTGGGCGCAATGAGCCGGATTCCAAGACCATTCTGACCAACAAGGAAATCCTGAATCTCCAGGAAATTCCGAAATCGATGATTGTTATCGGCTCGGGAGCGGTCGGCGTAGAATTCGCTTCAATCTTCCACCGATTCGGAACCGAAGTAACGATCATTGAAATGCTGCCGCGCGTGGTGCCGCTCGAAGATGAGGAAATCTCCGCCGAACTTGAGAAGGCGTTCAAGAAGCAAGGAATCAAAGTTTCCACGGGGGCCAAGGTCCAGAAAGTCACCAAGGGTGCCAAGGGCGTTTCTGTGGAGTTCACCGACGCCCAAGGGAAAACTCAGAAGCTTGATGCGGAGACTTGCCTGGTTGCGGTGGGCCGGGATCCAAACACTCAGAACATCGGCTTGGAGAAGACGCGGGTCAAGTTGGAGCGGGGATTTGTCAAGGTTGATCCTTACATGCGCACGGATGAGCCCGGGGTTTACGCCATCGGGGATCTTGTGGCCGGAAGCCCGCTGCTGGCGCATGTCGGATCGATGGAAGGGATTGTGGCTGTGACGCATGCGGCGGGGAAACCTGCTGAGCCGATTAACTACCACCAGGTGCCAAACTGCACTTATTGCGAACCGGAAGTCTCCAGCGTGGGCCTTACGGAACGCCAGGCTCGCGAGAACGGACACAACGTGAAGGTAGGGAAATTTCCCTTTGCGGGCAATAGCAAGGCAGCGATCCTGGGTTCCCAAGCGGGCTTTGTCAAAATTGTCAGCGATGAACGCTATGGCGAGATCCTGGGCGTGCACATGATCGGCCCGAGGGTGACGGAAATGATTGCCGAGGCTGTCACGGTCATGCGCCTGGAAGGAACGGTTGAAGATTTGGAGCACACGATCCACCCGCACCCCACACTTACGGAGGCTGTACCTGAAGCGGCGCACGCCGTCTTTGGCAGGGCGATCCACATTTGATACGTCACCATCGGAGTAATGCGATTGCCGGTCAGGAAAGCAGAGGTTGAACGCCTTCCAAATGCTCTGCCGGGTTGAACAATTGGGAATAGTGAATTACTCGGATGGGCTGAAGTTGCAGCAAGCTCGGGTTGCCGCACGCAAGGCAGGAAGCATTCCAGACACCCTGCTTCTCCTGGAACATCCTCACGTCTATACACTTGGGCGCAATGCCAAGCGCGAAAATCTCTTGTTCTCAAGCGAACGGCTGTTGCAGCTGGGGGCCGAAGTCTTTGAAACAGATCGAGGCGGTGACGTAACGTATCATGGCCCCGGCCAGTTGGTAGGATACCCGGTTCTTGACCTCAAACAGCACCGGAGAGACCTTGGCTGGTACATGCGCTCGCTGGAGGAAGTGTTTATTCGAGTTGCCGAGGAATTCGGAATCACGGCAGCACGGACCCCCCATGCCACCGGGGTTTGGGTAGGCAACGATAAGCTGGTGGCAATGGGCGTGCACGTCTCCCGCTGGGTAACTTCACACGGGTTTGCTTTTAACGTGAATACCGACCTCGGATACTTTAACTGGATTGTGCCTTGCGGATTGCATGACAAAGGAGTGACTTCGCTTGAGAAGCTTCTGGGTCATCCGGTACCCATGGACACCATTGTCGACCGTGTCATTCCGGCCTTCGGCGAGGTGTTTGGTCTGGAGATGATCTACGTTCCCTCAGAAGATCATGCTCCCGCACGAGGATAATTGATCCGGTAGACGCGCTCACCATCTGAGATGTTTGTTCTTCTGTTGAAAACCACGCTTTCGGTGGGACGAAATTGATGGAAACAGCCCGAGGCGCTTCACCATTGGCAAAGTCGAGAACCGACCGAAAAAAAACTCCTGGCCCTGATCCACAGCTTCTGGAGCGGATGCTCTACTACCTGAAGCTGACCCGCGAAGCTGAGTCACGGATCGAGCAAGTCCTGTACCGCCAAGGGAAAATTGTGGGAGGCGTCTATGTAGGCCGCGGCCAGGAAGCCATCGGCGTTGGCTCGGCAATCCAGCTTGTGGAAGGAGACGTGGTGTTGCCGAGCCACCGGGATTTCTCCTGCTTCCTGATTCGCGGCTTCACCCTCCGGCAGATCCTCTGCAACTGGATGGGCCGGGCAAATGGCCCCACGCGGGGACGAGACAATACCTTACATATCGGCGATGTCAACCGGGGCGTGATTCCAATCATTTCGCATCTTGGCGACACTTGTCCGGTGGCCTGCGGCGTGGCCATGGTGTTGAAGCGGCGCGGCAAAAACAATGTGGCCCTGGTCCACTTTGGCGAAGGGACCAGCAGCCGAGGCGACGTCCACGAAGCCATGAACATGGCCGGGGTCATGAAGCTTCCGGTCATCTTCATTTGTAACAACAATGCTTACGCGTACTCCACGCCCACTTCCAAACAGTACGCGGTAAAGGATCTTGCCGTACGCGGCGCCGCCTATGGCATGCCGGGAATCGTCGTGGACGGTAACGACATCCTGGCGGTCTTTTCGGTGGTGGCTGAGGCTATCGCTCGCGGCCGGCGGGGCGAAGGCCCGAGCTTTATCGAATGCAAGACCTTCCGGATGAGCGGGCATTCGGCGCACGATGCGGCTGAGTACGTTCCGCACGAGCTTTTCGAACAGTGGAAACAGAAAGACCCGATTGCAAGATTCGAAAAATTCCTGCTCGCAAAACGGTTCCTGACCGAAAAACAGATCGAGCGCTTGGGCGCTGAAGTCACAGAGCAAGTCGATGACGCAGTCGCGTATGCCGAATCAAGCCCGCTTCCCGAGGGCGCGAGTGCGGCGGAGGGCGTCTATTGCGGTCCGGACTGCTGGTGGAAGGAGTCAAGCCGCTGACGGATGAACGCTCGGCGAGCCGAAAGCATGCCGGGCTTAAGCCAGACGTGCCGCCCTAAAGGGTGGCGCTATGCCTGTAAATTCATCTGTGGCGCACTACACTTAGGTTAATTGAGCGAAATCCGTGGCCATACTGACTTACCTCGAAGCAATCCGGCAAGGAATCTGGGAAGAGATGGAGCGCGATGCCTCCGTTTTCCTGCTCGGGGAAGATATTGCCGCTTACGGTGGCGCATTCAAGGTCACGGCCGGGCTGCTCGAAAGATTCGGCGATGAGCGCGTTATCGACACGCCCATCTCGGAGTCCGCCATCGTCGGAGCCGCGGTAGGAGCGGCGTTGATGGGCATGCGCCCGGTGGCGGAAATGCAGTTCATGGATTTCATTTCCTGCGGATTCGACCAGATCGTCAATATGGCAGCCAAGATCCACTACCGTTGGGGAGCGCGAGTTCCGCTGGTGATTCGTGGCCCAGCCGGCGCGGGAGTGCATGGAGGGCCCTTTCACTCGCAGTCCAATGAAATGTGGTTCGTACACACGCCCGGCCTCAAGGTGGTGGTTCCGGCCACAGCTTACGATGCCAAGGGCTTGATCAAAGCTTCGATCCGCGATGATAATCCCGTCATTTTTTTCGAGCACAAGTATTTGTATCGCCGCGTGAAGGACGAAGTCCCTGAGGAAGATTATGTTGTGCCGCTCGGTAAAGCTGCGGTTCGGCGCGAGGGCAGCGACCTTGCTATCATCACTTACGGTGCGATGGTCCGGACAGCCCTCGAAGCAGCCGGTCAGCTCATGACGGAGGGTATCTCGGTGGAGGTCGTTGACCTCCGAACCCTGTTGCCGTACGATGAGCAATGCATCCTGGCCAGTGTGCGCAAGTGCAGCAAAGTGATGCTGCTGCACGAAGATACGCGTATTGGCGGTATGGCAGGTGAACTTGCGGCGATGATCACTGAGAAGGCATTCGAGGATTTGGATGGTCCTGTCGTACGCGTAACGGCGCCGGACACTCCGGTTCCCTTTTCGCCGCCGCTCGAAGATTATTTTCTGCCGGGCGTGCAGAAAGTGGTCGAAGCAGCGCGGAAGCTGGCAGCCTATTAGTCTTAAGGATTGCAGACTGGGGCTGAGGAGGTATCGCCGCCCATGGAATGCCAGGTTAGTCAGCCAGGAATCGGAGAAGACGTTCATCTTTTTGACTCCTTATGAGAGGACTGATGCCCACAAATGTCGTGATGCCCCAGATGGGGGAAAGCGTCGCCGAAGGGACGATCATTAAGTGGCTGAAAAAAGCCGGGGATCGAGTTGAGCGCGACGAACCCTTGTTTGAAATTACCACGGACAAAGTTGATGCGGAAATCCCGTCGCCCGCCACGGGCGTTCTCTCAAAGATCCTGGCATCCGAGAACGAAACCGTAGCAGTCAATACGGTGGTCGCCGTTATCGAGCGTGAAGGCCCTGCCGAAGCGCAAGCCAAACCAAGTCCGGCAAGGATCGAATCCGAGGTGCCAGCCCAGACGGCACCTGAGCGTACCCCTCGTCCCGGCAAGAAGATTCGTTCCTCACCCTTGGTGCGGCGCATCGCCCGCGAGCATAACGTGGACCTAAACCACATTCAGGGAACAGGCTTGGGTGGAAGGATCAGCAAAAAGGACATTCTCACCTTCCTGGCTCGAAAAACTGCGCCTGAAAGTGAAGTCGTGGTTCCGGCAGGGATAGCAGCAGAAGCCGCCGGATTTTCAATTGTGCGTGGGCCGGCGCCGGAACACATTGAGTTCACCGGACCAACCCATATTGTCCCGATGACACCCATCCGCCGCCAGATTGCCGAACACATGCTGGCCAGCAAGAAGACCTCGGCGCACGTTACCACAGTGTTCGAGGCCGAAATGACGAAGATCGTCACCGTCCGCGAGCGCATGGCGGAGGAATTCGAGCGTAGCGAAGGCCTGAAGCTGACCTACACGCCTTTCTTTGTCCAGGCCGCCATCGAGGCAATCAAGTGCTTTCCCATCTTTAACTCTTCGATTGAAGGCACGAACATTGTATACAAGCGCGCGATCAATTTCGGAATCGCCGTCGCGCTCGAAACCGGATTGATCGTGCCGGTAATCAAGCACGCGGAGGAGAAGAACTTCCTCGGCATCGCCCGCGCCATCCAGGACCTCGCCGACCGGGCGCGCTCAAAGCGGCTGAGTGTGGAAGACGTGCAGGAAGGCACCTTTACTCTGACGAATCCAGGCGTTTTTGGCAGTCTTTTCGGGACGCCGATCATTCACCAGCCGCAGGTGGCAATCCTGGGAGTCGGCGCCATTGAGAAGCGGCCCGTGGTCCGGAATGATGCCATCGCTATTCGGCCCATGGCTTACCTGGCGCTCACCTTTGACCACAGGGTAATCGATGGCGCTGTGGCTGACCAATTCATGGCCTATCTGAAAGACAGGTTGGAGAACTGGCAGGAACCGGTGCTGTAAAAGCGCCTCTGGCTTCAGGGCGCCGGAGAAGAGTTGGTTGAGGACTGAGGTTTCGCAAGCCGATCAACCAGGCTGTCCAAGTCCTCCCGGCACGCGATGGGATCGAAACCCTGCTCTTTCATTTGGGGAAGAAAGCGGGCCATGTTCTCTGCGAAAAACTTCTTGGCACGATCGGGCTGGCCGAGAACTCCGTACTGCGCGGCCAGCGACTGGAGAAGTCCGAGGGGAGGATTCTTCTCCCGGGACCACTTTGCCAGATTCTCTCGAAGAACCCCTTGAAGATATTCGGAAAAACGAAGAGTCTGGTCTGTGTACTTCCCGTCCGAGTAAGCGTAAACCGCTATGACGTCAGCCGCGTTTTCGCGCGATCCGCAGGCCGTTATCTGCGGCCGGTGAACAACCAATTCCCACTGTGGGCTTCGCCCGATCCTGCGGATTTCCAGGTCCTCAAAGGGCCAGCCACCTAAACCTTCAATGCGGCCAATGGTTCGGAGGGAAGTCTTTTCGATTTCCAGAACGGTCACAGTGGTGCAACATCGATCCCCTCCTGAATATTGCCCAATAACCAATTCCTGCTTACCGTCGGCGGTAAGGTCACGGGTGTAAATGGGGCGAGGGCTTCCACCCCGCACCGGTAATCCGTGGCGCCCCGCGAAATCGTAAAGTGCGGTCCACGCTTCCCGGGCGCCTTCGAGCGTATCAACCTTATAAACAGGCTGGTTCGCATGGTTATAGATCACCAGGTGGCCAGGGGCAAATCCTAAGGTGACGGAATTTGACCTGTACAGCGCCGCTCGATACTCGCGGTCCAGATAGTAAGTGTGAATCATCTGGTAACCCGGGATGTCCGGGTATCCCCCCGGCGGCGTCGATTTCCCCAGCACCAACTGTTCGGCGGAAGAAGCAACTTTCTTCAGACCGTTCGCGTGCCAGTTGCGTTGAAGCGCCAGAACTAGGCAGATGACAAGAGCCGCCAAAATTGTCGAAATGACAAGTTCGCCCTTTCGCATTTCAGCCCGGTAACCTCATGGAAGAATTCCACAACCGCCATAGCGCATCGTCACATCTCATTAAAACATGAGTTCTGCGGATTGTCATAAACGCGCAGGGTTGCATATGCCGTCCTAGACTTCTGTAGCGGCAGTCGGCGGGGAAGACCCTGTAATTTTTGCCCACTGTTCCGGAATGCAACAACTTTTGCGCGAACACGCTATTTTCAAACCCACGGCTTTATGTAACTGGTTGATAATAGGTTACTTGTTAAATTGACACTTTATGTCACAAAAATCACATTCGTCCCATTTTACACATGTCCGCGTGCCTATAGCCTACACATGCAGTCTATCACGAGACGCCGCCCCAGCATTAAGCCAAAAAAGCATTGGTAACCGCGACGGTGTTTTGTCCGTCGCGGGCATTCTCGCACAACGATGAACGAACCCGCGACACAAGAATCAGTGTCGCGGCTACCGTCGCCCTTCCGGGCCTGACGGCAGATTGCGAGTTCAGAACAAAGTCATGGGGGCACGCGGCTGTGCGGCGGCTAGCGGCTAACCCGGGCGCTGCCCGCGGAAATCGTCGCGAATACGCTCCTGACCGCCGTCTCGTATGGGCCTTGTGGCGCCGTGCCAAAGAGCCCACCCTGCAAGAAACTGCTTGCATCTGCCTGTTGCGGATGATAGAAAAATGAATCTCCGCTGGAGTTCTATGTATTCTTTCCTGCCACTCCGGCACGGCAGCGGGAAACGCGTGGATCAGAGCGCGCGGCAAGTTCACGTATGAAAACTGAATTCATCCGTTGGGAGGGGGAAGTGGGCATCGACCGCTGCACCGTTGTCCTCGCCATCGGTATTTTCCCTGGGTTCAAGTGAGACTCGCTTGAGCGCGCAGACGGTATCCCCTGGGGCCATCGTGCGCTGAGCGGGGCGCTTCATGTTGAGGATACGAATTGATAAGGGCGATAGAGGCGCAGGGGCTTTCGGGCCCTGAGCCTGCTACCGGGGAGGGGAGTGTAATGAATATGTCGGCTGAAGAAGCGGGGATGATTGCGGCAGATTCATGTGGACTTAAAGGAAGTCACAGCCGGGGAGGTTCCGGCCACAGATCTCTGTTGCGGCTGAGCGGCGTTACAATGGCCGCACTGGCGGCTCTTATCCTGCTTCCCGCCTATTCTCTGCGTGCAACAACCTACACCGTCACCACCACTGAGGACAATGCGACCACTCCGCCAGCCGGCTCGCTGCGCGAGGCGATCATTACGGCCAACACGGGGGGCGGGACGAACACCATCAATTTCTCTCCCGGGCTTTCCGGGACGATCACGCTGGCCAGCGAACTTCCGGCCATCCAGGACAACGGACTCACCATTGACGGCTCGGGCGCCACCATCACCATCAGCGGCGGCAATACCTACCGTTGTTTTTTTATTGGCACCTTTTCGGGCAGCACGCAGGTTGCGGTGAACGTCACCATCGAGAACCTGACCTTCAGCGGCTGCGAAGCGCAGGGCGGCACGGGCGGCGCCGGTTATTACGGTGGTGGCGGCGGCGCGGGCTTGGGCGGAGCGATTTTTGTGGCCAACCAGGCCACGGTCACGCTTTCGAACGTGAGCTTTTCCTCGAACAACGCCACGGGCGGCGCGGGCGGGGCCACCAGCAGCAGCAGCGGCTTCGGGGGCGGCGGAGGCATGGGCGGCAATGGCGGGTCGAGTTCCGCCTACGGACTCGGCGGTGGCGGCGGGCTGGGCGTAGCGGCCACTGGCGGAAGTGACACCAGCACCACGGTCAACGGCTTGAACGGTACTGTTGCCTTGGGAGCGGCGGCCGGCGGGGCAGGGTACGATTGCGGAGAGCCCTGGGGCACGGGCGGTGCGAATGGTGGCGGCGGGGGCGGCGTAGCCGTTCCCTCCGGTGCCTCTGTTACATGCGGCGGCGGGGGCGGTGGAGTAGGCGGCCAGTCCGGCGGGAGCAACGGTGGCAGCGGCGGATTTGGCGGCGGCGGCGGCGCGGGCATGGACGCTACGGGCACCTATGGGTACGGCGGCGCGGGCGGATTTGGTGGCGGCG
>JAMCXS010000007.1 GCA_023474345.1 Acidobacteriota bacterium | reverse complement strand
CTGGGAACGACGCTGCCAGGCTTGAGCACGTAATCAAGGATGGGGGTGATGATATACCGGTAGGGCGACTTCAGGGTGATCAGACGCGGCGGTGGCAGGCCGCGTTTCTTGGCCGGAGCTTCCACCAGATCAGGCCATTCGCGCTGGAGATCCTGGCTCTCTTTCCCGCACTCCACATGTACGGCCACGATGTCTTGAGACAAGTTTAAGGCAAAGGTAAGAGCTTTCTGCGTGACCTTGCCCCAGCGCAGCACCGGCACCACCGCGAGCGGCGGCTGCACATCGCGCAGATTCAAGGCTGAGGGCTCCGCGGTTTCGGCTTCGACCCGGTCATAGTGGCGGCGCACGCCGAGCATCAGGAATATGATGGAAGGAATCAGCAGCACCGTAACCCAGGCGCCCTCCACGAATTTGGCCATGACCACGACAATCACTGTGATGGCGGTGGCCACAGCGCCTAGTCCATTCACCAGAATGTTCCGCCGGAATTGCAGGCCGCGCTTGCGCCACCAGTGCATTACCATGCCGGCTTGCGACAGCGTGAAGGCCAGGAAGGCTCCGATGGCAAAAAGCGGGATCAACCGGTCTGTGACACCGCCGAACAGAATGAGCAGCAACGCGGTTATGATGGCCAGCACCCAGATGCCTTGCGAGTAGACCAGCCGGCGGCCACGCGTGCCAAAGGAGGAAGGCAGGTAGCCGTCTTCCGCAATGGCCCGGCAGAGGCGAGGGAAGTCCGCAAAAGCCGTGTTGGCGGAGAGCGCCAGCACCAGCAGGACCGAACCGATGGTGATGTAGTAGAAACAATTCCGGCCCGCTACCGCAGCCACCAGCATGGAGAGCACACTTTCGTAGCCAGGCCGGCCGGGCGGAGTGGCAACAATGTGATAGGCACGCACCAGCAACGCGATGCCGGCCAGCATTATGGCAAGGATAACGATGACGATGGTCAGCGTACGCTGCGCGGATTTCACCACCGGCTCGCGAAACGCCCGGACCCCGTTGCTGACTGCTTCCACGCCGGTCATGGCCGTGCAGCCGCTGGCAAAGGCCTGAAGAAGCAGCCAAGGGCCGATGCTCGCTCCGGCCACCGGATGCGGCGGGGGCGAAGATACCACAGCCGCCGGATGCCCTCCGGCAAACGCGGCTTTCAATAATCCCACCACGATGGTCCCGACCAACGTTCCGATAAAGAGATAAGTGGGAACCATAAAAACGGCCCCTACCTCGCGCACCCCACGCAGGTTCACAACGGTAAGCCCCAGCAGAATCAGCAGGCAGAGGGCCAGGGTGTGAGGCTGGAGCGAAGGATCAGCGGAAACCAGCGCACCAACACCCGCTGAAATGCCCACAGCGGCCGTCAGGATGTAATCGATCATCAGCGCCGCTCCCGCAACCAGCGCGGCCATCGGCCCCAGATTGTCTCCCGCGACAATGTATGAGCCGCCGCCCGTGGGATATGCGGCGATCGTCTGTCGGTAGGAGAAAAAGAGAATGAATAACAGGATGATAATGCACAGGCTGATAGGCAGGATGTAAGCGACGCCGGCGACCCCGAGCGGGATCAGCAGCGTCAGCGCCGCTTCAGGACCATAAGCGGCGGAACTCAGAGCGTCCAGGCCGAAGATAGGAACTCCCGCGCCCGAACTGATCCGCTGTGCGCGCTCTTCACTCGAAGCGAGCGGCCGGCCAAACACCGCGTCCGCCAGCGAGGCAATCCAGCCGGGCTGTGGACGGCTGCGGCGGACAGTCTTGGGCGACGGTACACGCATCTCACCCCTTAGCGTAGCATAAGCGTCTTGCGGGATAAGGCACGCCAGCCTCGATGGAAAGGGGAAAGCTTTGCAGAAAAGCGTACTAACAACGGGCAATAGCCTTTGATTGACCCGGCGACGCGAATCCTGAAAAGCCGCCGATCTGAAGACTCAGGCTACAGTTTGTAGCCGATCTTGCGCAGAAAATCTTTGCGTACCTTGATGTCGGCTTCGGTTTCGACGCCTTTGGCTTTTACTCCGTCGATGACGCCCAGGATGCCGCGGCCCTGGTCGGTTTCCGCGACGATTACTTCCACAGGATTGGCCGTAGCGCAAAAGATCCGGCAGACTTCCGGAACGTTCTTGACGGCATTGAGAATGTTAATGGGGTAGCCCTTTTCCATAAAGATGATGAACGAGTGGCCGCAGGCAAGAGCCAGCGCATTCTCCTGGGCGAGCCTTATCAGGTTCGGCTCATTGCCGGCCCAGCGGACCAGCGCCGGCCCGGAAGACTCGCAGAAGCCGATGCCAAATTGGATTCCGGGTACAGCTTGGACAATCGCCTCGTAAAGGTCTTCGACAGTCTTGATAAAGTGGGACTGGCCGAGGATCAAGTTCATGTCGGCTGGTTTATCGATCTTGACGGTTTTGAGTTCCATCTCGCGCTCCGCAATAGTTTAGGAAATTGTAACGCCGACGAAAGAAAATACGCAGTGATTTTCGGAACGGGAAGTTACTCGTTCACTTTAAGCACGGCAAGGAAAGCTTCCTGCGGGATATCGACTCTCCCCACGCGCTTCATGCGGCGCTTCCCTTCCTTCTGTTTTTCCAGAAGCTTGCGCTTACGCGTGATATCGCCGCCGTAGCACTTGGCAAGAACGTTTTTCCTCATGGCGGGAACGTTCTCACGGGCAATAATTTTGGCGCCGATCGAGGCTTGAATGGCCACTTCAAAGAGCTGGCGCGGGATCAATTTGCGCATTTTCTCGCAAAGCGAACGGGCGCGCGCATAAGCTTGGTCGCGATGGCAAATGAAGGAAAGCGCGTCCACCGCTTCACCGGCCACCAGCAGGTCCACCTTGACCAGGTTCGACTCCCAGTAACCTGAGAAATGGTAATCGAGAGAAGCGTAGCCGCGCGACACAGACTTTAAGCGATCGTAGAAATCCAGAACGATTTCGTTCAGCGGCAACTCATAAGTCAACAGGACGCGGTGCGGTGAAACGTACTCGAACCCCTTCTGAATGCCGCGCTTCTCTTCCACCAGCGCCAGAATGCCGCCCAGATAATCATCCTGGGTCAAAATAAGAGCGGTGATGACCGGTTCGTCGATTTTGGCGATTTCGCCCGCCGCAGGGAATTTGCTGGGGTTATCGACTTCGATCTCCTGACCATCTTTTGTGGTGACACGATAACGGACGCCCGGAGCGGTGGTGATAAGGTTGAGCTGGAACTCGCGCTCGAGCCTCTCCTGGATGATCTCCATGTGCAAAAGGCCGAGGAAGCCGCAACGAAAGCCAAAACCCAGCGCGGCGGAGTTTTCCGGCTCGTAGAACAAGGACGAATCGTTCAAGCGCAACTTTTCCAGCGCGTCCCGAAGCGATTCATACTCACTGGCCTCCACGGGATAAAGTCCGGCAAACACCATGGGCTTGATTTCCTGAAAACCCGGGAGCGGCTCCGCGGCAGGGCGATCGTCGTCGGTAATCGTGTCACCAATCCGCGTGTCGGCCACGCGCTTGATGTTGGCGATTACAAAACCGACTTCGCCCGCGTGCAGGCCCTCCACCCGCGTGGCCTGCGGCGTAAGGATTCCAACTTCTTCCACGGTATAAACCTGGCCGTTCGACCAAAGCCGGATGCGAGTGCCCGCCACCAAAGTTCCTTGCATGACGCGCGCCAGCACCACAACGCCTCGGTAGCTGTCAAACCAGGAATCGAAGATTAGAGCCTGCAAGGGGGCTTCCGGCGAGCCGACGGGCGCAGGAATCCTGCTCACAATTCCTTCCAGCAATTCCTCAATGCCGGTTCCCTGCTTGGCGCTGATCAGGAGCGCCTCGCTCGAATCAATGGCAAGCGCCTGCTCGATTTGGTGACGCGTTCCCTCAATGTCAGCGCCGGGGAGGTCAATCTTGTTGATCACGGGAACGATGGCAAGGTTATTGTTCATGGCAAGCTGAGCGTTCGCCAGCGTCTGCGCCTCAACCCCCTGTGAGGCATCAATGACGAGTAGAACTCCTTCGCAGGCTGAGAGGCTTCGCGAAACTTCGTAGGAAAAATCCACGTGACCCGGAGTATCGATCAAGTTCAATTGATATTCGTGCCCGTCACGCGCTTTATAAATCAGCCGGACCGAATGCGCCTTGATGGTGATCCCGCGCTCGCGTTCCAAATCCATCGAATCGAGAAGCTGCTCCGCCATGTTCCGCTTAGCAACCGTTCCGGTCAGCTCCAGCAGGCGGTCCGCCAACGTGGATTTGCCGTGGTCGATGTGGGCGACAATTGAAAAGTTACGAATGTAACGCGCTTCCGTCATGGCACTTTCGGCTTGCCTGTACCGGACAGGAACCTGCCCAAGAAATGGCTCGCGGAGCAGTATAAATGGGGGGATTTAGCCACAAGGTCTTAATCTCGAACCCTATGAAAATTTAACATG
Organism: Acidobacteriota bacterium; assembly: GCA_023474345.1. Lineage (GTDB taxonomy): Bacteria > Acidobacteriota > Terriglobia > UBA7540 > UBA7540 > JAMCXS01. The sequence continues at coordinate 30,952 of JAMCXS010000007.1, read as the reverse complement.
TCCGAGTAGACTGAGCAACAGATTTTACGGAACGACTGGCGATGGAAAGGTACACGAGGCAAATTTGTAAAGGTGAAGTTGCGCCGATCCTCTCTTCGTTTTCACATCTTGCTCCGGCAGAGCGTCCCGCTCTTTACGGTTACCGGAAAAAAGCTCGAACGTGCAAAACAGCGGACAACGGAATACGAGCCCTTAGGGAGGCCAGCCGAAATGTTTGTTCAACCGAACCCGTTAGCGGTTTCCCATAGAACGTACCACAACTTGGAACTGCTCGGGAGCGAGCACGTTTTGCGGCTGGAATTGGTCTGATTGAACATACCTAATGAACTGGTCGAGCAAGTATGCGCCCTCCGGCCTGCCGGACAACAAATCCAATCCGCTGGCGAACAGCTTGCCCGAACCAACCCGGCACTGAAACACACTCATTGAATACCCATTGCGGCTTAAAGTGACCATCAACGGGTCTACGTGGTTAACTAAATCTCCTTTTAAGGGGACTGCATCATGAATAATGCGGAAAATCGCGAATGACGGCACTCCACCTTCGGTTGGAAAGCTGCCGAAAGCCGGGCTGTCTGCCATTGCGGTCCCACGTTGATTATTGGGGCCCCACCACCCGAGCCAAATGCCCGGCTGCAAAGGTGAAAAATTCTGCAGTCCCAAAAGCAATACTGAGCCGCCTGACTTCAAGATATCGAGTTCCCGCGGGCCCAGGTTTTCGGTTATCAATAATTCATTCGCCCCACGCTTTGTGCGGGCCAGACTTGGACCGGCCAGCCTCAAACCGTGATAAATCGTATGCAATTTGTCGTAAACCGGCCTCGAAGCCCAAGCCTGTCTTACGCGCGCGTGCCTCCACTTTGCCGGAAAGCAGAAGAAGCCCCATTGGTTTTTGATACCAAGGTTGTCGATCTTAACGTGCAATACAATTTCCACCGGCCGCTCGACTTCAGGCAAATTAAACTCTATCCGTCCCAGCCGGCCGGTCGCTCCCTGTGGAACGTTGACATTTTCAAGTTTTCCCTGCGCACAGACTTTGCCCTCTGCCTCTGCGATCCAGGAGACAGTCGCGTTCTTGATGGCGCTGGGGGAATAATTCGAACACTCACTTCGATACGATACTTTCTCCCCAGATGTATAAATCCGGTCTTTCCCGTACGGCGACAAATCAGGCAGAAGCAACACGGCAGGGCTATTAAACTCCCGGAAGTAACGCGGGGTGCTTTGCTTGGGCTGCCAGAACATATTGAGCAGCCCCTGAGGCATCAGCGCGTTGACATCAACAATCGTCCAGTAATCATAACCTCTCACTCCGGGCGTGGCCCGCGCCCGTTCAATACCGAGCTTTTGGTATATGGACTGCAATTGCTGGCCGCCCAAGATAACGCGCTCGGCAAGCGATGGGCTTATCCCCAAGGTGGTTCTACCCGTGCTGAGAGGTTCAGGCTCGGTATTGACAAAGAGCTGCTTGGGAACATTAAGATCAAAACCGGGCCCATGAAGACTTCCGCTATACGGCGGCGCTTCTGCGCCCGTAAACAATTTTGCCAGGCGATAATCGGGCGGGCCGCTCAGATTAAGGTATTCATGCAGGATGACTGGCATATCACCGTGGATCTCATCAGCTTTCACGGGAGTTCGACCTGTAGGGCCTCCGCTCAGATCGGAAATGCCTTCGTATGCGATATCGGTCCCATCTTCTGCGTAGACCAACCGGGTGGGGTCAAGAAGCTTCGCAAAACGGTATAGCGGAGCGCGAAACTCCTGATAGTGCCAACCCTCATTCCCCATGCAATACGTGGTCAACGATACGTAACGCCGGTACTGATGGATGAGTTCATTTAAATCGTCGAGAGGAGCGTAACATCCGTCCCTTGTGGCCGGCCGGTCTCCTTCGTACGGTAGAGCAGGCTGAATCATAATGCCGACTTCATCAGCCGCTTGGAAGTATTCAGGGGTCTCCACGTGCGTGTGCAAGCGGACATAATTAAAGCCATAGGCCTTGGCAAGTTCCAAATCTCGCACGTGCACGGCGCGCGAAGGCGGAGAGGCAATCGTCAAAGGATAGACGTAGTCGTCACCAAAACCTCGCAGGAAGATTTTCTTACCATTCAGATAGATCTCATTGCCTCGCCGTACAATCTTCCTGACCCCAAAGCGCGTTGGCCAACTGTCAATCGCCCGCCCGTTGCGCTCGAGAATTACTTCTCCTTTATAGAGGTCGGGGTGAGCAGGGCTCCAAGGCCGGAAGGGGTTCAGAGTAACCGGCACATTGACCCGAGTGCCCGTATCTGAAATCTCGTTTAATGAAAGCTCTGCTTGGCCTGCAATTTGGCCAGCAGGCAGGGTCAACGCCTTGATCACAAGCCGGTAGTTCGCGTACACGGGCTTTGGCTCTGGCGCGAACAATGTCACTATGAAATCAGCCCGGCGCTCGTCAAAATTAGGGCGCGCCCATACATCGTCAATGTAAACCGGAGAAGTAGCCTCGACCTCAACGCTGCGGTATAAACCGCCAAACTGATCCAGCCAGTTCAACAGTCCCTTATGGCTCTTGACCTTATTACTGACACGAACCACGACGGTATTTTCGCGCCCCACCTTGGCAAGCGCTGTGATGTCAAACTTATAAGCGCCGCAGTAACGGTTGATAAATCCAAGGTAAGTTCCATTAACCCAGAACCATCCCTCGGAATTAACGGCACCGATTTTCAGCCACACCCGCTTGCCGGCCCATCCTTGCGGTACCCGGAACACTTTTCGGTACCAGGCGTCACCAACGTATTCGCTGCGCAGAGGGATAGGGTAGCCCTCAATATGTGTCGGGTGACTCAGTCCCGGCTGGCCGACACCCTGAGCCTCCCAGGTTCCAGGGACTCGAATAGTGCCTGAATAAGGCGCATCGGTAGCAAACCATCGGTCTCTTTCCCCAATTCCTCCAGGATCCAGCGCAAACTGCCATTCCCCGTCCAAAGACACGAAGCCCCGTATCTTCGATCGAAAGACAGGATTTACAACCGTCGGAGTTGGCTGCGGGAGCCGCCGGGCTCCAAACCCGACATCAGCAGCACAGGTCAACATTACTAAGGGAATCAAAGCACATCGGGTAAGCCAGGATGGAGAGCATTTCATTTTGCGATTCCTCCGCATCATGAGGATTGCACATTATGGGGACAGCACGCTCTGCAACGATAAGTTGCCAATCTGTTTTGCGGATCTCAATGGGCCGCTACGCCGTTTTGCATAGGAGGCGACAACCAAAACGACGCCATCCTGAAAGCGGCGAAGGATCTGTTCCACTTGCTTCCGGAGATAAACGGCAGATGCTTCGTCGTGCTCAGCATGACGGGTAACCCCTTTCAAGAGCCGGCCAGGAAGATCATCCTCGAGTGTTTGGATCGGGCAATTCCATTACAGTCCCTTTTCGCCTGAGTTCTTGGGTCAACTCGCCCGTGTCGATTTTTTGGACGTCCTTGCCTTGCTCGATGGCCATTTTCGCTGCGACGCCCGCTGCCTCTCCCATGATCATGTAGACAGGTTCCAGACGAAGCGTTCCGTAACCTATGTGTGAAGCTGAGGTGCACACCGGTACCAGAAGGTTCCGGCATTCACTGAACTTCGGGAGAAGCACACGGTATGATATCTGGTAAGGAATACTAGGCACTTCCGTATCACCTTCGTTCTGTGCCGTGCCATCTTTTTGGACATAACGCTGGACGTTATGCGAGTCCATATTATAAGAGCCCATGCCGATTGGATCCGGCTTCGTTAACGCGGTTTGCGCATCGTGTTGCGTCATTACAAAGTCGCCAACCAGACGCCGGGCCTCACGCACGTAAAGCTGGAACGGCCAATGATCCGTGTCAATAAACTCGTCCTTTGCAAGACCCCATCGCTTAACCTCGTCCCGCAGTTGAGCGGGAACCTGCGGATCGTGGGCGAGAAAATAGAAGAATCCTGCCGTATAGTCAGCGTGTTCACGCCACATCTCGTCGCGGCGTCGATAGCCGGCCATCGGGTAATCCCAGCTCTCGTTGATGTAATCGGTGGAAAATGCTCCTTTGTTATTAATGTCGGTCTTTCCATTCGGGAGCGGAGAAATAATCATAAACTGGTGCATTGTTGGAGGGCGTCTATTTTTCTTTATATCGGCTGCGATAAGCCGCGCAAGCAGGGCATACTGCTTCGGATCATAATGGGAGGGCTCAGGAATGGGAACCTGGTTGTCTCGCTCCCTGGTCAAACACAACCGGAAATTGTATGCCTGCACCTTCTTGTCTCCCGCGCCGATCTTTCCTCGCGGGCCAGGGTAAATGTTGGGCAATAGTTTTCCCTGCGCATTGTAGGCCGAAACCGGCACGTCGAATCTGTGGTGCGCGTACTTGTCCGCCGCCCGCACGCCTGCAAAAGATTCGTTGTATTGTTCCCGGCTCTCGCGCCCCCAGGTAAATGACGCTCCCGCTTGAGCAAGGAGATCACCCCCATAAGTCGCATCGATAAACACTCGGGCGGGGAATGCTCTCCCGTTTTCCGTAACAACCTCGGTTATGTGCAAGCCTCGCTTCCGTACGCCCCCATGCTCTTTCAAGCGGTGCCGGTACAAGACGTCTACTTTGGCCTCCGCTGCCATCCGTTTGAATACGCTTTCAGCCACGTGCGGTTCGAAGTTCCAGGTAGTTGGTTGACCGTAGTGACGGCCCACACGCTGAAAGAATTCAAGCGAAATCCCGCCTATGGTTTTTATGTTTCCATGGTCAGTATGTCCCAGGCCTCCGGACACCATGCCGCCCAAGTGAGTCCCCGGTTCAAGCAAGGTAACGCGCGCGCCCTGGCGGGCCGCCGCAACGGCAGCGGCAACGCCGGAAGCCGTGCCGCCGTACACAATGACATCCGAAGGCCCCTGCTCCGCTGAATTAACTGTCGGAGTAAACAATAATCCGCCAGCACCCATCGCAGAACTCAAAAGAAATGTCCTTCGATTCATAATTTCTTCTCCGTTCCAGCGAATATGATCAAGAAATCTCTCTCGCCTGTAATAGGGCAAGGTTTACGTAGAAGCGCAATAAAGGCCGCCGCGATGTTGGGTGGCTCCTTAATTCTCCGGCTGACGCCTGGCGGTCCATTTCTTGCGAAACCGTCGCCACCGATGCTCCACCAGTATGTTCAGCGCGAGCTCGGCAAATAAAATTCGCGGCCCGAATCTACGTCGTGTAAGTGCCGTAGGTCCGAAAAGCCTCATACATGGCGCGAATATTTTCCAGGGGAACATCCGGCCCAATTTCCCCGCAGGCCACGATGCCGCCCTTCGAAGAGCCACAAGCTGCGAGGGTCCGGTGAACCTCTTCCTGGACTTCGGTAGCCGACCCAAAGGGCATGACCCGCTGGCGGTCAATATCGGTGCGTATCGTCACATGTCCCCGAAGGTTGGAGGAGATCCATTCGTAGCCGACGACGGGCACCTGGCAATTGACAACCTGAACGCCAATCTCGATCAAATCCCCCAGGATGTCACGCACCTGGCCATCGGTGTGATACCAGACGTCCATGCCACGCTCGCGGACGCGCCTGAACATTTCCGCATAGCGAGGTTTAAAAATCCGCCGCCAGGTTTCGGGCTTGATCATTAAACCGATTTGGCCGCCCCAGTCGTCGGCGAAGTGCAGGCCGTCATACTCGAGAGCGGTCCATTTATTAATCCAACGCAAGTTGAATTCGAGCAGGTCGTCAAGCAAGTGATAGAAGGCCCGCGATTCGGTGGCAATATCCATCAGGAAGTTTTGCATTCCACGCAACTGTTGGAGTTGTTCAAAGTACGTGATCCAGGCGCCTCGCGCATACCACCGATCATCGAAACCCATCATGTGTCCGCTATACAGCCTTCCCGAAGGAGGTCCGGCGGTGAAAACCTCCGGCCACTTGTACTCCTCGTAACGTTTCAGATCTCCTATCGGCCATTCGATGGGGATACCACACACTCCTAGCCACTCGGAGAACCAAACGGTGCCAAAGTCGTCGGTGTTCCTTCCCTGCTTGTAAACGGCGGGAAAGTCTTCCCGGGGAAGATCCTGCATGTAGTCCCAGCCGAAATCTTCGCGGAATTCCGTCAAGATTTCGCCGAGTGCCGCGCCGTATTTAATCTGGGCGGCGGGGAGTACGGCATGTGAGATGGGCGCGCGGTCAGGATTCTGAAAATGGATGGCGCGCTTGACTCGCTCTCTGCTATTCAATGGATTGAACTCCTTATTGGTATATGTTTTTCAGGCTTTCTGAGCCATGAGATTCAGGCAAGTTGTTGAAGTGAGCGGCTGCCTCGCTGCCCGGAAATAACACGGTCACCGCGCCGGACGATTTCCCATCGTTTTAAGAAACAGGTTTAGCCGCCAGCGAGATTACATAAATTGCAATCAAGAGAGTACTTATACCCGAACATGCATAAGCAAACGATTTGCGGCTCGCTTTTCTCCATTCTCCAGTGATTACTCCCCAAAGGTAGGCGGTGACAATGATCATTGCCATGTAGATAGGCCAGCCAATGATTCCGCCAAGCGCCCCCAGCCAAGCTGCGCCCATTCCGTAAAAAACCACACTACCGAACCAGAGCAGTCCCATAAAAATGATGCCCAGCCAGTCCTTGGGCGAGGTCTGGGTGCTGAAATACGCGCTCCAGGAACGATTCTTGCCCAGCAGATATACACAATAGCCGGCGTTCGCTATAAACCCCGCGGTGATCGCGAGTGCCCAGATGGCGTTAGCGGAGACGCTCGGGCTTGCTCCGCGGGAAAGGGCGCCCTCCTGCAATTCCTTCCCGAACAGAAATGCAAAATTCAACATCGCGGAGAGAATTCCAGAGGCGATGCAGATCACCAAACCGACGGCAAGCCGGGAGCCGCCCTCGGCCTGCGCCTGGCCACCCGTTTCGCGCTCGCGCCTCTGGCCCGCGATCGAACAAAACACAATGCCCAGGATGACCAGGAGCGTGCCGCCGAACAAAGCGTATCCTTCGTGCCGGAGCAAGCGCTCCGGGTGCAAGATAACCATGGGAAGCAAAGAGCCCAGCGAAGCGGAAGTCCCAAGGATAAGAGCGAAGCCCAAAGCCAGGCCCAGGCGTGCGATACCCAATCCGAACAGCATGGAGCCTGTTCCTGAGGCAAGCCCGAAAATGAGAACCATCAACAAGGTATGCCAGGACGCGCCGTGATAGACATCCGCTAATCGCGGGATTGTTGCCAGCGTAAACATCCACGGGAGAAGAACCATGCCTACGACTGAGTAAGCCAGCCAGATATTCTCCCAGCGCCAAGAAGAGGCGCGCTTCATGGGAACAGCAAAACTCCCGTTCAAAACGCTACCAATTAATACCAGCGCAACGCCTATCGGGATTTGTTCCTTCATGGCCTTCGTCCCTCCAGGAAAAGATTGAGCACATCTTGGGTCGCTCAGGTCCGAATCGGCTGATAAAACTTATGACGATGAAGGGATATGTCTATACCCCTCTACGCCACCTGCAAAACAGCATCGAATCTCTTCGCGGCGCGCGAAAGGTTTTGCAATCGTCGGTAATGCGTTCCGCATCGTTCCTCATAATACCGAAGTGCCTGTAACGCGCACCGTAATTATTTGGAAGGGTTTAACTGCAAAACTGAACCCGTGCTCGGAAGTCGCGAGCGATTCTCCTTTTTGCTCCATGGCATTGCAGTTCCAGGCGGCCTCAGCCCTGAGGAGGGGAATTTGGACGTTTACCGTCGCCGATTTGCCGGCGACTTCGAGGAAACGCAAGATCATCCCATCCCCGTCCTCCGCCAGTTTCCAGGTGACCAATACCACGGTTGGTTGATCGATAGCGATAAAGCTTGCCTGATCAGCCGGCAAAGGCGCCGGACGCGGAATCGCCTTGTCGTTGGAAATGATCTCATCCAGCTCAAGTGGAGTGATTTCCGCACGCCCAAACTGGCTCAGAAACTCCGGAGTCTGGTTTCGGGCGCTGGTCAGAACATAGCGAAAAGTGAAGTTTCCACCCTGTGCCGCCGGCCAGTTTGTAAAATAGTAGTTGTTCATAACATAGGAGAAAATGGTTCCCTTTCGCTCGGTGAAAACCTTCGGCCAATCTCCTCTCACGATGTCACCCAGGGTTACCAGGTGAGCATCCACCGGAACAATGGCCACACTCACGCCATCCTGCTGGGCTTGGACCCAGTGCTGCACTGAAAACCATTCTTTCCCGGCTCCCGGCATCTGGTCGCGTGCGGGATCGACGAAACCATTCTGAATGTCATACCGAAACTGCGGGTGGTCCATCATAAAGGGAAAGGCAAAATAGACGCCTTCCTTCGTGTAGACCTTTTTCTTCTGAATCCGATTGATAAATCCGATTTTCTTTTGCTTGTCGAAAAGAATGATTTCGGTTGACACTTGCGGCGTATTAAAGGCTGAACTTTCCAGCCGCGCGACGGTGCCAAACGGTTCCTTGGTCAGCGATACCAAACGGCCGCCCGCTGCCGCATGGGCTTCCAGCTTCGGGATGGGAATTGTAGCGCCGAAATGCTGCACGCGATTAGGCCATTTATTGCCTCCGGTAACGTAAAGATACTGATCGAAACGGTAGGGGCTTGCCGTGTTAACAAGCTCCCGGTTCAGTTCCTTATCAAAGATACTCTTCACCGCCCCGCTCTCGGCATCCAGACTGACTCGATAATAGTCGTTCTCCAGCACCTCTCCCGATATATTCGAAGATGCCGGAGATTGTCGCTTGGCGGGAATCAATGCATAACACCTGTAACCAACCGGCGGGACATCTTCAGCAAGGAAGCGAATTCCCTTGTACCTCTGACCGGTGAAACAAGTTTCATAAGGAACTTCCTGCTTTGTCACCAGATCTTGAAGCGTGTAATCCTTCGGCAGATCGAAATGCACCAGGCCGCCTCGCTTCCAGTTAAGCGAATTGAAGACAATCAGCGTCCTTGCCGGGTTATTGATGGAGGTAGCGATGGCTGCCATGTGACGCCGAAGAAGGTAATCGACGCCCATCTTTGCTTCCTTCGCAAAGTTCTCCTTTACAGCGGTCTGACTTCTCGATTCGCTCGAGAGCGGGTCTGAAACACTGGCATGATATGTCCAGGTGTGCTCGTCCAGCAAAACCATGTCTCTCCAGACACGGGCAAGCACTTCGCGCTCGGGCTGGATAAGAGGATTGACCAATGTGCTGATGGTCGAAAACTTCTCGGCGGAGAGGGCCCGCTGCTCGGTCACCCGTTCCATAGCAACGTGGGCCGCATCGGACGCGTTACCAAATTCCCAATAAGGCCCTCCGTCGCCACGGACAACTGGAATGGAATCCCCAAACTGCTGGACAATGTGGTCCATGGCTTCGGCGAATCCCGAAAACTGCATTTTGGGATAAGCGTAGAGCTTGTTCCAATCCGATACCAGGTCTGCCTGCTGCGGGAAAAGATCGGTGTTTTCTACCTGCGTACCGTAGATGATCACCGCATCCGACTTGTATCCCGGGTGGGAATAAGCCTGAAGGAAGGTAGGAACCGAGTCACGGCCTGCCTCCAAGAAAGGCGGCAAGCCAAATAAGTATGCCACCTGCAGGTAGGTGCGCGAGTACCACATCAGGATCCTCGCACCGTCCGGCCCTTCCCACCAAAAAGGCGACTTTTCATTCAGCCGGCTGTACAGGAGAATTGGCCCGTTGTCGTTATCGCTGGCTGCAATGAAATATTTGAGCCCGGCTCCGGCCAGAATAGACGCATACGACCAGGAATAGGAAGGCACGTCGGTGATATTGGCGTAATCAAAGTCGCCACCGTACTTCTGGTTGAACTGGAAGCCTGAGTAAAGGGAACGGATCAACACTTCAAGGCTGGCAAAGCCGGTCAGAAGACTCGCTTCCTGAGGGGGAGCAAAAATCTTCTTTTCCTTCACAAGCTGCACTAATCGCTCGCGCTCCGCCGGGCGCCTTCCCGCCAAAAATTGCTCAAAGCACCAGAAGCCATCGGGACTGAAGCGAAAGTCCGGCTGACCGTGAATCATCTCGATGGCCTCATCGAGAACCCGACTTTGCACCTCCGCGACTTTTGCCTGGTAGTCCGTGTAACCGATATCCAGATGTTCGTTCGGAACTACATAAAGTGTCCACTGTTTTGCGGGACTGATGGTAACAGGGAAGTGCTGTGTCGCTCCGTCGATTTTTGTGATGACCTCGGCATTAGTGCCCGGAGAAAACTCCGGAACGGCGAATTCCACCAACTCCTCTCCGAATTCGCGTTTCGACGACAACTCACGGGTGAATTCCTGGCGGCCCAACTTCAGGGTCACACGCCCGTTTTCCAACGACCGGTTGCTCGTGACATAGATATCCACCAATTCCGTCAGGGTGTCACCCTTCTGCTGATAGAAGATGGTAGGATTGACTTCCACAGTGACTTTTTTCTTGTCGAAAGTTGCGTCGGCATTCCAAGCAAGCTCGATCGCATCATAAGTAATCCCGGACCCGGTGACGTCATCACGGTTGCCCGGTTCATCAATCGCCGTCAGGACCAGCGTGTTGGCCCCTTTCGCCAGAAAGGCGGAGGGGATTTCCGCAATGATCGTGTCGGCAGAAGCAATAGGACTCACAACCATTGGCCCATCACCGCCCACATAGTTTAGTTTCGGGCGTTGGTAATACCGCGCGCGGTGACCATTGATCTCCACTTCAAGCCGGGGGGCACGGGGGTTTTCAACCAGCAACGCAATCTTGAGAGTAACGAGGCCTTTGGGGACCTCCGCAAGATCAAACTGAATCGTATAGGGGTGTGGGACAAATCCCGCGCGTCCGTTGGCAGACCCGGGCTGAAATGCCGGCCAATCCTTTTGAGGGTTGCTTTTCCCTATAACATATACCAGTTGCCCTTTGGGAAAGCGTTGGCCGAATAGTGGAGGCCCCTCACTCCCCTGATTAAGTTCGATCGACGAATAGTTAAACGTGCCGATTTGCCAGAGCGTTTCAGTCCCCTTGGGGTCGCTCGCATCCGTCGAATCCCTGTCTTCAGCAGGATTTAACTTCCATCCAAGGCCCGTAGCGAGACTGCTGGTTATCGACCTTCTGATGAATTGACGGCGAGAAACCTGCTCCTGGTCCATAATCTGTTTCCTCCCAATGCAACGCTGATGTTACCAGTCTTTAATGCAAGTTCGGCACTGAACTTTTTCCGCCGAGCTAAGGAAAATTAATGCTCAGTAGCAAGGTAGGCATCTTTCACCGCGCGCGCTACAAAGTATCGTAAGTAATCAGCATTGTACCGCCTTATCAGAATATTTTCTTGCATCGTATTCGAGAATCTTCCTGAATGAAAGTGGCTGCGAGTCGGAGCGGACTGTAAGGCTTCGGAGGTGAGGCGGGTCGTATGCCATCCCCCTGCCAACCGCCTATACTTGTTTTGGCTTTGTGCGGGAGTAAGCACGCGCAGTGAGCCAATCCGGCCTTTGCTGCGCAGGTCTCTCGCTGGCATAAGCTGGGGAAATTCTGACTCTACGGGGTGTCCACGCTGGACGCTTACATCATTTCTCGGCTACAATCAGCTAGCCGAGCATGCCGTACAGAGATTCAAGTTCACTGGAGGACCTGTGGCGGCACGGTATCAGTGTGACGATTGGGGCAGTGTGAAAGCGGGGAAAGTGGCCGCGTCGCCGCTCGGCAATGGTGCATTAACCTGTATTCAAGCGATCGAGTGACGGCGCCGCACCGGCATTGTCTACACGGTCATAAAATGAAGAGATCCGTGCGCTTGCGGAGATAAAAACGAGGCCCTTGATGAGCTGATCGCGGAAGGCGAGATTTAACACCGCTACCAGTTGTTCGCAAAACTGGACGATACTCTTGACACAATCAATCGCCTCGACCGTGCAATGGACCGTCTTTGGAAGCAAGGGGGGGCCGCGATTCTGCTTTCCTGCTTTGAGCGTCAGATTCCTTAGCCTGCAGAATTGGAGAGGCTTTGGGGTTACGGCCGGATGCACGAACTGCCAACTCGGACTTCATGGGAGTGAAATTTTATGACCTACGAAACGCTGCTATACAACGTTCGTGCAGAAATTGCCTATGTTACAATCCATCGGCCGCAAAAGCTGAACGCCCTCAATCGCCGGGCGGTCGAGGAGCTAATGATCTGCTTTGGCGAAATCGGCAAGGCAGAGGGGCTCCGCGCCGCGATTTTGACCGGGGCAGGCGATAAAGCTTTCGCTGCGGGCGCCGACATTGGTGAGTTAGCAACTCTTACCCCGACGCTTGCGCAAGAAACTTCTCTGCGCGGCCAGCAGCTTATGAACCTGATTGAAAATCTGGGAAAGCCGGTAATCGCTGCCGTGAACGGGCTCGCCCTGGGAGCAGGATGCGAGTTGGCCATGGCCTCGACGCTGCGCATCGCATCCGAGAACGCCCAATTTGGCCAGCCGGAAGTGAAGCTGGGCCTCATTCCCGGCTACGCTGGAACGCAGCGTCTTCCCCGGTTCATCGGCAAAGGGCGAGCGCTCCAAATGATCCTTGGCGGTGAGTCGATCAGCGCGCAAGAAGCCTGGCGAATCGGCCTGGCCAACCAGGTGGTAAGCCCTTCCGAGCTGATTGCCGCTGCTGAAGCGACGGCTCGTAAAATCGCGGCTCATGCCCCCCTGGCTATCAAGTACGCTTTGGAGTCGGTCAATTGCGGAATGGAATTGCCAAGTCAGCAAGGTGAATTACTGGAGGCCGGACTATTTGGTCTCTGTTGCGCTACCCTGGATATGAAAGAAGGGACCGCGGCCTTTCTTGAAAAACGCCCGGCAAAATTTACAGGTCAATAATGGGCAAAATTTGAAAATTCCGTTAGCGGATCGTTAAATCAAGAATGGGCTCTCGAACCAAATCTCGTGAACTAGCTCTCCAGATGCTCTTTCAGTGGGAGGTCGGAAAGCACCCGCCGGCGTACGTTCTTCAGACTTTTCTTGGCCAACGCCGACTTGCGCCCGACGTCGATGCTTTTGCGCGCGCTTTATTCGGAGGAACGGTTGAAGAAGCGTCAGCCCTTGACCATCTGATTGCCGAACACGCCCAGCATTGGCGGGTAGAGCGAATGGCCGCCATCGACCGCAACATTCTTCGCATGGCCCTTTACGAAATTCTCCATCAACCTGAAACTCCTGCTGCGGTTGTAATTAATGAGGCACTGGAAATCGCGCGGCGCTTTTCGGGAGAAGAGTCTGTCGAGTTCATCAATGGGGTGCTGGACGCGATCCGTAAGTCGCTTCCGCAAACCGGACCACCACCCTGAGCAGTCGTTAAGCAATCGGATAATCCGTAAACACCGGCAGCAACGGCCACTCCGGGGTTCCCGTGCTTCACTGCGTGGCGTTCCCTACTCCAATTTATTCATAAAAACGACGGCCCTTAACACGGGGGCCACTGAGGGGTGGAGTCGCGTACGAGGAAACCTCTCCATCACGGGGAGTTCCGAAAAGCAAAGAGACCAGCACTCTCCGAGCGGCGTTACGTCCTCGGCATTCTTGGCCTGCAATTCCTTCTCCGATTCAATGTCGTTTCCCTTTGATGACACAGGGTGTGTGTGCAGCCTCGTATCATCGCATTCCCCTGCAACCTGACCGCGAAATTCACGAATGATACAGATCAGCCGCTACGCTGCGCGTAGGCGATCCGCTTTTCGATAGAAGGGTGAGAATGGAAGATAAACTCAATCCAGGCGGGCGGCTGACGCTCGCTGAGGTTGATCTGCGCCAGCTTTTCCATGCTTGAAATAAATGCGGATCGGTCCCGAATAGCGCCTAGAGCGTAAGCATCGGCCTGCCGTTCCAGCCAGCGCGAGTACGCGTTAACGCCCGGAAGGAGAAGCACCGACAGGCCAGTGCCCACCAGAATCAGCAGCGGTAAGTTGGCAAAATCGGCTATACCTCGAAAACCCAGCGCGGGCCCCCAGTGCGCCAGGCAGGCTTTCGCAAGATAAAATCCCAAAAATGTCGTAACGGTTTGAACTACAATGCCGCGGAAAACATGATGATGAACGTGGTGGCCCAGTTCGTGCGCCAAGACCGCTTCCACCTCGTCCGCCTCAAACTTCTCAAGAAGCGTATCCGAGAGGATGATCCGCCGGGTGTTCCCCAATCCGACCAAAGCTGCGTTGGCCTTTTTGGTCTTCTCGCTTAATTTCCATTCAAACACGCCACGAACGCGCGTCCCGGCGCGGCGCGAGAGTTCAAGCAAGCGTTCGGTCAAATTGGAATCTTCAATCGGCTTGAACTTGAAGAAGATGGGAAACAAGAGCACCGGAGCAAGGTTGGCCAGTAAAATAAAAAAGGCCACGAAGGTCGCAGCCGAAATGATCCACCAATCCCCCGCCCAGCGCCGCATTGTCCAATAGATAAATTCCACTCCGAGGGCCGCCAACCCGCCCCCCACCGCCAATCCCTTCAACTGGTCTTTAACCCAAGCCCCAAAGGTAAGATTGGAGAGGCTGTATCGGTGCTCCAGCCAGTATCCTTTCAAGTAATCGAGCGGAAGGCCCAGCACCTCAAAAATAAGCCCGAAGAGCGCAAGGTAAATCAGCAAGCTCAAGGCAGGAGAGGAAGTCACCCTCTCCGCCAGGGAGCGCAGCCCTATGCTCCAGCCGGAAAACATCAGCAAGAGGAGCAGGCCGAGATCCACCACAAATCCTGCGACACCCAGGATTCGCCCTGTTAGGTGGTAACGCTTGGCGCGATTTGATTCGTCCATGAGAGTTTGCGGGGAACCAACGCCGCAACTACGCCGCTTGCCCCCGGGCAAAATCGACCGCCGCGTCGAGCAAGGTCTTTACCTGCTCGCGGGAAGGGGCCTCAGCGTACAAACGCAGAACGTTTTCGGTTCCAGAAGCACGCACCAGAAGCCAGGCTGAATCCCCCAGAACCATTTTCACGCCGTCCAGATCGTTCAGGGAAAGAATCTCATATCCGCCAACCGTTTTCAGTTTTCCCTCGCCTACTTGCTGGACCACGCCGTGCGCGCGAGCCATGTCAATTTCCATATCGACCCGGCCGTAATTGTGTGGGCCGAATTCTTCTTCGAGCTCCTCGATCAGTTCGCCGAGTTCCCTTCCCCTTACTGCAATGATGTCGGCCAAATAGAGGGAATTCAGAATGCCGTCACGTTCAGGCAGATGGCCCTGGACTGCAATGCCGCCGCTCTCCTCACCGCCGATCAGAATTTCCCGGGTCAGCATCAGTTCGCAAATGTATTTGAACCCGATGGGCGTAATGTGGAGCGGCAACCCGTGTTTCGCGGCCAGTTTATCGATCATTTGAGTGGTCGAAACAGTTTTGACCACCTCGCCCTTGCGCTTCAGGTCCTCCGCCAAATGTTTGAGCAAGATCGAAAAAATCTTATGCGAATCCACAAAACGTCCGCGGGCATCGACCGCTCCCAGGCGATCGGCATCGCCGTCCGTGGCAAAACCGGCATCGGCTTTATTGGCGACGACGGCCTGCCGCAAACCGGCCACGTGAGGTTCAATCGGCTCCGGGTTGATGCCGGGAAACAACGGATTGTGCTCGCGGTGAATTTCGCTATAACGGATGCCGGATTCTTCGAACAGGCGGGCGAGACACCCACGGGCAGCTCCATACATGGGATCGATCACAAATCGCCTTCCGCTCAAGCGAATCCGCTCAAGAGGAATCAGCGTCTTGAGGCGGTCGAGGTAAGGCCCAATCAAGTCAATCGTCTCAATTCGAGTGGCAGCCCCCGCAGGCATCCGCCCCTCGCTCGGAAGTCGGTCCGGCAGGTTCGCCTCAATGCGCTTCATAATGGCAGGGGAAGCCGACCCTCCATAAGGAGCTTTGAACTTGATTCCATTCCACAGATAAGGGTTGTGGCTGGCGGTAATCATCATGGCGCCCGCGGTGTGGCGTGTCACCACGGCATAACTCACGGCAGGGGTGGGCGTCGGACGGTCAGCCAGGAACACCTGAA
Source organism: Acidobacteriota bacterium (assembly GCA_023474345.1). GTDB lineage: Bacteria > Acidobacteriota > Terriglobia > UBA7540 > UBA7540 > JAMCXS01. The sequence continues at coordinate 14,979 of JAMCXS010000007.1, read as the reverse complement.
TTCCTTCCGACGCGGCTTGCCGGGCAGCCTCTTGAGCGGCCTCGGCGGAGAGAAACCGTGTGTCATATCCAACCACCAGGCCGCGTTCCGGTTGCCCTTCGTTTTGCACGTACCGGGCGATGGCTGCCGCCACGCGGCGAACGTTTTCAAAAATGAAGGTGTCACCGATAATCCCTCGCCAGCCGTCGGTACCGAATTTGATAGCCCCTGCGGATTCTTCCAGAGTAGCCTCCTTGAAGCCGCGGCAGTCAGAGTGGAGTAAACCCGCCGCTGCGGCACGGCATTTTCCTTATCGTCGCGGTGGCTTTATGCCGCCATTTTCACTTACAGCAACTTATTCAACTTGAGCCGTTCCAGTTCCCGAACCGCCTTACCCACGTCTTGCGAGCGCTCGCGAGCACAGACCAGCAATGCGTCGCCGGTCTCAACGATGATAAGGTCCTTCACGCCAATCGTAACCAGGAATTCCCGGTCAGAGACGAGCATATTCCCCGCAGAACCGATCGAGAGGGAATTGTTCGGACGGACGTTGCCTTCTTCGTCCTTCTGGCTCAGCTCATAGGCGACGGCCCAGCTCCCCACGTCGCTCCAGCCGATGTCAGCCGCCACGGCAAAAACTCCCGAAAGCTTCTCCATCAACGCGTAGTCAATGGATATCTTCTCAAAACGCGGGAACAGTTTCTTCAGGGCCCGCCCGTTGTCAATCCCGCCGGCCGCCGCTATCTGCTCAAGTTCCCGTGCCATTTTGGGTTGAACTCGCTGAAGATTTTGGATCAGGGTCGAGGCGCGCCAGATAAACATGCCCGCATTCCAAAGATAGCGCTTTGAGGCCACGTATCGGCGAGCCACCGGCAATTTCGGCTTCTCAGTGAACTTTTCAACCCGCAAAATTCTTTGCCCGCCGATCCGCTTTGCAAGTTCGCCCAAGCGAACGTAACCATAGCCGGTCTCAGGCCGGGTCGGTTCAATACCAAGTACGACTGACCGGCACTCCGTCGCGGCCCATCGGCAGCCAGCCTTCAAAGCGCTTCGGAAGGCTGCAGGCTTTTTTATAACATGATCGGCCGGAAGGATCGCCATCACGCCCTCGGGATCGCGCCGCAGGATTTCGTGGGCGGCAAGGCCGATGGTCGGGGCGGTATTGCGTTGGGCGGGTTCGGCAACAATTTGACGTGCTGGAATCCGGGGCAGTCGCTGCAGGATTTCACCATGCACAAGTTCGTTGGTAAAAATATAGATGCGCTCATGCGGCACCAGCCCTTCGAGCCTTGCCACAGTTTGCTCCAGCAAAGTCGAGTGTCCAAAGATATCGAGCAACTGTTTGGGATGTTTGCGCCGGCTCAAAGGCCAGAAGCGAGTGCCACTGCCCCCTGCCATAATAACGGCGTAGACGTGCGCGTAGTCGGAGTTCCGAGAGTTGGTCTTTGGGCCCATCAACATATCACTCGAAAAGGATCTCTTCTACTTGTGCGGACTTGAACCCGCGCCGCGGGCGGAGTTGCCGGAAATCCCGGTCAAGATCGGGCACGTAAAACTTGAGCAACCGAGTCTTCTCCGTGGGGGCCAGCCTGTATTGCCCGGCTCCCGGAGGCACTAGCCACGTGTCGCCCGCCCGGTATCCCAGCCAGCCGGCGGCCGTTTCAACCCTGCCTTCGCCCGCAAGAATGGCAAGCGTCTCGGCGCGCTCCGGCACCGCTTTGAAATGCGCCGCCTTCTGAACGGTCAGTTCCTCCACTGCGAAGTAGCGGCTGGCAACGACGTATCGGCGGAAGCCAAAAGGTTCGCGCACAACCGCGCGAGGAAGATCTCGGCGCGGCGGAAGCTCCGGGTTAGTCACCGCCAAGCCTTTTTCCAGGTGAAGCGGGCGCGGTTTCCCGTCGAGCCCGACGCGGCCGAAATCGTCAAGCCGATAAGTAATATCGGAGTTTTGCTCCGCTTCAAACAGCACAAGGCCGGGACCCAGGGCATGAGCGGTTCCAGGCGGAACGAAAATGGCTTCCCCCGCTTCAGGGTGAAAGCGGTGGAACAAGTCCTTGCTTACGCCCTTCTCGCAAGCTGAACGCAGCATTTCCCTGGTAGTGTTCGGCTTTAAGCCCAGCAGGATTTCCGCTTCTGGATCGGACTCGACGATGTACCACATTTCGCACTTGCCGAAGTTGCCAGGCTCATGCACTCGGGCGTAGCGGTCATCGGGGTGAACCTGAACCGAAAGCCAATCACTCGTAAAAATGTACTTGGCCAGGATGGGAAAGCGGCCGCCCTTCCAGTTGGAACCATAAAGCTTGCTCCGGAATTTTTCCGACGCTTCCCCCAGCGTCGTCCCAGCCAGCGGGCCGTTTAGAAATTGGGAACGGTCGTCTGTGATCCAAACTTCACCGATAAGGTGATCACTATCGGAGTTCGGTGTGTCTTGCCGGGGCGCCTCACCTGCCGTTTCAGGCGAAGGCCAGTCAAACAAAGGAGCCAGGTCGCCTTTGCCCCAGATTTTTGGTTTGAAAATGGGGGAAAGCTTGAGCGGTGTGTTCAGTTTTGGCATAGATCGCTTAAATTTGGCTGAAGAACTCCTTCATCCGTCGCAACCCTTCGTTGATCTGTTCCTCGGAAGTCGCGTAGGAAATCCGAACATGATCCTCAGTGCCGAAGGCGGGGCCGGGCACGACCGCCACATGCGCTTGTTCCAGCAGCTTTTCCACGAGTGCCGCCGAATCTGCAATGCCGTCTCTTATAAGATAGGCCTTGACGTTCGGGTAGACGTAAAACGCGCCCGCTGGCATGTTGCACTGAATTCCAGGGATCGCTCGCAGTCCCTCCACAATAAGATTGCGCCGGCGCTGGTATTCGGCCAGCATCCTTTGCACGGAATCTTGCGGGCCACTGAGAGCTTCGACGCCGGCTTTCTGCGCAAACGAGGTAGGGTTCGAAGTCGAATGGCTTTGGAGCTTCAGCATATTGCGCAGCAACACGGAACTCCCCAAAGCGAAGCCGACCCGCCATCCTGTCATCGCGTAGGTTTTGGATAGCGAACCCACAATAATCAGGTTTTCCCGGTTGCTGGAATGTCCAAGCGAAAACGGTTTGTGACCGTCGTAGACAAACTGGCAATAGCACTCGTCGGACACCAGCAGAAGATTTCGGCGCACCGCCAGCGCCAGGAGTTTTTCCATTTCTTCCGGAGGAACGACGGCGCCGGTCGGGTTGTTCGGAGAGTTGATAATGATCAATTTTGTCTTGGGAGTAACAAGCTTCTCGACGTCCTCCGCCCGCACTGCGAAGCCATCTTCCTCCCGGGTTTGAAGCAATACCGCACGGCCCCCGGCGTAGTTAACAATGTCAAGGAAGGAAACCCAGTAGGGCACCGGGAGAATCACTTCGTCGCCGTAATTGATAGTTGCGGCAATAGCCTCAAAGATGGCCTGTTTCCCGCCCACGGTAACCAGGCATTCTTCCACCGAATACGCGGAGCCGAAGTCCTTCGCATGCCGTTTCACGATGGCTTGCTTCAAGTCGGCAATCCCACCTGTGGGTGTATATTTTGTGAAATTCTGATTGAGCGCCTCAATCGCAGCCTTTTTGATGTTGTCCGGAGTTGGGAAGTCCGGCTCACCGGCGCCAAAATCCACAACGTTGACGCCACTCGCCTTGAGTTTTGTGGCCTTCTGGACCACCACGAGAGTTGAGGAAACTGAAATTCGCGAAATGCGTTGGGACAGTTGCATAAATTCAGGCCTTGTGAGGTATTGGGCTGATCTTTTCCCGAAGACGTTTCTCGACTACGGCAGGCACCAGTTCCTTAACGGATCCGCCATGCCGGAAAATCTCCTTGACCAGCCGCGAACTGACGTAAGCGTACGACTCCGCCGGCATCAGGAAAATCGTCTCTAGCCTGGGCTCGAGCTTTCGATTCATCAGCGCCATCTGCAGTTCGTATTCGTAATCGGAGAACGCTCGGACGCCGCGGACAATCGCTCTTGCCTTTTGCTGAACTGCATAATCCACCAAAAGGCCACTGAAAGTGTCCACACTGACGTTCTTCATGTTCCGCGTCACTTCCCGGAGCATGTCCACCCGCTCCTCGACGCTGAACAACGGCTCCTTCTCAGCGTTCGTCAGCAGAGCAACAATCAGGCGGTCAAAAATCCGGCTGCTGCGCTCGATCAAATCAAAGTGGCCGTTAGTGATTGGATCAAAGGACCCTGGATATATCGCGAGAACTTCCGACATAAGCCTAATGACTAAGGACAGATGGCCTGCATGAATACTACATAAGCATTCTAGCGGGTCGGTTCCAAGGTTGTAAACCAGATTCTCTGTTGTGAGCCCGCATGACTAAATGGCACGCTTCAAAAACTGGCCTTAGCCTCCGGCAAAGTAGCTTTGTTCAGACCAAAGCTTCTCAAACGATGTGCAAGCTCAACAGTAAGCCGAGAGCCAGGCCGCCGGCAAAGCTTGAACCGATGAAGTTGACAACGCCGTTGTTGACCAGGCCGCGCCGTTCAATCGTTGCCCCAAGAACGCTGTCCAGCAAATTGCCGACAATTCCGGCCCCGAGCGCTACAGCGGCAGTCACCGGCTGGACTAAGCCCAGCGCGTAACCCACCACCACTATTAGTACGGTTGCGCTCAAACCCGCCAGGCTACCCACCACGGAGACTCCGCCATTCTCTCCGGCAGGCACGGGTTTGAAAGTCGTGATTAGATAGGCGCGCCCGGTGAGCCACTGGCCGATTTCGCTTGAAGTTGTGTCGCCGGCAGCTTCCGCAAATGCCGCCACAAGCGCTACAAGGAACGCCGCCTGATAGTGCGTGGTGATGACCAGGATCGCAAAAAAAGCACCGGCCAGCGTGTTGGCCGTGGCTTCTCGCCAGCTTCGCGCGCCTCCCCGGCCTTCCGCATGGCCCCGTGCGGCTTTCTTGGCATAACCAAGCCGGGTGGCCACAGAGCCCACAAAGAAAAAGGTCAGCAAAATCAGGAAGCTTTTGTAACCGTACCCCATGTAGACCATGATGCCGAGCAGAAATCCCAGAGCCGCTCCTGACCGGTTCACCATCCGCATGCCCAGGGCACCCAAGGCGAAAACACCATTTATGGCTAGAGCGAGCAGGATCCGCCGTCCCAAATAAGGCAAATTGCTTTGCACGGCTGACCACTCGATCAAGCTCGCGCAAAACATGAATGCGCCACAGATCAGCGGAACTGAAAAGTTGTCATCGAGCGCAATGGGAATCGTTTCGACGACCGCGCCCACGATCGCCGTTGCAATGCAAAGAATGAGAGTTTTCAACTCAGGAAGCGAGGGCGCCACCCACCGAGCCAGCACAAAACTGCCCAGGCTCCCGGCCACAATAAACGCCAGGAAGCCCGACCAGGTTTTACTACGGTTCCATGGAACAGCAGGGCCACGCCACGAGACGCCGACGACGCTCGCCAAGCCATCGCCCAGCGCCATGATGGCCCAGGCCGCGGCGACCACTTCCATGCAGCGGCCGAACAAAAGAATTAGTGCAAGGACTGAAATTGGATAAGCCAAAATGCCGGTCCACGGCGTGGCGCCCGCCTCGGCCACTTCACCAGCGGATCGCTTCTGCAAATCGACTCCCAGGCGCGGGAGCACAAGCAGATTGAAACAGAGCGCCAGCAGAGCGGCTCCTGCCGCTTCTCCCCAGGTGAGAAAAGGCAGAAGAAAAGCGAATGCCAGCATCGAAATGTGGACGACCTTCCGCGTGGAGATTATCGGCCGCCGCTCAACACCGGGCATAATAGAAGCGTCACCCAAACGTTACCTCCAGAGTCTTCCGAAGTCCCTCTTCAAGGGGGACCACGCGGTAACCCAAATCTCGCGCGGCCTTGTTGCTGGAGTAAGTCCAGTCATGTTTGAAAACCTCAACAACACCGGGTGTCAGTTGAGGCCGGTGGCCAAACAGCCGCGCGCGCGCAACCTCCAGCGCCCCCACAGCCTTTCCCACCGCAAACGGAAGATGCCGCACTGAATGTCTTACACCGCTTATATCCGCGAGAACACGGAACATGTCGTTCAAGGTCCGATTGTCACCGGCAAGAAAATATTCCTCGCCGGCTTTCGCTTTTCTAAGCGCGGCAAGGTGCGTCAGGACGACCTCGCGATTAAATGAAAAACTCCATCGCTGCTCTCCCGAACCCAGCAGCCCTGGGAATTTCCCCGCGAGGTACTGTTCGATCACTCCTCCCACCAAATTTCCTTCTGTAGGAGGGCCGGGCCCATAGATGACTCCGGGCAGCAATGCGACCACAGGAAACCGCGCGAAACCTTCTGTCCGAAGCCAGTCCAGCGCACGCGCCTTGGTCTCCTCGTACTCGTTCGAATATGGACCCTGATTTTGCAGTCCTTCGCCCGCATTCGGGTCCGAGGAGGGACCGGCGGCAATAAAGGAGGAAGTATAAACCACTCGCTCGATGCCGGCGCGGTCGGCAGCCTCAAGCAATGCTTTCAATCCTTCCACATTAACCTGCCAGAAGTCTTGCCGGTCCCGCACCCACATCTTGACAAGCGCGCCCGCGTGGATCACGTATTTTGCGCCGCGCAATGCCTTGGCGAGCGCGTCGGCGTCGCGGAGATCGCCCACGACAACTTCGCATCCCGCGTCCGAAGGATCAAAGCTCAGCCGCCCCGGATCCCTTACCAGGACGCGAAACGGCTCGCCGCGCGCGACGAGTTCCAACGCAATCCGCGATCCAAGGTAGCCGGTCGATCCAGTCAGAAGAAGCATCTTCCCTAATCAAAGTACCGCCAGGCTTTGGCCCCGCAGGCTGCCCAGGTGTAGCACAGCATACAGCCTCAAACCCGGCGCGCCACCCACGAAGAATGACGGACTAAAACCCGACGCTACCCGATCAAGTAAGCTGTCGCCAATCCCAAATGTCCTACCATCATCATCCAGTACATATGGTGCCAGCCGGGATGATTTTCTCCCTCCGTTACCAGGCGCCGCGGATCGTCATTGATCAAGTAAACTACGTAGGAACCCCAACAAAGCATAACGATGCTCAGCACGATAATCGCTGTGGGGTTGCCGCTCAAAATCTTAAGGTACAAACCCAAGGGCAACAATAACCAGGGTACAATGAACGACGGGCTGATGGCCCGTGCGCTCCAGGTGGCGCCGTATTTAACCGGGAGCGTAATACAGCCCGCGGCACGATCTCCATCGATATCCGCAAAGTCCTTAGTCGTTGTCGCCCCCAGCAAAAACACCAGATAGATAAACCCAATGTACCACGGCTCGACGGAATTAAGGACCGTTGCCACCGCGGCCCAACCCGCGACCTTCAGCAACTCACCTCGGATCAGCGAAATGATCACATTGGAACCCACAGGATGGCGCTTCAGGCGAACTGGTGGCGCGGAATAGGCGACCGTTGCAAGCGCCGCCACAACGTAAATTGCAAAGGTCTGCCAATTGACCACCGCAACCATCCCCAGGGCCAGGCAGTATGTTACTGCCACAAATATCCACGCCTGACGGCGGGTCATCCGGCCCGAGGGCAGCGGCCGGTGCGGTTTGTTGACGCAATCATTCTTGAAGTCGCAGATCTGGTTCAGCCCGTTAGACGCCGCATTCAAAACCCCGGCGGCCAGCACAGCCAGCAGAATATGCAAAGGGGAAAGGCGGGCGTGAGTGGCCCCATACCCGATCAGCGACCCCGAAAAGATCCCCACCATGGGCGGAACTAAGGTGAAAGGCCGAGCAAAATTCCAGTAAAGTTTAAATGAATTCATGCGGCGCTATATTCAGGCTTCTTACAAGAGCAGGAAGATGAATCACTCCCCGGCTGGAGCCGGGGCTGCCCCCTGAACTCAACGGAAGTGATTCATTCCGGCCGGCCAAAGGAATGGTACTCAAAGCCGAGTCTGGCCATCACGGCGGGGTCAAGCAGGTTGCGCCCGTCGATCACTAGGGGTCGTGCCATCGAATCGTAGATGCGTTCCCAGTCGAGCCCTCGAAACTCCTGCCACTCGGTCACGATCAGCAAGGCATCGGCGCCTTTAGCAACCTCGTAAGCATTCTGGCGGTAGCTGATCTCGGGAAAGATTGCCCGGGCCTTGTCCATCGCCGCCGGGTCGTAGGCGCTAACGAAGGCGCCCTCGGACAGAAATCGCCGGATCAGCTCGATGCCCGGCGCAAATCGGATGTCGTCGGTGTTGGGTTTAAACGCCAGTCCCAGCATCCCGACCCTTTTCCCCTTAACAACCCATAGCGAGTTCCGGGTTTTTTCCAGGAATCGCGCGATGCGCTGCTTATTGATGCGCTCCGCTTCCTTCAATAACGCAAAGTCCATCCCGGCCCGCTCAGCCAGCCGGATAAACGCCTGGATGTCCTTGGGAAGGCAAAAACCGCCGAAGCCGAGTCCCGCGCGCAAAAACTCCGGACGGATTCGCGGATCGAGGCCCATCGCGCGCGTCACTTCTTCAACATTCGCTCCCAGGCGTTCGCACATGTCGGCAAGGGCGTTCGCATAGGAAATTTTCAACGCCAAAAAGGAGTTTGAGGCGTGCTTGATAAGCTCCGCGCTGTTGATCGTGGTTACCACAAAGTTCGGTTGCTCATGGGGAGGACAACTCGGATTGTGCACCGGGCAGTTGAACTTCCCATCGAGAATGGGACCATAAATTTCCCGCAGTTCCCGCTCGGTAGTCTCATCCTCAACGCCCACCACGATGCGATCAGGATGCAGGAAATCTTCGACGGCAGTCCCTTCGCGGAGAAATTCCGGATTCGATGCAATGCGGAAGCCCACGCCGGCCTTGCGCCCATAAACCGCCAGGGCTTGCTTAAGCTGCTGGCCCGTCTGCACGGGCACGGTGCTCTTTTCAATCACCAGCTTCGGACTCGCAGACTCGGTGGCGATCACCCGCGCCACGGCGTCAATCGCGGAAAGATCGGCGTCTCCGTTTTCAAGAGGCGGCGTCCCGACGCAGATAAAGATCGCACTGCTGGACCGGACAGCTTCCGAAGCATTGTCTGTAAACACCAGTTTTTCCTTCTTCCGGTTCCCGTCCACCAGTTGATCCAGATGAGGCTCATAAATGGGAATGCGTCCCTGGTTCAGCACACCTATCTTCGCCGCGTCGTTATCCGTGCAAACCACTTCATGGCCTGCTTCAGCAAGGCAGGCGCCCGTCACCAGCCCAACATACCCGCATCCGATAATCGAAATCCGCATCACTAACCTCCCTCGCTTAAACTGCTGCGATCCGCCTGTTGATCAAATGCTTGAGGGCGTTTCTCGCCACTTCCTGAACATTCAACCATCATAACCCTTTTTGGCGAACTATTGAGAGGAGCAAAATATAGCTTTCCCCGACAGCGATCGGGTAGCGTTTCTTGGCTGCCAGTTTGGGGACCGGCCCGTGGAATGCTATAATGCGATGCCTCATTTCGGCAGGGATAATCACAGGAGGAAGAAGCGTGGGCCGCGTGTATTCGTAGGTTGCCGAACAATTCCGCTCAGGCGGGAAATTGAGGCTTGCGACGCCAGACCTGGAAAGGATTCTTTCCGTGTACTGCAAGCACGGCCCGGAACAGGGCGAATACGTTGAATGGGCCATCGAGTTCTGCAATCTACCCAGACATACACGTCCCGAGTGTTTTATTGTCAATCACTCCGTGCGAGCATGGGGACATCGCTTTATCTACGACCAGCCAACGTTGCGCGAGTCCCTTCTCCGGACGGGCTTTGTGAACGTTCGTCGCTTTCCGGTTGGGCAGAGCGATGATCCCAACCTGACCGGTCTGGAGAGCCATCAAATATCAAGCGGGGAATTCGCAAACAGTTTTGAAACCATGGTCTTTCAAGCTCAAAAGCCGTGACTCGCTCGCGGGCCGGGGACTCCGAACATCGTATTCCGAGAAAATCAGAGTGGTAAGCCGCGGTAGAACCTTGCGAGCGCAGCAATATTCCTGTCGTTTGTGCTATAAATTCCTTGTCCCGCAAAGCTATCGATAGGCTTGCTCAGGTACTCCTCAGCCGGAAGCGGAAGCGAATTGGCTCTTGGCATGGCAAACCCATAGAGATTATCTCGGGGATTTTTCGGGTCCGACAGAAATTCCGGAGCGTTGTCTGTGGACCACCCCACCAAATTCTGGATCAGGCGCGTCTGCGGCCCTTTCATTTGCTGCCCGATTCGGTAAAGCTTCATGTCCGGCGATTCATTCATCGCCCAGTCCACTTGCTTGAGCATGGGTGAGTCATGGATGGATGGGGCGGCAAAATCGTTGACGGAAACCCATAAAATACACTTCGGGTTCGCCTTGTCGCGGCTTTCCTTGATGCGCGCCCAGCAACGGTTGATCGCCTTGCGCTCGTATGCGAGTTCTTCCTCCGCAGCCGGGTGGCCGTTCTTAGGGAACGGCTTGCCGGTGAGCTGTGTGAATAGCTCCTGCTCCGCGGGTATCCAGCCCCTTTTCCGGAGTCCCGCGGAAGGGTTCCATACCCAGTCGATCATGTAGCCGTCCATTCCCGTCTTCCTGATGGCATTCTCCATGGATTTCGAAAGGTAATCCAAATATTGGTCGGTAAAGGGAATGTGGGGAGTATAAGGCGTGCCGTAACTGAGGTCGGGATGATCCTGGCCCCATTTCTCGTTGGCGCCGATACAAAAGTAACCCATGACCAGCTTCCCTTTTTTGTGGCCGAGCCTGACCATGTCGGGAAGGAAGTCGTATTTCAGTCCGGGCTGGGCAGGCACAAAACCGTTCTTATACCAGGCGTAGCCGTTGCAGGAAACAGCAAACGTTTGGATTACGTTCGCGCCCAGCTCATCGTACCAGCGCACGTGCTCTTCCGGCGAGGCATCGCCCCAGTGGCCCGGTGGCGCAAAGATCGACGCTTTGTTCCGGTGAACCCAATTAAAATCGATGCAAAACGCTTTGATCTCATTGGGAGCGGCACGCCTCGGCGCTGTCCGAGCCGGTAACCCGATCGTGCTTGTGGCCTCGGCGATTCCTGCTCCTACCACCAACCCTTTCAAAAAGCTCCTTCGGGTGATCATGTTTCTCCTACCTCCCTCCATCAACACAGAGCGCCGATTTTCAGATCCGCGGTCCTGGCTAAATTCGCGCCCGCCGCTTCGCGGCACAACTAGCCGCGATGGCATTTTGTCCGTCGCGGGTTTTTTGAGGCCTAATAATATAAGACCCCGCGACACAAAAACCAGTGACGGGATCAACAAGCTCCGAGGGAGCGGTAGCCACGGACATCGCCTTCCTGTCCGTGGGCCTTTCAAAACGGCACAAACCCTCGGTCAATCAAAAAGCCGATTGACTAAGGCTACCCGCTCACGCCCGGGGCCTCCCTGCCGCGCCCTTTCAGGGCTTTGATGCCACACGCCAACCCTAACATCGATAGATCTAAAGACCCGCGCTTGCTACAGGCCAGGTGGCCAGTAATGGTACGTTCCAGGCGGAACGATGTATTGTTCGTCACGGCTTTCTGGTCCGAAGAATACAAGAGCCGCGACACAGAAATCAGTGCCGCGGGTACCAACGCGCCTTTCCAGGAATGCGCCGAAAATTCCCCGGCGCACTAGAGTGCTCCCCATCTTGGCTGCTCCATGCTCCCACGATTTCCGTACTGTCTGCTGTGAGTGTCCCGAGATACCGGAATGATGCGCCCAGGGGATTGGTGGTTTGCATACTAATCTTGCCGCGACTGTCGAAAAATATCTTGACCAGCTCCCCGCTTGACTGGGAAATTCTCACGGAGCGAGTCTCGCAATCAAGAGCGCCTATTTTCCTGTCGAGCCATGCCGTAAGGGTTCCGTCCAATGACTCTGCAATGTGCAGCTCGGCGGGCAACGTGGGCTTGTTCGCGGTTGGTAGTCCCGCCCATTCGCCGACGAACGGACTCCGCTTCACGCCGCGCGAAGGAGTGGGCCGCCTGAGAACCACCTCTCGGCCGCTCCATGTGCCAGTCCATTCCCCGGCTTTAGGGTGAAAGACAATTTCCATGTCGGCCCAGTCCAACTTAAGTCGATTGCCGGTCAGGATTTTTGAATAATAGCCCCGATATTGGGCATCGTGGCCAGGAATATAGCCACTGACAGAAACCACTTGGTTCGTGATCGTACGCGGATTGGCCAGCGCGCTCTTAAAGGCATCCGGACTACAGCGGCAGCTCCCACCGGGGCACGGAACCACCGCCACCGGATCGCGCCACCATGTTTGTACCGAAATGAAAAGGCCATACGTGCCGGAGGAACTAGTGTAGTGTCTCGTAGATAGCTTTACAACGGGCGACTTTTTCCAAGATACGTTCCGTGCTGGCTTTCCAGACGAAAGGTCTGGGTTGTTGGTTGTTGTGGTCGAGGTATTCGCGGATGGCGGCGACGAGTTCTTTGACACTGGCGAAGGTGCCGCGCCGAATCCGCTTTTCGGTCAGCTCGCGAAACCATCGCTCCACCAAGTTGAGCCAGGATGAGCTGGTGGGCGTGAAGTGCAAATGAAACCTTGGATGTTTCGCCAACCAGCTTTGGACGCCGGGATGTTTGTGGGTTCCGTAGTTGTCGAGAATCATATGCAGATCGAGTCCGGTCGGAATCTCGCGGTCGAGCTGGCGAAGGAATTTCAGGAACTCCTGGTGTCGATGTCGAGGCATGCAATGACCGATGACAGTCCCTTCCAGGACGTTCAAGGCTGCAAACAGCGTGGTCGTGCCGTGGCGTTTGTAGTCGTGCGTCATGGTTCCGCAGCGGCCCCGCTTCATGGGCAAGCCCGGCTGGGTGCGATCCAAGGCCTGAATCTGGCTCTTTTCATCCACGCACAGCACCAGCGCTTTATCGGGAGGATTCAGATAGAGTCCGACCACATCGGTCAGCTTTTCAACAAAATGCTTGTCGCGCGACAGCTTGAAGGTTTTGACGCGATGCGGCTCGAGACCATGCGCATCCCAAATGCGTTGCACGGTCGCGGGGCTGACGCCTTGAGCTTTCGCCATCGTGCGCACGCTCCAATGCGTGGCTGCCGGCGGTCGACTGTGCAGCGTGGCTTCGACAATTGTGCGGACTTTCTCGACCGGGATTTGGGCTTTGCGCCCACGCCCCGGTGCGTCCTCCAGCAACGCTTGCGGGCCTTGCGCGGCAAACCGCTCGCGCCAGAGCAGCACCGTGGGCCGACTCGTCTCCAGGGTGCGGGCGATGTCGCGATTCGCACGACCTTCGCTGGCCATCATGACGACGCGGGCTCGGAACGCCACTTTCTGAGGCGTGTTCTTGGCGTTGATCCAGGATTGCAAAAGTTGTCTCTGTTCCGACGGCAGATCAAGAGCTGCGGCTGGGTTCCACATGCACCAGAGGATAGCAAAACCCAACCTCATTGTAAAGCTACTTGAGAGACACTACACTAGTGAACTCCCACGACCCTCCGACCAGTTCCGGGTGGCGGAAGTATGGGCGCTTCGGTTGTGCCAGCGCGGTTGAACACAGGATCAGAACCGCCATCAGAACATTTCCGGCAGTGCTCACCACCTGAACCCTCCTTCCATTCCCACGGCGGCATAGAGCGATGCTGTGGGTGCCAGCCTTCGGGGAGTCTGACGTTATTGACCCCCGCCGCGGCTGGCAGGACCGGCAGCGACGGCGTATTTTCCGTTTGCTATGCATAACCCAGGGGCGACGCCCGCTGTCGAGACGGCCAAAATCAAACCAGCTTTGAATGCCGTATTCATGTTTACCCTCCAAGCGAGGCCGTGGTCCACCCTCTGGCCCCGAGGCCGATTCCTGCGGGCTCTCATATCTCGTCCCCCCTTTTCTCCACCCGTGAGGCAGTCACCGTCAATGCGCCTTTGATTGACCGCGGGTTTGTTTCCAAACAACTCACTCAGGAAGGCAGTATCCGTCCCTCACTTAGCATTGTCAGGCCTCAAATGGTTGGCCATGAGCCGCTTGAGACCCGGATCTTTCTCCTTCGGAAAATGATTGCGTATCGCCTGAATCGCGGCAGGAGAGTCGATGTTCAAAAGCACCAGCGTCGCCCGCGACCTGACGATCTTGTCGACACTCTCCAGAAGCTTGGAGACGGGGCCCACCGAGGGCTCCCCGATCTCGACCAGAGCCCTGCCTGCGGGGTCGTCGTCCAGCCGCATCCACTGCGTGAATGTTATATCGCCCCTTCCGCACGTAAACTGATGCGTTAGCGCGGATACCAGCCCAGGCACCGCGTTAGTAAGTTTCAGGTTCCCCGCGAGTTGCTGGGCATTTCGACAAACCGCGCCCCGATGCACGTTTTCTATTAACTCCGGTAGTTTATTGGATAGATATTTCCTTGCCCTCGCGTTCTCTTTTCCCAATTTCGCTAATTCATCCGCGGCCTCTTTTGATGTATTCGCGCTTTTCAACTGCTCGAACAATGTCTGCACATCGGGCACAGTGGCGTGAACGGCTTGCGCCGCGAATGTCCCGCCACAAAACACGGCGCCTACAAAAAGTGCGATCATGAATGTGCGCATCCGAACCCTCCTTCCACCCAGACGCCGATAAGAGGTGGCGCTGCGTTTACTGGCTTTCGCAAGAATCTGACGTTATTGACGCCCGTCGCGGCTGGAAAGTTCCCGTTTCTTTTGTAAACATACAGCCCACTTAAAAGCCGCGCTCCGCCCGCCACCGTAACCCATATCGCCGGGCCGCACGGTTCGCGGTGATCCGGCTCATAGGCCTTGGTTTCGATCGTCTCGAACCCCAACGCTTGACTCGCTATTACGTGAGACGTTTCGAAGCTCTTGAATCGAGCGTCGCCGCCTGAGCGAAATTTTCAGGGCACGAAAGCCGTGCAAAAAGTTCTTGACAATCATCGGCTACCGTGCTAGTCTTTTTCCCTGGGGCTGTAGCGGCGGTGTCGCCACCGCCGCCCGTGTTGTCTCCGTAGAGACGTTCCACTGGAACGTCTCAGACGCCGCAGCGGGGCGTCTCTACAACCGCCAATACAGATGGCCCGCGATATGGGTTACGGT
>JAMCXS010000025.1 GCA_023474345.1 Acidobacteriota bacterium | reverse complement strand
CGATCATCAGGTGGAGTGAGCCCATAAGCTCCCATGTACGCTGCCATGCGGCTTGCGATGGCTGAGGCGGTTTTGGCCGTCTCGTTGCGAATCGAATCCGATTTCCTTAGCTCTTGCGGATCAACGAAGAGTGAAGCGCGCACTTGCGCGGCCAGTCTTTCCAGCTCCGGGTCTCCGGTGACATTCAACTTCGGCAGGACATCAACCAGCTTTACCAAGTTGGTCACGATGGAATCGCGGAATGGATGCTCGACTCCTCCGTCAGTCACCTTGTAAGCGTGAAGTCGTTCAGCCAGATGGGTCACGGCTTCGTAAAGCCGCTTCCACAGTTCCCGGCTCGCGACCTGAAGCGACGCTTCAACTGCAGCGGTAATCTGGCGCTTGATTCGCTCTTTCTCCGCGTCGCCCAATGTGACCCGGAAATCACCCGCATCGGGCAGAGGCATGACCTTAGTCTCGAAGGAGAATTTCGAGCGCAGTTCCTCGGGCGACGGATAATCCTCCGGACGGAATAGCCCGCCAAGTCGCACTTTGGCTTCTTCAACAAGCTGGCCGAATTGCTGCGCAAGGGTTTCAACAGCCGGAGAGAACCGGTTCGAAAGTTCCCGCATTCGTTCGGTGTGGTCCAGGTAGGCGGCGGCCGGGAGCACACGATAACCGTTATCGTCCCAAGGCAGTGTCATAAAGTAGTGCTCCTGGCGGGCGTCGCTGACGATTTTCTGGACCTCGGCGAGCGCCGCCTTTGGAAGAAGCACCTTGTGATAACGGCCCGCGTCAGCTTGCGCGCCGTGTCGTTGTGCGATTTCCTCGGAGGCTTGGGGGTCATGTTTCCGCGCTGACCACATGCTGATCGAAAGCGAGCAAAGCATGGCCCGCGAAGACAAAGATGGTTCTGAAATGTCGTTCACGGCAATATCCCCTGTGTTTTCTTGGCAGCCCTTCTGGGAAGCCACGCTAATCTTTGTTGGTAGCTGCTGATTCCTACGGGGGGCAGCGAATCCCATTTGATCCCGGTCGTTCCTGCCAACGCCCCGGTCGCCCTTGTCCACAAGTCACTTGGTACACGTTCCTATGCTCCCCTCAGACAGGCTTGTTACCAGATCCGGATGCCTCTGCAAGCGTGTTGGCGACCATTCGTCTATAATCTGCAATTATGATTAATGCTCACACTGGCCTGGCTGCATTCGACGAAGACGCAGGTACCCTGCGGGTGGACCCCGACTCCCAACCAATGCCGCTCGTCGAACTTCAAAAGACTCATCGCTCATGGCGTAAGACGTTAAAGAAGCGGCTTGGAAATCGTCCTTTGGTGTGGTTTGTCGATGACGAACACGCCAATCGCGCGTGGTTCGTTGAAAACCACCAAAATCACTTTGCTCTCCTTACCTTTAGCAACAGGAGGCACGTCGCAGCAGCACTAACTGCCGGCACGCTTTGCGACGCAGTCGTGACAGATGTATTCTTCCCTGCAAAGCCTCCTCGGGATGACGCGCAAGCCGACCACCTGTTGACAATCTACAACGAGATATATGGATGCACTGTGTCTGACCTCCCGCGTGTGTGGGACCGCTGGAAAGGTGAATGGTCGCTGGACGGATTCGACATCGCACGTGATGTCGCCGAACACGCGGCGCGTTGCAACGAGCGCATCCCTGTGCTTCTCTTCTCGCGTAAGGCAACGCTGCTGCTGAGCTGCAACGACTGGCTTGTCTCCCCTTCCTCGGCAGTTGAAAACACCCACTGGATGTTGGAGAAACTTGATCCATCTGAAGCCGGTGAAAGTGCGAGTCGGGCCACGCGGATTCAACGGGACAGAATCAATGCAATGTTGAGATATCGCCGCCAGTCCGCGCCGTGGTTGACGAAGCAATTGGGGCGCCTCAGCATCGGCTGGGGGCCAGTACGGTACTCTCTGCGCTCTGCCGAGGAGAAATAGGACAGGATGAAGGCCCCTTGTCTACTCATTCCGTATCGATTACCAGTAGTTAGTTCTAAACCAGAATTCGAAAGGCAAGGAATCTCGCTGCCATGAGCAAGGCGGGCAATATTCATCAAACGGCGATCAAAGCTCTGGAAGAACACGGATTTCTATTCCAGAAGAGATGCGTCAATGAAGTCAGATCCCTGAGCGGTCGCTATCGAGTTGAATCCGAAGAATATCCTGTTTCAATCGGCCCGGAAGATACTGTCATCGATTTCGTGTTAAGAATGCTCGACACTGGGCGCACCTATGTCGTCTTCGAATGTAAGCGTGCCCACCCTGAATATGTCTTCTGGGTTTTCTCTGCCAGTTCTTCTACTCCTGCGCCACGGCCGGAGTTTTTGATGACAATGGTCGCGCATCTGGCTCATGCTCCGAGGAAGCCAGTTGTTCAGACCCATGAGTGCCAGATTGTCGGGAGTGATCCAGCCCATTTTGTCGATATGGGACTCGAAGTATCACACGTCAAGCCGACCAAGGGGAAATCCGGCAGGACTGAAAACATCTATGCTGCATGCACCCAAGTGCTGACGGGAGTCGGTGGCCTTGCGAACGAGCAGAAAAAGCGCATGGACCCGAACGCCCCGCAGACCTATTTCTACATTCCCGTGGTGATTACGTCGGCCGAGCTTTTCGTTACCAGATACAATCCTAACGATGTCGACTTGAAGACGGGGGACGTTCCCTTGGAGAAGGCGGATACGCAGCCTGTTGACTGGGTGATATATGATTTCCCGGTGCCTGAGCCGCTACAAGTGACCCCACGCGAGGACTCCATGTCGACCCTGATTGGTCCCGATGACCGTTACAGACGGCTTTTCAAGTTAAAATCAATCGCAATTGTTCGGGCTACTAGCATCGTTCAGTTTCTTAAGCAGTTGAGGTCGCCAGATTAGGACGTTCCTCTGCTCTTAGCACAATGCCCGCTGGTACGCACTCCAGATCGTCACGAAGCGATGACGTGGTGGTTCGCGACTGCCCACTTGGTGTAGCCAGCGGTGCAGCGGATGGCCGGCTGGCGGAGAGTCGCGTCGCGCACGCACAAGACCCGAAATTCGGTTGGGAGGCGGTCCAAGTACAGACAAATGCGGTCGAAGTTCATGTCTGAGGCGCATCGCGCCAAGGCAGAGGCCACCGCATATTGCGCGGCCGCGTTTTCTGGTACGGGCTCCTTCGTGGGATTCAGCAGGATGGCATCAATGTTGGGCAATTCCCGGAACATCCGCAAGAAGGCTGAGAATTCCGTTGCGGCACCCGTTCCCACAGCCCCCGCTATGACTTCGTGCTCAATCGCCGGGTTCGACTGGGAGTCGAGTGAGTCAAGGATGCGCGAAACGAATTCCCAAGAACGCGGTGAGGGGAACGCATTCGTGTCGCGGTCGAATGCACTCAGAAGTTCCGGCCGGAAGCGAAGAAAGGCAATCACCTCGGGGCGAATAGCCGCCTGAATCGCCCACTCAGACCAGTCCTGCACATCAACCTCAAAATCCAGATGCACAAACCGGTTTCGCAAAGGTGTGGGCATCCGGGTCGTAGCCCCTCGGTCCGAATCGCGGTTGCCGGCGGCGATGATGGCCCAACCTTCGGGCAATGTGTATTCGCCCAGCTTGCGATCCAGCACCAATTGATAGCAACTGGCTTGCACCATGGCTGGCGCGGCATTCAGTTCGTCGAGGAAGAGGATGCCCGATCCGTCCTGCGGGAGAAACTCCGGCGATGCCCACTTCGACCGGCCGTCGTTTCCTAAGAACGGCAGGCCGCGAAGGTCAACGGGATCGAGCAAGAGCGCCCTTACGTCTTGGAGTGTGATTTTTAGCGCTTCGGCAAGCTGTTTGACCACCGCCGATTTCCCGATTCCTGGCCCGCCCCAAATGAAGGCTGGCTGATGGGCAGCCACGAGCACTCGCAGGGCTTCTGAGATCGAAGATGCTTTCATGACGATTTCCTTTCGAGATCCTCTTGCTGGCGAGCATGGACGGTGGGTTCCGCTCCCCTCGACGCGCTCTCGACTAATTCTCGGAATTCGGGCTCAAAGGCGTAAATCAGCCGTAGCGCGTAGCCCAGACCTTCCGCTTTAAGCCACAGTGCATGGGTAATTTCAGGACTCGGGTTACGAACAGCCATGCGGCTCCACGCCTCAACGTGCCCCTCGAGGTTTCCACGAAGATTTTCGTAAATGAATTTGTTGAAGCGCGGTCTTGAAGTCTCAGTCCTCTCGCCGTGGCACGCGATGCCGGTGATGTCTGTAGGCTGAGCAACTGGCCCGACGGTGCCCTTTGTTTTCTCATCTGTCTGCATTCTTTTGACTTCCTCAATCACGTTCTTTCTCCGTTCCTGCCCCGCTTTTCGCGAGGCTCCCAAAAGCAAGTGGGGCGAGGGATCCTGCGGCTTTTGCTGGAGAATCAAGATTATCTCGCTTGCTTCGCCTGACTTTTTGGAGGGACAACCAAAGGGCCGATATTAGCCGGAAGCCAAGCCTGCGGCCACAAGGCGCACGGGTATTCGCCCGCCTGCCGTCAAGGCAATTGCTGAGTCGTTTGGTCGAGCGGGTCCTTGGTACTCAGGGGGAGCAAGTGACTTGCTACATCCGCAAGTGTCGTGAGGTTCGTGGTAAACTCAAATGAATTTTGCAGGCTATCGGAGGTGAGTCAGGTGGAGCTAAAGAGCGGGGATTTTGTCCGCCACCCCCGTGCGGGCACTGTACGTGTCGCAGACGTCGGACCGGACTCTGTATCACTTCGGCAAAAGAACGGGACCGAGATGCGAATTAGTAAGGCAGAGGCAAACCGACAGCTACGACTGATCCCCTCAGACGGATATTACGCCCTAATTTACCAACGCGAGCCGGATGCAGATTGGCTTCGAGAAAACATCGAAGATGTTTTGTCCCGCCTGATGCGCGACCGTTATTCAAGGTCCATCGATGTCGAGGACATAAAACGTGAACTCTCACCTGCTCTGCAAAAGCTGCAGGTTAACTGGACATCATGGTGGAAAACGAGCAGAAAGAAGCTCACTTCCAGCATGAAGTTCACGGTAGACCCTCATAAGAAGACTCGTTTCCTTCTCAAAGGTGGTCAAGGGCCGGAAACCTCCAGTGGCGACATCGATACCCGATTGGAAGGCCTGAAGGACGCCAGAGCTATTCTTGAGGTCGCCAGAAATCTGGATCTATATGCTGAATCCGACAAGGCGAGAGGAGCCAGAGTTTTAAGTGAAAAGGCATTGACGAGGCTGGAGTGCGCAGACGTCCAACCACTTGAGTTACCTGAGCTTTTTTGCGCCGTCTGTTACGCAGCCAGCTTCCTGGAGGGTCCTGAGGCTTCAAAGCTGATTTCAAGATTGCCAGAAATAAGGTTCGAGCGGATGCCTGTTGGGTCTGTAACGGATGGCGATATGGCATTTACACTATCCCTTCTGTCGAAGACCTGTCCATCGAGGGCTCATGAGGCTGCAAAGGGTTTGTTAGGGCACACTTCAAGCGAGGTTGCGAGTAAGGCATACTCGGTGCTAAACACAGAGACGAACAGAGAAGTCCTCAAAAAGAGCATCCTTGACTGGATAGCCAACCCAGATGAAGCAAGAGCGCCGAGGATCGAAATCTATATTCGAAGGGACCTTATAAAGTACCTTCGCAAGAGTGATGTAAGGGAGCTTTACTTGATATTAATTGAGCGGCCGCGACTCTGGGAGGCAGCGAATGTGCGCCAGTTTCTGGGGTCGCCTGAAACGGCGAAGTCTGTTTATAGTGACGCAAGAACCGACCTTCGCACCAAAATTTCTATACTTCGGTCGCCGGCGCTAACACCCGAAGTCAAGCTTGATCTTGTCGAATCCGAAGCAAGCCCAGAAATGCTTTTCCACGCAATGGTTAGTGGGCTAGATCCTGAAACAGAGAGTGCCTTGGCGATCTGCCTAGCGGGACTGTTGTCAAATCGAGAAAGCAGCTCTTGGGAGATGCTGATTCACACCCTCCGCGCGGATCGCCACCCGCTGTTATTCGGCGCTGCGCTGGATTTCGTCAGACGAAACCTAAAGGAGTCCTCCAGCGATTCAACGCTCACAACGACCCAAAGGCTGGTTCAATTGTATGAATTAGCCCTTGAAAGATATGAGGAATCGAAAGACACCCTCGAAGGGCTTCTTGGAGATGCTGGATCGCGATTGTTAAGGCTGAGCAGCAAGGGTTGGGGTTCGCAACTGTTTCACATCTTTGAACTGGAAATAGAGAAAGGCAAGAGCACGCTCACATCTGAAAATGAAAAATTGAAGCGAGAAACTGAGGCGCTTGGCACGAAGCTCCAGGAGACTCGCGCGGAGGCGCATAGACTCCGAGACCTAGCGGAGATGCTGAAATCATCCGCGGCCGTGAACAAACAGGAACTCGAAGTCGGGATCCGGATGGATGCATTTCGACCCGTTGTGTCGCTACTTGACGATTTGGAGCGGCAAATCTCATCAAGCGCAGACCCATCAACGAGCCGCCTAGCATCTATGCTGACATCCATGTTAGACCGAGCGGGGGTGCGACGAGTTGGGATAACGGGAGAAACACTGAATTTTGACCCAGAATTACACGAGCTAGCCGAGGAGGCTCGCGAATTAAGTGGGACCCGGAAAGTACAAGTAATGAGATCCGGGTTTATTCTCGAAACATCGCGAGGTCCAAGGATTATGCGGCGTGCCCTGGTGAAATTGCAGTAGTGGGAGGATGGCATGATTCACCTCGGGATCGACTATGGTACAGCGAACACGCGAGTCAGCATTTATCGAGATAGGGAAATCCCCTCCCTACTTCCGATTGGCTTAGGTTCATCCCCGCTGATGCCGTCAAGCTGCTTCATTGATTCATCAGGCCAAATACTTGTTGGGGAGCAAACGCTTTCAAGGCCTGGTCGGCTCAGGTTTGTGAAACGGTACTGGCAGGACCGGCCGGAGGATAAGGCAGGTCACAGGAAGGCCGCTAGCGAATGGGAGGATGGCAGAAGGCTGGTTCAGGGAAAGGTCTTCACATGCGAGATGCTTGCAGAGCGGGTGGTCGGCGAAGCCATTACCCGGTCGTTTGCATTGGTTGGTGAAAGACTTGCCCAACACACTTTCACTGCCAATGTCGTGTGCCCCGTTACCTTCGACTTGCCTCATCGGCATGCGCTTTCTCGCATTTTGTTAGACCAAGGCGCGCAGTCAGTAAGTTTGAGCAACGTTATTGATGAGCCGTTGGCGGCGGCCGTCTTATACGCCCGCGTGGCCACTACACCTCCTGTCAATAAGGATCTTCTAGTTTTTGATTCCGGCGCGGGAACTACAGACGTTGCGATTGTGAGGTATCACGAAGAAGACGGGTGGAAGAAAATAACAGTCCTCGCAGAACAGGGACGGTGTTGGGCAGGTTCCGACCTGGACTCGGCAGTACAGGAACTGGTCGCCAACAAGATTATGCAGTTGACGGGGGCTGAGGGTCTAGATCAGATTTACCGAGCATACGAGGCTGACCCTGCGGTTGGAAAACTCAACTTTGAGGACGATTGCGAGCAGGTTAAAGTAGCTCTTTCGAATTCGAATTCGTATCGGTGGGGAAAGGCAAGATTTATGGGGCGTGATTTTCTCACGTTTGAAATCACCAAGACCGAATTCGAATCTGCGGCCAAGGTAGTTCTATTACAAATAGACGCGGCTATCAAAAGCTTAGTTGAAGAAGCAAGATGCTTCGTCGAAAATTTTGAGGGGGTGGATCTGGCACTTCTCGTTGGAGGATCGGCAAAAGTTCCGGCAATCAAAAACGTTATAGCTCACCGATGTAGCAAGGCAGTCATCCACAGAGATGAAGTCTACTTTGATGAAATGCTTGCCACTGCCCGCGGCATTGGTTTCTCAAAGGATTTCAAGGACATAATAATTAAGCGGCCTCCCTACACCATCGAGCTAAGGGCTACTATGGCGGACGGTAGCGTTGTCCCGACGACGATCCACAAAGCTTTCGACAGAATCGGGGACTGGAGGCAGAGCTATTCGACTTCAGTCCCCTTTACCGAAAAGGAGCTGCGTCTAGAGAGCCCCCTGGAGACTCTCGAAGTCTACTTCAGGAGCCCTTCGGGCGAGCGGCAAGCGGCTGACCTTCAACGCGACCTCTTCAGAGGGAGCAAAAGCATTCGCGCGCGACTTAACGTTAAGGCCTCGCTTTTGCTTGAAGGAGACTCCTGTCGGTCCAAGACAATTCAGATGCCTTATTTTACGCAAATCGGCCTGAAGCCGTCGCGCCCTTTCAGCGTGAAGACGCTGAATGCCCCGGACGTCTATCCAGAAGATAACTGAATAAGGCGAACCCTAATCCAGCGGCCAAGCCTCCCGCGCAAGCAAGCTGGTCGCGTCAGAACAAATTAGTCTGCTGGGCAGGGGCGGATGCGAGGCGGCGATCTTTCCTGACTTCTTCAATCATATTGCCCATTCGGTGCACTCTATCACTTATCTCCTTGCCGAAGTCGAAATCAAATTGTTGACCGAGGGCTCGATCAAAGTCTCATTGGCATAACCACATAACGATAATGGTAGACCGCCCCGTCTGCGGGCCTCAATTCCACTGCGCTCTCAGCATCCTTCAAGGCGATCTCCACCTCGCCGGTCTTGACGACGCTGAGCATGTCGAGAATGAACGAGGCATTGAAACCCACTCGCAACGGCGTGCCGCTGTAGGCTGCATCGAGCGACTCCGAGGCCTCGCCCGTCTCACCGCCCGAAGTCGTCAGCGTGAGCCGGCCTGAGTCCAGAGCGAGAGAGACGGCGTGCGTGTGCTCTGACGCAAGCAGTGAGACCCGCCGCAGCGATTCCCGCAGCGCCGCTGCGTCGAGCGTCGCTGTGATGGTGTTGCACTTGGGCAGAACCGCTTCATAATTGGGAAATTGACCGGACAATATCCGCGAGATGAGAATGGAATCCCCGGCTGAGAAAAATAGATGGCTATCATCCTTGGCGATCTGAATAGGAGTGTCCGATTGCTGAGCGTTGGCCAGGCGGCGAAGCCCGGCCAAGGCGCGCTTGGGAACCAAGAGCCTCTCATCGCTCTTCAGCCCGGCGATTTCGGCATCCCGCGCCGCGACCGGCAGGCGGTGCCCGTCGGTTGCGACCATCTCGACGCTGCCCGGCTTGAGAATCAGCAGCGCGCCGTTCAGCGTGTAGCGCGATTCCTCCTTTGAGATGGCAAACGCGGTGCAGTCAATCAATCCGGCCAACACTCCGGCAGGCACCTCGGCCAGCGGCTTGGGAACGTCAGGCAGCGCTGGGAAGGCGTCTTTCGCCAGCGACGCCAGCTTGAACACCGACCGCCCGGCATTGACCTGAACCCAGTGGTTTTCCAGAGCGCGGACACGAACGTCCGCATCAGGTAGGGCCTTAACGATTTCGAGCAATCGGCGGGCGGGAACCGCCACGCTCCCCGCTGCCTTCACCTGCGCCGGGCAAAACGTTCGAATGCCCACTTCGAGATCGGTGGCCGCAAGCCGAAGTCCGTTGGCGCACGCTTCGACCAAGACGTGGGACAGGATCGGAATAGTACTCTTCTTTTCCACCGCCTCCTGAATCTTGTCGAGAGCTTCAGCAAGCAATTTCGTATCAGCAGAAAATTCCATAGGAATACCTCCAGCTAGCTTCAACGCGAGTGCGGGGACATGAATCGCTTTGCCGTCCAGATCATCGCCGGGCCCTACTTCGATTTCCTGCGTCCGCGTTCTTCAGTGTGCGATCGGTCCTGATGGTAGCTTCGGCGGCGATCGTGGCAGCGCGATTGAATATCTGCGCCCAGGAAATCTCGAAGGCATGACGAGACCGCTTTGGTCGAACTCGCAGGCCGTGAGCTTCGATCAGGACGGTCATCGGGCGGCGGCCGATCAAGAATGGAGTTTCAAAGATGAGTTTCGTTTTGCGCTTCAGGATGCTTGTCATAGCGTTGCCGGGTTGAGCGAATTTTTCAGGGGACATCGCTGCCCAAGAATTACTCGCGGCACATATCAAGTCACGGGTGACAGAACACTGCGCCTAATCTGGGGTTTCCTCCAAGTAGAGCCGAAGTCGCCGATCTGCGCAGTCTTGATTGCAAAAGGCCCCGAGCTCGTCGTAATCAGGAATCGCGTGGCCGGGAGCGCGGTCTGTGCGACCGCAGAATCCGCATGTTTCCTTGAGCGGCATGTCGGCCAGCGGGGAAACCGTTCGTGACCGCAAAGGGTCTCGCAGCTGCGGAATGTACGCAACTCCTGCGCCCGCAGTCGGCGCGAAGGATTCTGGCGTTGAGCCGAGGAGCGTCTGCCGGGCCTTAGGGTCGGCGCGAGAATCAAGGAAGAGCATGGGCTGTCGGGTCGTCTCGTAACGCATCGCATCTCCTCCGGTCGGCTTCTGCGCGATTCAATCCTGGGCGGCCAGCCATTCCCATAGGCCCTCTCTCGATCCGTCGCAAATTCATTTCTGCCAGCTCTCAGTTGGTCTCGCCCGTTCCCCATGAGAGGATGACTCCGACCGTGATCACTACCGCCATCGCTCCATTTGCCAAAGCCATGATCGGGTGCTCGAGAAAGATTCTGTAAGCGATCCATCCGTTCAGCGCGGCGAGAACAAGAAGCAAAACTCCAAACAACTTGAAATGCTTTTCAATCCACTTCTCGAACACGAGAATTCCTCTTGTGGCAGGGGCTTCACGACCGTAGTGTGGTCGGATATGTCGAGTCCGGCGAGCCGATACTCGCTTCCTCTGAGGCGGAGGGGGTGCAGTGAGCGGAACGCTCCGCGCGAATGGGTGGCGGCGCCCCAGCCAGCGACCTCTCACCGCTACGCAAGAGCCACGCCGCCGATCAATCATTATTCTTGGGCAGGATGACATGGGCGGTTTGACAACGAGGGCGGGATGGCAACGATGCGCCTCCCTCAATTGTGTGGTAGCATTCGCTGAGGTAGTCTGGCGGTCGAACCGCTTCAGGAGGAAAGACAGATGGCACGCACTTCAAGGCGGGTCGCGCGTGAGGCTGCGCGCGAGATGCACTCAAAGTCGAAAGAGGTCCGCAGTGTGGCTGGCGCGGCTTTGCGCGAGCGCCGAAAGGGCGCTGCGCGCCGCAGCCCACGCAAAGCTCGGTGATACGCACCGCAGAGGCGGAAGGACCTGCGTAGTGAAAGGGGAACGCATGAGTCGCAGGATCGCAGGTGCGGCATTTATTCTATTGTGGTCGATCCCTGCGTCAGCACAAAGGTTGCGCCTGAAGATTATCGACCGGCAGGACAACCAGACAGATTGCACTTTTGTCGTGCCGGGGCACTGGTACTCGAATTCCTACACGAGCGTGAACTGCAGCGGCGGCGATGTGAGCGTGAACTGCGGCGGGTCGACCTCGGCCTCTGGCACGGTCACGCCTGCTCACGAGGTGTCGTTTACTGTTTACGGGGCAACACTCGCCTTGCTGCTCCCGGACGGTCGAGTGGCCGTTGTCAACTGCAAGAGCAAGTTTAAGGAGCGGTTCGCAGGTCCCGCTGGAAATCACCGTAGCTGCCGTGTACCGCTCAACGACGACATTGACGCCGAATTCAAAGGTGATAAGGCTAGGCTGATATGGGTCGTAAGCCTGGACGGCAAGAAGAAGGCATCCGAGACGTACAATATCCTCGGGGTTTTCGCAAAGGCTAAGGACAAGGAGACTGAGAACAAGTAGCTAAGGTACGGACACGTCGTTCATGGCGCGTTAGCAACACTCGCGGCGGGCCGTGCTGCGCGAAGAATCAAGTCAGCGGCGTGAAAGATTCGCTTTCCTGAGCGTTCATTGATTCCCTGGCTGTGATTTCAGTGCTGGATGTAACCCTGGCTGAACTCCGCACCGGGCAGACTGAAAGAATTGCGGCAAAGCACCGCCAGTGCTTCGGCCTCAACCTCGCGGGTTTCGGGCGGACCCAGTTTACGGAATTCTACAAAAGATCACCGGCCGAGCTGCCGCAATTCTCACAGCGATAGCCCGTCCCGCTGCTGGTCATGATGGCTCCGCAGTTCTTGCACGCCGGAGCGTCGCCATTCGATCCG
Source organism: Acidobacteriota bacterium (assembly GCA_023474345.1). Taxonomy (GTDB): domain Bacteria; phylum Acidobacteriota; class Terriglobia; order UBA7540; family UBA7540; genus JAMCXS01. The sequence goes on along the minus strand of JAMCXS010000025.1, from coordinate 24,739 downwards.
TTATTACTCGAAAACGCTGTGGGTCCTGGTGCCGGTTCTGCCTCAAGGATGCGAATCTCCGATTCAGCGGAAGAAGGCGGGGTATCTTCCTGCAGAAACTTCAAAGCCATCCAGCGAAATTATGTAACGAAGATAATTATGTGGCGTCCAGCCTTTGACCTTCGTTGATTGCTCGCGGAAGCAACTGAAAGGCGCCACATAACTGATCGCTTGCTCAGAGAGAGCGCAAGAAGGCCATAAGCCCCGCATCCTCCTTCCATCTGCGCCTCCGCTTGGTTCTTGCCGTTTCGAAGAGGGCAAGGATTTTGGCTTTGGTCTCCATGTCGATCTCGGCGTACAGGTTGGTTGTGTCGAGAGAAGCATGGCCAAGCCATTCACGAATGCTGTTGATGTCCACACCGGACCGCAGAAGATGAGTTGCTGTCGTGTGCCTTAATTTATGTGGGCCCACGTTTTTCGGCACAAGCGATGGGAATTGTTTTGATGCGCATTGAGCGTAGTGCTTCACGACCCTGTAAATCCCGAATCGCGTGAGCGGTTGACCACAGCGATTCAGAAAAACATGTTCGCTTGTGGGCCGACCTGCGACGAGGTCGGCAAGTTGACTCGCAGTGTTTGGCCATAATGGGCAGGGTCGAACCTTCCGCCCTTTGCCCATCAACCTGACAGAGGACAAGCCCTTGCTGGGTGGACGCGCGAGGTTCAAATCCGCAATCGTGAGCTGGGCCACCTCGCCGGCTCGGGCACCCGAGTTGTAGAGAAACAACAATAATGTTCTGTCGCGACACCCCAGGGGAGATTCGATGTTAGGCGCCTGGATCAGAGCCTCCATCTCAGGCTTCTCCAGGTAAGTAATCTGATTGCGCGTGGTCTTTTTGATAGGGATGGCCAATATCTGGGCCGACCAGGCAATGTGTTCCGGACTGTGCATTTCGACGAAACGCGCCAGAGAATGGATAGCTGAAAGACGCTGATTCCGAGTGCGAATTCCGCAGCGGCGCGATTCCTCCAAATAGCGGAGAAAGGACTTGATGCGCTCTGCGGTAAGATCAGCCAGGGAAAATTGATCAGGCGTCCTTCGGAGCGAACGAGACAGAAAAGAGATCAACAGGGCCAACGTGTCGCGATAGCTGTGCTGTGTGTTTATGGAGAGGTTGCGCTCCGTCAGCATGTATTCCATCAGGAACCGGCGCACCCAAGGGCCTAATAGTTTTGGGTCATTCATGGCGCACCCCCGGCATTGCGTATTGCTGGAAGCGCAGGCTGACTTCCCGGAGCAACTCCGGGGTCATGGTCAGATAGACCTGGGTGGACGACAGCCTAACGTGCCCAAGGTATACAGAAAGTCTGGGCAACAATGTCTGGACGTCTGCTCCATGGCGATACCACGCCACTAGCCGATGAACAGCCGCTGTGTGCCGTAGGTCATGAAGCCGAGGTCGTTGACCATCGAAATGGTGGAGGTCTGCCAATTGCCGAAGCCTTTGGAATGCCACACGCACAATGGCGTGGTGCACACGAGCGCCAGAGCGAAGGATAAAGAACGGTGCTGCCGCGTGCTGTGCATAGCCCTCTTGGCCCCGCCATTCCGCATAGGCCTTCATGAGCTGGTTCAATTGGATACCAAGCGGAACGAGCCGGGTCTTGTAGAATTTGGTTTCGCGAACGGTGATCAAGGCTGCATCGAGGTCCACATCACCCAAGTCGAGTGAAGTGGCTTCACTGATCCGGAGGCCCGCACCGTAAAGGAGCAACAGAATTGTCCGTAGGGTATAGGCCTCCAGGAACTTGCCGCGTCGTCTTCTTGCTATCGCGTCGAGCAGCCTCCGCAGCTCGTCACGAGTGAAAACATACGGCACAAATGTGCGCGGCTTGACCGGAGGAAGTGGGACAATGGGCAAAGCTCTATACCCACGGCCAACGACAAAACGATTAAGCCCCAACAGAGTGTAATGTTTCCGGTTTCGGAAAACTGGTGCCGAACAGCTTCCGATGAGGAATCTTTGCAGCTTTTTCCTGTTGATGGTTTCAAGGCGAGCCGACACACCCATAGTCCGGCAGAGAGCCATAAGGTCCCTAGCACCGGTATTGAAACGGATACCCAGTCCACGTTTGTACGCGATGTACTTGCTGACCACATTCAGGAGTTTCATAGCAGACCTCCCAGATCGAGGTCCGCAACTTGACGGAGGCCTGCCAGATCCACTTTGGCATAAATATGTGTGGTCTCCAGGTTTTGGTGGCCCAGATGATCCCCGATTTCCTTGAGGGAGCATCCCAGGGCCATAAGATGGGTTGCACAAGCATGACGAAGGCAATGGGGGCCTGGGTGTTTGACGGAAATTCCGAGTTTCCGTATTCGCCTGCCGACGATGGGCCACAGGCCCCCTGCAGTGAACGCTTGATGTGGAGCTCTGAGCCTAATAAAAAGAGCCCGGTCTCGGCATCGAGGTCGCACCGTCCGCAGGTAACGAATGATGGCGTCGCCCACGGTAGGAGAAAGGGGATAGGTTCGGAGACGTCTTTGCTTCGACCCACGTATCAGCAGTTGCTCCCGTTCCCAGTCGATGTCATCCAACTGGAGCTGGCGGACTTCGTCAATCCGGAGAGCATAGATGGTAAGAAGCAGCAGGATGGCCCGGTCACGAATATCTTTGGGCCGGTTCGTGTCGGTGCTGGCGATTAAGCGCGACACGTCAGTCCAGGGAGGTCCTGAAGGAAGGGTTTCTTCACGGTAAAGCCGAGGCGCCTCAATCACCGTCGCAATCCCGGCTGGACACCAGTTGCGCTGTTCCGCATATCGCAGAAAGGCCCGCAGGGCCTGAACATAAAAGTGGAGGCTCCTCCTTGAAAAGCCGTGCGCCGCTGCCCAGGAAAGGGCTTCTTCGACGTCTGCTGTGCGGAGCTCCCGAATGACACGCCCTCGCGAGGCGAGACGCCTGAGGAAGCGTCTGGCACACCAGGAATACGTGGCAATCGTTCGGGGCGAAAATCCGCGTTCCCGATCCAGGTACTGCGCATAGGCCAAAACAAGCGGTTCGTTTGGCTGGGGTTTCGATGGAGGAGGAGTTAACCGGTTGGCGAAGCGAAGCCAGGAGCATGCCACCCGCCTGAATCCTCTCTGCCGACCTTGAATGCTTGCAGTCGGATTCTTTCGCGTTTTGCGACGTGCCCAACTGTTGGCGGCCTTTTCGACCTCCTCGACTGAAACCCTCGAATCGCTGGTTAGACCCATTCGTGTAGCTGTAGCCAACATATAATCAGCGGTAAGCGCTATGGTCGATCTAGCCGCTCCACCCTCCACCTTGAAAGCCAGATACCGAGCTCGTTCTTCTGACAATGGACCTTCTCGATGGCGTCGAATAGTTTTTTGATGCTTGAAGATTTTTTCAAACATGATCGAACCTCCTTGAGTGATTTAGAGATTCGACCAGTATTAGCAATAGGCCCTGGAGGTTTCAGCAATTATGTGGCGCTCAAAGAACGGGAGCGGTGGCGGCAGCACCCTCTTCCCAGCCGCCGCCACATAACTAACTCCGGCACATAATTCCGCTTATGTTCTCGAAAACATAAGCGGAACAGGTAATCCATCAAGGATTTTGCGTAGCCGATTTTGGGATTTCCTGACCAGCCGCTCGGCTCGAATCGCGTGTGGCTGAACTTTCCGCAGAGGACCTTGAGCGACACTCCGAATTGCAGAGCTAGTGAAACAGCGATTCCGAACGAATCCATCAGCCCAGCGATGGTCGAGCCTTCCTTTGCCATGCGGATGAATATCTCGCCCGGCTGGCCGTCCTCGTACAGACCAACCATCAGATAGCCTTCATGCCCGCCCACGGAAAAGTGGTGGACGATTGCTTTGCGCTCATCGGGCAAGCGACGCCGTAACGGCTCTTGCCGCAACGAAGCGCCCGAGGCAGTTCCCAGCGTCTTTTCCGTTCCGGTCTGTGGTAGTTCTTGAGTTTGCGTGCTCATCTAGATTCCTTTCCAGCCTTCGACGCCTGCCGCACCTTGAGCGCCGAGTTAGTTCGACATGTTTCCAGGACATCGCCCTTGTCTGAAGCCGTCCAACGCATTGGGAACCGCCTCGTATCCGACCTTCGGCAAGAACTGCTCCGGCGAAGCAAATGCGTCGGTTTCGCACTCGCCCTTCCGCCTTTCCGCAAACTCTAGGCCCGACGCCGTCTTCCGAAACGGAAGCATGGCAATCGTGGTGCGTTTCGTTGTTTGGGTGACGACAAAGATGGACTCCCAGAGTTCGAGGGTGCATTGGTCATTCAACAAGCCCATGGGCCGGCGCAACACCAGGCACAGCAGGTCGGCGTGAGCTCGGACGGTTGTCTTGTGAGCCTCCTCGAAGATCCGTGACAGCGAACTCGCACAACCCCGCGGGCTCAGCTTGAATTCCTCGACTGTGCTCCCAACATAAAAGAAGCGCTGGTCAAAGCTGCCCGACGTTTTGAGGTTGTGCTGGCAATAGTCCACGCCGCCCAGAGTCCAGAGCCTCATGTTTTCCGGGGTTGTCGGGTCAAAAGCGTCCATGTGCCTTCCGCCGTCGCGATGCGGTTTCAACCTTCCGGGATAAGGATTCCATTAGCCTCGAGTCCGAATCACGTCCACGGCCAAGTGGTCTAATCAAAGCCATACTGCATATTCAGCTCAGCGACAATCGGCGCCAGTTCGGGCGCCTCAAGGATTTTACGGACAGCGTCCCTCAGCTCCGCCCACTCGTCGGGCGAGAACCCAAGCGACGTCGCAAGCTTGCGAAAGTAAAGTCGGGTGATATCGGCCCCGCGGGCGCAGTCACCCGTGTAGCCGAAGAAATCGAGGCCTCTCCAATTACCTTCCTCTGGCAAGTGGTTAAGGAGCCACATGAACTCGCGGATTTGTGGATAGAGCTCGACGACAAACACCACGTCGCGGCTGTTCATATTCAGCGCCATCGAAAGGTCGCCCTCCAACGTGACTATCGTGGTAACCCGGAAATCACCGCCGCAGGCTGGCACGGCAATGCAGCCCGAACCTATGTGAGGGTCCGCCAAACTCAAGTAGTCGCGCGGCGGGCGGACCGGGCGATGCGTTTGGAGCCAGTGCCCGTGTGCTCCCAGCCGAAACAGCGTCGGAAGAAACGGCGAGAGGGCATCGTGGAGCGCCAGTGCGCTCGGATACTCTTCTTCCCGAAGGGCCACCTCCAAGGTGCGGCCGACATATTCTGGCAAAACACGCGATCCCGGCTCGCTCATGAGCGAGAGCAAGTCGTCCACGAGAGCCCCAACATATGTTCTTTCGCTGTTACCGACCCAAGAGGCACGCAATTTGTCCATGTAATAGCCATCGTGACTGGAAGGTCCCGCAACTCGCAGGTCCAACAAAATTCGGAATGCTTTAAGCAGCTCCATGAATGACTCGCGGTTTGGGTATGCCACGTCATTCGTCGATCCTTCACAGGCCAGCTCGACGTAGTGCGCAAGCACCACCCATTCGGCGGGAGAAAGGACTGCCCGCTGCTCCCACTTCGTTCGGATCTCGAGCAGGGTCGCGGTTGGATCCTGAAACAAAGAAGAAACTCGCAGCCGCTCGTCGAGCGGCGTGTGCTGCGCATCCCCAGGCAGGAGCTTTGCCGCTTCGGAAAGCGAAGAGCGTTTGCCCCGCCTGTTGCTGAGCGTGACTCGCACTCGGTCGATGTAGTCCCAAAGTGATTGCGAAAGTTGAGCCGACAACGTGGTTTGCTGAACTTCCCGGGTTCCTTTCATAGTGCCTCCTGTTCTCGATAGCTGCGCGCCCTAAGCGAGCCGCTTAATAACTCCTTACTCCGCAGGCTTCACGTCCTGGATCCTTAGACCGAACGACTGTCCAGCGGTCGGCACTGCCGTCGCGATGCTTTTCGACCCAGCGCCGCGTGTAGCTCTTGAGTCCTTCGAGCCACACCTCCGGGTTGCGACACTTGAGCAAGCTCAACTCGAAATTGCTGAATTTGCCGCCGGATTGCCGAGCGCTCGCGACGCGCATGTATTCGGCAAGCTCGCCGCTCGCTCGGGCCATTGGCAAGTAGAGCCAGGATGGCGTTATCACGAAGGCCAGCTTGTCGGCAAGGCAGAGCTTTGAGTAGGGCTTGCCAAGGCGCTTCGCCCAATGGCGAGAATGGCAGAGCGTGAAATCGCGCCACTTGGCACCGAAAAGCCAGCCCATGAGGCGGCCGCCAAGAAGGACGTGTCTCTCACCCTCGATGTTGTCCATGTTGGGCTTTCCGAGATAGCCAATATCGTGCAAGAAGAAAGCAACCCAGAGCCTCGGGTCCCATGGGAAGCCGTAAAGCTTCCGCCATGCGGCAGCAACGAAAAATGGATGAATGCAGAAGCAATGCGCCCCGAAAAGGACACTTTTGGTTCCGACTCTCATGATTCAGATCTCCCGATACTCACCAAAATGCGTCTATCTCTGTTCTGTTCGACCTTGGACAGTTCTTTAACGGGCAAGAGAATCACGCCTTGGCTGCCCTCCAACCTGCGCGTCAATTCAGCCAAATCGCACATCCGCCCGCGAATGGCGATGCGGAAGACAAGCTCAATTTCGATGTCGCCGATCGGAGTCACGGGCTTGCCTTAGAAATGGGAGTTCGCTCCGGCTCCGGAGCACTCAAGTAATGGGAGTGTGAGCATCCAATGCACGTGGAGCCATGCGTTGCTGCTCTCACGGCTGCTTCAAACTTTGCTGGAATCAAAAGCGGTTCACCGCCTCGTGAGTGAAACGTCGGGATGACATACCCGCGTTGGTTCTTGTGCTCTTTCACTAAATCGAGCGCAAGGAAGCCATCATGCGCGCGGAACAGGACTTTGTTATCAAGCACGGGCCATTTACCGTTTCCGACTGGTCCGGGAGCATGGCGAGTGAGGAAGAGGTCGTAGGTGCGCCCGCGGCGGAACATTTCGACTCGAATGAGGCTTGACGCGATTACAGCGGCATGCACTCCATTGACGCCAATTGAATCGAGCGGATGAAGCCAGGAAAGCGGCTCTCCGTTCTCGTCGCAGAAGGTCACGTAATGGCCGATTCCTTCCACCGCCCCGCCTGATTCAACTCCGCGAATCACGTAACGGCGAGCAAGGTGCTGGTGCTCGAGACTGACCGCAGCCTTGGCGAAGATTCCTACTTCTGCCAACTTCCGCACGGCACTCCGCGGAAGCGTCAGTCCGCGGCGGGCCTCTTCGCCCGATGGTTTTTCAGCGGCCATCTTTGCCTCCATTTGTTCTCGGCTTCGGGCAGCCCACGGCCGCTCGAATCATTTCGCTCGTGCAACCGGCCCAGCAGATGTACTTGCGCGGGTCGTCAATCGAAATGGCGAGGTTGTCGCCACTGCGGTCGTGGCCCACGTCGGCGCACGAAGGACAGCGGGTCACATAGTTCCGCCCAACTTTGCGAAGTTTTGTGCTGATGTGGTCGAGGATTCGGAATTCAAGCCTGCCCGTACGCTGTTTGAATTCCGCTTCTGGTCTTGATTCGGCTCGAACGGCCTGTGGTGGCGCGGACTTTCCCGCATTCAGCTTGGCGAGTTGCGCCGCCGTCACCTTGGGAAGCGCATTGAGGTATCGCATTTGCTTCGCAAGGTCGTAATCGGCGCCGTAAAACCAGAACCGTTTTGCCGCTCCGCGATGGATGCCGAGCGGGCCACGGATTGCATTGCCGTATTCGCCGGGCTTCAATTCGTCGTGCTTCGGAAAAACCTCAATCCCTTCGGGAAGGCCAGCGCCCTTAACCGGCAGACCGAGGCGCGAAGCGAGGTCGTACACATAGATCCGGCAATCGCGCGCCGGCAAGGGTTCGGCCATCAGAACCCAGAGGTGTCCACCACGATGGCTCTTCTCCAGCGCCGACTCGACGGCGTCCTGCTTCAGGTAGTAGCCCAGCTTGATCAGGTCCGGGAGCGCATTTTTGTAGTCGGCGTCAATCGCCACCCACTTGCACCGCTGGTTTTCGGGATTGATCGCATAGAGGGCAATCGTAATTTCGCCCTCGATGTGACGCCGGATGGTATCGAGCGTCAGACTAAGCCCCTGGCCGGTGTTCTTATCGGTGGGCCGGAAATAGTAATGCCGGCCGCTTTCCGGGTGCGGCCGGTCAGACTGCAAGGTATAGGCCCGCCGGTTGACGAAGAGGCGGAAGTAGTCCGCCACGACGCCCGCGGGCGCTTTGAGACGGTGCCTCCGCATCATTTCCTCCCTCACGTCGGGTGGCCGCCAGTGGTCCATGCTGGCAGTAGTAAATCGGAAAATATTTTCTGTCAAACGGCTGCCAAACCGTCTGGTAGTGACGTGTTTTCAATTGGTTACAAAGGGTCCCCGGAAGGGGCTCAAAAGGGGGATGATTTATACGGGCAGGCTTGGCGGGTTTTGGGGCTGCTGGCCGGGGGTGAGGAACCACGGGTTGACCGGGGAAAGCAGACTGGGCGACGCGACCAGTCTGAGAAAATGGCATTGGTTGATCAGGACATCGAATTCCGCGGGGCTGTACCCGCCGTAATTCCGGTCGTTGAAGTCCACCCAAAGCCAGACGCACCGCTTGCGGTCATAAACGTAGATGGCTCCGCAATCGAGTGCGTCGGGATGGGCAAGAAGGACCACTACGGACGTTGGGAACTGAATCCAGCGATGGATCTTTGGGAACTCGGCAAACTGCAGCAGCTTGGCAGTGGCTTCGTCCACGGTTTCGTGCTTACTTAATTGAAATATCCGAGTGACTTGAATTTGACCGAACATTTTGGCTCTCCTCCATTTGTGGTTGTGCGTTTGCAACGCAAGCGTGTTCATTTGAGGGTTTACCCCTTCCGGTCGCCGCCTCCGGGAGCGTGCAGGAGCTTTGGATTTGAGTTCACCCGCGGCCGTTTGTAAGATGGATTGTGAATTTGTGCTACCCCGATCTCCTGGAGGCACACCTCAGGAATTCGGGCTGGCAGGAGGCAGACCGATGGCAGACTTGGTGAGAACCGGCATTTCGCTGGAGCGGCAACTGCTGGAAAGATTTGACCGGGTCATCCGGAAGAAAGGCTATAAGAATCGCTCCGAGGCGATCCGCGACCTGGTGCGCGACTATGCTGTGGCCGAAGATGTCGAGGAAAACCGAACGGTCGTGGGTACGCTCACGATGGTCTACGATCACCATCGCCCCAATCTCTCTGAGCGGCTGATCCAGGTCCAGCATCACGCACGAGGAAAGGTACTCGCCACTACACACGTCCACCTGGACCACAGAAACTGCCTGGAGGTTGTCATCATGAAGGGGCCGAGCTCGGAGATGAAACACCTTGCCGGTCAGATCCTGAGCTTCCGCGGCGTCAAGCACGGCAAGCTCGTTCTAACCACCCAAGGCAGGGGCCTCACATAACTCCAGCCAGCGATTGCCTCGTTTAAATGCTGTTCCCTTCCTTCCGTGTGGGAGTTTGCGCCGCCAGCCCGCCGGTTTGCCGCCGGGACTCGGGCTCCCTTGCATTTCCACGGCGCAATCAGTAAAATGTGCATCCTAAAGTATTACGATTATTAGATTCGTGTTATCCTATTCGCGTGCGTCAACGCCGACCGTTGCCCAGTCGTCGAGAGCCCAAGCCGTTTAATTCTTGGATCTCTTATGGAGGCTCTGATGCGAAGTCGTTCCAGAACGCTTTGCACACTATTGTTCCTATGGAGTAACTGCATCCTGTTTGCCCATGCGACGAATCCACAATGCCTCATGCAGGTCGATGACATCACGGGAGCGGTGATCCAACGCGCCATAGTTGAGTTGCGTTCGACCACAGGTACCCTGCTTGCCTCTGCCGTCACGGACGCAGTTGGTCAGGCGCAAGTTCCCTGCCGCGTGGGAGCCATTGTTCGCGTTCGCGCTCGGGATTTTGAAACACAATCGTCCGTTCTTCGGGACTGCGCCAAAGGCTTGCAGTTCAAGCTTGCACCAGCCTCTGTACAGACCAAGATTAACGTGGTCGTCACTGACGAAGGGGAACCCAATGTTGTGTCAGGAAGCGCCGCCCAGATTAGCCGCACCACAGCCAGGACGGTGTTTGATGCCATCGACGAGCTTTCGCCGGCCGTGTATGTCACGCGACGTGGGGTCATGGGATATGGCATTTCCACCGATGGGACGGGAGAAGTTAGCATCCGGGGGATAGGCGGCTCTCCAAATACAGATGTTTTGGTTGTGACCGATGGACGCCCGGATTTTCAGGGAGAAATGGGGCATACGCTCCCGGACTTCTACAGCCTTTCCGATGCTGGGCGCATAACTGTGACGGAGGGTCCGTCATCCGTGCTGTACGGCTCCAACGCTTTGGGCGGTGTCATCGACATTCAACCGCGAGAGCCCGGCGAGCGGCCAGAGTTCGAACTAACATCGTCGTTAGGTTCATATCTAACGGGTCAGCATCGCCTGTGGGCTGGTCTGCGCGAGGGGAAATGGGTCTATACCCTTTCTGCGGGCATCAGCCATACCGATGGGGATCGGCCGGAGTCACATTTTCGGTCACAGGATGGTTCGGTGGGCATTGGCTACCAACTTTCGCCCGTTTGGAAACTCTCGCTAGACGGCAGCTACGGCTACTTCCTGGTGGAGGATCCTGGATCCGTGTATGCGTCGCCAGAGGAGCCCGGACCTTACGCGAGCGTTGGACGAGGAGGGTTCACACTCGATCTCGCGAACAGTAGCGGCCCGCTGGCGGGCTACACACGGTTCTACTCGACATGGGGGCGCAACTTTATCTCGGATGGTTTCCGTTCAACTGATCGCATGACGGGCGGCCGCATCTTTCAGACCCTTTCTCTGTCGCAGAATGTGGCCGTCGATTTCGGTACAGATGTTCTGGATTATGGGGGGCTGGCCAGGCAATTGGGGGAGAATCCGACCGATTACGGAGGGGGTTATGAAATAACGGATGCCGCGGGCTTCATGCGTGCCCATTGGAGCCCCACGACCCAATTGGTGTTCAGTGGAGGACTCCGTTACCAAACCGATTCAGTTTTTGGGGACATCACCGTACCTGAGTTTGGCGCTCTGTGGCAGGCTTCTGACCGCGTTTCCTTTTCGACCTCCATCAGTGAGGGCTTTCGCAATCCAACGATTCGTGAACTCTATCTATTTCCAGCTCCCAACCCGAACCTTCAGCCTGAGCGCCTATGGGACTATCAAGCCGCCATTAAGACCCGGTTGACGACGACCACAAGCGTCTGGACAACCTTCTTCTACGATGACTTCAAAAACCAAATCATAACGCTTGGCCAATACCCAAATCTCCAACTGCTCAACGGCGGGAAGGCAATCAACAAAGGCGTTGAGGAGGACTTTCGGTGGGCCCTGAATCGGCGCGTCAGCATAAGCGGGGGGTACGCGTACCTGGTGTCAACGAATCTTGCTCCTCTCATCCCTCAAGACAAGGTCATTCTTTCCATCGATACGAATTTGAAGAGGGCCTTCCTTCATTTGGCGGCCCAGGTGATCGGGCGGCGCGACACGGGCTCCCCAAGTCCAAGCCCAGCACAACTCGGCGGCTATACCTATGCCAGCGCGAAGATCAGCATCCCTGTGCGGAGAGATTTTGACCTTTTCGCTACGGTGGACAACATCCTGAACCAACACTACCAAGTGTTTACAGGTTATCCTATGCCGGGTGTTAATGCTGCAGCCGGGTTTACTCTTCACTTCCGATGATCTGCACAGGTGCTTTCCCCGGCGGGATCGTCGAACAGGCAGACATTTCAGAGCCGGGTTCTTCTCTCCGGTGGTTTTACGGCCGGTGAGTTCTGAGGTGAAGGCACCGTTTTTCGAGCATTCTAAATGAGAATTCATTCAATAGTCTTAATCCGTGTTTGCGATTGTAGACAACTTATTTCAACCGGCGGTACGAAGTGCTGGCGGGTTACACTATGCCGGGAGCGAACGCCGCGGAAGGATTCGACCTGAAGTTTTGGTAGCGCCACCCTTCGGGCGGCGCGAGGCCCGAGAAACCAACGATCAAGGAGCGGTTATGAAGCGGATCACATCAACTGTCTTTGGAACTGTCACGGTTGCGCTCATCTTTGCCGTGGTCCCTTTGTTTTCCCAGGCGCCCCAGCCCCTGACCCTGAAGCTAAAGTCCACAGTCCGAGTTCTCCCGCTATTACGGGGTGTTCCGCAGACGGTGGGCATGCGGAGCGGATTCGTTCGTCTGAAACCCGGGGAGTCGGTCGGCTGGCATACAACGGGGAAGCACGAAGAGTCTTTGGTGGTTTTGCAGGGCCAGGGGAAAGCGCTGGTTGCCGGAAAACCGTCCCTTAGCTTCACGGCGCCGGCGTTTGTCTATATCCCGCCGGCGACTCGGCATAACGTTGCGAATACGGGCGACCAACCTTTGGTGTACGTGTACGTGGTTGCACCCGCAAAAGTGCCGTAATGGGCAGCGGTACGAACTTCTAGCCCACGTTTTCGGATCAGCCCTGAATGATATAAGCGGGGCTGGAGCGTTGGCAACGGCGAGCCACGGCGAAGCGCATACACCAAACCAACGCTCCAGCGTTGCTGGCGGGATTCGAGGCGGGATTAACGGGCGGGTTGAGAGAATCCTTGGAGAAGGAAACTTGCTCGCTATTGAGCGACCGGGCTGGCGGCAGCCCCCAGTTGCTCAAGCGCCGTCCGAAGTTTTGGCACATCGGATTCGGTTAGCCGACCGATGTCGCCGTATTTGAGCGCGCCGCCGGTGGCTTGCTCGATCACGTCGCCGATGGGACGTTTGGTGGTCGTGGCAATGCGGCGAGCGGTCATCAGGAATTCGTTCCGCAACTGATTCAGGCCGTTGCCAGCCGATGAGCCATTGCCATTTTTCGACGTCACAGGCGACGGCGGCTGGCCGGTTGCTGGTTTCTCAGTTCCGTTGGCCTCAGACTTGCCGTTGGTCGGCCCATCTGCCGCGTCTGCTCCCGGGGAGCCCCGGCTCCCATTGCCAGCAACATGGTCAGTAGCGGCGGCTCTGGCGGATCCATTTCCATTCCCATTGCCAGTTGATGACTCATTCGTCGGGGGATAGAACTCGCCGTTGATTTCTGGCGCCTGCTCCTGTTCCTCTTCGACAACTTCGAGGACCTTGCCGGCCGGTCCAAGCAGCTTCCGGGTCTCGGCAAAGAGCCGAGCGTTTTCGGTCAGGTTGGCGATGAGCTTTCGCATGTCGTCGCCTTCGACTTCAAGGCTCAGCACCCAAACCGAAGTGGTCTTCTTCCTCTTCTCCTTTCGGTCGAAGTAGGCGATCTCTTCGGGCCGAACGACCAGCTTGCCAGTGATCCCGGCCAGGCGACCGCCCGTGAAGGTTTGGATCTCCTGCAAGGCGGAGTGAATCTGGCGAATCGAGCGGTAGGAGCTTGTGTGAATGCGGCACACACTCCCCAGGCGGGGGAAGTCCGCCAGAACAAACCGCAGATCGCCGCTCGGCTTGCAGAGGCCAGATGCAAGCTCGGGACAACCGCTGCCGCAAGGGGTCCAAGGCTCTCCGCCCGCCTTCTCAGCCGTTCGCCGGGTGGCTGAGGTTCCGTCCCCCCAACACTTCCGCTCGGTGGCCGTCCACCAGGCGTAAGAACTGGGGAATACGTTTTCGATGTCGTCGTCAATCAGCATGATGTGAAGCTCGCGGCACTCGGCCCCGTAGTGCTCGGTCAGTTCGGGGTCGGGTTCCCACTCGACGCCGCGCGGGGTCTTCTTCTTGCGCAGGAAGACGAAGTGGTCGAGCTTGGTGGGATGGTTGCGGTCACCGTTCGGCGGCAGGCCGATCGAGACCTTGGTGGATACGGACAGCCGCTGGACAACGCGGCCGTCTTCGTCGTGCGTAACGCCAATGATCATGTGAACCTCCTGGTTGGAATATGGATTTACTCCGGCGGCATGTCCGGTTCGCGATCCGTCGCATCCAGATACGCCCTTAGATGAGAGTTTCCTATCGACCCAATAGCGCATGCCCCCACGCTAGGTGCCTGGGCCAAAAGCACCTGAGGTGAATTTATCGCTGGGATCAAAACACTGAGGTAAAATAGCTCGCGTTAGTGGCCGGCGCGTTGTGAGAAGATTCAAGTTCAAGGCAGCAAGCATTCTATCGCCCATAGGTGATTCCAGTGACTCTAACAAAGTGTTGGACATGTGGGAACTCATACGATGGTTGGGAGTGTCCCCTGTGCTCGGCAAAGCACCGTGCTGAGGATGCAGCGCGCCAGTCGGCAAGACAGCACAAGGAGGCGCTTGAAGCGGCTGAGCGGGCGTCTGCTCAGCAAGCCGAAAGTGCCGAACGGCTGCGGGAGGAAATAGCTAACGAAACGGAGGCAATCCAAGAGGCGGCAATTGAGGCGGAAATCCGGGCCCAAGAAGCTGCCGAGGAGCATCGGTGGACCACCGCGAACGCTTGGAGGCTTCAATCCGAGGAAAAGAGTAAGCGGGCACGCGCACTCTACGAGTCCGGGATGTATCAGGAGGCGCTCCAGCTTGCAGTTCAAGCTATTGAGCAAGATCCTGGCAATTTCGAAGGATTTTGGATTGCAGCAGCGTCATCCATGGCTATTGGCCAGAAGGCAGCAGCCATGTCGTATGGCGGGAAGCTTATTCAACTTCTAGATCTGCCGGAAAACCGGAGCTTGCCTAATCGCTTTGTATGGGTCATAACCCTTGTGTCAGGCCAGAAGGATTTTTCCTCATTGCAGAACGCTTTTTCCTTGGCGTTAAAACGGAACATAGAATTCTGGAAGGGCTCAGAGAGCGCTTTTTCAGACGCCGGAGCGCTGGCGCAGCTCTTGGTCAAAACAAATAGGACGGCGGAGGCATGTGCTGTATTTGGATGGCTTGCCCTGGCAGCTCCTTCATCTCAGATTACGTTGAGCGCCGCCCTTCACTTAGTTAAGCGGCTCCTTCAAGACGGTGAAGGCGATAAGGCACGTTGGATTTCAGATCGACTCCCCGCGGTTTGTGACAGCCTACTCAATCAATCCTACATGTTTGAGATCTACTCCCTCGTTGGTAATGATGCTAAGAAACAATTCAAAGCATTCCTCGAAAAGTTGGATTTTCACTCACGGGATTCCCTTGATCGCGACATTCCGCGCGTAAAGGGACTTGTCGGCAAGGAGATAACCCTAGAGAAGGTGACGGAAATCATCCGGATGGTTGCCGGGAAATATGTAACCTGGAAACCTCGATTAGAGCACCAGGCTTTCGAACAGGCGGTCCGATCTGCGAAATCAGAAGGGTACAATACTCACGGTGGGACAGTAGGGGTGATCAGTTTTTTCGCTCTTATGTTCACCTCTCTGTTCTTTCTATTCTCAAGAGGCATTCGCCCCGACAGCAACAGCGTTACGCCATATTGGGTTTTTGGGACACTCGCCGGCGCGATCCTTGTGGGTAGTCTTGTCGGAAGCTTTGAAAAGCGAACGAGGATCTCTCGAAACACGACTGCACGGATGGCGTCGAACTACGCCTCACTAAACGCAAACCTTGAATCCGTTGGACTGTCTGAAGCCAAACCACGGCACACCCTTCCCATCATCGCAATCCTGCTTCCGATTTACGTAGCGGTCATCATTTTCTATATTGTGGAATGGTTCGCGATCATGAGCGGACAGCAGGTGAAGCCACTCGCCCGCGTCAGCCCGTCATCCTTTGGCTCGCGGTCTGCGGAAGCTTCCCTCTTTCCAATCCCCCACGCAAGAGTGAACCGCGTTCGGTTCTTTGGATCAGGCTATGATGCTGCGCCGATTGGGCATCGCTTTTACGCCGCCAGTTTTCCCCGCCAGACCAGTAAGTACATAAACTGGGAATTGGACTTGACCTTTCCGAGAGTCAATCGGAACTACAAATTCCCAATTCAGACGGAGTGGATAGGCCCGAGAGGGAACGTGTTTTGGCGCCAAACGGCATGGGCCTCAGTGTCGGCAGGCTGGGCTAGTATGTGGGAAAGTTCCGGGTGGGGATGCCGGAATCCTCCCTGTGCGTTCGAGCGCGGACGGTATCATGTCAATCTTTATGTTCGAGGAGCTAAAGTTGCCTCTGGTACTTTCGAAATGTATTAAGTAATTGAGCCTTCACATGAGCGAGAACAGCGGGGCACTTGGGATCCGGTTTCTCACCGTGAATAGTATCCGATTAGCCGGGCCAATGGCTCTCCCCTCCGGAACGTCCGATGATAAGTCATTAACTACTGGCCTTCAACCGAAGCTCCTGCCGGAACGGCTTACTGCATTTCTCACAATGGCAACGTTCATCTGGTCCCCACGCTAGCCTTTCGCGCATCGCTCACGACGGTGCCATAAGCTGATCTGAGCGCGTCGTTTTTCGACAGAAAAACGACGCGCGAACACATTATAGTCAACGCGCAACTTCTCGCCAGCCAAGGGCTTACGGCAAGGCCGGAAAGGGCGTAGTGGACCAAAATGCAGCAAAGTTGGCTCAATGGAAGGGCAAAGGAGGGGATATTCGGTCAGATCAGGTACTCAAGGAGGGGCCGCGAGGCAGAACCGTTCGGAGCTACGACTGGCATTTCGAGAAGGCGAGTGTGCCACTCGCGCACGAGCCCGAAGACAACGTGCCGCGAGACGCCCCGGAATTCGTGCGTCAGAAACTTCAGCAGGTCGTAGTTGGCCACGAGATAGAGGATCAGCGCGACGCGTTCCTCGGCGACAGATTCCCTGGCGATACCGGCGTAGTCGGTCTTCGCCTTTCGGCTCCGTTCGTATTCGAGCGCAACCTTCTTCGAGGTTCCGTAGAAGCTGAATTCCATAACCGCATCGTAAATCTTTACGTACGGCAAGCCGCTGAGCTCGTTGATCGACCGGACCTCGGTCGTCGGAATCCAACGGGCCGGGAGGTGCGCCCGGAGCAACGAAAGGTGGATGTTGTTGATCTCGACGGCGTGCAGGACGTCGTTTGCGCCGTCGCTTTCGCTCGGCTTGGCCGATACGACGCAGTATTCTTCGAGCCCCTGAAGCTCCAAGCCCGTCTCACGGCTGAGCGAATAAACCGGCTCGCATCCAAACAGTTTCGTCCGGTGCTGCTTGACCAGGCCGGTGCGAACGAGCCTGCGCATTCGCCAGGCGAACGACTGGCGGCTGCGCTCGTAGCCGCCGAGCTGCATGAACTCGAAGAGCTGTGAGTGGGTAACGTGCTCAGACCGGAGAACCTGCCGCAGCAGTGGATGATCCTGCGAAGGGCTGAGGTGGATTGAGCCTTTCCAGTAGCGCACAGGCTATCCTTCCCCACCGAGTTCCAGCTCGAGTGCTGCACGCCACGGCGCCACGGCATCTTGCTTCAGGCGGTAGGTTCCGACCGAGGCGCGGATTGTGCCGCCTGCCACCATCAACAACATTGCCTCCTGGTCATCATGCGACTCGCTCAAGGCGATGACCCAGACATCTGCCGTGCACCAACCAAGCTCGCCGACTCGGAGGTGACCAAGCTCGGCTGCTCTTGTCACCACCAGGTACCGGTCGGGTTCGGCGCGCCGGGGCAGTAGGGTCTTGAACAGGATTTTGTTCTGGCCGCGCCACACGCACGGGTCTTCGCACTCGAAAACCCGGCCTATCATCCGGGCAGGACTATTGGGGTCGAATCCGCCCGCACCATTGAACCGGACGTGCCCTTTGATGGCCGGCCGGGTGTGCAGCTTTCCGTTAACCATGACGCCCGTGGTGTTGTAATAGGCCGCGCGGACAAAGCGCCTCGGATCCTTCGAGCCTTTGGCCCATCGTCTCCGCCACACGCTTCCGAAACCAAGGATACAGACTCGCACTGATCATCGTCCTCCCTTCAGGCGCTTGTTCTGGTCGCGTTCGTAACGGAGCTGCTGCTGCAGTTCGTTGATCTGGCGCAGAGCACCCGGATCTGTGATGGCCGACGCATTGGGGCTTGGCTGGCTATTACCGTTGTGCCCCGTCTTGTCGCGCAGGGCGTCAATTCTTTTGGATAACTCGGGGATGTCTGCCTGCCTCTGCTGAATCTCAGCCTGCAGGCGTGCCTTATCACGCTTGAGGTCCTCCAGTTCGGTTTGTGTTCTCTCGGGGTTGGCATGGGCTTCGTTGGGCTGTGACCCCGCGGTGGTTCCCGCAGGTTGGCCCGCCTGCTGAGCCTCAATCACTCGGTTGCACAACTCGATGTGGTTGTTGTAGCGCTTGATGGCTTCGTGCGCGGCTTGCCGTGAGGAAGCGTCGTGTGCCCTGACCTTTTCCATCATGTCGTCCATGATCCGCTCCTTTTTCCGGC
Source organism: Acidobacteriota bacterium (assembly GCA_023474345.1). Taxonomy (GTDB): domain Bacteria; phylum Acidobacteriota; class Terriglobia; order UBA7540; family UBA7540; genus JAMCXS01. The sequence continues at coordinate 6,499 of JAMCXS010000025.1, read as the reverse complement.
TGTCGTAGAGCGACTTGATGAGCCAGGGCACTACGAACATCAAGGCGACCGTTGCCCAGAAGGCGTACCAGAAATATTGATTGCGGATCGAAGCATCAACCAGGGCTGCCCGCCGCTCCCGGTACCAAGCGCCGTAGTCTCGGTCGTGAGGGTTAAGCTGGTGAACCATGAACTCGTACCAGGTCATGCGGGGATGGTAGAGGCCGCGAGGAGAGGGTGAGTAGGGAGCCAGGGTCTCCGTCGGTGCCCTTCGGCGACGCGGCTCGAAGCGGGGCCGTGTATGGGCACCAGCCGGAAACGCTGTGGCCAAGACCAATATCGCCGTCGAAAGAACTCCCCTCATCGCAATCCTCCACGCCAACGCCTGCCGTGCCGGCTGGCGAGCTCGTTGTTCTTGAACCGCAGGTTGGCACCTTGGGACTGGCCGCGCGAATGGCGCAGTCGGGGGTAGAGTTCGGGCTTGAAGCCCGGAATGCTCACGTCGGCGGGCGGGCGGACATGAAGCGACCTGAGCAATGTCCCCTCGCTCTCGTCCGTCATTAGGACCTCAACCTGGCCTTTGGGAAGGTTCTTGATGTGGAAGTCGGCCGCCCGGGTTTCGAGCTGCTCCGTTTCGACCACGCAGCCAGTGGCCTCGAACCGCTCGTACCCAAACATGCGCCAGCCGCGGAGTGAAACGCTTCTCCGGGGCACCCGATGCAGGGCCGAGGCCTGGAGGAAATAGCGGGCGGTTTCCTCGTTCTGGGTCTTGAAGACAATGGTGGTGTTGGGGGCGGAGGTCACATCTTCCTTGAATCCCCGGCCAACCCGCAGCAACTGCGGAATGCTCTGCATGGAGAAGAGGAACGCAGTGTTGGTCCCGCGCGCGGTGTTGAGGATGTGGGCGAAGTTCTGGTAGCCGAATGGAGCAAATTCATCCAGGATGACGCTGAAGAGCGGGCCGCGACTCCCTCGGCCATTCTTGCCGTCCCTCGGGTCTTGGGGCATGGCCTTCTCGTACCGCTTGCCGACGACCAGTTGGAGGTTCTGCAAAAGCATTTTGCCCAACGCACGGACGGGCTCGGTGTTCTTATTGACGTTAAGGCTGACGAACAGGATCAGGTTCTGGTCAATGACGTCATCAAGTGACAGCAGGTCTTCATAGGGGCCAGTGATAATTGACAGCTCGTCGTCCAGGAAGGTCATGCACTCGTTCAGCAGGCCCTGAATCTTCGGGACGCGCTCCCGGTCTTGGAGGGACTGGAAAAGGTTTTTGACCGACATCTCGAAGTTGAGCCGGCGCTGGGATGAGACTGAAGAGTCGCAGGTGATTAGATTCCGCGCCTTGTTCACCTGCTCCTTCAGGACTTCTTCATCGAGCGCCATCACCAGAACGTCGTAGAAATTGAACTTCACCCCGGTGTAGACCAGCACGCGGACGATGTCGGCCAGGTAATTTAGCTGGTGCTTGGCGAAGAATTCGTCGTGAAGGTTGAAGGAGCCGAAGACCATATTGACCACGGCCATGTAGTCTTCGTGCGAGCAGTGGAAGGGGTTATACAGGAATGAAATGTCCGGGCGGGCGGGATTGAGGACGCGCAGTTGGTGCATCCGCCCGGCGTGGTGGATGTAGGGCAAGAGGTCGTAAAAGAATTCCATGTCGCCCTTGCCATCAAAGATGACCATCGGAATCTGACGCGAGCCGTCCGGCGTCTCGATGGTTCGGGCGAGGTCCTGGCTGATGATGTTTTTGAGGAGCGTGGTCTTCCCGGTGCCCGTCATGCCGAGGACGATGCCCTGCATCACCCGAATGCGATCGGGCCATAGAAAGGGCCGGCCGTGAACGTCATAGCCGAGGACGACAGAGTTCTTGGCCCAGGCTTTTTTGCAGTGCTTCATGTCGGGAATGGGCTTTGGCACGAAGGGCGGATGGGGCCACTGATTCTCTCGCCGGGACTTTGCGGTCGCAGGAAACCAAATCGCCAAGTACCCGCCGAGGCCGAAGAGGATCACGCCCCCGCAAATCTCAATCATCTGGGAGCTGGTGAGATACAAGGCGCGGGTGCCGACATAATAAAGGATAAGCAAGAGGCCGACGAAGCCAAAAACAAACAGGATTTCAGGGCCGATATCAAGCGGCGGAGAACTGCGAGGTGTATCCCAAGCAGGTTTCATGACAACTCCAAAAGGAATGCGATGATAACGGCGAGAAGCGCCAGGAAGATCGGAACTAACTGTGTGGCCGCTAGACCCCAATTTTGCGCAGGAATCCGTGAATATTTGGTACAGTAGGGACCGACGATCGTGGGGTATAGGGCGAGGAAGATATCCTTACAGATAAGGAATGAAGACCACAGCAGTAGCCCGGACATCATGCAAAAAAGGACGATAAACCGTAGGGCAGAGTCGATGTCTCTTTCGTTGGCTCCAAACATCCCTTCACCTCGCCAGGCTGAAGTACCCAAACCATGCGCAGGTAATCAATAGGAACAACACGGCCGCGGCAAAACCTTTCTTCACCCTGCGCGGCTCCCAGGGCTTTAAGGGGTTGCGGGGTTCAAGGGCGATATCGAGCACCAGTTTTCCGAAGCCAATGTCTGGCCGGGACTTGAAATATCTCTCAAAGAGATCGCGCGAATTCGATTGGTGACTTTTCATCTTCTGAATCCGTTGTGGTTTCATCGTCCCGAACACCTTTTGCTATAGGACAAGCGTCGCCGCCACCGCACCTCGGCCGTCGGAAGGGAATTCGATCCGAATCACGTGGGGCGATGAGGGATTGGGTGTGAACCTCACTGAAATAACTCCCAATGTATCCTGGCCAGGGGAGAGATTCGCAGACCGCAACTTGGCATCGACCACTTGCAATAATGCCGAAGCTTTAACCCTCAATCGCTCTGCCTCCCGCTCGCTCAACTGCGTATCCACCCGACCCACCAGAGACTGGGATGAGCGGACTCCGCGTAAAAGCAGCACCTTAGGCTTGGTGGGCAAATAGGCTCCACGCGTGTTATTGAAAATTTCATACCGGATGTAGAGGGTATCATTCTGTTCGAAAACATCATCGACCGAGATATTCACGCGATCGGCGGCGGGCCGCAGTTGTTCGTCGCGCACAGGCTGGGCGCGCAGCAGAGAGTCCATTTCGGAGAAGTCGGTCGCCGCGTCTCCAGTCATATTCTTTAACTCTCGCCGTGGGGTTGCCGCCTCTGACTTATCGTGGACCGTCACGGGTGATGGATGGTCAATCGCGAAGTCCATGGCCCCGACAGGCCCGGCGGGATCGAGTTCATAATTGAGACGGCCCGATCGTGTCCAAATGAAAAGGTTCGTTGACTGGTTCGGCTCTGTCGGTTCGACAAAGACCATGTTCCCTCGCCATTCGACCTTGAACGCATCACTGCCTGTTGCGACGGTGACCACAGGCTCACCGGCCTCGATGACCGTAAGGTGATTGAGGGCGGTGTGGACCTGAATAACCTGACTTGGATTCTGCGCTTCGGTCACGATCCTTTGCGCCCATGACGGGGCTGCGACAGTGAGAAGAAGTAATCCGATCAGAGAACGCACCATGTTTTGTTCCTCGCTTTCATTCGTTAAAAGTCCCAGGAGGCTCATTTCTGAGCCCCCTGGATGAAGTGCATCAGTTGGCCTTACGCACCGGGACCGCGGGCCGCTGGGCAGTACCGGGCAGGACCAGCATGCCGTCTCGGATTTCGCTTTGGCCGGGAATGACCTTGAACGGCCGCACCTTTTCGAGCAAAACCGGCCGTCCATCCTTCGAGTCCATGTAAAGGTTGCCGTCCTCAGTGATGCGGAAATAGAGGATGCGCCTTTCATGGGGCTCGCCGTCAGGACCTTCAAACCGGCTCACCAGGAACACCTCCCCGTCCTGGCCGATTTCGACTTCTCCCTCGGCCAAGTCGGGAACGCGAACCATGATGGGCCTCCCCCCCGTGCGTTCCACGATCCCATCCACCAGTTCTTGTGGGAAGGCGTAGAACACAATCGAGCCGACTCCCTGGCCCTGGCAGACCTTCGAGTGCAAGGCCTGAAGCCAGCCGCGCCGGTTTTCGGTCTTCTTCTCAGCCCACTTGCGGACAAGCGAGATGACACATTTCATCTCCTCACGTGACTTCTCCCGTTCGTAAAGACGAAGCGCCGCTCTCGCCTGTTTGAGCCTGAAGATGGCTTCTTTCCGTTTTCGAGCGTTGTCCTTCACGCGTTCGAATTCAGCTTCAGCCTCCTTCGCGGCTTGCTCGTAGGCTTCATGTTTCTTCCGGATACGCCCCAACATGCGAGCGTAAATCCGGTTGAGTTTGGTGACTTCTCCAAACATCGCTTCTGTGAACCCGCCCCCGGCGACTAGTCCGCCGAAGGATGAAAGAGGAAGGGTTTCTTCTTTCGAGAGGAAGGAATGGATTTCCTTCCTGACGGAGTTGTAGAGCTCGCCGACGACGTCGCTTGCTGCGAGGCCGTCGAAGTGAAGCGGCAGCTCGTCGATGCGCCTGGCCAACTTGCACTTGAGCCAAGGCGCCGCAGAGCCGACTTCCTTCCGGATCGCGGCAATCCGCTCTCGGTCAGGCTCGGTGCCGTGTTTCAACTGGTCGAGGGCCGCTTGAAGTTGAAAGGCCAGCTCTTCGGCGAGGTCCGAACGGCCAGCCGCCATCGCGCTGGTCTTGAGGTCCGTGATCGTGCCAATGGAGTTGCCTTTGGCGGCCATGACAGCAACCTGGGGCAAGTTCCACCACGGTGAGCGCTTCTTCGAGAGTTTCTGTTTCTGGTTCGAAAGGCGCTCCTTGTAATTGAATCGGTCGTCCACCCAGCGGGGGGATTTCTCGGATTCGACCACGCAAATATAGTCGAAGTCGTAGTCCCCGCCGTTCCGCCGGGCAGTTCCTGAGTGCATCGTGAAGGTTCCGCGCAAGCGAAGTTGTGGTTCAACGATTTGGTCGAGAGCTTCTTGCCGCGTCATCGTGGAGCCGGCCTTGCGAAGCTGGTCCACGAGGAGAGCAAGCGTATCTTCGACCGTGAGCCGCGAAATGGGTAGGAGGTCTTCCTTGGTCCGAATCGGATAACGTACCGAAAGCATCCGGTTCGAGGCCAAGCTGACCAAACCGTGGTCCGGTGGAATCCAGTCTGAGCCGGAAATGATCTCCCCGTGGTGCTCTACCAGAAAGCCGTCGTCGGCTAGCGCGAATGCCGGCAGACGCAGGCCTCCCGCGGTTGACACCTTGTAGGCCCAACGGGTCAAGAGGCGATCAAGCTGCGAGTGGATCCAGGGATGTTTGAGCATGTAGCCCGAGGGGTCGGCTTTGAGTACAGCTTCCACAATCGTGTGCTCAATGCCGGTGTGTTCGGAGTCGAGGCTTTGGTCGTCATCTTCACCGATCACAGCCTGAGCTTCCGACGTACCGAGCAGCTCGAACAGGGCTTCAAAGTTCCGCCCTTCGAACGCCGCTCGAACTTTTTCGATTTCGTTGAGCGCGTAGGGCTTGATCTCAAGCTCAATCGAATCGGCCGGGGCGTGCTCCACCAGCGTGTAGCTTGCCCGGAATTCCAGGTTCCGTGAGACTTCGCGGATGCCTAAAACCACCGGGCCGCGGAATGTGCGGGCCGAACCGGTAAGCCATCTGATGATCGCCGGTTTGCCCTTATATTCCGGTTTGACTGAGGATGCCGGCAGGATAATGTCGGCATCGACCTTTTCGGCTACCCCATCCGGCATCACCTTGAACGAGCCTTTGGCTTGCGTTCGCTCGAAGGCGAGGCGGAACTGGTAGAAGGCTTGAGGCGGGATCACATGGCGGCGGACGGTCCTTTCTGCCGACCGTGTGATCTCGATTTCAGGAAGGTTGGGGTGGATTCTTCGAAGGCGCTCGATCTCCCGCTCAAGCAGGTTTGCCTTATGAGCAGCCTGCAATTCGCGGAAAAGCGACTCTGAAATCCAGCCCCGGCAGTCGTTTGTTCCAAGTTCATGGTCTTCGACGACAAGGAGCCGGCAATCTGATTTCTCGATGCGAACGATGCAATCTGAAACCAGGATGCCAAAGTAGGTCATTGCCGCTTCGGGCCAGCTTCCAAAGCGCAAAGCGATTTCCCGCTCGTGCTTGGGCTCGACGGCGTAAAACTTTCCGTTCTTCGCCGATCCGCTTGCACCGATCAAGGCGAACTTCTGTTTTTCCCACTCAAGCTTCACGAGCGCCTGTTCAACCGTTGCGCGCTCGAAAGGCGAGAGTTCCTCCTGCGGGACATCCACCGTGGCGACAGCGATGCCAGGGTAGAGCCCGTGGAGAAGGGTGTTCGTCAGTTCGTGTTCCCGGTCGAGTGGATTCAATTTCTTCCTTACCTCTCCGTTGCGATTGATTTCGAGGGCGAGCACGCGGGCTGCCCCGTTTTGACCGTTCGTCATAGCTCTCCTCCTGTTTTGGGATATTCGGGCACGGGAGAGCTACGAGGCCGTATGGTCTCAACGCTCGCCAGTGCCGAAAGGTCATTGGTCTCTCGGCTCTTCGAGCGA
>JAMCXS010000009.1 GCA_023474345.1 Acidobacteriota bacterium | reverse complement strand
GGGTGAAGATGCTCAGAAAGCGAGGGGCATTCTCCCCGGCGCACCGCGCTATCCACCTGCCGGCCGTAGGCATTGCGCTCAATGGAGATGTCGATGAGGCCAAGACTTTCTTGCGCAGGGTTCAGTACTTCTTTCGCCAGCAGAATCGCACCGGCGCACGTCCCGAAAACGGGCTTCCCCTGTCGGGCAAACTCTTTCAGCTTCTCACCGACACCCCGGCCGAGAAATTTCAGCATCGTGGTGGTTTCCCCACCCGGAATAATGAGCCCGTCGACTTCGACAAGGTCTTCGACATGCTTTATAAGTTTCCAGGGCGCGCCGATGCGCGAAAGCATTTTCGCATGCATCGCAAAGTCGCCCTGCACGGCAAGTATTCCGACAACTTTGTTGCTCTTCGTTTCCATGATGGTTATTCCAATGTCCCCCTGCAGGCAAGCGGCGTCTAACCGCTGATCAAATTACGTGCCAGAAAGGCAAGGTTGGCGGGCCGCTCGGCAAGACGCCTCATGAACCACGGAAACCAGTAAGTCCCGTAAGAAATCAGCACTGAAGATTGCCATCCATCCTTCGCAAGGCGAAGCTGCTCCTGGCGCTGGATCCCATATAGCATCTGAAACTGAAAATGTTCTCGCGTCAAGCCCCGCGAGCGTGCCAAGTCCTCGATCCGGCGAATAAGCTTCCTGTCGTGCGTTGCAATGACCGTCCGCGTGCCGGCGCTTTGAGCTTCCGAACCGAACAGCGTTTGGGCGAGGACGAAGAAGTTCTCATCCACGTCTCTTTTGCGCGGAAAGGCCCGGTCCCGAGCCTCAAGGTACGCGCCCTTGACCAGCCGAATGGCAGGGCCGAGTGGAAGCAGGGAAGCCAGGTCATCCGCCGTGCGGTAGAGATACGATTGCAGGCAAACACCCACGTTGGCGTAAGTCCGGCGGACGCGCCGGTACAAATCGAGCGTTGCGTCCACGTAAGGGCTCGCTTCCATATCAATCCACACAGTATCCTTTGAGTTGCTCTGTTGAAGAATTCTTTCCAGGTTGGCCTGACAAAGCTGCAGGCTTAAGCCCAGACCGAGATGCGTCAGCTTGACAGATAAAGTGGAGTTGAGCCCCGCCGACCTGATCCGCCCAAGGGCCCCAGCATAATGCCGCGTGACGGCATCGGCTTCCGCCGGGTCAGCAACATCTTCACCCAGATGCGTCAGGACGGTTCCAAGGCCCTGACCTTCTAACAACCGCGCGGCGGCAAGAGCATCCTGAATTTGTTCGCCGGGCATGAAGCGCGTCACCGTTCGGCGGACGAACCGATAGCGGGGCACACGCTTACGCAACCAGCGATTTCGAGACGCCCACAACAGGGCACCTCGCATCACTCCCGCCATCGGCTTAATCACTCCTGCGAAAACCTGCCGACTGGTCGTATCCCTCGCCGCCTATGGGGAGAGCTGCGCAACCGGCAAGACCAGCAGTTACTTCAGCAGCTTCGCCTGCAGGTTGATGCTTGTTCCGGCAAGGGCCTTGGAGACCGGGCAGCCCTGCTTGGCGGCTTCAGCCATTTCCTGAAACTTTGCGTCATCAATACCCGGTACTTCAGCTTCCATCGAGAGATCAATGCCGGTAATGGCAAAACCGTCGCCCACCTTGTCAAAGTGGACTGCGGCCGTGGTGTGAACTCGCGTGGGCGTAAACCCAGCCTTGCCAAGCCCCGCCGAAAATGCCATTGAGAAGCAGCCCGCGTGGGCGGCGGCAATCAGTTCCTCGGGATTGGTTCCCGTACCGTTCTCCATGCGGGACTTGAAGGAGTAAGGGCCGTCATAGGCGCCTGTCCCCATCTTCATATGCCCGCTGCCCTCCAGAAGACTTCCTTCCCATTCTGCTTCTGCTTTTCGAACCGGCATGATCCCTCCTTAATTGATAAATGAAATCGAATACTTATGATGTCGCGGCGCTCTCACGGGCGGCTGAATCACATAAAGCCCGCGACCGCCGACCGCAACTTCGCCGGCGCTTCCTCAATCTCAGTGATGAACGTCTGCTGGTCATCGTCCGAGATTTTCTTCGACGGCTGGAATTTTCCAATGGGATATTGCGGGTCAATCGTGCGCTGCCTTTCTCCGATTTTCCGGTACCGTGGCGCGGCCTTGTGCGTTTCGCGCGAAGCAGGTTAGCCTGTGACAGGATCGCGCGGGACCTCATCCTCTACTCTGCTGATCCTCTCCGAGCGGGTACGGTCATCTTGCTTCTTGAGCCTTCAAACGAGGCGCGCCGAGCCGGACAGCGAATCGTCACCAATAAAGTCGCTGAGGCCTTTTACATCGCTGACGGCGGAAACCGTCCACCCGATTTCCCTCATTCTGAGCTCGGCTCTTGTTCTGCAGTCTCATGTGAAACCACTTTGCCGGCGGTGGCTTCGTCCAGCGCCTTGTGGAGCTCTTGTTTCACATGGAGGTCATGGATGACATCGTCCCACGCTGCTTGTTCCGGCAACGCATCGATCAGCCACTCGTTGCCGAACGGAATATTTCTGAGCGGCCGATTTCCTGCACCAATCTACCATCCCCGCGTTTGCAGCATCTCTTTCGGGTCAAGCTTGGAGACGTCGATGCCGCGCATGGCCTCGCCCAATTCTTCCGAGCACTCGGCGATGACGGATGGTTCATTGTAATGGGTCGTAGCGCGAACGATGGCCTTGGCGCGTTTCGGCGGATCCGAGGACTTGAAAATCCCTGACCCAACGAAGACTGCCTCCGCGCCGAGTTGCATGACGAGCGAAGCATCCGCCGGCGTTGCAATGCCCCCAGCAGAGAAATTGGGCACCGGCAGTTTGCCGTTCTGGGCAACCCATTTGACAAGGTCGAACGGCGCACCGAGTTCTTTGGCCTTGGCCATCAACTCCTCTTCGCGCAGCGTGGTCAGCAGGCGCATCTCGCCCGTGATGGCGCGCAGGTGACGAACGGCTTCCACGATGTCGCCGGAGCCCGCCTCGCCTTTCGTGCGGATCATGGCCGCGCCTTCGCCGATTCTTCTCAAGGCCTCGCCCAGGTTGCGCGCGCCGCATACGAAGGGCGCCTTGAACGGCCACTTGTGGATGTGGTGTTCTTCGTCGGCCGGGGTCAGCACCTCGCTCTCGTCGATGTAGTCCACCCCGACGGATTCGAGCACCTGCGCTTCAGCAAAATGGCCGATCCGCGCTTTGGCCATCACCGGAATCGTGACCGCGTTCATAATTTCCTTGATGATCTTGATCGATGCCATGCGCGCCACGCCGCCTTCTTTGCGGATATCCGCCGGCACGCGCTCCAGCGCCATCACTGCGCACGCGCCCGCTTCCTCGGCGATTTTGGCCTGCTCGGCGGTGGTGACGTCCATGATCACTCCGCCTTTCAGCATCTCCGCCAAGCCAATCTTTAACTTCATTTGCTGGTCATACTCCCACATCGTTTCTCCTCCAAGTCCATCCGACGTTTCAAGGTTCTACCCGTTTATTGAGAGTTTCCTTCCCGGCGTCATCCGCAGGTACGGCAGGCATTCCTGAGTGCAGCAAAGAAAGAACCTCGTTAGTTATTAATTGCTCAACAACTCAGGTGCTTCGCTTCACTCAGAATGAAGAGGTCCCGGTCGTCTCCTTGCTGCGCCCCTCGGTAAGCCTGGGCCGGCAATTCTCTCAACTTCTTATTATTCGCCGATTAGACCAAAATGGCAATAAAAGCGCCGCATTCAGCGCCAGAGACCACATTGTACGTCTTGCCGACATTGAACGCTGCTTTTATGCAAAGGTGAAGACATCCCCTAACGCGCTCGGCCAGAATCTGCTTCCTGCGCCGACTATAGTTTATCAGAGCGTCAAGACAAGCTGGTCATTGGCTGCGAGAGTAACCTCAGGCTTAAAGATGAAGGTGACATCCTCTCCGCTCCGCCGGAGCTCGTAAGAAGGTGACCTGGACCCCAACTCGCTGGCGGGCGCACCTTTGCCTGCTTTCGCGCTTCTGAGTTTAACCGTGCGGAATGTCAGTTTCCCCTCTGTCACCGCAAGCGTGAACTTCGTTCTGCCTCCCTGATGCTGCTGGGAGAAGTTGCCCCAGGCCGTTCCCGTAGACCAGAAAGATGAGAAGTTTGCGCGCTCGATGGCCGGTTGAGCAACCAGGCTTTTCTCAGATGCATGATACCGGAAGCCGCTGAGCGCGAGCAGGGGCGCCCAGCCGGCCATCGGCCGCGCGTAGTGATACCCGCACTCCGTCTCATTCCAGGGATTCCGATTCTCGCCGTCAAAACGCCGCCGCACGCTTTCGACAACTTCCACGCCTTCTGAAACCATTCCCATGTAAATCATCAAGGCCGCCGCCGCATACTCAACCCCGCTCCAGACTTCCGCAAAGTAAGGGAACGGAGTTTGCGGCCGCGGGCCATGGGGATATTCGCAAATGACCAGGCCGGCTTCGTCGTTCAGGGCATAGACCCGCTCGACACAGGCGTGGTTTGCCAAAGTGCGTTTGTAGTTGTATTTGTAAATTGCGCGCAAAGCTTGGTGAATGTGGTCGCGATCCACCAGCAGGCCCAGTCCGGCCACTTGCGCAAAGTACTGTCCCATAAGCTGGTCCGTCAAACAGCCATCACCGACTTGAAAGATAGGATGTTCGGTATCCGTGGCGGCCATGCCGGCCTGCAGTCCCTTTGCGATCTGGTCCTTCGGAATCGGCGTGACTTTCTGGATGTAAAACTCACCATTAAACAGATTGGCGTCGATCCACTCGCTCCCGCGACGGAACAAGCGACGATATTCATCGGCAGCGCTGGTGTCGCCTACTGCCCGCGCCATCTCTTCGCCGGCACGCAGCGCGCCCAAATACCAGATCCCGCAGAAGGGATTAGGCCCGAAAAATTCCACGTCATAGGTGTTATGCTGGACCCCTTCCATCACTCCGTCGCGGTTGGCATCCCAGCCGCCCTTGATCCACGCAAATTGAAGGGCCCGCTTGGCCGTCGGCCAAAGGCGCCGAAGCCAGTCCGTATCACCGGAGAGGCGCCAGTCGAGATAGAGCTTTACGATACAGGCCATTTGGCCGTCGGCGGCCGCCACCCCCAAATGCTCGATGCCGTAAGGCAGCAACTCCCGAAAGTCCATCAACCCCTCGGCGTCGGTGCAGAACCCGAATTGCTGCTCACGAAACGAACGGGAGAAGGAAGGGAAGACATGGGCCGTCGTGGGTTCATAGGCGTAGACGTGAGTGCAGCTTCCAAAACAGCATCCCGCGTGATCATTGCAACCTTCAAAGCCGTGAAAAGCCCCATCGCTGGTCCTGAAACAAGTCGGCGTAACAAGGGTGGAAAGGTTTGCCATTGCCGCGTCTTTCGCCGCATCCGGCAGCGTCGTATTTCGAATTGCGGATAGGAACTTGCGCGTGCGTGCTTCCAGCGTCGGAAGGTGCGCAGAAGCGTATTGAGCAACTTCCCAGGCGTCTTTGAATCGAGTGCAGTAGTAATTCCCAATCACGTCATTTTCATGGCCTTTGGGCGCCAGCCACCCGCAGCGCTTCGGAGTCCGGTTAGGAAAATGCCAGGTCAGCAAGAACGTATACTCGGCCTTTCCATGAGCCGGAATTTCCCGATAGAGGCAAAGCGAGCCGATCGAAGTGTGCGCCGCAACTTCGGGACCCAACCGGCCGTCCTTGGAAAAGTCATCCCAAAAGAGCAGGGCGCTCTCCCACCATCGAGCCGTCGGCCAGCCTCGCAGGTAAGTTACTTGTCCGCCCTGGACGCCCACAAGCGTGAGCGCCAGTGTGCCGGCTTGCGGGTCGGTTGGGGCCAGGAATGAGTTTCGCATCAGCAACCCTTCCACTCCCTCGCCTTTGCGATAGTCATTTTGCCGGCCCTGGCCCGGTGACGCCCCGGGGCCTCCGTTCCTTTCCTGGCCAATGGGATTCTCGATTGTATAGGCGATCGCAACCTTGGCGCTTGAAGCGCTTGGGTTCGAAACACGATAACGGAGCACGGCAAGGGGCAATCCGGAGTCATCGGGGTCGAGCGGAATAAAAGGAGTAAACGCTTCCAACATCACCTGCACCGGCAGTTCCGGGTCTTCAAAGTCGATTCGAGCCATGGGATATTCGCCCGTGAACTTGCACGTTCTAAGCCGGGGCAGCCCCGGAACGTTGGCCGAGCCCAAGTCACTCGAATTCCGCTCGTAGGGAGGCATGATCCGGGCTTCCAGCACGCGCACGACGGGCCTTCGATTTCCGCTCTCGACCCAAATCGAGGGGAAAGCGTATTCCGGTGATCTTCCTTTATCCGGTCGATTGAAAACCCACCAATCTCGAAGCTGCCCCCGTCCTCCAAGATTGACGCTGCCCGCGCCGACGCCGCCTAATGGAAACCCTATTAACTTGCGCTGCGCTCCTTGAAACACCCGAGGATAGGTTATTCGTTCCCGTTCCGCAGGTCTCTCGGACGGGGACTTTTCGAAGGAGGAGCTTGCCACTCCGGATTTAATCGGCAGCGCCAGCGTTCCCGCCCCGAGTGTCATGGTCTTCAAAAACTTACGTCTTCCTCTTTTGCGCCCGTTTTTCTTTCCTGAATTTGCCATCGTTGCGCCGTCCTCCTTCGTTGGAACCCGGACATTTCCTTGCAAGCTGCCCATCATACACAAAATCAGAGCGGGCTGCCGACCGAACATTCGGAATATGGGTTATGTGGCATTTGTTATAATTTTTCGTTGAATTTGCGAGTTGTACTTTTCAGAAAGGATTCTGATGACCCAACAATACGCCAAACAACTTCTGGACCGGAAGTCCGTTGCGCTCCTGGCGATCGACTTCCAGGCGAGACTGATGCCGGCCATCTTCGATGCCGATCGGGTAATCAAAAATACCATCCTCTTGCTTCGGGCCAGCCAAGTCCTTTCAATTCCGGCTGTTCTGACCACTCAGTACGCGCACGGGCTGGGCCCGGTCGTGCCGGAGGTAGCCTGCGCCATCCCCGGCCTTGTGACGCTGGACAAGATCAGTTTTGGCTGCTTCGGAGATGAGAACTTTCCGCAGGCTTTCAAGGAGGCCGCACCGAATTGCACCACATTGCTGATAGCCGGGGTTGAGTCACACGTTTGCGTCACCCAAACCGTTCTTGGCGCGCTTGAGGCCGGCTACACGGTTCACGTGGCCGCAGACGCTACATCGTCACGAACCACCGAGAACCGGCAGATCGGGCTCGACCGCATGGCGCGCGCCGGAGCGATCATCAGCTCCACTGAAATGATGATCTTTGAGTTGCTCAGAAGGAGCGGTACTGCTGAGTTCAAGGCAATGCTGCCCCTGGTAAAGTAGCGGCAGGCGCCTGTGAGCTTTCCGCCTGGACACTTCAAAACCTTGCGCCTTTCCTCATGGTCTGCTCAAAAAACTTTGCTCAACGTTATCCTGAGCCTTCCGCTTGTCATGACGGGCGTGTTTTTCAGCAGCCCGCGAGCGGCGCAAATTCTGCTGGCTGTTAAATGTTATCGTCCGCGCAGGAAAGGGTTGGTTTCGCGCTCCTGGCCGATGGTGGTACTTGGGCCGTGTCCAGGGAAAACCGGCGTTTCGTCCGCAAAGCGCAGAAGCTTTTCGCGGATCGACCTCAACAGTTGCTCTTCCGAGCCGCCCCAAAGGTCCCATCGGCCAACGCTGCCCTGAAATAAAGTGTCACCGGCAAAAATCCTGGCATTGTCGCCAGGAACGTGCAGCGAGAGGCTGCCGGGCGAGTGACCCGGCGTGTGCAGGATTTCAAGCGAAAGGGATCCCCACTGCAAGCGGTCGCCCTCCCGCAAGAACTGATCCACCTCGACGAGGCCCGGCGGTTCCACTCCCAGCCACGCTGCCTGGCTGGCCAGGTTCTGATATAAGGGCAAATCAGCTTCGTGCATCAGCACCGGTGCCCCCGTCACGTCATGGAGCTTTTTAAGGCCGCCCACGTGGTCGATGTGCGCGTGCGTGGCAATGATGTACTTCACTCTGAGGCTGTTTTTCGCCAGGATTTCCTGCACCCGCTCAACCTCATCGCCGGGATCAATAACGATTGCCTCTTTCGTCTGGTCATCGCCCACCACGGAGCAGTTACACGCCAGCATGCCAACCGGAAGAATTTCGTGGAACATCGCACTTGGTATTGTATCCTGATCGCCTGAGCTTGGGTACACGACCTGCAGTTCTTGCATTTCGGCAGCCTGCGGCTTTACCAATGGAACTGCGGCATTTCCCGGTAATCTGAGCCAGGGCAGGAAGGCGTGGTTGACTTGTCTTGAGAGGCTTTCTATACTCGGACGCGCGGGCCGAACCCGGGGGATTTCGGAAACGTAGGACTTAGCAGTCCGTGATAATCTGGATTAGGACAAGGGATTTCATTTCGGAAACACGCGCTCAGTCGCGGTTTCCAAACGAAGCAGCGCGGATCAGAAGCTCCAGCGAACGAGGCGAAAGGAGGCATTGTGGCAGCACTCAGCAAGGTTGAAATCCAGCAAAAGCTAAAGGACATGCAAGGCTGGTCTCACATGGGTAAGGCCTTGCACAAGAAGTACACACTGAAATCGTTTATGCCTGCCATTAATCTGGTCAACAAGATTGCCGCGGTTGCCGAAAAAGAGGCGCACCATCCTGATATCACCATTAATTACAACATCGTGGCGATTTCGCTCTCAACTCACAGTGAGGGTGGCATCACGCAAAAGGATTTTGACCTCGCGCGGCAAATCGACCAGTTAGCCAGTGAGCATTCTTAGTCCACGGTTCTTGTCTCTTTAAATCCAGCGATTCCTCAGCGCGTGGACACTGACGAATCCCAGAGGGCGTTTTTTTTTGCCTTTTCTGGCTCCGACTTTTTGCATCGAGCACAAGTTCACATTCCAGATCACGGAAAGGAAGGCAAACCTAAAGAAAGCGCACATGGCTACATTCGCCCAATGGGTTCACGTGAGCGCCGCCGTCGTTGGCGTCGGCGGAATGGGATTTATGCTCTTCGTCCTTTTCCCTTCAGTGGGAGTCCTCAATGACGAGCAACGTGACCTGTTGATGAAGTTTGTTTTGGGAAGGTTCCGCTGGGTGACGTGGAGCGTGATTTTTCTGTTGCTTGCCTCAGGCTTGTACAATGTCAGGCTGGTCTGGTTTGTACCTTGGGGCCCTTACTGGAAATTTCTGAGCATCAAGATTGTCCTCGCGCTGGTAGTTTTTGCTATCGTGTTGTTGCTCACCATCCCTCTCGGGATCTTAAGGAAGTTCCGCGAGCGGCGCCAGCTCTGGCTTTCCGTTGCTTTCGCGCTGGCCATGGTCGTGATCCTGATTTCAGCCTACCTGCGCCGAGGGGGTTAAGCAGCAGGGCGGACAGTGTAGCGCCACCTCGTCGATTTTCAGATTTTTCCGTTGATAAACCGGCGGATGCCATCCCTCAGGATCGTGACATTAAAGAGGTTACTGAGCTGCTCGTTGCACTCCGCTTGGACCGGGGTCCAAAAGCATCAACACAAAGGTCACGGAGATTCTCCGTGCGCTCTGTGTTAAAGCTTTGGAAGGCGCGGAGGCCACGGCGGGCTCCGTTCCACGTTCTGTTGCGCCTTGGCGTCTTTGCGAGAAGATATTGTTGTCTTTCGAATTTTTCATGGATGGAGGAGAATCTTTCCAAAGAAATCCCTGCTTTCCATTTTCTTTTGTGCCTGCGCAGCTTCGGCCAGCGGGAAAACGGAATCGATGACCGGCTTCAATTTCCGCTCGCCGATCAGCTTGAGCACCTCCATCAATTCTCCCTTGCCGCCCATAAAGGAGCCCAGAATGGTTCGCTGCCGGCCAAACAGCGCCTGGACATTCAGCTTTACTTCTGCGCCCGACGTCACGCCGCAGGTGACCAGCCGCCCGTAAGTCGCAAGTGACTCAAAGCAATCTTCCCACACCGCCGCGCCCACGTGTTCCACGATCACGTCCACACCGCGCTTCGCCGTCAGCCGCCGGACTTCTTCGGCGATCGACTGCTTCCGGTGATTGATCCCCGCGTCCGCCCCAAGCGCTCGCGCCTTGGCAAGTTTCTCATCGGTCCCCGCCACGGTGATGACGCGAGTTCCGGCCAGCTTCGCAATCTGGATGGCCGCGCTGCCCACGCCGGAACCGGCTCCCACCACCAGAACGTCTTCGCCCGGTCGGAGTTTGGCCCGCGTGAACAGCATGTGCCATGCCGTCAGAAACACCAGGGGCACCGCGGCCGCCTCATCAAAATTCAGGTCGCCCGGAATCGGGATCACGTTCGCCTCAGGGGATTTGACGTATTCGGCGTAGCCGCCATCCACCATGACGCCAAACAGCGTGTAGCTGCGGCAGGCGCTATCGAGCCCCCTCCAGCACTCCTCGCATTGCCCGCAACTGATTCCCGGCGCCAGCAGCACCCGGTCGCCCGGCTTGAAGCGCGCCACCAGCGATCCGACTTCCGCCACTTCGCCCGCGATGTCACTGCCCACGATATGCGGCATGGGCAGTCGCCAGGCCCGCACTCCGGCGCGCAGCCACAAATCAAGATGGTTCAGCGCGCACGCTTTGACCCTGACCAGCACCTCGTTCGGATTAATCTTAGGCTCCGGTGCGTCCTCGTATTTCAAAACCTCCAACCCGCCGTGCTCATGGAATCGAACCGCTTTCATTTCCCGAATCCTCCTTAAAAAAAACTAAATCCCCTCACGCCAAGGCGCCAGGGAAAAACTGCTTTAGTTTCTTTGCGCCACTTTGTGGCTTTGCGCTTTCGCGTGAGCTCTTTGAAATAATCGTAGCCCCCGCCTCCTATGTCCTCGCAGCCCGTGGACAAGGCTGCGCGCGCCCGAATCTGCCGCAATTGACAACCACAGGTGTCGAGTTTAACCTAAACCTATTCGCCATGAGCGACGTCTTCGCGGAAATCGTCAAACTGCGGAAAGAAGGGCGCAAAGGGGCGCTCGCCACTATCATTGAAACGCAAGGCTCGATCCCCAGCTATGAAAGTTCCAAGATCCTGATTCGAGACGACGGCACGATTGTGGGAACGGTGGGCGGCGGCTGCGTCGAGGCTGAGGTGTGGTCGGTGGCGCAGGATGTGATGCGTGAAGAGAAGTCCCGGCGCCTTCATTTTAATCTGAACGCCAAGCCCGAGTATGACACCGGACTCGTCTGCGGCGGCTCGCTCGACATCTTTATCGAACCGATTTTAAGCGCTCCGACGCTTTACCTGTTTGGAGCCGGGCACGTCGCACTCTATATCTCAAAAATCGCCACGATGGCGGGATTCGAGACGATTATCTCCGATGACCGCGCGGCCTTCGCCAACCCGGAACGTTTCCCGGAAGCCGCGGAAACCCACGCCGGGCCCTGGGAGGAAATCTTTCCCAGCCTCAAGCTCAATGAGCATTCCTACGTGGTCATCGCCACTCGGGGGCACAACGGCGACCTGATCTGCCTCCGCGAAGCTTTGAAAACCCCGGCGCGCTACATCGGGATGATCGGCAGCAAGCGGAAGTTTATCGAGTTCTCGAAGATCCTTGAGAACGAAGGCGTTCCGCTCGATCACATGGAGCGGGTTCACTCTCCCGTTGGCCTCGGGATTGGCGCGCTGACTCCGGAGGAAATCGCTGTCGCGGTCGTTGCGGAAATGATTGCGGTGCGGCGGAATGCCTTGCCCTCGGTTCCTTCGCTCGCCTATAAGCCAAAAGTCCAGCAAAGCTCATGAGCGCAGATTCTGAATCTGTAGGGGCAGCGTCCTCACCGCCCAATATCGCTGGCTTGGTCCTTGCGGCTGGCGAATCTTCGCGTATGGGCTACGATAAGGCCTTGCTTACCTATAAGGGGCGATCATTTCTTGAAACCATTACTTTCACTTTGTCTGAGGCCGGCATCCGGTGCGTCGTAGCGGTGCTGGGCCATCACGCGGAATATATCAAACAAAACATTAAGCTTGCAGGCGTCGAGGTGGTTGTGAATCAGGATTACCGCCTGGGGCAAACGTCTTCGCTCCAGGCCGGGCTGGGTGCACTCGCCAAAAGCGAGCTCGACGGAGTGATCCTGTGCCTTGTAGATCATCCAGCTATTTCAGCAAATACGTTTAAGACCTTAATCCAACACTTTAGGCGCACGGAGAAGCCTGTCATGATCCCGGAATTCCGCGGCAAGCATGGCCATCCGGTCCTGATCGGGCTGGAACTCTTCACCGAGATCTTGGCCCTTGGCCCGAACGAAGGCGCTGACAGCGTGATCCGCAAGTATCGCGACCGCACAGAGTTTATCGAAGTCCCTGACCCCGGTATCCTCCTCGATATCGACGACCCCGAAGCCTACCGCCAGCTAACGGCTCAAAAATAGGGAAGGGCTCTGCCTTCCATTTGGTGTTGTTCGACTGCACCTGTCTACATCGGAGAATCGTATTCGGACGCCTGCCAGGGCACCGAGGCCAGGACGGGCCATTCGGTGAAGACCTTTCGGAAGTCCACCGGCTTCACGTAGTCTCGCCCGTGGTAGTAGTTGTCGATGTCCTGCATTAACTCGGCCACCAACTCCGTCCCCGTTACCATAAAAATGTTGATTCGGTACAGTACGCCCAAGTCTGAGGGGTCATCGATGATCTCCGAGAACTTCTCAGCCATCGCTCTGGCTTTCGTCTGGGTCTCTCGGAATTCTTTCAGGTCGCCGTCCAGCCGATTCACAAAGTCCTGCTGGCTGGCCCCTTCGGCTTTGGCCTGGAACGCGCTGTCCAAGTCGATATAGGCCTGCTCCCATGCGACCAGAGTTTGTAGGTGCATGGTATAGGCTTGTGTGCGATTGATCAGATAGGCCAGATACGCCTGGGAGCGAGGCGCTGCCAGCGGCTGGGCGCTCTGCAGTTCTTCCAGTGCTTCCTGGAGCAGCTTGATGCTTCCCGTGTAATCGCGGATCAGGTCATGCGCCCGGCTGATGAACGGACGCCATCCCTGGAAACGCGGCCCCGCAAACGGGTCCGGCTGCTTCGAATACGAGTAGGCGATACTCAACTCCCTCGGAGGGCCGCAGCAGGGGAAATTCCCCTGGCCGGTCCATCCGAGGTATTCTTCGTTCTTTTCCAGCGTATTGAAGGCCTTCAGCATTTCCGGCGCCGACTTCTCTCCAAAAATCCGTTGCGAGTAACCCCGGTAAAATTCCTCCGGCGTCAGTTCCGGATTCCATTCACCCTCCGCCATGTACTCTGTATTCGTCTCCGTTCCTCGCGCCCGGTTCAGTTGCGAATCAAAACCCGCGAGGCCGTACTTCAGCCCTCCCTTCAAAACATCGTCTTTGTAGTAGAGGTTCACGTTGAACTGCATCCCCAGCATGTCCGAATCATCGTCAATACGATTGCTGAGCGTCGTCTCCCGCCCCGGCATCTCCCCGAACATCCTCATCGGCACGCCCGTCGGCGTCCAGATCGCCTGCGATTCCATGTCGCTGAAGGGCACAGACCTGGGAAACATCTTCTGGATATACGGGGCCAGGTATAGCCTTCCCAGGCCCCCAATCCCTAGCTTCGCCTTCGGCGCAATTTGGTCCCGCGCCTGCATGAACTTCTCAACAAGATAGAGCGATCCGCTATTGCCGTCGACTACGGTGTTGTTATCCCGGGGAATATCCCCTGTGAAGGCCACGCGCGCCTCGGCCTCCCCGGGGTATTGCGGCCGCAGGCTCAGATAAAACTGCCGGTCTTTCTGGCTTTGATCGCAGACCGGATACGCCTCAGGAAGATAAAGAAAGAAGCCGTCCGCGTCCGGATAGGTTTTAACCAAGCTCTTCAGGCGGTTCTCGTTCAGTTGCCAGGAAACCGGATTGTCCGGGCAAATGAAGGTACCGAAAATGGGGTTGAATGGCTGTGTCAGCGTGCGCGTGGTATAACGGGCAAGATTGGGCGCCACGGACGTCGCGTCAACATCCAGCCACACCTTGATTTTCCGACTGTGCGCGTAGCGGATGACTTCATGGAGGTAGTGCTCGGCCGTTGTGAAGGCCTCTTCATTGTTCCCGATGTGCTGGAACTCCGGAGGCTCGAGTCGCGGATACACTCCCGCTTCTTTGAAATGCTCTTGGCCCACCTGCATCTCCGACGTCAGGGGAGAACCAAAGTCGCGCGCCCATAGCATGTATCCCGTTTCCTTCCTCGAGACATCCCCCATCCATTTTGCTTCTTCGTTGTACGAATACTTCAGGAACGGCTCGTAGGGAAACCAGAAAATCTGCAAATAGTTCATTTTCAACTTCGCCATCTGGTCTATGAACTTCCGCTCATCGGCCAGCGACATGATCGAGCGGTTGGGATAGATGAAAGAAACGAATAGGCCACGGCGGCGGAAGGCCGGATTGCTCTGCACATCGAAATTCCTTAGTTCCCAGGTGGGTTTTCTCCCGGGCAAGATGTCACCGGTGAGCAGAAACACGGCTCCGTAGCGCTCCAGCAGGTCATAGGCGGCGTACATGGTTGCCGCTTCGTCATGGCCCCCTACCACCAACGCTCGCCGCCCGTCCAGCCGAATGGTCTTAAGGATAAAGCCATCCCTTTTGAGACCATCGAAATTCACCAGCCTCTTCGCGACGGCTTGTTGAACCAATTCATTCGCCTGCGGACTGCCCACCAGAATCCACGCCAGTCCCCCGGCCTGCTGCCGAGCCTCGGCGGGTGAAACAATTGGAATCTGTGTACCGCTGAACCGCTCAAAATAGCGTTGTAACTCGCCTGCGACCCAGCGGTTGAATTCTCCTGTCCCGGCCACAATTACGGACTCCGCCCGGCCATTAGACACTAGGGCGCCGGAAGCTGCCCTTGCCGCTAGACACACGCTCGAGCACGAATAAAACAATGCCGCCAGCACAATGTCGCCTTTCGTAAGTCTCATACTGCTCCTCCTGATCGCGCCCGAGGCCCTGCAAGGCAGCCGGGGTGCTCGGACTTAAATCAAAAGCCCAAAACCGCTCTTCGTCCGCGCGAGTGTACATCGAATGAGCCGAAGGAGCAAAACATTGTAAGCGTTCTGCAGATTGGCGGGGCAGCAACTCGCAGCCGGCCTTTTCGCAGGCCATGGGTTCGTTCTGCTTAAGGACCTCCACGGAAGGAAAAGGCTTCGGCAAGCATAGCGCGCCGCTACAGAACAGACGAAAAATTGTCTTGACTTTCGGGGCCGCATGGTGTAGTCTACATAAGTCAATTTTCGGCAGGGAATTATGGCAAGCCGCCCGGCCGGAAGGGAATCACCGATGCTTGCTCCGATTCCAACGTCTTTCGATCCCTCCTTCGATTTCAACAGGCCAATTCCAGCCAACTTGATCCCCAGAGAACGGGGAAAAGCGAAAAATCCAGAAAAAAAGAATTCTTTTTTTGGCAAAACGAAGCTAGGAAGTTGTTGAAAACAAAGGACAGCTGTGGAAAAAACAGCCAAAACAAACCGAAAACGAACCTGAAACGAAGCTAGCTAAGTTATTGAAAACACGGGATGAGCATAAAAACGAACCGAAAACGAAGCCAAAACGAAGCTGGCCAAGTTATTGAAAACACAGGGCCGAAGAAAAGCGGCCCGGGTCGTCGCCGGTACCAAACGGTCGCGGCTGAGAGGCTAGATATCTTCACACGGTACGCTCCCGGATCGTCACTGGGTCAGGTAATCATCCTTCCAATGGGCCTCGCGCTTGTCCTTCGACCAAGGCCGTGCGTGGCTACAATTGTAGCGGCGGCGGGCAACAGGCGTGGCTTGCCTGATCACCGCCGCGAAGGGGCGAGCATAGCTCGCCGCGCCAGGCAGCGTGGCGCAGATTACGGGCGCAACTTTTCGAGCGCCTTCCGGAGAGCAGCTATGGCGAGCGCACTTGCGTGGCGGGAAGCGGGAGGCAGGCCGCCGAGCCCGGCCTCAATCTGTTCCGCCGAAAGGGTGGCGAGTTCTGAGACCGGCTTGCTTTTGATGGCTTCCGCAAGCCAGGAGCCGCAGGCGACCGCCGGAATGCATCCCTCGACCTTGAATTTTGCATCCGCGATCCTGCCGCCCTCGACGAGGATCCAGAGCTTCATCAGGTCGCCGCAAACCGGGTTCGAGGCTTCGACGACGGCGGTCGGTTCAGCAATTTCACCAACATTACGTGGGTGATGGAAATGGTCAAGAATCTGCTCGGAGTACATAGTGCTTCTATACAAACGTTTTCAGCAACACAACCATGCCTACGCCTGCCCCTACGGCCAAAGCAATTTTTACTCCCCGTTCCTTGTTCACCTCGGGAATCAGGTCCGAGGCTGCGACATACAGCGTGGCGCCGGCCGAGAGGGAAAGGCCCAGGGCAACCCAGCCGTGCGCGAGGCCCATGCTCAGGATACCCGCAATGCGGGAAAGACCGAGCGCTGCGGCGGACCCCATGCCCTTGCGCCGGCTCTTGCCTGCGGTGACCATCACCGAGGAAATCGTGAAGCCTTCGGGAATATTGTGGAGGAGACTGGCGCCGAAAATGAGCATGCCAAGCAATTTTGAAATCATGAAACCCGAGGCGATGGCGACACCGCCAAGAAAAGTATGAACCAGCAGTCCTCCCAGCGCCGTGTAAGCGACACGGCTGTCCAGAAACTCTTCGGGATGCGTCTCTTCTCCGAAGTGGAAGTGGCCGGGCCACACGTGCTCAAACAGGTGAACGATCAGGTAGCCGGCGAGGATCAGCACCGGCCCCTCGGCGGGCGCGAGGCGCAGGCTCTCCGGGATCATCTCGGTCATCGCGGTGGCCAGCATGAAGCCGGAACCCACGGCGATGAAGTAAGTCAGGAACGGCCGGCTCCAGGCCCGGGCGGAAACGATGGAAGCGCCAAAAAGATTGGCGACGCCGGCGGCCACTCCGAGCATGAGGCTGATTTCAATGGGTGTCATGATGATGGGTCAAAACCTGTGGAAGCTTGCCCTATGCGGAGTGCCGGAAGTGCACGATTTCTCCGTCATGGACAATGTAATCCTTGCCTTCCAGCTTGAGCGTGCCGCGAGTTCTGGCTTCAGCAAAGCCGCCTGCGTCGATCAAGTCCGCGTAGGGAATGACTTCCGCGCGGATAAAGCCTCGCTGGATATCGGAATGAATTTCTCCCGCCGCTTCGAGCGCCGTCGTCCCCTCGCGGATGGTCCACGCGCGGCACTCGTCTTCGCCGACCGTGAAAAACGAGATCAAGCCCAGCAGACGGTAACTGGACCGGATCAAGCGGGAGATGGCCGACTCCTTCAAGCTGTAGCTGGCCAGGAATTCCGCGGACTCGGCGTCACTAAGCTCGGAAAGTTCTTCCTCAATTTTTCCGCAAACCGCCGTTACGGCCGTCTTGGGGCGTTGCTTAAGCCCTGTGTCCAAAGCAAATTCCTCGGCCGCGTCCGTCCGGGCTGCATCTCTCTCGCCCAGATTCAACACGTAAAGCATCGGCTTAAGGGACAGGAAAGTGAACCCTCGAAGCGCGAGTTCCTCCTCAGGGCTAAGCGCAAGCTCGCGCAAAGGCTTCTGGCCCTCAAGCGCTTCCTTTGCCTTTCCCAATGCCAGGTGTTCCTTCTCAAGGGCGGGGCTCTTTTGTTTCTTAAGGTCTTTATCAAGGCGTTCCAGCCGCTTCTCGACGATGGCAAGGTCCGAGAGAATCAATTCCAACTCGACCGATTCAGTATCGCGCTTCGGGTCAACCGCGTCGCCCTCGACGGGAATCGTGGAATCCTCGAAAACACGCACCACGTGAGCCAGCGCATTCATTTCCTTCAAGGCGGCCGCCTGCGTTCCCGTGCGCGCCAACTGGATCACGCTTGCCGGCGTATCCACGTACTCGATGCTGGCGTGAATAACTTTTTGCGGGTGAAACATCTCCGCAAGGCGGTCAAGGCGCGGATCGGGAACTTTCACCACACCCACATGAGCTTCGGGTTTTCCTCCTGGAACCTTGCCGGTTTGGGCGTGGGTCAAAATCCGAAACAAGGTCGTCTTACCGACCAAGCTGAGACCAACAATACCTATCCTGAGCACAACGACCTTTCTTTTATGGCGGTTAGTGCGTGGGCCTTAGAAAAGCATTAGAAATCTGATAGTAACATAAGAAGCCGCCGCGTGATCTGGAGTGCTGAAATGAATTTGTTGGTTGTGGGAAATTTGCAGTACTTCATTTTGGCTTGCCGCGACTGCTTACCGGGACAAGGTCGCATCGCGTATACCCAGCCATCCGTTTGGCGAGATAGAATACAGCCTGCAAAAAACTCAAGACCGGCGGACGGCTATACTCCCCCGTTTCCCCGCCGGTCCCGTTATTACTCGCTGTTACGCTGCCCTCGTTTCCTTGGTCTCATGCGTCGAGACTGGAGTAACGCCAGTAGCTTCCATCCTGGTGACGCTTGCTTTTGCCAGTGCCTTAAAGACCAGCGTCGTCATAAAGGCGCCAGCAAATGCACCCAAAAGCGCCGGGATCAGGTAAACATTGGCGATCTTGACGTTGCCGAACCAGTAGCCCATCACGGGCGAGGCTACCCAGGCTGCGACCCAGCTCACAATCCACTTCCCGAGGAAACCATCAATGCCCTCGACGAAGCGATACCGGAAGCCGTAGTGAACTACGCCAGCCCCAATCACACTCACGATCAACAACGTGAGGAAAGCCCCAAAGTGCATGCCGATCATACGTATCACCTCCAACTAGAATTTCGAAATAGCCCAGGTCCCTGTACAACTGTGACCTGGCAATTCCTCAAATTACTGGGAGTGAACATCGAGGCCTTGATTTCAGATACGGAGGCTTTTACTTCTCGATGCCAAAAGTCTCCGCTACCCTGATAGCTCTGCACTGATGGAGATAAGATTTGAAAGTTGAGGATTGGAACGCGATAGGAGCTTACTCTTGCGGCGTAATATGCGTCGTAAGAGCCATCGAACCCTATGTCTGAGTCTCGGCTGATTGAAGTCATTGCCCCCTCCGGCGAAAGCTTCAGGGCGAGCCTCGGTTCGCTCTCTTACTTATTACAAATTTATTATCTCTCCAGACCCACTGTTCGTCAAGGAACAGTCAACACGCCTCGCTCTTCGGTTACAGCTCAATATCCTGCGCTGGAGCATGTTCTAAGAAATGCAGTCGAATGATTGTCGCAAGCGATGCTTTCTCTCAGAAGAGATCACAGGTTCTTTCTCCAGGAGCACTACGCGACAGAAATGGTGAAATTCGTGATCGCGCTAGGGGAAATCAGCTTCGGTTACGAGGAAATTTGGCGAGCAAATGGAAACGCTTCGGCCGACGGGAGCATTCGCAACTGCCCCATCAGAATGAAGCAAGGATTTTGATATTTAAATTCTGGTCAAATGAGCGCGGAAGCCGTCAGAAGAGACGGAAACTTACCTCAACCATTACCCGCACAGGCACGGGAACGCCATTGCGCATAGCCGGCTTGAATTTCCACGTCTTGACCGTACGCAGCGCATTCTCATCCAGGCCCATTCCCAAAGGCTTGACAACCTGCGCCTGCTGGACGTTGCCCTGGGCGTCCACCACAATCCAAAGCACACAAGTGCCTTGGTATTTGGCCTTGCGGGCCTCTTCCGAATAGGGTGGTTCGGGCTTATAAATAGGGATCGGCGCGCTCACGTTGCCGCCCACGCTGTAAGCGCCGCCACCGGTTCCAGCGCCTTCACCAGGCCCCAGTCCGCCGCCTTTGCCTGAACCGATGCCGGTGCCTTCCCCTGAACCGATGCCCCCGCCGAACCCGGGTCCGGCTGAAGGCGGTCCGGGAACTCCTTGCAGTGGATCACCCCACTGCGCGTTCATGGCCATTTGGGGCAATTTCAACTCAGGAGGCCCCAGCAAAGTGGGTTGTACAGGCAAGAGGGGTTTCAGTTTGGGCATTTCAACTTGGGGAGGTGCAAGCTGCACCTTGGCAAATTCAGGAGCTTTGCCTTTCGATGCCGGCCTTGGCGTACGGTCCCCGCCTCCGCCACCTCCGCCGGCCTTATTGGCCGAGGCTGGTAACTGCGGGAGATATGGGGAAATATCGACAACCTGCACGTTGGTAGGTTTTACAGGGTTGAGCATCCGGCTGATGTAGTACGGCAGCACCATCGCCAGGATCACAACCGTATGGACCAAAAAGGAGTTCATGTAGGAAGCCCGCTGCAGCTTGTAATCCTGCCAGATGTCGGGCGGATAGTCGCGCTTCTTGAAGACGAAAACACCGATGGCTTCGCCGACAACGTATCCAGCAATTAGTCCGAGAACAATCTTCGACGGGCCGCCGAGAGCCCACGCAGTCCCTCCTCCCACGATCGCAGCGGCCGCCCCGCATAAGGCCCGCTTCTTTTCTTGCGCGCGGTTGAAGACTCCAATTGGTTCGTTGGGCTTTTCAAAAAGCGTCTTGATTTGGCTGCGAAAGTCCCGGTACCAAGGCCGCATCTCGGTAACGGGCAGCACTGCCTCGCCGTGGTAATACTCCGCCGGAATGGATTGCTTCGAACTGCGCCGCCATTCCCTGATGCCTTCGCGCAGCGAGGCCAGAAGGCCGGGCGACTCATTCAGCGTAAACACGCAGTCCCGTGTCATTAGTTGCGAGGTTCCTGTTGTCGTTTTACGACCCTCAGAACCGACTTGAGTGTCAGTGATTGGCATTAATAACCTATTGCAGACTCCCCGGCCGAATATAGTTCTGGTCCTTCCCTAACATACGATGTGTTTGTCAAGTCCGGAGTTGCACCCAAAAAAGGAGTCTGCCCGACGCATTTTTTCATTTTTATTATTCTACCACAGTGGCCGTCCTTGAGACGCCACTCCTTTTATAGCCCCAGGTAAGTTTCTTTTTACAATTATACCGACGCTCCTTCGACGTAGGTGGTTGCAAGTAGCCTAAGATAAACATTGTGTTCGGCCAGACCCGCGAGCATCCCTTGGGACTGTGCTAACATGCATGATGGTCTTTGGCTACGAGCCTCAGCGGTGACGTCCCATGGCAAACAAGAATACCGAAGCCCGGATGAAAAATTTTGCCATCAATCGCCAAGCAGCCCATTTCTATCACTTTCTCGAGAAATTTGAAACGGGGATTGAACTGAAGGGCACGGAAGTTAAGTCCATACGGGAAGGGAAGGTTAACCTGAAGGACAGTTATGCGATGGTGAAGGGCGGGCAGGCTTGGCTGATTGACTGTCACGTGAGCACTTATAGTTCAGGCAGTTACCTCAATCATGACCCGTTGCGCGATCGCCGCCTGC
This sequence comes from Acidobacteriota bacterium, assembly GCA_023474345.1. GTDB lineage: Bacteria > Acidobacteriota > Terriglobia > UBA7540 > UBA7540 > JAMCXS01. The sequence goes on along the minus strand of JAMCXS010000009.1, from coordinate 85,289 downwards.
TTTTGCATCGACAGGAAATCGACAAACTGGCGTCGCGCACCCAGGAAAAAGGGTTAACCCTGGTTCCGATACGCCTCTATATGAAAGCCAACCGTATCAAGTGCGAAATCGCCTTAGCAAAAGGCAAGAAAGTCTACGATCGGCGCGAAACTGAGAGGCGTCGTACACTTAAGCGGGAGACAGAACAAGCAATCCGTGACCATCAGCGTCGCTCGCGTTCATAGAGGCGTTCGGGAGCGGTTCATACAATACCTTAGGTGAAAACGAAGCTTTTATCCCTGTCAGCCCGGGACAAACACTACACTTAAAAGAGACGGACGAACATTGGAACGTGGCTTCCATACAAAAACAGCACTGAGGTAGTGCCCATCGAAACCGGTGGAAGGAGTAAAAAAGCATTGAAAATTGAATTGCAGCAGGAATCCGTCGTGAAGTTACTTACGCCGGCGCTTGCCGTGTATAGTTTTGAAGAAAATCCAGCCTCGACCGGAACGGCCAGCCGCCTTCCTGCGGAAGTCCAGAAGATATTGGGTGAGCTTAAAAGCGGTGGGGAAATAACCGGCAAAGCGTATGAATGCACTCTTATCCACCATCCTGCGGGAATGGCTGCACACAAACTGCTGCTGGTGGGGGCGGGGAAGAGGGAAAAGTTCAAGCCTTTTCAGTTAGGGCGCCTGGCGGGTACGGCCGTACGTTATCTGCGCGCCCGAGGTGTTCATCAGATGGCTTGGTTCATTCAGGAAGAAGACGGAGCTGAAGAGATTCAAAGTGTCGTGGATGGAGCGATTCTGGCCGATTACGATGCGGATCGATATCGAACCGAGCGCGAGGCGGAGCGGCGGATTGATTTGTTCACGCTTGTATGCGATAAGCCCGCAGCGCCTGAGGCCTGGACTGCGGCCATAGAGGAAGGACAGAAGATTGCTGAAGCTACAAATTTTACGCGCAATCTTGTGAATGAACCTGCAAATCAAATGACGCCGACCCTGTTGGCTCGCCGTGCGCGGGAAATGGCGACGAGCGCCGGGCTTGCCTATCAGGAACTGGGGCCCGAGGAGATTCGTAGCCTGAAGATGGGAGCCTTCTGGGCCGTCGCGCAGGGAAGCGAAGAACCGCCGCGTATGCTGATTCTCCGTTACATGCCCCCGGACGCGTCGGAATCTCCGGTGATCGGTCTCATAGGGAAGGGAATCACCTTTGACTCGGGAGGCATCTCGATCAAGCCCAGCCAAGACATGCACGAAATGAAGACGGATATGGCCGGCGGGGCAACAATGCTGGGCGTCATGCAAGCCATCGCCCAGCTCAAGCCACGCGTCCGAGTCATCGCCGTGGTTCCTGCCACTGAAAACATGCCCAGCGGTAAGGCTTATCGCCCGGGAGACGTCATCACTTCCATGTCCGGGAAGACGATCGAGGTCTTAAATACCGATGCTGAGGGCCGCTTGGTGCTTGCGGATGCACTGGCTTACGCCAAGCGGCTTGGCTGCAACGTGTTAATTGACGTTGCAACTCTTACGGGCGCGGTAATGGTTGCGCTGGGCAATATCACAACGGGGGTGTTCGGCCGGGATCAGGAATGGGTCAACCGCGTGCTGGCCAGTGGCGCCGAGACGGGAGAAAAAATGTGGCAAATGCCTGTGGATGACGATTACCGGGAACTTTACAAGAGTTCCATCGCCGACTTGGCAAACACAGGTGGGCGTTACGGCGGCGCCATCACGGCGGCGATGTTTGTGGGAGAGTTCGCAGGTGATACCCCTTGGGTTCACCTGGATATCGCGGGAACCCGATGGTCCAATGAGGAAAAACCGTACCTGGCTAAGGGTCCCACGGGAGTCCCTGTGCGGACGCTGGTACACCTTCTGCTGCATGTGGCACAATTAAAGTAGTGTCTAGCATGAAGCTAGCCGATATTTCGTGGCGAGATTGTCTGCAACTGTTGAACAGCATTCTGTTCTGCCTGCTGGGGATTTTGATGATCGGGCGTTACTTTAGCGGCCGCTTTCCCGCCATGCTGGCGGCATTGGGTATCGTCTTCCTGATTTTTGGCGGCTATCGGCTGGGTTTGGCCAGAAAGGAGTTGCGGAAACGTGGGAGCGGGCGCTTATAATGGCCTTGTGGTCCATCCGCTGGGAACGCTGCTTGCCATCCTGTTCGCGGCCCTGATGGCAGTGTTGCTCCTCTGGATGTTTCGGGTGCCGGCGCCTTTGACAATGGAAGTGGCACACGCCCGGCGGAGCGTCAGCGGGATCAGCCGGATTCTGGTTCCGACGCGAGGAACTGCACATGATCAACGCGCTACCGAACTCGCCTGCCGACTAGGCCAGGAACAAAGATCGCAAATCATTGTGACCTATGTCGTGGAAGTCCCTTTGACGCTTTCCCTCGGAACGCAGATGCCGGAAGAGGAAACCCGGGCCGAGGAGGCCGTCCAGCGAAGCGCCGAAATTGTCAAGGCCCACAACCTGGAAGCCATAACACGTATCGAGCGGGACCGTGATGCCGGGCGCGGAATCTTGCGTGTGGCGGGTGATCTGGATGCTGACTTGGTGGTCGTTGGCATGGATCCTGAGCGAAGCCATTTTGCCGATCCTTTGGGCCGTACCATCGAGACTCTGCTCCGGCGCGGTAACTTTGAAGTAATTGTCGATAAGCACCCCTCTTCCCAGGCCGCCTGAGAATCCGGACAAGGAGCGCGGAATCGTGAATAATTAACCGCCGACCGTCGGTAGTCAAAGAGGGATGTCACCTGCTCGCTCATTCATTTGACGGGTACGAAAAATTGCCGGATGCTTATAGTGTCACAGGAATAACGGCATGAAGATCATCGTGATTGGATATGGGCGCGTAGGCTCGCAGTTCGTCAGAAAAGTGGACACTGCGGTTCACCAAGTGGTGGTGATTGATAAGGAGCGGTCGGTGCTCGAGCGGACTGAGCCTCCGCGAGGGGTAAAGTTTCTTTACGGAAATGCCATTGACGAGGACTTACTGCGGGAGGCGGGCGCTGAGACCGCCGACGTGATGCTAGCCTTGACCCGGGAAGAGAACACCAATTTGATGATTGCTCAGATTGCCCGCGTCGTTTTCAACGTTCCCAAGGTAATTGCTATAGTTTATGATCCCCAGCGCGAGTCCTACTTCCACCAGGCGGGGATTGAAACTCTGGCCATTACGGTGGCCGGCGCGGACCTGTTAACTGCTCGCCTGACAGGTGCGGCGGCGACGTTATCTGAAAGTGCTGAGGCTTGGGGGGCTGGCGCCACGGCGATTTCGCAGATGCCTTTGAGACCCCTCGAGGCCCACGACGGATCGTTTTATGTTTTAATCGTCGGCGGTGGCCTGGTTGGTTACTATCTTGCCCGGGCCTTGCTGAGGCTTGGTCACGAAGTAACCATCATTGAAAAAGATTCAGCCATGTACGACGTGGTTTCGCAGCAAGTCGACTGCCCGGTGGTGTTGGGCGACGGCTCGGCCACAGCAGTGCTGGAGCGGGCTGGAGCGAGCCGGGCCAATCTCCTTTGCGCCGTCACTAATCATGATCAGGACAATTTAATCGCCTGCCAGATGGCAAAATTTTGGTTTGGCGTGCCCAAAACCATTGCCCGCGTGAAGAACCCTAAGAATGAGATGGTCATGCGGCGCTTGGGGGTTGACACCACCGTGAGTTCAACAGCCATTATTACCGGCGTCATCCAAAACGAATTGCCGGCAACCCCCGTCCTTACTTTGGCCAACCTTGCCTCCTGCGCCGCCAACATCATGCAATTCCGGCTGGATAGTCAGTCGGCAGCCATCGGCAAACAGGCCAGCATGGTTGGACTTCCATCGCAGTGCAAGATCATTGGAATTATCCGCTGCGGTGAAGCGCTTACCTCCCTCGACTCCACGATGTTTGAGACCGGTGATACGGTTTTGGCCTTTGTCCCTGAGGTGCAAGAGGCGGCGGTGCGAGAAATTCTATTGGGGATTAAAGCCACCGTGGGAGAATTTGAGCGAGCGTTGAAACGTTGATTTTGACCTCCGCGGTCTACACATCGTTTCGATTCCTGGTGGTTTGAGGGCACATATGAGCGAACACTTCATCCATGACGACGACCGGCGAGGCGCCCGCCAGCCGGAACGTTTTGATCCCGAGCGGGCGGCACGCCTGGACGACCCCGCGCGCTTCAAGCATCTTCCGCCTGAGGAAGTGGCGCGGATGCTCGACCTTCCGGCGAACGGCAAATTGTTGGATTTTGGGACAGGAACGGGAACCTACGCCATCGAGTTGGCACGGCTCAGGCCGGACGTCGAAATAGTCGCCATGGACGAACAACCTGAAATGCTCGACCGCCTGCGGGCCAAGCCTGCGGCTGCATTACTTCCCAACCTGAAGCCCGTACTGGCCTCGCAAATCGCAACCTTTAAGGAACAAATCGACCGCGTGCTGGCACTGAATGTTCTGCACGAACTTGGCGACGAGGCATTGCGTACCCTTCATGCTTTGCTCAAACCAGGCGGCACCGTGCTCTTTATCGACTGGAACGCGGAAGTTGATCGTCCTGCCGGCCCGCCCGCCAACCATGTCTACTCGCCCGCCGAAGGGCGCACCCGCCTTGAAAAAATGGGCTTTCAGATCGAAATGGAACGCCTGTTCCGTTACCAGTATGCCATCCGCGCACGATGAGCCGGGGAAAGACGCTTGGCGCGTCAGGTATGAGGTGTTGGCCGCCTGTTGGACGTGACTATCTAATTAGTAACTTATAACTAATAAATGCTTTTAAAGGCAATAGCGAACTATCGGTTCTGGGCATACTGTCATCGTATTTTCGAAGCCCCTGCCGTCGTATAATAGCTTTTAAGAAGCTGATAGCTTCAGTGAGTCGTTCAAACCATAAGGAGGGTCCCACAATGTGCATGAGAAAAGCGACCATCTTGTCCAGCACGGTCGTTATCTTGGGTTGGGCACTGTGGCTTTTGCCTCCGCTTCCGGCAAGCAACGACCCGTCTATGGATTCGAAGGAAGTTTCGGAGTTACTGTCACAGGCCAAGAGAAATGCCGCACAATTGGAGAGAGATGCGGCGAGACTTGAATCTTTTGGTCGATCCAATCTGACATGGGAAAGCCATGTCGATCAGACCAATCTGATAAAACAACACGTGAACAATTTGGGTAAGCTGCTTCAGCGGTTGCATGATGCGCGCAGCGAGGCCTCGGCTTGGCAACAAAATGCCGTGGATCAAATCACTCCCTTGCTCCAGGAGATGGCAGACAGCGTTAATGCGAGCATTAGACATCTCAATGACAATCAAGACCGCGTGCATATGCCAGAGTACAAGGCATATCTGAAGGCGCATTACGACTTGGCCTCGAGCTTGTCAAAGATGATTTCAGATCACGTCGAGTATGGCCAAGCCAAGGCAATATATCAGCAACTCGAAGCAGAACTCGAAGCTCCTGGTAATTAAAAAGAGTAGACTTCCGATGACCACCGGGTGCGCCGCCTCAACTAAACTAGGGACAGACATTTCTCCCAGGCTATTTCACTAGCGCGCCCGGTTTTATGAAAGTCCTCAATACGTCAAACTTCCCTGAAGCCAAGCCGCGAGTAAGGTCTGCAATGGACTGTTCACATCCGTTCGGGGACTTCGATGCCAAGGAGATCGAGCGTCTGGGCGAGTGTGCGCTCGACGATGCGGACAAGGTAAAGCAGGAAGCTTTGGCGGCTGGGATCAGGTTCGCTCAAGATGTGGAAGCGATGGTAGAAATTGTTGAAAGCCTGCGCCAGGCGAAAAGCGTACTTGGAGATCACCGCGGGTTCCGTGCTGGCGATAGCCTGGTCCGCCACCATTTCAAGTTGCGCGGCAAGGACGACCAACTCCCAGAAAGCCGTTCCATCATCGCCTGCAAAGAAGTTTTCAAGCTGTGCGTGCTCGATGCGATCAGCCAATTCCTCAATCCGAAACTCGGGGTTCGCTTCGACATATTTGCGGAAAATATTGCGGGCCCTCACCACCGAGTATTGGAGGTAAGGCCCTGTCTCGCCCTCAAAGGCCAGCGCTTCCTTGAAATCAAATGTGATCATCACGCGGCAGGAAAACTTGAGAAGGAAGTAGCGCAGCGCGCCCACCGCAATCATGCGAGCGTAAGCAGATTGCTCCGCAGGATCTTTGGTCATCTCTCGTGCGCGCACTTCTTCAAGCGCCTTTTGTCCCAGCATGTCGATCAGATCATCGGCCTTAAGCCCCAGACCTTTGCGTCCTGAAACTTCCACGTAACTGCGGTCGAGGTCTTCCGGGCTCAATTCATAGCCCATTTCGCGGGCGCAGGCGGGTGAGAGGCCCACCACTTCGTAGGCAAAGTGGTGAAGGTTTTCTGCTGCTTCATGGAATCCCAGTGAGCGGAAGGCTGCGGCAACAATGTTCTGCAGGTAGGCCTGGCGCGTGTCGATCACCGCGTAGGCCGCCGTAGCCCGGCCAAACTCCGGGGCGCCGGCATGGCCCTCGATACTGGTGTGCCAAACGTCGTGGCCATCGGGATAACGATAAAAAAGGGCGTAGGCAAAATCTTTTCCCAGTAACGCAAACTTCCACATGTGGTAGGCAATGTCTTTGCCGACGTAAGTGACAGTGCCGTTCGAACGGACAATGATCTTGACGTCCTCTCCAGCCGATTCATCTGCTTTTTCAGATTCAGAATTGCCCAGATCCATTACCCAGCAACCCGCATTCTTCCCGGCAGATTCGTACCGCACCGCGCCAATCTGCTTCATTCGCTCGAAAGCCGCCTTCCAGAAGTCGAGCCGTAAGATCTCACTTTCCTCCACCAGCAAATCGTACTGAACGTTGATCCGGCGCATTGTCTCAAGGTGCAGCCGAACGATTGCAGGCGAAACCAACTTCGCCATCCGGGCGGCGTCGCCATGGCCTTCCTCGATGGCTTTCAAGGTTTCGGCGCGAAGGGCCAACTCGTTTTCGTTCTCCTCATAGAAACGCGAAACGCGCGCATATAAATCCCAGCAATAGTAGTCAAAGCGAGTGCCAGCATCTTTGATAAGCCTTTCCACATCCTCCAGGCTTTTCTTCTCCAGGTAGAGAAACCCAACGACCACGTCAGCAACCTGCACGCCGGTGTTGTCAATGTAGTTCTGTACCTCGACGTTGTGCCCGCGGAATCGCAGCGAGCGAACAAAACTATCGCCGAGTACGGCGTTGCGAAGATGGCCAATATGGGCTGCCTTGTTGGGATTAATGCTGGTGTGCTCAACCAGAACTTTGCCGGGACGCCGCGGAACTTCGCGGGCCGAAGACATACGGAGGTTGAAAATAGCTCCGGCCAAGGTGGCGCGGTCTAAATGAAAGTTCAGGTACCCTGCGCCCGCCACACTGATGCCTTCGACTCCTTCGATCGGGAGCAAACGCTCCCTCACTTGATCGGCGATTTTCCGAGGGGGCTGGCGCAGTTTCCTCGCCAGATCAAAACAGGCCGCGATGGAAAGATCTCCCATCTCGAGGCGGGGAGGAAAATCGAAAGCCGGAGCCGCAGCCTCAATGCCGAACAATGTCTGAACTACCTCAAGGTACTTTTCGCGAATTCTCTGTTGAATCTGTAGATACAAGGAGCTATCCCCTGCAGGGAGTGCGCCGCCAGCACCGCGTCCCCGCTCAACAATCAATCCTGACAACTGCGCAAAACACCAATTATAGCAAAGGGTTGAGGTCTTGGGCGGAGCGCATTGTGGAGTTTGGAGGTGGACGCGAGTAGAATGAGAACTGGTTTACCCTCAATGCATAAAGAACCGACGGAAGGAGTTATGAATGGAAGAGGTGGGAATTAAGGTCAAAGAGAAGAGGATCGGCCAGCGGGCTTGTGATGAAAAAGATGCAAAAGGCAAACTCTGCCTCGGACATCTTAAACGCTGGGATACGATGCCACCCGAAATCACCACTCGGCTGGGCTTGGATGGCCAAATCTACCGCTGTGACAAGTGCCATGTCCTCTATCGTGCCTCGATTCAGGACCGGTCGAGTGCCGGGCAAAAATATGTGAACCGAACTGTCGATTTGCTTGGCAACGCGGTCCGTAATCACGACGAATGATTTCCCCTGTGAAAGATGCTCTTGAGGAACCAACTGCGTCTGCCGTGACTCGGCGGATGTAGGGGCTATCCCACCGGAGCGGGTCGGTCCGGTTCGGCGCTTCTTATACGGGTTGTGTCGAGATTGCAAAAGAACGTACCACGCCCCCCTAACGGCAAACTACCAACCGCGTCATCTAACTGATTGGATCTACATAAGCTACCGCTGTCTTGCCTTAGTGGGCTTGCATTGATAGCACAAAGCTGGGGTCACGGCGGAAGAGGAATGGCAGGCAATCCCGGAATGAGGAGAGGAATAGCCCCATGATGGGCAAGGATGACGGCATGGGGGAGACGGCTCCACGACGGGTCACAGTCCGGGCAGTTTGCGGCAACCTCGCATGTCTCTCATAATCTTAATATCTTTTTTGCCACCCCAAAGACAATCGCTCATCGGTGACAGCTTGGAAGACGCTTTCCAACCAACTAATCCGAACCTGAGTGGAACAGACACGACGGCAGGGTCAAGAAGTGCAGGAAGGAAGCGAAAAACGATATCGGACCTTCAAAATCTCAAGGTTTGGATTAGCTTTATCCGAATTGGCTTAAATTTCGGGGAGCTTTCGCCAAATTCTGGCTGCGGCTCCTTGGAAAGTTCAAGAATAAGGTAAGAGAATTTTGCGGGATCGGCGGGCAACACCGCTCGACCGGTGTTGCGTCAGTACTACTTTAACGACCTAATTTGAAGTGTCGCCGTAGCTCCTCCGAATCACGTCCCAATTGCTCCAAGACCCGCAGAGAAGCTGGCCGGCCTTGCGCTTGCCGGTGAAAATTAGGTGTATAATCTTCGTGGTCATTAAAAGTCACTGGGTAGACGGCGGCATCCGCATGTGAGGTGTGATATGAGGACGCAAAGGGGTTGGTATATTCCCGTACTTGCGGTGCTGTTAACCTTCGGGGTCGGCGTAGGAATTGGTGCGCTGGTTTCGAGGAGTGTCCGCCCGGCCCATCCCACCCCAGCTTCGGCTTCGGCCGCAGAGGCAGCGCCTTTAGCGATACCATCGCCAATTGAACTCTCGAATTCCTTCTCTCGCGTTGCGGAAGAGATCGAGCCGGCAGTAGTCAATATCAATACGGAAACGACCGTCCAAGTTTCACGCCGTTATTTTGGCTCTCCGGATCAAGAGCCTTTTGGCGACTTTTTCAACCACTTCTTTAACTTTCCGAATCGTAAAGGAAAACCGGACAGCTATCAACGGCGAAGCTTGGGTTCCGGAATCATCCTCGATCCGAAGGGCTACGTTCTAACCAATTATCACGTTGTCATGCAAACCCGGGACGACAAGCCCGTAGACCGCATTGAAGTCTACTTGCACGGCGATTCCGGGGCCAAATACCGGGCAAGGATCGTCGGAGCTGACAAGGCGACAGACCTCGCGGTAATCAAGATCGACGCCGGCAAGCCGCTGGCTGCGGCCCAGTTTGGTGATTCGAATTCAGTTCGGGTTGGCGACTGGGTGCTGGCGATCGGCAGCCCGTTCGGCCTTAACTCGACGGTAACCGCCGGGATCATTAGCGCCAAGGGACGTGACATCGAACCTGGCATTGAGGGCCAGTTCAAGCGGTTTATTCAGACCGACGCCGCTATTAATCCCGGGAACAGCGGAGGGCCACTTGTCAACCTGGCCGGACAGATAATCGGCGTCAATACCGCCATCGCAACAAGCCAGGGTTCAAATGACGGCATCGGCTTTGCAATTCCCTCCAACACGGCTCGCAAGGTGTATAACGCCCTTATCGCTACCGGTCACGTGCCTCGCGGCGCTATCGGTGTCACCTTTCAGAGCCAGAATAATCCCGCCCTGCTGCGCAGTTTTGGCGCCAACCATGGCGTTGTGGTGGATAGCGTGGAGCCCGGCAGTCCGGCCGAACGAGCCGGATTGAAAAGGGGCGATGTCATTTTGGCCATTGACGGTCATCCGATCCGCTCGGGCGATGAGCTTGTACGGATCATCTCCGACCGAAAAATCGGCAGCGAACTGCAAATCAATCTGCTCCGCAACGGGAAACCTGTATCAGCCTCGGTTGAGGTCGGGGACCGAAATCAGATTATTGCGACGCAGCGTGCTGAAGCGGAGCGAGGAACAAACGATAACTCCCCCGAACAGGCAGGCGGGACTCTTGGCATGAGCGTGCGCGACCTTACCCCCGAGCAAGCCATGAAGCTGCAGCGTGCGCTGCAGTTGGGAAAGCAGCAGGGAGTTCTGGTCACGCAAGTTGTTCCTGAAGGTTTTGCGGCTGAATTGGGCATCGAGCGTGAAGACGTCGTTCTCGCCGTTAACCATCACTCGGTATCCTCCGCGGCAGAATTTACGCGCCTCCAATCCACACTTAAGTCCGGGAATGACGTGCTCCTGCTGATTGCCCGTCGGACCGGAAGCACATTCACAACCTTGTTCCTGGCAGACCGTTTACCATAAGTAGGTGTTATGGAACCTACGCCAACTTATTCACGATGGATTCGATGGGCAATGGCGATCGCCGTTGTTTTGTCACTCATGCCCGCGTCATGGTTGGCTGCGCGGCAGCAGCACAAACCCCATCCAGCCCAGAAGCACACGATCCGCCGAAGGGTACAATCCGCTGACAAGTCAGTGAAACGCCATTACGTTCGTCATTACACGCGACACCATTACATTCGCCACCGTTACACCCATCACAATTACCATCATTATCGAGCTCACCGTTATCTGTCCGCCCTTCGCTTACAGCCCGAACGGGTCAAACAGATTCAAGAAGCCCTTGCTTGTTCCGGTTACTTGCACGAGGAACCGACGGGCAGGTGGGACGCTGCAACCCGCGACGCGATGCAACGGTACCAGCAGGCAAACGGTTTCGCGGTTACAGGCTTGCCGGAAGCCAAACCGCTTATGAAATTAGGACTCGGCCCGCACCCGCTGCCCCCCGGACTGCAGCCTCCGGCGCAGGCAAATGCGGGTAACCAGAGCGAGGAGGCCAACGCTATATCAGGTTCTCCTGCGCCGACGAAGTCGCAGGGCCAAACGCAATAAGCCCGGTAGAAGCAAGATATGCCAGCGGTCGCGACCCAGTCGCTCGGCTCTTATCTTCGGCGTCAGGTATCAATTTGCGCACGCTGGAGCCGGTCGCTGTAATCGATATAAACTGATTTCCACTCCGAGTAGAAATCGAGAGCGGCTGTGGCGGCCTCACGGTGCCCATTGCCTGTCTGTTTGGTGCCGCCGAAGGGTAGGTGAGTTTCCGCCCCAATCGTGGGAGCGTTCACATAAAAGATCCCTGTTTCCATTTCCCGCATGGCCTTAAAGGCATTGTTGATATTTCTTGTGTAAATTGCGGATGAAAGGCCATATACAACGCTATTCCCGATCTCGATGGCTTGGTCAAAATTGTCGCACGGAATCAGCGAGACAACAGGACCGAAAATCTCCTCCCGGCAGATTCGCATCCTAGGCGTGCAATCTCCGAAGACCGTTGGAGCGAAAAACCATCCACGGTTGTATATCGCTCCCGTGAGGCGACACCCACCACAAAGCAGCTTAGCGCCTTCCTTTTGGCCGATTTCGACGTACTTTTCTACTGTCCGTAGCTGAGTTTCCGTAATAAGCGGTCCCATCTGGACCCCAGGATCGAGTCCATTCCCCACCTTCAGTCTGCAAGCTCGTTCCGTAAATCTCTGTGCAAACGCTTCATAAACCTTTTTATGGATCACAATACGGCTTGAAGCCGTACACCGCTGGCCGGTTGTTCCGAACCCACCCCAAAGCGCGCCCTCGAGCGCCAAGTCCAGATTGGCGTCGTCCATCACAATGATGACGTTTTTGCCCCCCATTTCAAGGCAAAGATGCTTAAAAGATTCAGCGCAGGCGTGCGCCACTTCGCGGCCGACTTCCACCGAACCGGTGAACGAAACGACCTTTATATCAGGATGGCGGACCAGCGGAGCGCCTGCTTCCGACCCAATTCCGCTGAGGTAATTAACTACGCCGCCGGGCACTCCTGCTTCTTCAAGGACCGCCACCAGGTTGTAGACTGATAGCGGAGTATCTTCCGCAGGCTTTATGACAACCGTATTCCCGCAAATCAGGGCAGGCATTACCTTCCACGCGGGGATGGCCATAGGAAAATTCCAAGGGGTGATGAGTCCACAAACACCGACCGGACTTCGGACGGTCATGCAAAACTTGTCGGGAAGCTCCGAAGTCGTGGTCTGGCCGAACAACCGCCGGCCTTCGCCTGCCATGTAATAAGTCATATCAATGGCTTCTTGCACATCTCCGCGGGCTTCTTCCAATGGTTTACCCATCTCCCGCGTCATATCGCGCGCAAAGTCTTCCTTGCGGTTGGCCAGCAGGTTCGCTGCCCGAAACAGGATTTCCGCCCGCCTGGGCGGAGGAACCAATCTCCAGGACTGATAAGCTTGTTTGGCCGCCGCCGCTGCCTTGGCAACATCGCGGCCGCTGGAGCGCTGAAACTGCCCGATCCGGTCGTTTGAATCCGCAGGGTTGATATTTTCAAACGTCTGCCCGCTGGCTGATTCCACCCACTCACCGGCAATAAAGTTTTTGTAGATGCGCTGAGGGTCCATGGAGCACTCCTTATCAATCGCTGGCGTACCCGCTGGGACGCCATAGGTTGCCTCGGTTTATTCACGTATAGCATATGACATCACGGGTGCGGATAAGTACTGACAAAGATTGAATGGTCAAAGCGGAGGGTAACTCGGCGCATGGCGCGAGCGTATTATTGACAGTGGATGATGTGATGAATAGTATAAAATAGAAATGAGGGGCGCAATGCATATGCGCCCTTAACGCAAGCAACGATGCGAGCCGAGCCTAATTTGGAAAAAAGGCGCCGTGAAGTCTTATCGGCTATCGTGCGGCACTATATCGTGAGCGGATCTCCGGTTGGCTCAAAGGCGATCGCGTTAGAGACGAGTGAGGTGCTGAGTTCCGCGACGATTCGCAGTGTTATGGCGCAACTCGAAGCGGAGGGCTTCCTTGAGCAGCCATACACCTCGGCAGGCCGGGTCCCTACGGACAAAGCTTATCGATATTACGTCGATCGCCTGATGCAATTGGTACGGTTGACCCCAGCCATTAAGAAATTCATTGAGGAGAGTCTTCGCGGAGATGAACTCCCCTCCGAGGAGCTAATGGCGAAGGCTTCGCGCGTTTTAGCCGAGGTTTCGCAAAATGTGGGGCTGGTCCTGGGCCCCGCACTGGAAGAAAAGCTTCTGGAACACATCAGGTTTATCAAGCTTCCCGACCGGCGCGTTTTGGTAGTTATTATCTCTAAGCCCAATCTCGTCGAAAACAGGGTCTTGAGGCTTGAGGAAGATGTCTCTCAGGAGGATCTCGACCGTAGTGCTGCTTACCTGAACGCCGAGTTCAAGGGATGGTCGTTGCGAACCATCCGGCTGGAGATCTTTAACAAGATTGAAGAAGCCAAAGTGCTTTTCGATCGCCTATTGCAGAGCGTCGCGAAGTTGTTGACGAAAGGGGCGCTGGGCGATGACGGGTTGGGGCCTTTGTTTGTCGAGGGAACGTCCCGCATCCTCGAACAGCCTGAATTCGAGGACGCTCGCAAGATCAAAGAATTGTTGCTGGCTTTCGAAGAAAAAGCGAAGTTGATCAAGATTTTGGGATCGTGCTTGCAATCGGCCGAATCAGGCGTGCAGATTGTGATTGGGGAGGAAAATCCCGCAAACGAGATGCGGCACTGCGCTCTGGTTGTGGCCCCATTACTTTACAGATCGCGAGTTGTCGGGGCTCTGGGAGTAGTTGGTCCAACACGCATGGAATACGACCGCGCCGTGACGACGGTTGACTACGTCGCCCACCTATGCAACCGGTTGTTGAGCGTCAATTGACGATTTTCCTCCTTGTTTCCCGTTACAATTGGAAATATGAAGACATCGCAGGTTCAGTTGTGATCTGAGACAGGTTAAAATAGCAAAATATGACTGACGAGAAAAAAATCATGGAAGACTCCGAATTGTCAGGCCATGCGGCAAAAGGTACTGCCTCGGAGGAGTCAAAGAACGCCGGTTCAGGCGCCCAGCAGGCTGAGCTTCCTGCCGACCTTCCTGCGGCTTACCAACAACTGCTGGCCGAAAAACAACAGATCTACGATCGGCTGCTCCGCAAGCAAGCCGAGATTGAGAATGTCCGCAAACGGGTGGAGCGGGAAAAGGAAGACTTTCTCCAGCATGCGACGATGGGACTTATTCGTGCGCTGCTTCCCACTTTGGACTCGCTTGAGCGGGGGCTCAAGCATCGTGAACAGGGTGTTCCCGGGAAGTATTACGAAGGCCTCGAGCTGATCCATCGGGAATTGCTCGAAGTGTTGAAACGAGCGGGACTTGAACCGCTTGAGAGCGAGGGGAAAGTATTTGATCCGCACCTCCACCAGGCGGTTGAAATCGTTGATGCGGAGGGATACCGCGACCACGAGGTGGTCGAGGAGCTCCAGCGAGGATACAAGCTGAGGCACCGTCTGTTGCGCCCGGCGATCGTGAAAGTTGCGATCAGCCAGCCAAAGGAGACAGCGGCCGGTTCAGAAGATCAGCCAGATGAAGATGAAAATGAATAGTCCAGCCAAGGCTACTGCATCCGCAACTAAAGGTTTCAAGCCACTGTCTGGCTTGAAAGGTTTTCGGTGTGAATAATAATAAGCGCGACTATTACGAAGTTCTTGGAGTCAGCCGCGAGGCCTCCGATCAGGAAATCAAGAGCGCCTATCGCCGGCTTGCGCTCCAGCACCATCCTGACCGCAACCCCAATGACAAGGAGCAGGCGGAAGAACGCTTCAAGGAAATCACCGAGGCCTATGGAGTGCTGGCCGATCCCGAAAAGCGTGCTGCCTATGATCGCTTTGGCTTTGCCGGCGTTGGGGGGATGGGCGGCGGCGCCCCTGATTTCTCCTCGACTGTATTTTCAGGCTTTGAAGATCTGTTTGGTTCTTTCTTTGACTTGGAGGACCTTTTTGGTCGGGGCCGTCCGCGGCGGTCCCGAGCCGAGCGCGGAGCAGATCTGCGATACGAACTTGAAATTTCGTTTGAAGAAGCCGCTTCCGGGCTCGACACAAAGATCAAAATCCCTCGAAGCGAGACATGCTCAAGTTGCCATGGCACAGGTTCCCAGAACGGCACCCAGCTCGCCAATTGTCCCGCGTGTGGGGGACGGGGCCAGGTTCGCTATTCGCAAGGCTTCTTCACAGTTTCCAGGACGTGCCCGCAGTGTGCAGGAATGGGTCAAATCAATCGCAACCCCTGCCCTGACTGCCGGGGCGAAGGACGTGTCCGGCGTGAAAAGATCCTGGGAATCAAGATTCCTCCGGGCGTGGATGACGCCACCCGCTTGCGTGTTGCTGGAGAGGGAGAAGCAGGAAGGCACGGCGGTCCGCCAGGCGATCTTTACGTAGTCCTAAGAGTCCGGCCCCACAGCTACTTCGAGAGGCGGGGCGATGACCTCTTCATCAAGATACCTATTTCCTTTACCCAGGCTGCTTTAGGAGCAGAGATTAAAGTTCCCACTCTTCACGGCCAACAGAAAATGAAGATCCCGGAAGGTACGCAGCCGGGAGCGGTGTTCCGCTTACGGGGGCACGGCATGCCGACGCTGAACAGCAGAGGCCGCGGAGACCTTTATGTGTGTGTCGATGTGACGGTACCGGCTCGCTTGTCACGTGACCAGCGCCGGATCCTGGAGTCACTTGCTCCCTCGATACAGGTGGAGAATAAACCGGTAGAGCGGAACGTCTCCGACAAAGTGAAAGATGTTTTCGGATAAAGTTTGTCTCGCCAGCCCTTCTGCGGATTTTGCCGGTAGGACTACATTCCCTCGAATTGCCTCGCTATTTGCAGGCCGCCGTAAGCCTGCCCTGTGCGTTTTGTCCTTCCTGGATGCAAACGAACTACCGGAGATGAAGGAAATGGAATGGATCACCGTGCGTCGTTGCTGCAATCAGGTGGTGAGGCCGTCCTAACCAGCAAAATCCGATGGTCACCATGCTACCGTTAAAGCCGTAATTGGGTTCCTGGAGCCCGCCATTGGACATGTGGAAGTAACGGTACTCGAGAACCAAGGCATGGTGCAGCTTGAAAAAATATTGAACGCCTACTCCGCCTTGCGACAAAAATTGCACGTGGCCGGTGATTTCGACAGCGTCTTTGTTGAGGGTCGTGCGAAGCGGGCCGGAACCCGCATCAATGAACGGCACGGCCCGGTCAACCGGTTGGAGGCTGAAACGCAAGAGCAGGCTATTCCCCACCAAATAGCCGCCCGGGCGATAGGCGGTGCCCAGGATTCCCTCGCTGATAATCTCGAAGCGCTTGACCGGAAGGCGGGAGTGGGGAGAATCCCATGCAATGATCCCCACTTGGGGCTCGGCAATCATCATATTGATGTGGGAGATGTCGTGTGGGATGCTGTTTTCGAGCCCATAGCCAAGCTGAAAGCCGAGCGTCAATCGGCCGTGCTCGGCCCAAAATGGTTCCTGCACCGTCCCGTACGTTTGCTGGATACCGCCGCGGGGCAGGCCACCCATGCCGCTTGAGGCATTCAGACGGCACGCCGGCGCCAGCATCGCCATCCAAAACAGAGGTCCTGCTATCAGCACAAAACGTGGAAGGCCGTTCCACTTCCTCATGAACCGGGCTCCTCAATTTTCGAACTGCATTAAAGCAAAAATATGAAAAGCGTTCCTTCGTTCCGCCCCCAAATTGGTCAGGGACGCTACGAAGCGTTGAAGCCTGTAGTCAATCCGCATGTTTTGATGCGCGGCCACCCATGCGGGGTTCGACAGCAGGAACTCTTGCGGGTAACGGACCCCGCGGGCAGCGGTAAACGGTCAGGATTCTCGCAAACCTTTAGAGCCATTTAAGCCGCTTCGGTCTGCATCTCTGCACTCCAGCCGATAGTCCGGCCTCGCAACTTCAAACGCTCGATCAAGCCCCGTCGAAGAACACATAAAGGTGCGGCTTCAGTAAAATGAACCCTGCGGAATAAAGCGATCAGGCGCGTCGTAAGCCAGTTTCCGAAGCGTTGCACGGGCGTGAGCGAGCCTTTTTCCACTAGGCCCGTGCGCGGAAACCCAATATCATATCCCAGCGGCATTGGCCAGATAACCTGCTTGCGGTTGAGATCTTGAAGGTCACCGGACAGATCACCATCCGTGAAAGCAACTGCATTTATGAGGAGTCGAAGTCTTTTCATGCTACTGACGCAAGCCTGCCGATAACCCCTCCTGGGCTCGGAACCACCTCGGCGCCTTCCGCAAGGGCAATTTCACCGGAAGTTTGACCGTTCGCGGGGGATTCTGGCGCGGAAGGTGGAAACTTCTTAAGGGTTTGTGGTATATAATTTAATTTATTAAGCCCATGCGGAAAGGGATTGTCCCAAACAACTGCCTCCGAGAGATGCAGAATCGGCGTTCCGAAAAACGGTACGGGCTTTTGGGGGCGCGCTACTGGCTTCGCGATTTAATTCTCTCGACGCTCGCAATCCTTATTGTTACTTTCTTCTTCTTTCAGCCAGTCGAAGTGGAAGGCACGAGCATGATGCCGGAATTGGACAACCATGAGCGCGTCTTTGTCAACAAGGTTATCTATCATGTCGAGTCCATTCATCGCGGTGACATTATTGTGTTTCACTATCCGCGTGATCCGGCGAAGTCATTTATTAAGCGCGTGATAGGCTTGCCCGGCGATTGGGTCAGCATCAAAGATGGCCAGGTTTATGTGAACGGAAAGCTCTTGAAGGAGACCTATATCCCGCCGAGTTATCTTGGCCACGAGACCTGTTCACCGGTCCACGTCGGCCCGCATCATTATTACGTGCTTGGAGACCATCGGGATTTTTCAAATGACAGTCGTACTTGGGGTACGCTCGATCAGAAATACATTTACGGCAAGGCCACGTTTGCCTATTGGCCCCTTAGTGACATCGGTTTGTTGAACTGAGCCAATCGGGTGCGGCCGCGGTCTTGGAGTCTTGTGAATTCCGGCTCAAGGCATCCAGACCGAAGGTGGCGCCTGCGCCAAATAGTGTCCCGGTCGTCGGGACTGACGACGGGAGCCAAGCAAGGCACAAAGCACTAGGCCTGAACGGAGAGAGGATGCAGGCAGTTCTTGCCTTAGAGGATGGTAGAGTTTTTCATGGGCGCGGATACGGCGCTCCCGGTGAGCGTTCGGGTGAAGTCGTTTTTAACACTTCGCTCTCGGGCTACCAGGAAATCCTTACTGACCCTTCGTACGCAGGCCAAATTGTTTGTCTTACATACCCCCACATTGGCAACTATGGCACGAATCCCCTGGACTCTGAATCCGCGCACCCTTTCGCGGAGGGCCTAATTGTCCGGGAACTAGCCCA
Organism: Acidobacteriota bacterium; assembly: GCA_023474345.1. Taxonomy (GTDB): domain Bacteria; phylum Acidobacteriota; class Terriglobia; order UBA7540; family UBA7540; genus JAMCXS01. The sequence continues at coordinate 66,817 of JAMCXS010000009.1, read as the reverse complement.
ACTTGCGAGCAACTGGCGGTCAGTCGAAACAACTTCAGAATTCCTGGCCGACTTCGGGCTTCCCGTGATCTCTGATATTGACACCCGGGCGCTCGTTCGGCATCTGCGGACCCATGGCAGCATGCGCGCTATACTTTCCACCTGGGATTTCGACGAAAAGAGCCTTATTGCGAAGGCGAAGGCCTCGCCCAGCATGGTCGGGCGCGACCTTGCGAGCAGCGTAACGACGTCGGCGCCCTATGAGTGGGCCGAACCCTCCGGCACCATTTATAGGTCCGAAAACCCGGCGGGAACTCAGACACGCTACCATGTTGTAGCCTACGATTACGGCATTAAGCATAATATTCTCCGGCGGCTCGTCGACGTCGGCTGCAAGGTGACGGTGGTCCCGGCCGACACGGCGGCGGAGGATGTCTTAGCAATGAAGCCTGACGGGGTATTTTTGTCCAACGGCCCCGGTGATCCCGAACCGGTCGAGTACGCGGCCCGAAATGTCCGGGAGTTATTGGGCCGGATTCCGATCTTTGGAATCTGCTTGGGCCATCAGATCATCGGACTGGCGCTAGGAGGCAGGACTTATAAACTGAAGTTCGGCCACCACGGCGGTAATCACCCGGTCATGAATCTTGAGACCAACAAGGTTGAAATTACCGCGCACAATCACGGCTTTGCCGTTGATCCGGACTCGCTCAATGCAAGTGAAATTGTACTAACCCATCGCAACCTGAACGATGGCACGCTCGAAGGCTTGCGCCACCGCTCGCTGCCGCTTTTCAGCGTCCAGTACCATCCCGAGGCTTCGCCCGGCCCCCATGATTCGGCCTATCTTTTCGAGCGCTTCGTAGAGATGATGGAGAAATTCAAGACCGAACAGCTTGGTGATTCTCGGCGGAGGTGAAAAAGTGAAGAAGATGAGGCTTGATGATATCGATCACTGGATGGATCAAATTACCGATGTGATTGTCAACTCGGGCACAAAGCTTAACCAAGTTGCAGACAACAATTGGGGCTTAGGTGGGAAGCTTGGTCGGCTGGCTGATAAGGTTGACAAACTGGTGGACGTTGCTGCCAGCGCTGAGCAGAAGATAGACCAACTGGCTGGCAAAGTTGACAAAGTGGTGGACGTCGCTGCCAGCACCGGGAAGAAACTCGACCGCCTCGCAGACATCTCTACACGCACAGAACAGAAAATTGACAAGCCGGCGGGAGCTTCGACATCTACGAACCAAAAGAAGGACCAGTTAGTGGAGGCACCGCTGCGCCGCGAGGGTCGATGATGTACGCTAGTTGTTGCACTGAAGCTGTGCCCTGACGATCGCTTGTACAATTTGACGTAAAAGACCTCTATGGAATTAAATGCCCAAAAGAACTGATCTTCACAAAATCCTGATTATTGGCTCGGGGCCGATTGTGATCGGCCAGGCGTGCGAGTTTGACTATTCCGGAACACAGGCCTGCAAGGCGTTGAAGGCCGAGGGTTATGAAGTGGTGCTGGTGAATTCAAATCCCGCCACCATCATGACGGACCCGGAGTTTGCGGACCGCACGTACGTCGAACCGCTGACGGTGGAGTATCTTGATGCCATCATGGCCCGGGAGCGCCCGGACGCCGTGCTGCCGACCGTCGGGGGGCAGACCGCTCTTAACCTCGCCATCGAACTCGCCGACAAAGGAGTTCTGGATCGCCACCAGGTCCAATTGATTGGCGCCTCGCGCAAAGCCATCAAAATCGCGGAGGACCGTCTCTCCTTCAAAGATGCAATGAAAGAGATTGGCCTGGATGTGCCCCACAGCGTGCTGGTGAGGAGCGTCGATGAGGCTCTGAGGTGCGCCGACCAGGTCGGCTTTCCCTTGATCCTGCGGCCGTCTTTCACACTGGGCGGAACAGGTTCCGGCATCGCCTACAACCGTGAAGAACTGACAGACCGCGTGCGATTCGGGCTGGATTTGAGCCCGGTCCACGAGGTGCTGGTGGAGGAGTCGGTCCTGGGCTGGAAGGAATTCGAACTCGAAGTGATGCGCGACCACGCTGATAATGCTGTGGTTATCTGCAGCATCGAGAACTTCGATCCCATGGGCGTCCATACGGGCGATTCCATCACCGTGGCTCCCGCCCAAACGCTGACGGACAAGGAATACCAGCAGATGCGCGACGACGCCTTCAAAGTGATTCGCGCCGTGGGCGTAGAAACAGGCGGGTCCAACATCCAGTTTGCCGTAGAGCCAAAAACAGGACGCATGGTTGTCATTGAGATGAACCCGCGGGTTTCGCGCAGCTCGGCGCTGGCTTCCAAAGCAACTGGTTTCCCCATTGCGAAAATTGCCGCCCGGCTCGCCGTGGGCTATCGCCTGGATGAAATCCCGAACGATATTACAAAGAAGACACCCTCCTGCTTTGAACCTACTCTCGATTATGTCGTGGTAAAAATTCCCAAGTGGGCGCAAGAAAAATTTCCGGAATCCGACCCTCGCCTGGGAACTCAGATGAAATCTGTCGGTGAAGTTATGGCTATCGGCCGTACCTTCAAAGAGGCTTTTATGAAGGGCGTACGTTCGCTCGAATCGGGGCGTAAGCCTCCCAAGCCTCCAGCCGACCGTGAGGAACTGCTGCGCCGCGTATCCACGCCGAATCCCGAAAGGTTGTGGGATCTTTTTTATGCTTTCGCTGCCGGAGAGAGTGTCGAAACGCTGACGGAAATGACCCAGATCGATCCTTGGTTCCTCGATCAGGTGCAGCAGATGGTGGTAATGCAAAACGAACTCAAGCGCTTTGACCTGAACTCGGTTTCCGCTTCCGTGCTGCGGGAGGCCAAGCGGCTGGGGTTCTCAGACCTGCACCTCGGTGAGTTGTGGGACGTCAAGGGAGAAGTGGTGCGCCGCAAGCGGTTAGAAAACAATGTTCAGCCGGTGTTCAAACGGGTCGATACGTGCTCGGCCGAATTCGAATCCTTCACGCCCTACCTTTATTCAACTTATGAAGACGAAGATGAGGCGGAACCGACGGATCGCAAAAAGATCATGATTCTGGGGAGCGGTCCCAACCGCATCGGGCAGGGGATTGAGTTCGATTATTGCTGCGTTCACGCCGCCTATGCGCTCAAAGAAGAAGGCTATGAGACGATCATGGTGAACTGCAATCCGGAAACCGTCTCCACGGATTACGACACCTCGGATCGTTTGTATTTTGAACCGCTGACCTTTGAAGATGTGATGTCGATTGTGGATGAGGAGAAGCCCAACGGAGTTATTGTCCAGTTCGGCGGCCAGACTCCGCTTAATCTGGCGCGCCAGCTTAAGGCTGCCGGAGTTCCCATCATCGGAACGTCTCCCGAATCCATTAACCTTGCGGAAGATCGCAAGTATTTCGGAAATCTCCTTGTAGAATTGGGCATCCCACAGCCGGAAAATGGGACTGCCATGAGCGTCCACGAGGCACTCGAAGTCGTGCGGCGGATCGGCTACCCCGTGCTTGTTCGGCCTTCTTATGTACTCGGCGGGCGAGCCATGGTGGTCGCTTTCGATCAAAAAATGCTCACCAATTATGTTCGCCGCGCCGAAGAGCTTGAAGGCGCATTTCCTATTCTTATCGACCGTTTCCTCGAAAACGCCACTGAAGTCGATGTCGACGCCCTTTCCGATGGAAAGGACGTTGTTGTGGCGGGCATCATGGAACATATTGAAAGGGCTGGGATTCACTCCGGCGACAGTTCTTGCGTCCTTCCTTCGGTGAACATCCCCGACGACAACCGCCGGACTCTCATCAGCTACACCGAAAGGCTGGCTCGTGAACTGAATGTCATCGGTCTGATGAATACCCAATATGCCATCCAGAACGGCAAGGTTTTCGTGCTCGAAGTGAACCCGCGAGCGTCCCGCACGGTGCCTTACGTCAGCAAGTCTACGGGGGTGCCGCTGGCGAAAATCGCTGCGCGCCTGATGATCGGGAAAAAATTGGCTTCTTTTGGCCTGGAACCCGAACTTCCCGTGCGTTACTACTATGTGAAATCACCCGTTTTCCCGTTCCAGAAATTCCCGGGAGCAGATAGCGTGTTGGGCCCGGAGATGAAATCCACGGGCGAAGTAATGGGCGTGGCGGAGCGATTCGGGCTGGCTTTTGCCAAAGCTCAACTGGCGGCGGGGCAACGGATACCCTTAAAAGGCCAGGTCTTTATTTCCGTGAACGACCAGGACAAGCCGGAGGCGGTTACTCTTGCCCGCGACCTTGCTGCGCTCGGCTTTAAGCTGATCGCCACCAGAGGGACTGCGGCGGCGATTCGGGCTGCGCGCCTCAAAGTGGAACGCGTCTATAAAGTGGAGGAAGGCCGCCCCAATGTGGTTGATTACATCAAGAATGCATCCACCGACCTGATCATCAACACGCCGCTGGGACGCGCTTCGAGATTTGACGAGAAAGCGATTCGGCGCGCCGCCATCCAACACGGCGTAACGTGTATCACCACGCTTTCGGCGGCGACTGCCGCCGTGAACGGCATCCGGGCTCAGCGCGACCGCGCGATCAGCGTGGTCAGCCTCCAGGAACTCAATCAGATGACTCGCAGGGGGGTGCAGACTTCCACCGCACGCGAAACCATCAAATCACGGACCTGATTTCATGACCCGCGAAGAAGTCGTTTCAAAGATCAAAGGCATATTCCTTCCCATTTTGACTCCCTATAGTCGCCGCGGTGACATTGATCTGACTGCCTTTCGCCGCAATTTGCGACGGTATGCGAAGGAAGGCGTGAATGGCGTAATCGTGGCTGGCTCGACAGGGGAGGGCCCCTATCTTACTGAAGATGAAAGGTTGCGCCTTCTTGACGTGGCAAGGCCCATCATCCGTTCGCCACAACTATTGATGGCGGGCACCGGGCTGGAAACTACGCGCCAAACAATCCAACTAAGCCGCGAAGCGATTGCACGCGGCGCCGACGCAGTTTTGGTGCTGACGCCTGCTTACTTTAAGCCTCGCATGGATTCGGGCGCTCTGACGACGCATTTTCGGGCCGTGGCAGATGGTTTGCCACGCCCGCTCCTGATTTATTCGATTCCGCAATTTACCGGCATCCAGATGGAGGCTGCCACAATTGCCCGTCTGTCAAGACACCCAAACATCGCGGGCCTCAAAGAAAGTTCTGGAAACATTGAGTTCTTGCGGGATGTCATGCGCCGGAGCCGTTCCAAATTCCGGGTACTGGCAGGCTCCGCGCTTATCCTTCTGGACGCCTTGGAAGCGGGAGCCGCAGGCGCGGTTCTGGGGCCGGCGAATTATATCCCGGGCCTTTGTGCAAAGATTTACGACTGTTATTGTCGTGGCGAGAAGGAATCGGCCCGGGCGCTCCAGCGGCGAATTGAACCCATGGTCCGTGACATTAACGTCCGTTGCGGAGTTCCGGGAGTCAAGTATGCGGCTGATCTCTGTGGGTATACGGGAGGAATGCCGCGCGCGCCACTCGCGCCCTTAACTTCTGCCGAACGAGGGTGGGTGAAGGCGGCCTTGAAAAAAGCTCGAATCCCGTTGGGGCGGCGGGACGTCGTCTGATTTCCAATTTCCAGCCGAATCGCAATCTCCTCTGCGGCATCGATTAAAGAGTTGCCGCAAAAATAGGGGCAGGGCTGTTGTCACATTATATCCCGCAGTGTAGCATGGAGAATCCATGAGTCACATGTCGCTTCCTTATTCCAAGGTGCCCAAATCGAGCAATTTGTTGCAAGATTATCTCTACCGTTACGAGCGCCTGAATCAGTTCTACAGTGGACCTCCGTTTGATCCTCAGACGTATTCCCGTCTGGCAAACAACCTTCAGAGCTTCAGCTTGCCACGCAAGCAGATCGTAGAAATCTTGCTTCGGCAAAACAGGGCGGTCGGTGCAAGCCAGGAAACCATCGAAAACATTCGCCGTCTGAGCGACCCTGACACCTTCGCGGTCACGACCGGGCAGCAGGTTGGCCTCTTTTCCGGTCCCGTTTTCACCCTCTACAAGGCTTTGACCGCCGTCCGGGTTTCTCAGTCTCTCACTTCACAAGGACTCAAGAGCGTGCCTGTTTTCTGGCTGGCGACAGAAGATCACGATTTTGAAGAGGTCGCGCATGCAAGTGCCTTCGATGAAGAATATGCCTTGGTTGGCTTCGATGACGCTGGCGAACGCCCGGCGCCGCATTCTCCGGTCGGTCGCGTCAAGCTAACCAACGCAATCACGCTGCAAATTGATCGGCTGGAGTCGGTATTACCTTCGAGCGATTTTCGCCGCCGTCTGATCGAGGATCTCCGGGCTGCCTATCAGCCGGGCGATCTGTGGGGACAGGCTTTAGCCCGCTTCATGGCGCGCCTGTTCGGCCGCTGGGGTGTGATCCTGCTTGACCCGCTGGACGAGGCCGTTCATCAGCTTTGTATTCCCATTTACCAGGAAGCTCTGAGATGCGCCAGCAAATTTCATGAGAGTTTAGAAGATCGCACGCTGGAAATGGTGAAAGCGGGTTACCATGTGCAGGTTCACATCCACAATCAATCGACGCTCGTCTTTGCCGAGCGCGACGGGAACCGGCTTCCGCTCCGCCAACATGCGGTTCCCAATAAAAAGACATTTTTCACTGACGCTTCTGAGGTTTTGTCCCTCGCTGACCTCGAGAAAGAAATCGAAAATCGGCCCCTTGCTTTTTCTGCCAACGTCCTCCTGCGCCCCGTGGTTCAAGACTTGCTTCTGCCAACCTTGGCTTATATTGCCGGGCCGTCAGAGCTTGCGTACCTGGGGCAGGCCGGCGTCCTTTATTCCGCTTTCAAACGCCCCATGCCGGTGATTTTTCCGCGTGCCGGCTTTACTCTGGTCGATCGTCGGATTGAGCGCTGGCTGGAGAAATATCGTTTGAGCGTTGAGGATGTTTGGCAGGGTGAGGAACACCTAAGCCAGCGCATTGCCGCGGTTGCTTTTGCTGAAGGCTGGTCCGAGCGTTTTGACCAAGCCGAGCAGGACTTGGCCACGCTGCTGGAGCGCTTGAGGAAAGATATTGAAATTCTGGATCCCACCTTGATCGATACCCTGAAGCACGCCGAAGAAAAAATCCGATATCAGGTCGAGCGGTTAAGGGGAAAGATGACCCGAGCCGCCTTGAGCCGGTCGGAAGTTCTGGCCCGGCAAGAGCATGCACTTCTCCGCGCTCTCATGCCTGAAAAGGAACTGCAGGAGCGGATGATCAGCGGAGTTTATTTTCTGGGCCGGGCAGGTTATGAATTGCTGGAGCGTCTGCTGGAACAGATTCCCACGGACTCTTCGGATCATCATATCCTTAGCTACGCCTGATGCGGGCAGAATGCAAAGCAACCGCAGGCCAGGCGAGGTTTGGCGGCCGCGTCTTCGCGGCTTACAAAACAGAACTTGTAAAATGGCGTCACTACAATTTGCAGCCTTTGGCAAGTCACAAAGACGAGACCAGAACGCGCGCAGAAGGTTGCCGCTGCTAGAGAGCAGGGAAGCCTTCGACCCTTTTGTTATAATGAGTGAGGCATCTTCTGACGATTGGACAATTGCGCACAAAGCGACGTGGAGGGAACCATGCTTGAGCAAACGGGCGGAGCTGCAGCCCCGGAAAAATCCAGAAACCAACACCATGCGCTCCAGGTGGAAACGCGCATGCGAGTGGAACTCAAGGACATAACCAGCCAAATCGCGCGGCTGGTTGAAAGATCGGGGATCGAAAGCGGCCAATGCCATATCTTTGTCCCACATACCACCGCTGCAATTCTCATTAATGAGAACTACGACCCAGGCCTCCGCAAAGACATCGAGAACTTCCTAAAGAAGCTCGCGCCGGTTAGTCCCGATTACCAACACAACGACGGCAACTGCGATGCTCACCTCAAGGCTGCGATCATCGGGGTGTCAAAAACTTTGCTGATCGAACATGGCCAATTAGTTTTGGGCCGGTGGCAGGGGATCTATTTCTGCGAATTTGACGGGCCCCGGCAGCGCAATTTGCGCGTCAAGCTCGTTGCCGATTAGCCATGGACCATCTCGGTGTTTACGTTCAGGTTCCTTTTTGCGCCTCGAAGTGTAGTTTCTGCAATTTCAGCTCCCGGGTCGCCCGCCGGGACGTATACGATGGTTACTGCCGCGTGCTCTGCGAGGAAATTGAATGCCTCCCTGAGCTGTATCAATCCGCCGGCGTCGACTCCGGTTTGTATAGGCTCCCTGCGGACACCCTTTATTTCGGCGGCGGGACGCCATCATTGTTGGGTGCTGCGCGCTTAGGCAGAGTCCTCGACAGCCTTCGCCGGCGGATCGCATTCATTTCTGAAATCGAATTTACTCTTGAAATGACGCCTGGCTCCGCCGGCGCCGAGTTTCTCAGGCAGGCGAGAGGCTCTGGGGTGACCCGGCTCAGCATTGGGGCACAATCATTTGCTGATCCTGAGCTTCGGTCCGTAGGAAGGCTGCACTCATCGGACGACACGCGACAGTTAATTGCCGATGCCCGCGCCCTGGGCTTTCGCAATATCAGCCTGGACTTGGTCGCAGGCTTGCCTCATCAAACCGCGGCGTCCTGGCAGGCGACCCTGCTTTCCGCGATTGCACTACGGCCCGAGCACGTCTCGGTCTATCTTTTTGAAATCGACGAGAAGAGCCGTCTGGGCGGCGAGGTCTTGCGGCACGGCACACGTTATCATGCGCAGTTTGTTCCTGACGACGATTTTATGGCGGAAGCGTACGAAACCGCTCGTGAGCGTTTGCAGAAAGAGGGCTACCTGCAGTATGAAATTTCAAATTTCGCGCTGCCGGGCTTCGAGTCGGAGCACAACCTTAAGTACTGGCAACTAAAACCATACATCGGCCTGGGTGCCGGGGCGCACTCCTTCGACGGCCAATGCCGCTGGGAGAACGAGAGTGCGGTCGAAGTCTACCAAAGCAGTCTGGCGTGCAACGCATCGCCGATTTGCGCGGTGCGCCAACTCTCAGTTTCTGAACAGGTGGAAGAGTTCTTCTTTCTTGGACTGCGCCAGAGGGCAGGCATTAAACTTGCCACTGCCCGGAGGCGTTGGGGCCGTCAACTTCTCGGTCCCTGGACGCAAAAAGTCGAGTCCCTTGAACGTGACGGGTGGCTCGAACGGATCAATCAGAATGTCCGATTGGCGGATCGTGCGCTGCTCGTTTCAAACGAGATTTTTCAGCAATTCATAGCAGCCTAGAGACGTGCTGCAATGAAAGTGGAGAATTCATTTGGCAAATTCCTTGCTCGACCTGCGTAGCGACACCGTTACGCGACCAACGCAAGCAATGCGCCGCGCCATGGCGGAGGCGGAAGTCGGCGACGACGTTTACCGCGAGGACCCGAGTGTCAACAAGCTCGAAGCTCGCGCGGCGGAAATCTTTGGGCGGGAAGCGGCGTTGTTTGTTCCCTCCGGAACCATGGGGAATCAGACCGCCATTAAAGTCCACACCCATCACGGTCAGGACGTGATCTGCGAAGAGCGATCCCATATCTATGTCGCTGAAATGGGCACGATGTCGGCATTTTCGGGTTGCGTCCCCCGAACGCTCCGTGCACCCGATGGAATCCTGACCTGGAACCTCATCGAACCTTTGGTTTACAGAGCCGCGGGCTTTCGCAGCCGGACGGGATTGATCGAACTGGAAAACAGCTCAAATCTTGCGGGAGGCACAGTGTATCCTCGCGTAGTATCGGATGAAATTTGCGACCGCGCTCACGAGCGCGATATCCCCGTGCACCTTGATGGCGCACGAATCTTCAACGCCGTCCTTGCGCTGGGCTGCTCTGTAATCGAGTTGACGGGAAAGTTCGATTCTGTCATGTTCTGCTTATCGAAGGGGCTCGGGGCGCCAGTCGGTTCCATGCTGGTGGGAAGCAAACCATTCATCGACAATGCGCGGACTGTGCGCAAGATGCTGGGCGGCGGAATGCGCCAGGCCGGAGTCTTGGCGGCGGCCGGTCTGGTAGCGCTTGAAGAGAGCCCGAAACGCTTGCATATTGATCATGAAAATGCCAGGTTCCTGGCTCAGGGCCTTGCGGAAATTCCCGGAATCAAGATTGATCCCGGCAAGGTTGTAACAAACATCCTCTTCTTTGATGTTTCCGGAACAGGGCTATCCTCTTACGAACTTTCGAAGCGCCTTGCCGAGCGCGGCGTCCTGGCCAACGGCACGAACCCGCGAGTGATCCGCATGGTAACCCACTGCGACGTCAATCGGACGGGCTGTGAGCGTGCGCTCGATGAGTTGCGGGGGATTCTGGCCGTGGCCCATGGCGCAGCTCAAGCCTGAACGCAGCGACACTCCTACCTTTTAAACCGAGCATTCAGTGTTTACGTTTTTCCTGCCGGGCAACGATTTCGCCAAGGACTTCGGTGTAATGCCTCTGGTATGAAGCATCATGGGGATCAAGATGGGTGCAAATGAGATACTCGTTGAGCGCCTCTTGAAGATTCCCAAGCTTTTCGGATGCATATGCCAAGCCGCTGTGGGCCTCAGCATTGCCGGGATCGTGATGAATTGCCTCCCGCATTTCCACTCTAGCCCGTTCCCAATCATGGGCCAACAGAAATGTCAGTACAGAATATTTCACGTTGGTCAGCTCTTTCAACCCCTGGGACATTCCTGTTGGCGGTTTCCTGTGGCTGTTCGAGTGCCGCGGGCCCATCCATGTTAAAATAGCGTTGATTTTTGGCCGCAACGAGAGCGGCCGCGGGGGTGCGCCCTGGACTTTGGCCTGACTGACGAACAAAAGGAAATCCAGAAGTCGATCCGGTCCTTCGCCGAAGAAGAAATGCGCTTTCATGTCAGGGAGTGGGACGAAGCCGAGCATTTTCCGGTGGAACTCTTGCCCAAACTCGCCGAACTTGGCCTGATGGGCATCACGATTCCCACTGAATACGGTGGAGCGGGGCTCGGCTACATCGACTATGTCCTTATTATCGAAGAGCTTGCGCGGGTTGACGGCTCCGTCGCCCTGATCGTGGCAGCCCATAATTCGCTGTGTGCAAACCACATCTTTCTTGCTGGAACGGAAGAACAAAAAAGGAAATATCTAGTGCCGCTTGCGCGGGGCGAAAAGCTCGGTTGTTGGAGCCTCACCGAACCGGAGTCGGGTTCAGACGCTAGCGGAATGCGAACTACCGCCGACCGAAAAGGTAATACCTGGAAACTCAACGGTTCAAAAACATTCACTACCAATAGCCATTACGCTGACATTTGTGTCGCGATGGCGATCACAGACAAGGAGAAAGGAAAGCACGGCATTTCCGCGTTCATTATTGAACAGGGGACGCCGGGTTTTCGACCGGGAAAACGAGAAGCCAAGCTGGGCATGCGAGCCAGCAACACCGGGGAAGTGATTTTTGAAGATTGCCGAATCCCCACTGACCAGTTCCTCGGCCAGCCAGGCCAGGGCTTCATTGACTGCCTGAAAGTTCTGGACCGCGGGCGCATCTCGATCGCGGCACTGGCTGTAGGCATCGCCCAAGGCGCCTTTGAAGCCTCTCTCAATTACGCCAAGCAGCGACAGCAATTCGGGAAGCCTATTATGGAGTTTCAAGCGACTCAGTTTAAACTGGCCGACATGGCCACCGAGATCGATGCCGCGCGCTTGCTTACTTGGCGAGCGGCGTCACACGCCACTGCCGGCAGGCGGATGATTAGGGAATGCTCGATGGCCAAACTTTTCGCCAGCGAAGTCGCCGTCCGAGTCACGGGCGAAGCGGTGCAGATTCATGGCGGTTACGGATTCATCAAAGATTACCCCGTGGAAAAATTTTACCGGGATGTTAAATTGTGCACGATCGGCGAGGGCACCAGCGAGATTCAACGGCTGATCATCGCCCGCGAATCGCTTTATGATCGCTGATTGTTGCAGTCCCACGAAACCGCACGAGGCGCGCCCTGGCCAGCGAAAATTTCCGATGAGCGATTCATTCAACAAGCAAGTGGAACAAATCTGCTCAGGCAACCGGCGAGCGATTGCGCAAGCCATTTCAGCGGTGGAAAGTGGCAGCCCATTGAGCGTACCCCTGCTGAAAAGCCTTTTTCGTAAAGCCGGCCGTGCCTACGTTATCGGGATTACGGGCTCGCCGGGAGCAGGAAAGAGCACGTTGCTGGAAAAGCTTGCTGCGGAATATCGGCGCCAGAACAATCGCGTGGGAATCGTTGCCGTGGACCCCACCAGCCCGTTTTCCGGCGGGGCGATCTTGGGCGACCGCATTCGCATGCAAACTCTTGCGACCGACAACGGCACCTATATCCGCAGCATGGCCACGCGGGGCCAGTTGGGCGGGCTGGCGCCAGCCACCCGCGACGTGGCGATGATCCTTGATGCAGCGGGTTGCGACGTGGTATTCGTAGAAACCGTGGGTGTGGGACAGGATGAAGTGGAAATCGCGCGCATGGCGGACGCAACCGTGGTTATTGTGACACCTGGCATGGGGGATGACATCCAAACCTTCAAAGCGGGTGTGATGGAGATTGCAGACCTTTTTGTGATTAATAAGGCAGACCAGCTTGGCGTTGAACGCGCTGAACAGGAACTCCAGGCCATGCTCACCGTCGCCCCGAAACGTCAGACGTGGCAAATCCCAGTCCTGAAGACCGTTGCAACCACGGGCGAAGGAGTTTCCGGGCTGCGTGAAGAGCTCGAAAAGTTTCGGAATTTTATCCAGGCAAACCCCCTGGGGATCGAACGCCGCCGCGTACGCTTGCGTATCCGTCTGCTTGACCTGCTTCGCCAGAGCTTGTTTGAAAAAGTCGCCAATGGGCAGTTCGACAGCGAAGCCATCGAGCGTTATGTCAGCGAGATTCTGGAGCGCCGGCGCGACCCTCACTCGATTGTAGAGGAAATGTTGGAAGCCTCAGGAGTGAAACCCGGTCGGGAGTAACCGGCCGCTGGTTCCACTTGAATGAGGCGTGCCTTTGGCGGAGACTGATCGCCAGAATGAAGATTCTGAATAAGAGCATCCTCGTCGAACCGCGTATGTGCATGGCGGCATTGTTGCCCGCCCGCTAAGTTCATAAAAGGAGGACTTGTTATGCACGTATCGAAAGGGTTTCATCCAGGTTGCGCTCAGCGCGAACCGTTTCCAAGCGCTTTTGGCTCTGCCTGCACCACATTCAGCAGATTTCCTATCTTTGCTATCATTTGGTTATCGTTACTCATGCTCGCGTCTTGCTCGTCGCAGGTCGCGCCGCCAATGGCGACGGTCAGCGTCAACACACAACAGCTCGGCGCCCAGATCCCGAAAGGTTTTCTTGGTTTCAGCAATGAAGTTTCCACCGCCGGCATGGGCTTGCCGAAGCCGACGGCGAAGGCGCTCGGGAACATCGAGGGGCCGGCAGGCGTTCCTTCCGATGCGGGCTTGGTTTACGTCCTGGGCGAGCCTGGCGCTCCCAATACCGGTTTTTATACTTTCATGCGAAATCTTGGGCCCGGCGTCCTGCGCCTGGGCGGCAATAGTCAGGACAATACCTGCTGGGACCCTAAGGCCGCTCCGCACCCCGCGTGGTGTCACGGGGCCATCACGCCCGGTTTGCTCAAGCTCTACTCGACGGCTGTGGACGCTGCGGGCTGGCGGATGATTCTGGGCCTGAACCTCAAGCAAAACTCCCCCCGCTGGGCGCTCAGCGAAGTCACCCAGGGAGTTGCCAAAGAGATTCCGGCCAGCCAGATTCTCGGCTTTGAGATCGGCAATGAACCAAGCGGGTTTGCGCACACGCCCGCGCGACCCAAGACGTATTCACCCGCCGACTACGTCAAAGATGCGCTCGGCTACATCCGTGCCTTCCGCGCAAATCCCATCGCCCGCAAGTACAACTTTGTCGCCCCGGCGGATTGCTGCGGGTGGAACAATCCTCGCGATCTTGGCATCATCTTAAAGGGCATCGGCCCAGACCTGAAGCTGGTTTCCATCCACAACTACCCGACCAGCACTTGCGGACAACGCAACGTCACGGTGGCACAATTACTATCACCCAAGCCCATGGAGAGCTTCGATGACCTTTCGAAACAGCTTGTGGCCGTGGCCCATCAGGATAACCTGCCTATCGCGTTGGCAGAAACCAACTCGGCTTCCTGCGGCGGCATGGCGGGGGTCAGCAACGCATTTGCTTCCGCCGTCTGGGGACTCGATTACATGTTCAACATCGCCCACGACGGGTACACGCATATCAATTTCCATTTCAGTTATCGCAAAGGCGGCAGCGCCTACAATCCCATCCAGACTTTTGGCTGGAAGGCCGGCACCGAAGAGCATTACCGAAACATTGCACAACCGCTTTACTATGCCATGTACATGTTTGCCAGGCGCGCATCAGGCGAGCACTTCCTGCCTGCTTCCATCAAGACTCAGTCCAACATTACAGCCTTTGCCACAACGTCATGCCCCAACTGCGAAGTGCACGTGTTTGTGATCAATGAGGATGAGAAGGCTTCCGGTACGGTGGATGTGCATCTGTCTGGCCGCACGGGCCCGGGCTCGCTGCTGCTACTCCAGGCGCCCAGCCTGCATTCTCTGGCCGCCGACGTCCGGTATGGCGGGCAGCAATTCGACAGCGACGGGAACATTGGAACTCCGCACACCACCAGCATCGCGCGCGGCGCAAACGGTGATTACACCTTTACGCTACCTAACGCTTCCGCCGCCGTACTATCTATTGCCCCGTGAACGCGGCGTTCCACTCGCTCGCGTCCCGTTTGCCATAATAGGGAACGGCGATTACGAAGCGGTGGCTGAGAGCATTCGCAGCATGACTGAAACTGTACCTCTGTGGGGAGAAACTGTCACCTTATCGTGCTGTGCCTGGCAATTGTTTGCCGGGCTTCAGGAAGGGGAATAACTCCAGGAATATTGGCCCGATTCGGGTAGGATGAAGGAATGCGAATTCATCATGTGGGAATTGCTGTAGAATCGCTTGAGAAGGCCGTGCCGGTGTTCGAACTCTTACTGGGCCTGCCGCCCGCCTCGCACGAGACCGTCGAGGATCAAAAGGTCCGCGCAACAATTTTCCAGGTAGCAGAAAGCCGCATCGAACTTTTGGAGCCAAGTTCGCCGGACTCGCCGGTCGCTCGTTTCATTGGCAAGCGTGGGCCGGGGATCCATCATCTGACGCTGACAGTGGAAAACTTGCAGGAAACCCTCGATAATCTCCACCGTTGCGGCATCCGTCTGATTGATCGTAATCCACGCCGCGGAGCCGGTAATGAATCAGTGGCATTCCTTCATCCGGCAAGCACGGCTGGGATTCTGATCGAGTTGCTTGAAGAACACGGGTCGGGGCAACCGCAGCCAGGACAGGAAACTGGAAGGAAATGAAACTGGGCGACTTTGAAATAGACGCGCTGTCAGATGGAACATTTGCCCTGGATGGCGGACAAATGTTTGGCGTCGTGCCGAAGCCCCTATGGGAAAGGAAGATACCCGCTGACGCGCGAAACCGCGTGCGGCTGGCGCTGACTTGCCTGCTGGTTCGGACAGGACGGCACAATGTTTTAGTCGAGACTGGAATTGGCGAAAAGTTTGACGCCAAACACGCGGAAATCTACGCCATCAATCACTCAAGCCATCTCCCAGGGGAGTTGGTTCGGCATGGCCTCACCCCTCAAGATATCGATGTGGTCATAAACACTCATCTCCACTTCGACCATTGCGGATGGAACACGCGGCGGGATGGCTCCCGGATCGTTCCCACTTTCCCCCGAGCGCGCTATGTTGTGCAGCGGGGCGAGTGGGAGCATGCTTTGCATCCGAACGAACGTGATCGCGCCAGTTATGTGGAAGAGTTCTTTGCCCCGGCAAAATCGCAGACTGATCTTGTTGAGGGTTCTTGCGAAATCGTTCCGGGCATTCGGGTCGAGCTTGCTCCCGGCCACACTCACGACATGCAATGTGTTTGGGTGGAATCTAACGGATCGTGCGCATGCTTCGTCTCAGACCTGGTACCCACTCATGTGCACCTTCCGTATCCCTGGATCATGGCGTTTGATCTTTACCCGATGGATACCCTGGCGTCGAGAAAGCAGCTCTTGCCTCGGCTGGCCGACGAGCAAGCGCTGGTGGTCTTCCCGCACGACCCGCAGTTTACGTGGGGAAGGCTGAAGGACCAGGATGGCAAGTTCGAATTTCAGCCGGTGACAAGCATTGACTGATGCCTGCAAAATATACAGTGACAGTGACAAGGGGGCATCGGGCCTGTGACCTGCGGCCTTTGCCGCTCAGGCAGGCAGCACTTATCGCCAGGCCATGGTAAGGGAAAATGCTCTGCGGCATTCAGTGATATCAGGTGCGGTGAACGGAGGATAAAGAGTGGCTCAAGCAGAAATCGGAATCATTGGTGGCAGCGGGCTCTACGAAATGGCCGGTCTCACCGGTGTCCGGGAGGTCCGTGTCGCTACTCCTTTCGGCAAGCCTTCGGACGCGTTTCGTTTGGGCGTCCTGGAGGGCCGGCGCGTGGCATTTCTGGCGCGGCATGGGCGCGGGCATGTCATCAGCCCTTCAGAAATTAATTTTCGCGCCAACATTTACGGCATGAAAAAACTGGGGGTCGAACGGATTCTATCCGTCAGCGCCGTGGGATCGCTGCGGGAAGATTTTCGGCCCATGGATATGGTGCTGCCATCGCAGTTCTTTGACCGCACGCGCGGGCGGGTCTCTACCTTCTTCGATCGCGGCATCGTCGCACACATCGGTTTCGCTGAACCGATGTGCCCAACGGTGGTTGAAGCGCTGGCGAAGGCGTCTGCCGAAGCCGGCGTCACAACCCATCAGGGCGGAACTTACGTTTGTATGGAGGGTCCGGCCTTTTCTACCAAGGCGGAATCCAACACTTATCGAGCGTGGGGAATAGACGTTATTGGGATGACAAACCTGCAGGAAGCCAAGCTTGCGCGGGAAGCGGAAATTTGCTACGCAACGCTGGCGATGGTCACAGATTACGACTGCTGGCATCCCGCACATGAGGCAGTTACCGTCAGTCAGGTAATCGAGTACCTCAACCGTAACGTAGCAAACGCGCAGACCATTCTGCGGGGCAGCCTTGCGTATCTGCCGAAGGAAAGGAACTGCAAGTGCGGCTCGGCGCTGGCCCACGCCATCCTGACCGACCGCCGCAAAATACCAGCCCAAACGAAAAAGAGGTTAAGCTTGCTCATTGGGAAATATCTCAAGTAAACTTAAAAACGTTTTTATATCTAAACGAAGCAAAGGCAGGTTCTAATGTCGCTTTTGGTAGTCGGTTCTGTGGCTTTTGATTCAATTCGTACCCCACATGGTGAAGTTGATGGGATTCTAGGCGGATCGGCAACCTTTTTTTCCGTTGCGGCAAGCTGGTTTGGGCCGGTTAAGGTGGTTGCCGTGGTCGGCGACGATTTCAGCGATGAACACCTTGAAGTATTCCGGTTGCGCTCGATTGAAACCAGCGGTCTGGAACGTGCCCCGGGAAAAACCTTTCGCTGGCGGGGCGAATACGCAGGCGACATGAATGAAGCGCGAACGCTGGCCGTCCATCTTAACGTCTTCGAAAAATTTACTCCCAAGATTCTGCCCTCGCACGCTTCGAGCGAGTTTGTGTTTCTGGGGAACATCGATCCCCGTCTGCAACTCCACGTTCGGCGCCAGCTTCCGCAGGCGCGCCTGGTTGCCTGTGACTCAATGAACTATTGGATAGAAGGCAGCCTTAAAGAATTGAAAGAAACGCTCGCCGCTGTCGATGCTGTCGTGGTGAACGAAGGCGAAGCACGCATGCTCTCGGGCCGCCAGAACCTGCGACAAGCGGCAACGGAAATCCAAAAAATGGGCCCCCGCATCGTGGTCATAAAACGCGGCGAATACGGCGTAGCCCTTTTTAACAACGGATCGATTTTCTCCACGCCCGCCTTCATGCTGGAAGAATTCAAAGACCCCACTGGCGCGGGGGATTCGTTTGCGGGCGGCTTCATGGGGTATCTTGCCAAGGCTGGCGATTTTTCCGAAGCCAATCTGCGGCGCGCCGTGGCCTACGGCTCTGTGATGGCCAGTTTTGCCGTGGAAGAATTTGGTCTCCAACGTCTCCTGGGGCTGACGCCCCAGGCAATCGAAGCGCGCATGCACGACTTTATGCGCTTAACCCAACTTGATGTCTGACCGGCCGGGCACCGTCACTTCCTCGCCGCCGTCCAAACCCGTTCTTTCTCTCCGCGTGACGATTGCCGCATGGGGCATTATTCTCGCGATCGCCTTTGGAAGCCTCGCCTGGTTCTACACGCGGGGATTGACGGATCTTTACGGCGACGCCCTCGCCCACATGGAAGGCGCGCGGCGAATTTTCGATTCCCTCACTCCCGGCATGGCGCAAATCGGCAGCGTCTGGCTCCCCTTGTTCCACCTTCTGGCTGCGCCTCTGGCAGTCAACAATCACCTGTGGCGTACGGGGCTCGCAGGAAGCATAGTCTCAATCATCGCCTTTTGTGGCGCCGCATGGTTCTTGTTCCGCCTGGGACTGGAAATGAATGGCAACATCGCCGCGGGGTTTGTGGTACTGGCCGGCGTCTTACTTTGTCCTAACATGCTCTTCCTGGTGAGCACCCCCATGACCGAACCGCTCGCCATTCTGTGGAGCGTCGTTACGGTTTACTTTTTGTTTCGTTTCCACGTGAGCGGCCAGACGCGCTGGGTGATAGGATCGGCCCTGGCGGCTTTTCTGGGTACTATGACGCGTTACGATGAGTGGTACGTGCTGCCCTTCGCGGCGATGTTTGTGCTTCTGGCCAGAAAGGATTCCTGGCCGAAGCGTTTTCATCGTGCGCTGCTGTTTTCGCTGATCGCAGGCGCTGGGCCGCTGCTGTGGATATTGCACAACGCCTATCGTTTTGGCAATCCCCTGGAATTCTATAACGGTCCGGAATCCGCGCAGGCCATTTACGCCCACCAGGTTGCCACCACCGCCTTTCGTTATCCGACCGACGGAAGCTTTCTGGTTTCCGCGCGCTATTACCTGGAAGACCTAAAGCTGGTGATTGGCCCGTGGTCGTTGGAGCTTGCGGCTCTCGGCCTGGTGGCTTGGGCGGTTGACCATCACCTGCGCTCCAAGCGCGCTGCTGCCTTGCTGCTCCTCGTTCCGCTTCCCTTTTACGTGCAGGCCATGGCAAGCGCAGCCGTGGGGCTTTACGTTCCTACTCTCCTGCCCTATTCCTACTACAATCTGCGCTATGGGCTGGAAATGTTGCCGGCGATAGCGCTGCTGCCTTCCTTTCTGCTTTCATCCGCGCTGCCGCGGAAGATTCGTATGGGCTTGCTTGCCGGGTGCCTCCTGATCTTGGGGGCCCAGGGGTTTGCGATGGTGCGCAAGGGCACGCGCGGCCTGCCCGTGGTAAAGGAAACCATTCTCAATACTCCCTGCAAGTCGCCGGCTGACCAGGCGTTGATTCGCTTCTTCAGCCGTCATTACGAAGGCAAGACTATTCTGATGCAATCCGGAGAATGGGTATGTGTTGCACCCAGCTTGGGAATTCCGTATCGGAAGATTCTGGACGCGAGCAATCGAAGGTACTGGCTGCAACTACCTCAAGGACCGCAGAAATGGGTGGAATGGATCGTTCGAGGAACCGGCGATCCTATCGATATGCTCATGCGTGCCTACCCCCATTCCTTTAACGATTTCGAACCGGTGTACCACAAAGCATTCCCGAGACAGCAAAGCATCACAATCTACCGGCGCAAGCCGTGATAAGTTGCTGCCTGCATAGATTTTGCTTGACCCTCTGCATCACTTGACGCGAAACTACCTGACTTGGCTGCACAGGATTTTAACCATGTCGAACAAAAAAAACATTGCCTTTGCAAAATATCACGGCTTGGGTAACGACTTCATCATTGCCGACGGCCGCCATCTTCCCCGCGACCTCGCGAAGTTTGCGCGTGCAATTACGGACCGTCACACCGGGGTCGGAGCTGACGGCCTCCTGGCCCTGCTGAAACCGCTGGACACGAAGAATCACGCCAGAGTGCGCTTCTTTAATGCTGACGGCAGTGAAGCGGAAATGTCCGGCAACGGCATCCGGTGCGCGGGCGCGGCCTTGATGGCCGAGAAGCGTCGCCAGCGCGTACTCCGGGTCGAGACAAGTGCCGGAGTCAAAATCCTGGAACCGGTTTCCTCAAAGCGCGAAACTGAAAAGGGGAAGTGGATCTTCCGGGTAAATATGGGTAAGCCTATTCTTGAGCCAGACCGTATTCCCTTTGTGGCCGGAAGTCATCCGGTGCCTGTGGTCGCCTTCCCGCTTCGCACCCAGCAGGGCATTCTAGCCGCTACCATAACGTCCATGGGAAACCCTCACTGCTCGATTTTTGTTTCTGATTTCTCTACCACGCCGTGGCCCGCCATAGGCCAGGAAATCGAGCACAATCCTCTTTTCCCGAACCGCACCAATGTGGAGTTTGTGCGGGTGATTTCGAAAGGTGAGATTGAGGTTCGCTACTGGGAGCGCGGCGTAGGAAAAACGATGTCTTCAGGGACCGGTTCCTGCGGCGCTGTGGTCGCCTGCATATTGAACCGCCTGACCCGGCGAACCGTAAAAGTCCGTACGCTTGCCGGTACGCTGGAGGTTTCCTGGCCCAAGGACAGCGAGGTGCTTCTTACGGGCCCGGCCGAAATCATCGCGCGCGGTGAATACTTTTCGGCCATTTAACAGAATTGCGAAAAGCCGATGTCGTCATGCCGAACCCTTCGCGGTCGTTCCGAGCGAAGCGAGGAACAGGCTTGTCATATTGAATAACGGAAGATCCAGATCCTTTGGTTCCCTCAGAATGACCGGCTCCGAGTTGTTTACCCGGAAGTTGTCAAGAAATAGCGACGGGCGGCTTAGACGTTTGGATTTTTGGCGGCATTAGTCCTGATGCTCCACCTCGCCAATCATGGGAACAAAGCGAACCGGGAGCAGCCTCTCCCTATGGAATCCTTTAGAAGTGCGACACACTCGAACTAACGTCTGAACGTGTTTCCCGACAGGAATGACCAGCCGCCCACCCGGTGCAAGCTGATCGAGCAGCGGCTGGGGAATGTGACCGGGAGCTGCGGTGACGATGATCGCGTCAAACGGCGCTGCTTCCGGCCAGCCTTGATATCCATCGCCGATTCGGACTTTGACGTTCGTGTATCCGAGAAGGTGCAATCGCTCTAACGCGCTCTTTCCGAGCGGCTCGACAATTTCAATGGTATAAACTTCCCGAACAAGCAGCGAGAGAACGGCGGCTTGGTAGCCCGACCCCGTACCGATCTCAAGAACGCGATCCTGCGGCCTCAGCTTCAGCGCTTCTGACATAAAACCCACAATGTAAGGCTGTGAAATCGTCTGTCCATAGCCGATCGGCAGCGGCGTGTCATGGTAGGCATACTGCTGCATTTCCTCCGGCACAAACAGGTGACGGGGTACTGCTCGCAGGGCGTCGAGCACACGGCGGTCGCGGACGCCGCGCCGCTCGATCTGCTCTTGTACCATCTGCTCTCTCGCTTTGCGCCGCGAAACCGATTCTTGAGGGGCCGATTGGAGGGAAGATGAAACTGTTGTCTCAGCATGAAGGAACAATGCGTGGTATAAGGCAGGGATTAACAGCGGGAAAGCCAAACCGAACCAAACCACCTTTTTGGAAAGGCACTTGGCTCGCATACTACACCTTCATCCATATTGTACCGCTACCTGACGGGAAAAGATGTGTACCTACTTATGGATGCGACTATCTGACCCTATCGGTATTGCATAAATCCCGGTGCTTGCTCTGGCGTTGTATTTTTTTAGCCGGGGCTCGCTTCTTCTAACACCTTAAAGGCCTGACCCGGTATGATGGGGTCGAACCGTATTTTCTGGGAAACGAGAAATCTGATGCCGACTCCTCTGCGACGCGAGTTGACCCTGGTGAGCGCTACGGCACTAGTGGTGTCCAACATGATCGGTACCGGGATCTTTACGACCACCGGATTCCTGGCGGGAGATTTGGGGCGCGTCTCGCTGGTACTTGGGATCTGGGTTCTGGGCGCCATTGTAGCGATGGCAGGATGTCTGGTTTACGCTGAGCTGGGAGTTAATTTCCCTCGTTCCGGCGGGGAGTATGTTTACCTGCGCGAAGCCTGGGGACCCGGTTGGGGATTCTTGAGCGGCTGGGTCTCATTTTTTGCAGGATTCTCTGCGCCAATTGCGGCCGGAGCCTTAGCCTTTTCGGCCTATCTGAGTTTCTTTTTCCCCTCCCTTGCGCCCGGCTCGCGAAATCAGCAGCTTCCCACCGGCTTTGGGTGGTTGCACCTGGGAAACGGACAGCTTCTGGCTGTGGGGGTGATTGCCGCTTTTGCGCTGGTCAACATCTTAGGCTTAAAGCTAGCGGCAAATGTGCAAAATCTTCTCACCGGGCTGAAGCTCTTGGTACTGGTAGGCTTTCTGACCCTCGCTTTCTCTGTTGGAGAGGGTCATTGGCATCATTTCGCAGAAACCACTACCCGCGCGTCGTCCCATAATCTTGCGTTGCAATTTGCCGTTTCCCTGACTTTTGTGATGTTTGCTTACAGCGGCTGGAACGCGGCAACGTACGTGGCGGAAGAAATTCAGTCTCCGGAACGCACCCTGCCTTTGGTGATGGTCACCGGCACGCTGGTCGTCGCTGTACTCTACCTGGTTTCGAACGTCGCCTTCATCTATGCACTGCCACTAAAAAGTTTGAAGGGTGTTTTGCCGGTGGGATCAGAGGCGGCAAAGGCACTCTTCCAGGGACGGGGCGGCGAGCTTTTTAGCGGGATGATGGCTGCCGCGTTGCTTTCCTGTGTCAGCGCCATGGTGATTGTTGGCCCGAGGGTTTATTACGCGATGGCCCAGGATGGCTGTTTTTTCGCCTCTGCTGCCCGGGTACACCCTCGCTGGCGAACGCCGGTGGCGGCAATCCTTTTTCAAACGGTCGCCTCGGCGGTCATGATCGTTACCGGGACATTCGAAGCGCTGATTTACTACATCGGCGTCATGCTGGTGCTGTTTGCCGCCGTTGCCACCGCCGGCATCTTCCATTTGAGGAAGAGGCCGGGCTGGCGGAAGTTGCGCCCGGTCGATTGGTGGTACCCCTTGGTACCGGGTGTTTTTCTCCTTGCGAGCGCAGGCATGCTGATCTCGACAATTCAACTTCGCCCCAAGGAATCGTTTCTAGGACTTATCACGGTCGGCTGTGGCGCAATGTTCTACCGCTGGCGATTTCGCAAAAGCAGCAACCTCAGGCGACAGTAGGAAAGTACAGGACTTCAGTTCGTGCTGTTCACGTCTCAGGCAAAGAATCGCGGGCAGATTCGTCCCTGTCGGATAAGATATTGAAGGCAGATGGAGTCGAAGGGTTTCGAATGAGAAAAGTTTTGATGACTTTTGGGGTAATGTTCCAATCGCGACGCGGGGAGCGCGGCGTTTTTCTGGCCATCATTCTGGCGCTTACCGGGGCAGGGAACATCTTCGCGCGAAATTTACCCATTCGCTACATCCTTGATCTGCGGAAGCCCGCTTCGCATTTGGTCGAGGTCACAATGGTTGTCCCGGATGCCAAGGCAGGCACCGAACTGCAGTTTCCGGCATGGAACAATTTGTATCAAATTCGCGACTTTGTCAGGGATGCCCAGCAGGTTGAAGCGCAGTGCAATGCCAAACCCGTACCATTAAGCCGCTTGAACCTTGAGACATGGCAAAGTACCGAGCATTGTTCCGATCTTGAAATCCATTACGCCGTTTATGCCGACCAGGATGATGTGTTCTCCAGTGTTCTTAATACTCACCGCGCCTTTCTGAACTTTGCGTTGCTGCTCTTTTATCTGCCGCAAGACCGCGCCCGCGCCGTAGAAGTCAAGTTTCTGTTGCCCGAAGGCTGGAAGTTGGTCACAGCTCTTAACGACGGGAAGTCGCCCGGCGAATACGCTGCGCCAAATTACGACCGGCTGGCGGACAGTCCCGCCGAGGCGGGCGAGTTTCAGGAATATGACTACGTTCAGAAGGAGGCGAAGTTTCGCGTGATTGTCGACGGCGCGCCGAACCTCTATTCGTCAAAGCGGTTGCTGGCTGCGCTCAAAAGGATTACTGCGGCAGAAACGCGGCTTATGGAGGATGTCCCATTCCGCCGCTATACTTTCTTTTATTATTTTCCACAGCAGGGCACTGGCGGAGGTATGGAATATCGCAACGGAGCGGCAATTAGCGTTCCGGCTGATTACATGCGCGGAGGTCTCTATTCGCTTGAGGCGATTACCGCCCACGAGTTTTTCCACCTTTGGAACGTCAAGCGCATCCGGCCCAAAGGGCTTGAGCCGATCGACTATATCCACGGAAACGATACAAGCGATCTCTGGTTTTGCGAAGGGGTAACCAGCACTTACGGCGAACTTGTTTTGCTCCGCACAGGACTCATTGATCGAATGGATTTTTACGAGCACCTCGCCTCGCAGATCGCAGATCTCCAGGCTCGCCCGGCCAGACATTTCCAGAGTGCTGAAGAATCCGGCCGGGAAGCCTGGCTTGAAAAGTATCCCGATTACTTCCGGCCCGAGCGAAGCATTTCTTATTACAATAAAGGTGAGTTGCTGGGTTATTTGCTGGATCTTGCCATCCGGCACGCGAGCGGCAACCGGCATAGCCTCGATAGTCTCATGCGCCGCCTAAACGAGGATTACGCCAAGCGGGGCCGTTACTTTGACGACGGCGACCTTGAAAAGATGATCACAGCGCTTGCGCCCGGTTTTGATTGCAAAGCTTTTTTCCGCGATTACGTCGATGGGACTCGCGGTCTCGACTACGACACTTATCTTGGTTATGCGGGTTTAAGCCTTCAAGCCAGGCAGGCCAAAGTGGCGGACATGGGCTTCCGGGCAGTTAAAAGCTTTCGCGGCCCGGTCGTTGTGGACCTGGTCGAACCTGGAAGCGACGCGCAGAAGGCCGGACTTAGATCTGGCGACATTCTACTTAAAATGAACGGTACTGAGCTGACGTGGCTTCCCGAAGAACAGCTTAGTGAAATGCGTCCCGGCCAGCAGATCAGATTCACTGTCCGCCGCGGCACACGTATTTTTAAAACGGAATTTCGACTTGGTTCCCAGCTTGCGACTATCTACCGCATTAAGGAAAACAACCGTCCTACTGAAGAGCAACAGCGGGTGCGGGAAGGATGGCTCACAGGGCAGACCACCTTAGTGCGGGCAGCGCAAAACTGATGTTTCGAACATTGTTTGTCTATACAGCCGTCGTCCTCTACATTTTGATTGTTGGCCTGCCGTTGCTTCTTCTATGCGCAGTCACGGGCAATACCGACCGCATTTATCGAGCCGGAATTGCGGGCGCAAGGATGGCCTTCTGGCTGGCCGGCGTCAGAGTTGTTGTTGAAGGCCGGCAAAAAATCCCGACCGCCCTTGCCGTGGTGTTTATGTCTAATCACCAGAGCAACTGTGACCCGCCCGCTCTCGTCGCAATTCTTCCCCCGATCTTAATTCTGGCGAAAAAAGAAGTATTTCGCATACCCATTTTGGGAGACGGCATGCGCATGAGGGGATTTATTCCCGTGGATCGCAAAAGTCGTGAGCAAGCTTTTGCCGCTGTGGACCAGGCTGTGGAGTCCATCAAAAACGGGCATTCTTTCCTGGTGTTTCCCGAAGGGACCCGAAGCAAGAATGGCAGACTCCAAGCCTTCAAAAAGGGCGTCTTCGTTATGGCCATCAAGGCCGGCGTTCCGATCATGCCGATTTCCGTATCAGGCGGCAGCAAGATTATTCGCAAAGGAGAATTCGCCATACACGAGGGTACGCTTAGGATTACAATTCATGATCCTGTCCCGACCGCTCATTACAGTATAGCGAACCGAGCAGAGGTCGCGGCCCAGGTACGCCACGCCATCCTGGCAGGGCTTGCACCCGACGAGAGGCCACTTGAACCCGACAGCGCTTGACTGTCGGCAATTTCAATCACCGGTATCTTGGGAATCGGAGTGGCTAAAATGCCGTCGCACCGCCGCGTAAATTTCAGGTAATCGAGCATAGGCCGCCGCGCACTTCAGCCATCGGGCATTATCGATCGCTGGATATCCGGAAATGATTTTGTTTGATTCCACATCTGAAGGAATTCCAGTCTGCGCCGTGGCAATGACGTTGTCACCAATCGTCAGATGGCCCGCCACGCCGACCTGGCCCGCGAGAACTACGTTCTGACCCACCTTGCAGCTTCCCGCCAAGCCCGCTTGGCCGCAAAGCAGGGTATTAGCGCCGATATCGCAAGCATGCCCGACCTGAACCAGGTTATCGACTTTTACCCCTCGCCGGAGCCGCGTTTCGCCGACCGTTGCCCGATCAATGCAGGCGTTAGCCTGTACCTCAACGTTATCTTCGACAACAACAGTTCCGGCTTGCACAATCTTGTAGTAGGAGCCGTCCGCCTGGCGGGCGAAACCGAATCCGTCACCTCCGACAACAGCCCCGTTCTGTAAAGTCACGTTATTACCAACGGTCACATTTTCCCGGACAACGGCATGCGAATGAGCGAAAAAGCCATGCCCGATCTTCGCCCCCTGGTAAATCATGACGTGCGCCTTTATGACACAGTTGTCGCCAATTTCAACACCTTCTTCAATGACAACATGTGGTCCAATCGATGGGTTGCGCCCGAGTCGGACGTCCGAGGCGATAACGGCGCTCGGGTGAATGCCCGGCGCGGAACGCAACGGCGGAGCAAAAAGCTCCAAAGCCCGCGCAAAGGCCAGGTAGGGATTCTCAGAACGTAATGCTGGGCGTCCCGGGTCAGGCTCCTGAGGCGACAAAATAATCGCCGCCGCTCGAGTTGTCTTCAGTTTCCGCCGATATTTAGGATTTGAAAGGAAGGTCAAAGATGTGGGCCCGGCAATCTCGATGGGAGCAACCGCCGTAATTTCAACGTCTTCAGGACCCTCAAGCTTTGCGCCCAGCTTCGCTGCAATATCACCAAGTCTCATGAATCGCGAACTCCTTCTAGGATAAAGGGATACCGGCAATTGTGGCTGCCGGAGCAGCAAATCGCTGCGTATCCCACGCTGCAAGGTTATCAGGGGCGGCAAGGATAGGCAACGGCCCGTACCTCCGTACCAGTACTTGAGTCCTCTTGCCTTGCTGGAGATGGTGACCGACAATACGCGCGAGTCAGATATCAAACTCTTGTGCCGCGTTTCGCGGCAAACCGAAGAAAACAAGCGCTTGTGGTTTTGAAGAAAACGAGATAAGCTGCGGACAATTGAATTTAGGTGAATAACATGAGCATGGAGCAGAGGGGCATCCGCGGTGGGACACGAATTCCGATAGAGCTTCCGGTGAGCATCCGGTGGAAGAGTCCCGCCGGGATTGAACGACATGTACAAGCGAAAACAGGTAATATCAGCGGCAATGGACTTTTTATTGTGACCCCTGTCCGATTGCGCCATGATACGGAGATTCAATTTACCGTATTACTTTCTTCTGAAGTGACCAAGGTTCGTACAGAACTGCGCTGCCGGGGGCGCGTTGTTCGGCAACGGGCGCAAGGTGCGGCCGCCGGGATCGGCGTGGTCATCGATGACTACCAGTTGCTCCCTCGTGGGCAGCGAGTGTAGGCCGTTGCTGTCCGTGGATTTCGATCGCAGTCAGTGCAATGCTTCAAGAAGGCTAAGCTAACTTCCTGCTTCTTAGCTTACCGTGCTCGAGCACGGAGATTATCGTTCGGCAACTTGTTTTACAAACAAACCTGACCGGCAACGTCAGGGACTTGAACTTCGGGCATGGAAGCGAAAAACCAGCAGAAGGCGAAGAAGAAGATTAAAATCCTGGTCGCGGATCGCGAGGGGATTTTCCGTCTGGGGCTAAAAAGGCTTTTTAGCGCTGAGGACGATCTGCGCGTGGTCGCGCAAGCTGAGAGTGCCCCGCAAGTTGTGGCCATGATCAAATCCTTCCGCCCGGATCTGGTGATTGTCCAGCAAGAAATTGCCCGCGACGGCAATCGCAATCTGATTGCGCAGATCTTGCACGAATCGCCGGGGTGCAAAATCGTAGTCACAACCTCTCTATTTTCCGAAGAGAATGGTAAGCAGGTCGTAGAGTCAGGAGCCTCAGGGCTTATCTCAAAGGAGGATCACCCGGAGGTTTTTGTTAAGAACGTACGGAAGGTTATGGAAGGAGCAACTATCCTGCCGCCGAAACCTTCGGCTTCGACCGGTGAGGGAATTATAAGCGATAAAGACCGTCGGCCTCGTCCGGTAGACACCCTCACCCGTCGTGAACGGACGATCATAAGCTGCTTGACTCAGGGCTGTCGAAACCGTGAAATTGCGGAGCACTTGGCAATTACCGAACAAACTGTGAAAAACCACCTCAGATCCATTTATGACAAGGTGGGGGTCTCCGATCGTCTGGAACTGGTTCTTTACGCTATCCATCAACAGTTGGAGCTACCGCCTGTAACCCCTTGATTTTACAAATTATTTCCCCCGAAAGCGACAACCAAACCACATCAATACCGCAGAGTATACCGCCCGTCCCGGCAAAACCGGGCCGCGCACCTATGAATTCGGGAACACTTTCAGGATCGGCTGCCGTCGGAGCAGGAGAAAAACCAGCTTGGTCTTGCCAAACCGCTTGTGCTAAGATGCGATTCGATTTAAGCCTTCTGGCTGTTGTAGTTGTAGCCCGAGGTTCTAGCTAGTCAAAGAATGTGCCTGTCTGATTGAATATTCGGCATTCACTACTTGGGTGGACCGACTGCCACAATGTTTAAGGCTCAATAAAATAAGTGCAGTAAAAGGACTTTTGTGGATTTCGCTTTGACGGAGATGCCGATCATGAGCCACAATCAGCAACTAGAGGTCTTAAATCTTAACTCAGTGATTATAATATCATTAAGAATGTAATTTGTGGTTTGTGCCACGTAGGAGACAGCACCAGTCATGCTGGATCCGCCAGCCGACGTTGCATCTGAGATTTTCAACTTCCTGGATTATGCCAGGGTTGAGAAGGGACTTGCGCCGAACAGCATCGTAAGCTATCGGCACGATCTCGAAAAGTTCGCCCTATACTTGCAAGCTTCCGGACTCACATGGGATCGGGTTCGTCACGAGAACATTCGCAAGTTTCTTGAGTCTTTATACCGGCAGGGTTTAAGCGCGCGTTCCGTGGCAAGGCACCTGGCGGCCCTGCGGCATTTTTACCAATTCCAGGTCAAAGAGGGAAGGCTCTCCCAAGACCCGGCCCGGGAGATTGAGGCACCAAGGCTGGATCATTCGCTTCCTAAATATCTTAGCGCTCAGGAGGTGGACGCCTTGCTTGCTCAGCCTGATCCAGCAACCGCGGCCGGCCTTCGTGACCGTGCAATGCTGGAACTGCTCTATGCAACAGGCATGCGGGTCTCAGAACTTCTTTCGGTCCGATGGGAAGACTTCGAACCCGAGTTAGGCATTGTCCGTTGTCTCGGCAAAGGGAGGAAAGAGCGCCTGATTCCCGTGGGCAAATCGGCGCTCAGGGCAGTAGAAGCGTATGCTCGTCACGGACGGAGCAACTTCATGAAGAAGCCAGGAATTCCTTTCCTGTTTCTTAATGCTCGAGGAAGCGCGCTTTCTCGGGTGGGTTTTTGGAAGATTCTGAGGGCGTACGGGCGGCAAGCGGGAATTTACACGTCACTGACTCCGCACATGATACGGCACTCCTTTGCCACCCATTTGCTGGAGCGTGGGGCTGACCTGCGCTCGATTCAGACAATGCTGGGGCACAGTGATATTTCGACCACTCAGATTTATACGCACGTCCTGAAAGAGCGGTTGCGGCAAGTATATCAATCTCATCACCCGCGAGCCTGAAGGTGTCTTCCATCAGGTTAGGCGGACATACGGGAGACTATGAGCGACTACAACTTCCTGATGGAGAACAGGCTTTCCCCGGCGCAATTCCAGGTGCTAAACAACCTCAGCCGGGTCGCTCACGCCGAGGACCTCAACTTGTATCTTGTTGGCGGGGCGGTACGCGACATGACTTTCGGGCAGGCGGCTGCCCGCAATCTGGATTTTGCCGTCGAAGGAGAAATTCAGAAGATCTTGCGCTACCTGCGCATAAGTGATTCCCGGCAAAAAAGTCTGGCAAAGCCGGTCAATGGCTGGGATCAAAGTGCCGCTGAGGTGCTCAAAGTCCAGGTTGATCAGTATCGCAGAGCAGCAACAGTATGCTTCGCCAACGGCGTCCGCGCGGGAATAGCCCAGTGCCGCCAGGAAACCTTTTCCACGCCTGGCCGGCCTCCCGTAATTACTCCGGCAACGATTTTTGACGACCTGAAAAGGCGGGATTTTGCACTCAACGCCATGGCAATATCCCTTCACCCGAATTCGCGCGGTCTGCTTTTAGACCCCAAGAATGGCGTATCCGACACCGAAAGAAAGGAGATTCGCGCACTGCACCCCCGGAGCTTTTTCGAGGACCCGGTTCGAATTTACAGACTATTCCGCCTGGGCCTTCGATTGGGGTTTAAGGCCGAAGAAAAGACCGGGCGGTGGCTTGAGGCCGCGCTCCAGGAACGCGCATGGGCCAATCTCTTGCCGGACAGCCAGGCGCGAGAACTCGAAGCCGTACTGCGCGAAGACAGTCCCGACCGCGTGCTTAAACTGTACGCCGAACAGGGAATCTTGAGCGGGCTTGACCGGAGTCTCACAAAAATACCGTATGATCGGTTCCGGAAGGTTCATGCGGTCTCGCGCAAGATTCCCGGCGCCGATCCGTTTCTGCTCAACTTTCACTGCCTGGCGGACAAACTGGGGGGGGCGCTGAAGAAGCGCTTGGCGGAAAAGATTATTGGCGACTCAAAAATCGTCGGACTGGCCCTGAATCTGGAAAAAGAAGCGAACAAAGTCGCGCGCCTGTTGGGAAGCCCCAAATATGCCATACCCAGCCACGCCTTCAAGTTATTATCGGCCCAGCCTGATTCCTTGCTGCTTTTCTTGCTGGCCTATTATCCGCAAGCAAAAGTACAGAGCAGAATCAAGAATTACTTGGTGAAGGTGCCTCAGATACGAGCGCGCCTACCTCGGCAGGACCTTCTGGCGCTTGGGGTAAAGCCAGGCCCCAACTTCGAGAAAATTCTCGAGCGCATTTTCTTTGACGAATTGGACGGTAAGCTCAAGTCTCACCAGCAAGTTGAAAAAGAACTCCGGTCTCTTGCAGGAATCAAGGAAGCTCCGAAAGAACCAAAGACCACCGAAAAACTTTTCAAGGCTAAGCAACCAAAGGGGGAGCAAGAGCCTCCAAAGATTGCTCGTGCAGGGGCCAGGCGGATGAGAAAAGGAGCATGAGGCAGGGCGTCGGGAAAGGCCTTCTTCCACTTGCATAGGGCGTTGCCAGGAAAAGATTTTTCACCGGAACACGCTTTGCCAAGGCATATATGCCAAACTAACAAGGGGCGTTGATTTTTTAACCTGCTGCAAGTTGACCAAAGGGGCAGAGTGAAAACGCGGGGTGCGCTAATGCAAATTTCCTCCAAGAGGTGAAAAGGCGATGGGAAAATTCATTGTGGGCGTTATTATTGGGATTCTCCTGGTACCGGCTGTTTTCTATTTGTATGTCCGTTCTGGGTATGCGCCTGTTGCAACATCAGCGCCGCCAATGCCGTTTGAAAGGTTTTTTGCGAAGACGGCCTTGCATGCAACCCTAAACCGCGAAGCGCCAAAAACTCACACCACCACGGCCAGCCGTGGGGAACTGCTCGCCGGTGTGCAGGTTTATCGGGACAATTGTGCTGTCTGCCATGGCCTACCGGGAAAACCGCGCTCGCCGGTTGCGAGGGGAGAATTCCCGCCGCCTCCGCAATTGTTTGAACCCGCCCACATGGTCACGAACGATCCCGTTGGCGTGACCTACTGGAAGGTAAAGCACGGAATTCGTCTCACTGGCATGCCCGGCTTCCAGACTTCGCTTACCGACGAGGAAATCTGGAATGTCAGCCTGTTGCTAGCCAATGCTGACAAGCTGCCAGCCGATGTCAGCCAGACGCTTCAAGCTCCTTTGACACCAGCGTTGCCGGCAAAACCATCGGCCCCGCCGGCCACCAAGCCTGATCACGGCCAGAAATGAAATCTTTGGTGGTCGTGATCGCAACTATGCAATAAAGCCTAGGTACTACTGGTCCCTTTTTCTTATTCATGCCACAAACCGCCACGTGCCGGTCGCCGTGGCGTTGGCTTCCTGGCTGTTATCTTTGGCAAATAGATCGCTGCGCTGCGGGATAATTACGCCCGAGTTCCCGCACGGCAGGGTATTTTTTGGTAAAATGACTTCGAATGACTGGCACAAATTTCGTTCATTTACATCTGCACACGGACTATAGCTTGCTCGACGGGGCCTGTGGAATCTCCGGACTCATGGACCGAGCTGCTGAACTAAAGATGCCCGCGGTGGCCGTAACCGACCACGGAAATCTGTTTGGCGCTGTAAAGTTTTACGAAGCCGCATTGAAGCACGGACTGAAGCCCATCATCGGCTGTGAAGTCTATGTGGCTGGGACAAACCGCTTCGACCGCTCTCCGGACGTGGACCGCCCCAATCATTTTGTGCTCCTCTGCGAAAACGAAAACGGCTACCGCAACTTGGTCAAATTGGTCTCAGCGGCCTACACCGAAGGCTACTATTACAAACCCAGGATTGACAAAGATTTGCTGGCACGCCACTCCGATGGCTTGATTGGCCTTTCCGCCTGTTTACGGGGAGAAGTTGCCGTGGCGCTTTCAGCCGACCGTTACGACGCCGCCCGCCAGTCCGCCTACGATATGCGGGACATCTTCGGCAAAGGGAATTTCTTTCTTGAGATTCAGGACCAGGGCATGACGGAAGAACATAAAATCAACCCTGGCCTTGTGCGCCTTTCTCGCGAGACCGGCATCCCGCTGGTGGCCACGAACGACTGCCATTACCTTACCAAAGATGATGCGCGCGCCCAGGATGTGCTGGTCTGCATCCAAACGGGGAAGACCCTAAGCGACCCCAATCGCTTGAAGTTCCCCACCGACCAGTTTTATTTCAAGTCGGGCGATGAAATGGCCACGGTGTTCAGCGAGGTTCCCGAAGCGTTGGCGCGAACCTTCGAGATTGCCGAACGCTGTAACGTGCATCTTGAAAAGAAACAGCATGTTTTCCCGCACTTTGAGGTTCCCTCCGGCGAGACACTGGAAAGCTTCTTCGAAAGAGTTACGCGGCAGGGTTTTGCCGTGCGGCGCGAACGCCTGGAACGTTTGCAGGCGGCCGGACGGCTGAGCCAGCCGCTCCAGGCGTACGAAGACCGACTGGACCGCGAAATTGAGCTGATCAAGCAGATGCGCTTCGCGGGTTACTTCCTGATTGTGTGGGATTTCATCCGCTTTGCGCGCGAGCAGTGTATTCCTGTCGGACCGGGACGCGGCTCCGCTGCGGGAAGCATGGTTTCTTATGCGCTGCACATCACTGACATCGATCCGCTTCAGCACGGCTTGCTCTTCGAACGATTCCTCAATCCCGAGAGAATCAGCTTTCCCGATATTGATATCGATTTCTGCATGCGGCGACGCGGCGAGGTGATCAACTACGTCACGGAAAAATACGGCCGCGAAAACGTCAGCCAGATCATCACATTTGGAACCATGGGCGCGAAGGCGGTCATCCGCGACGCCGGCAGAGTGCTCGACATCCCTTTTGCCGAAGTTGATAAAATCGCTAAGCTGGTGCCCAACGTTCTGAATATTTCACTCGACGACGCAATCAAGCAATCCTCCGAATTACGTCAGTTGAAAGAGCAGGACGCGCGCGTGTCTGACCTGCTTCAAGTTGCCGGGCGGCTTGAAGGTTTTGCACGTCATGCTTCCACCCACGCCGCCGGGGTTGTGATTTCACCGCAACCACTACAGGAAATCGTTCCGCTTTATAAGAGCAACAAGGACGAAATCACGACGCAGTACGCGATGGACGACCTGGAAAAGATCGGCCTCCTCAAAATGGACTTTCTGGGGCTGACTACCCTCACGGTCCTGGACGATTGCCTGAAGCTTATTGAGGCCACCCGGGGCGAGAAATTGGACCTCGAGGCTTTGCCCCGCGACGATCGTGAGAGTTATGAACTGTTGGGGAACGGGCTTACCGCCGGTATTTTCCAGTTTGAAAGCCGGGGCATGACGGAAATTCTGCGCCGTGTGAAGCCGAGTCGCCTGGCTGACCTGACGGCCTTGAATGCTCTCTATCGTCCGGGGCCCATCCAGGGCGGCATGATCGATGATTTCATCGCACGCAAGACCGGCCGCAAGCGCGTCACTTACGAACTGCCGCAGCTTAAAGAAATTCTGGACGAAACTTACGGCGTAATCGTTTACCAGGAGCAGGTGATGCAGATTGCCGCTGCCGTTGCCGGCTTCAGCCTCGGCGAGGCGGATGTGCTGCGACGCGCCATGGGCAAGAAAAAGCTCGAAGTCATGGTGGCAATGCGCGAGAAGTTTCTTGCCGGCGCCAACAAGAACGATGT
The DNA here is from genome assembly GCA_023474345.1 of Acidobacteriota bacterium. GTDB lineage: Bacteria > Acidobacteriota > Terriglobia > UBA7540 > UBA7540 > JAMCXS01. The sequence continues at coordinate 32,347 of JAMCXS010000009.1, read as the reverse complement.
GCCCGCTAAAAAAGCGGAAAAGCTTTTCGACTTGGTGGAGCAATTTGCGGGTTACGGATTCAACAAATCGCACTCCGCCGCTTACGCACTGATTGCTTACCAGACAGCCTATCTTAAGACTCATTACTCGGTGGAATTCATGGCGGCTTTGCTGACCTCCGAAATTGGTAATGCCGATAAGCTCGTCAACTACCTGAACGAATGCCGGGATATGAGTATCAACATTTTGCCACCAGACGTCAATTCGAGCGACCGGACCTTTACCCCCAGCGGCAACCAGATTCGGTTTGGCCTTACGGCGATTAAGAACGTCGGGGACGCCGCCATTGCCTCTGTCTTGGAAGCTCGCAGCAAGCTCGGACGTTTTGATAACCTGTTCCAGTTTTGTGAAAACGTTGACCTGCGCCTGCTGAACAAGCGCGTCATCGAAAGCTTGATCAAGGCGGGCGCTTTGGATTCGCTCGGGGCCCGCCGGACGCAACTGCTTGCCGTACTCGACCGAGCCATGGAATGGGGACAAAAGCGCCAGCGCGCTGCCGAGAGCGGACAGCACGGGTTGTTTGGCGGCGCAGACGAATCCGACATGGCGCCTCCCATCGGTTTACCGGATGTTCCTGAACTTTCAGAAGCGGAGCGCCTGGCGGGTGAAAAAGAACTTATGGGCTTTTACGTGACAGGCCATCCACTTGAAAAATACTTGCCGCGCTTGCGCCAACTGACTGCTTCCAATACCTCGACAATTGACGAAATGGCCAATGAGTCACCCATCACTCTGGGTGGCATCCTGACAAACTTGCGAGTCCGCCCCAGCCGTAAGGGGGCTTTGTGGGCCGCCGCAACGCTTGAAGATTTGCGCGGTACGGTCGACCTGCTGGTATTCCCTCAGGCCCTTCAGCAGCTCCAGAGTGTTCTGAAGCCGGACGCGGCGTTGTTAATCAAAGGCCGGGTCCGGCACGATGAGAACTCGCGCCCCAAGGTCGTAGTGAATGAAGCAAAGCCTCTTGAGGCCGCGCTGAACGGCAGGAAGCCCGCATTGCGGATCCGGATCAATCCAGCGGATATTTCGCCCGATCTATTGAGTGAGTTGGAAAAGTTGCTCCGCGCAAATCCTGGAGAAAATCCGATCCTATTCGAAATCGAGCGGCCGGGCGACTTCCGAGCATTGATGCAACCGCAAAATCCTCGAGTTGCCAACGCCACTGAGGAATTGCTTTCCCGGCTCCGTGTGCTGTGCGGAGAAAATGCCATCGAACTGGAACAGAGAGAAAAAGTTTAGAGCGGGCGTGAAAAACGCCGGCAATCATCGGGCCATGCACATGGGATGGCCCACCAAGGATTCTGATGACGAAACTCACTGGACAAGCCGCCATTGTGCAGAACCTCGAGCGACAAATCGCGGAGCTTCAACGGCAAACAGGTTCCACCGTAGCGCAGGATGAAATCAAGCGCCTGCAAGAACAGATTACCAGCCTTCGCCAAGCCGAACTCTCACAGGATAAAGACGCTTGGACGCGCGTCTTGCTGGCCCGCCATCCGCAACGCCCATACACGCTCGATTACATTCAGATGCTTTTTACTGATTTCACGGAGCTTCACGGCGACCGGCGCTTCGGCGACGACGCAGCGATGGTCGGGGGATTTGCCCGCTTCGAAGGCCGCGCCGTGATGGTGGTCGGCCAGCAGAAGGGAAGAGACACCAAGCAGAAGCTGCTTCGCAATTTTGGCATGACCAATCCCGAAGGTTACCGCAAGGCCTTTCGCCTGATGGCGCTAGCCTCAAAATTCGGCATGCCGATCATCACTTTTGTCGATACTCCCGGAGCCTACCCTGGGATTGGCGCCGAAGAACGCGGCCAGGCGGAGGCCATCGCCTATAATCTGAAGGAAATTCCTAAGCTGCGCGTCCCCATCATTCCCGTCATCCACGGCGAAGGCGGCAGCGGCGGAGCGCTTGCCATCGCCATCGGGGATCATGTCCTGATGCTTGAAAATGCCATCTATTCGGTGATCGCTCCGGAAAGCTGTTCTTCGATTCTCTGGCGTGACTGGGAACACAAGCAAGAGGCTTCACGCATTCTGAAACTGACGGCAGATGACTTGTACCGTTTCCGCATTGTCGATGAGATTGTCCCCGAGCCTCCCGGAGGAGCGCACACCGATTCGCAAGCAGCCGCCGCCTTCCTACGAGCGGCAATTGAAAAAAGCCTTCGTGGCCTTCTGCTGCTTCCAACCGAAGAGTTGCGCCGGAGACGCTTCGACCGGCTGCGCGCGCTTGCAACCTTCGTCAAGGAGAGTTAACCGCACAGTAGTGTGCCGGCGCTTCCAATAGGATTGTGGCTTCGCCTGTCCACTATTGGTCCAGCGCTCCAATCACGGCGGAAGCGAATTCTTCAGTTGAGGCTTTGCCGCCCACATCGGAGGTCAAATGCTTCCCCGCGGCATAAACAAAGCGAATAGCTTTCTCAACCCGGTCGGCGACTTTGTCCTGACCGAGATGCCGCAACATGAGGATTGAGGAGAGCATCATGGCGGTGGGGTTAGCGATATTCTTGCCTGCAATATCGGGCGCACTGCCGTGAACGGCTTCAAACAGGGAGCATTCGGCGCCGATATTCGCTCCCGGAACCAGGCCCAGCCCGCCTACCAGCCCAGCACAAAGATCGGAAAGGATATCACCGTAAAGGTTTTCGAGCAGCAGCATATCGAAGGTCTCGGGTCGCATCACAAGCTGCATTGAGCAATTATCCACGATCAATTCCTGGCACTCGATTTCCGGGTATTCGCAGGCAACTTTACGAACGCAGTTCAAAAAGAGGCCGTCGGAAAGCTTCATGATGTTGGCCTTATGCGCGGCTGTTATCTTTTTTCTCCCCATGCGTCGCGCGTAATCAAAGGCAAACCTGGCAACGCGAGTGGAAGCAAGCTCAGTAATCACTTTGAGGCTTTCCACAACCCCTGGCGCAACCGTATGCTCCAGACCCGAATAGAGGCCTTCCGTATTCTCCCGCACGACGATGAGATCAACATTCTGAAAGCGGGTCTTCACTCCCGGCATGTTCTTGACCGGTCTCAGGTTCGCGTAAAGTCCCAGCGCTCTTCGCAGGGCAACGTTAACGCTGCGGTTTCCCCCGCCTACCGGCGTCGTAATCGGACCTTTGAGAGCCACTCGCGTCTTCCGAATGGACCCGACGAGAGGATTCATTTCTGTTTCCCCGTGCCGTCGGCCCACCACCGCCGTCGCCGCTTTTTCCACCCACGTGATTTCAGCCCCTGCAGCCTCCACCAGTCGCACGGTGGCGTAAGTTACTTCCGGGCCGATGCCGTCACCGGGAATCAGAGTCACCTCAATTGACATAAATTCACCTTGAACAACAACTTATTAGTAAACGCTTCCTCTCAAGGTAATAACTTAGCTTTTCGCGGCGGTCTGTAGCCACCGACTCGCAGCGCTCGTAGAGCGCCGCTACGGAAGATGAATGTCACTCATCTGTGTAATCATTAATTAAGATGCTCTGTCCTTGTGATTTGGGCCGAAAATGTTTTGCAAATAGTGGTATTCCGAGTGTCAAGGCCAGCGCTTCACCCGAGAAACATCCCGGCAGGTCACCGGATCCCCTGAACGCAAGCCTACCGTGCCACGCTCTTCGGCGGAGCGTTCAGAAGTTGCGACAGATCGCTCAGCGAGGCCGAGGCATCCAGATTGACCTTGGAACCGTCCACCTGGACGTCCAGATTTTGCAGAAGTTGAGAGAGTGCCGGGGATACAGTGTTTTTGACTGCAGGCTGGGCGTTTCGCAACAAAGAGAACAACTGGCCAAACCCGTTTGCTGCCTGGTCATTTTGGCACACGATCGAGAGGTGCGCCATAACTCCTCCCGTCCAATTCACTCGATAGAGCACTGCTTTCACAGCCCCAAACAATGCGCTCGGATCAAACTGAATTTTCTTCCCTCCCGTCAGCCAGGGAATGGCCTCATTAGCCGCCGCTTGGCCGGTCGCGATGCCCCATTGCGGCGCCAAACCCTCAAGGTCACCTTCCCAGTGGGAGAAATCGGCGTTGGAGTTCAGCGCGGGCCGCTCCGCGTTTCGTACATCCAGCAGCGCTTCGAGATCTCCCAGGCGACCAAAGGCTGCTGTGGAGCTGTCGATAAAGGTGAAGAAAAGAGTGGTCCGGGGGGCTCCAGAACCAACGGCGTAAAGATCATAGCCGGAATAACGTTGGATGGGCATGTTATACTTCGTAAAAAACTCACGGACTCGGTCAGTGGGAAAACTGCCTTCAGCCAGCCCGAAGAAGCGAGTCGTATCCAGGGCTTGTCCGCGCCAGCCGAGAACCAGCTCATTAACGTCCTTTTCAGGATCAACCCCCACCGTTTTCAAAAGTGTTTCCAGGTTGCGAAGTTGCGGGCTCAGAAGACGCGCGCGGATCAGAGGATATTGCGGCACGGTTCGCAGCTCTTGAAGGTTTGTATAAGACATCTGCTGCGTGTCCGCGGGAAAAGTGGCCAGCGCATCCTCGCCGGCGTATTGCCCGTAGAGCGGGGCAGAGAAGAGACCGATTGCCAGAATGACAATAGTCCAATGCGAGAACTTCATGCGTACCCGTTGCAACAAGGTCAAGCAACACCCCCTGTTAATACAGAAAAGATCCAAACTTCACCGAGACTCCTGGAGCGTTCTTCCGACCGCCTGGCAAACGCCCTGCCGCTGCGCTTCACGCCATCCCCCGGCCCCGTCAAAACTCTATTATCTCCGCTATTGAGACGGTCGTCCACCTCGACAACGGTATCGCGGACCGTCGCGCTGATCTGGCTGCCGCGCCTGCCTAGGATCGCCGGACGTGCCGCTCGGAATGTATCATGCTCAACACCTGAGATACCTCTCCAAAGAACAAACATCCTGCCCTGCCTCCCCTCATCGCGCCCCAGCGGACACATTTGAGGATGCGCCACACGCGAGAGGCATCGTTTTTGGCTTTTAATCAGGCGTCGAAGAAGAAGGTAGAACCTAATCGACTGAATCTTCGGCAAATCGAATTCTTGACTATACCGAAATACCAGGCATACAGTGGGCATGCTGCATTCGGGGCGAAGTGGTGGTTTGGGGCGAAGCGCCACGGGCCTGAAAGGCTAAGTTACAAGTACCCGGATAGCCCTGCCATCAGTCCTCCCGTCACCAGCAACGGGGAAGAAGAGACATATAGCAGTTCCCCGCAGAAAACAAATGCGTAGGAGGGTCTAACTATGCCAAAAAGTGAAGAAGTCATGACCCAGTCCGTAATGTCTGCCCGCAGATTAACCCTTGTTGAAACGAACTGGGAATCCATCGATGAACCTGGCACCTATGTGGAGCGAGGTTCAGGCGATTTATACCGCTTTCCGAAGGAATCGCTGATTCCCGGAGCTTCTCCCTCGGTGGTCAAAGAATCCCGAGGCGCATCTGTTCTTGTCAAGCTCAGCGATGATCCTTTCATTACTGCGTATAAAGCGCGGTTGCTGTGCGCTCAGCACAATATTGAACCCAATTTCTAACTTCTCCGTTGAGATACCCTCGGGCGGGAGAACGCATTCGAGGACTCTCCCGCCCACTTTGCCTCTCCGAGCTAATGAAATCCCTTATCTGCCACACTTACCCGATTTTAATCACATCACAATTGAAGCTGCCATCTATTGCGGGCGCGTAGATATAAGTAAAAACAGATCCAAAAAGTCCGTCAGGCTGCGGAATCGTCGTTCCCTAAAGTGACTATTAAGAAGCGCCAGTCGGCCACACGATAATCGGCCCGCCATAGAGTTAACGCTCATTCGATATTTGCGCCTGGAATCGTTGACGCAGGATGGTCTTCGCCAGGACCTGCGGTGTTCGAACGGGGGAAGACAGCGCATTCGCGGGGCATCGCGATATTACGCGGTATATTTTTGACGTTGGGTTCACGCAACCTTCGTTTGTTCCCCCTCATCAGGGCAAGAGATAGTCATAGCGGGCGTTTACATTCCGCCGGAAGTCGGGCAGAATCATCGTAAGCTTGGGCAGATGCCCAGCGGTCGTCATGGCTTGCAGGGACGGCAGGAGCCGGCTCGCAGGAGAGCCCGGCAAGAACAAGATGAAGGTAAGACAAAAATTGACAGGGATCGGGCTGCTGGCGCTTCTGGCGGCGGGGGCGGTCGGCTTGTATCTGACCTCGCGTCCGGTTGCTTCCGCCTCTTCAAACGAAACAGCCTCGGGGTTGCCGGGTAAATCTCTGTCTCTTAACCCGCATTACCTGAATGCTGCGGTCCGGTTGGCGGTGCTGTCGGCAACACCCGAGGAACGACGGGCAGCCCAGAGCGCCTTAAACGACGCCGACCGGGACCTGGACCTGCAATACGCTTACGCTCTCCAACTTGCCGCCACTGAACCCATCCCCGAGACGCCTAAGATTCGGGGTATTCAAGAGCGAATCGACAACATTGACAAGGCGATGGAAACGCGCCAGACGGAAGTGAACCGGCTTAAGAACCTGGTTCAGCGAGTCCGTGGGGCACGGCGGAACATCCTGGAACAACAATTAGAAGTGCACCAGGCCGAGTTGAACCTCTTTCACGAGGCATTGAGCGATGCCAAAAATACTCTGGATCAGTCCGGAGGGAGCCTGGGGGGCCGTCTGGCGAAACTCAAGGCGGAACACACGGCGGTATCGAAGGAGCACGACGCGTTCAAGTTTCCTCCGCTCCCGGGTCCCACGGGTTCAGGGAGCCTGCTGGCAAGATGGTCGCGTTGGAAAACGATTTACCGTGAGCAATTTCAAATCCATCAGGCGCAACAGCAGGCTTATGCCGCGGCCGCCGTCCTGGAGCGACAACAGGAGACGCTTAAAAAGCGTATCGCGACCGGAGAGGCGCAACGAAAAGCGCTGGAGAAGCACGAACTCACGCCACAGCAGCTTGCGGCATTGATCGCAGCGCCGCACACTCGACCGACTCCAGCTTCCAAATATAAGGCGCATTCATCCGGGGCGACCTCAGCGCGCGCGGCCCAGGAAGCATTGGGTCCGTCGAACTCACCCAATCCTGCCATCGTTTTGATTCAACGGATTTCTTCAGAACGGGTCATGGCTCGGATTCTTAACCGTCGAGTCCAAACTATGGACGATTTAGGCTTGGCCTACGCGAAGTGGGACACGCTGGCGGAAGCGTCCGGGCGCTCTGCTTTGCACGGCCTCATCGCTGGCGGCGTGTGGATCGTCCTGATGATGGCGTGCGCGTTCTTTTTGGACCGCCTCATTGAGCACTTTTTCGCTGGCCTTTCGCTGGAGCGGAAGCAGAAGACAACGCTTCAGGCAGTCCTCCGCATCAGCGTGCGGATTATCATCGTGATCGTGATTCTGATGATCATCTTTGGAAAGCCCAGCAATTTATCCACCGTGCTGGGCCTCGCGGGTGCGGGCCTGGCAGTGGCGCTGCAGGATTTTATCCTGTCATTCATGGGCTGGTTTGTGCTGATGGGACGGCATGGCATTCGGGTAGGCGATTGGGTGGAAATCAACCCGAATTCTTTCAGCGGCGTGCGAGGCGAGGTGATCGAGATCACGCTGTTTCGCACCGTGCTGCTGGAAACCGGCAACTGGAATGAGCCGGGCCATCTTACCGGCCGCCAAGTCGCCTTCATGAATATGTACGCAGTGAGCGGCTATTATTTTAATTTCAGCACCTCCGGCCAGTGGCTCTGGGATGAATTGGAGGTGACCATTCCGCGCAGCCAGAATCCTTATCCGCTGGTGGAGAAAATTCAGGCTATCGTGGCCAGAGCAACCGAGAGCCATACACAACTGGCTGAGCGCGAATGGCAGCGCGTCTCAAGCCGCTATGGCACAAAGTCTTTTTCCGCCCAACCTGCCGTCAATATAAAACCCACCGACAACGGAGTGATTGCCATCGTTCGCTATGTCACGCGAGCTGACGAGCGGACCGCCATGCGGTATCGCCTGAACCATGAAATCGTCAAGCTCTTCCACAATGGAGAAGATCTTGTCCCTGGGGTCGAGGTCCTCAGCGACACTGAAGCGCCCGCCCCCGATCGTCAGTAACAGATTTGCGCCAGCTCCTCATAATCGATCTATTGCATTCCAATACCCTTGACGATCCTCGCGGCGATCCTTTCGGCCTCTGCCTTGGTGAAGCGGCCGGTAATTATCGCAGACGCTCCGATAGGCGACCGGATCACCGGAGCCATAACGACCTGGCCATCAAGAAGTACCGCGAGAAGCTTCCCAATGTGGCTCTGAGTTGTCTGGCGCATCTTAGCGGCTCCGGCTTTGTTGAACTTTATGCTGATGCCATGTTGAGACGGGCCGCCATCCCGAACGACTCGAACCTCTGCGATATCGTTGTTGCTCACGATGACTCTATTGAAAAGGTAGACATACCGGTCGGACCCCGCCACCTTCGCCTTCTGTAAGCCGGGAGCAGGTTTGCTTTCAGCCAGCCTGACCTCAAACCGAATGGCCGCGTGAAGGTTGCTGTTGAACAGCGACCACAGGACCGTCCCGAGGGCTGTGGCGGCGATCACCATTAAGGCGGAGGCAGCGAAAACGGCGTTCCGCGACCGCGGCCTTTCGTCATCAGGCGCAGGATTGCGGCGGGCTGCCGCCAGAACCGCCTGGCGGCGCAATTCCCTCTGGTACAGAGGCAACTCAGGTTCGTGCCGAAGCGGGTCAGCGTCTCGGAGAAGCTCTCTAAGGTTATTCATGGGTGGTTCCTCCGGAAGCTTTCAGTGCGCGGGCCAAATCGCGCCTGCCCATTGAAAGGTGCCAGCGTACCGTGATGGCGCTGATGCCAAGCAGGGACGCAATCTTCGCGACGGGCAATTCCTCCAGTTCATGCATGACGACTATGGCACGGCGGCGAGGCGGCAGGGCGTCAATGGCCTGCCACACATCTCTCCTGGCAATCAGTGGCGCTTCCGGGTTCCTGCTGCTCTTCTCGGAGCGGCCACTCTGCAAGGCTACTTTCTGGTGTCGGACACGAACGGATGCCTTTCGCCACTGATCACGGCGGATGTTAATGAGCACCCGTACCAGCCACGCCTCTTCGTTCGACGCCCCCACGGGGATAGACTTCGGATGCCGCGCCGCCTTTAGAAACGTCTCCTGGACTAGGTCTAGAGCGTCATCGGCGTTAGGCGCAAGCCGCCTGGCCAATCGGTAGAGACGGTCGTAGTACGCATCAAACAGGGATGCCAGACGTTCGACAGAGTCGGCATTCACGATGACCGGAAGGGCAGTGATCGCGCACTGTTTGTTCATATTTTGTTAAACGTTCGAGGACTTTATTATGTTGGTGCATTCCAAACAAAAATTTCAGATTTCAAATCCGTCTTCGCTTGTGATTTGTCGAAGTGGGCGTTTGTCAATCTGCTTAGCGCTGACTTTAAGGGTGATGGCTTCCACCCCGCGGGGCGGTTTGACGGGGCACCGCCCATATTATGCAGTTGAATACGGACGTGCAAACAATATAACATCTACCCTCCGGCAGAGAAGGTTGTCGCAGGCTTGGATGGTCTACAGGCACTTTCGATGGAGCCAACTTATGATTTACCTTTCAAGTTTTGAAGGGTGAAGCGGAGGTCGCAGACAGGATCCCACCCGATCCGGAGCGAGTTCGTGTGAACAGTCCGCCGTGCAGCCCAAGATGAAACGACGAAGTTTTCTCCAGGCAGGAGTGTTAACAGCCTTCGCGCTGAAGGCGCCGCCCCCTTTACGCACTCGTGAACACAGCGGGCCCCGCAAGAAGCTTGCTGCCATTACAGCCTCTTACAACTTGCGTTCGCCCGCCGACAATCTCATCACAAGATTTCTCGAAGGGTATTGGATCAACGACGACCACCATCGATCGCCTTGCGAAATCGCTTCATTGTACGTGGACCAGGTTCGTGCAGCGGACATCTCGCAGCGCATCTCGGCCGCTTATCATTGCCCGGCCATGCCGTCAATTTCGGATGCCCTGACGCTTGATACCGGTACGCTCGCGGTCGACGGTGTTCTGCTGGTGGGGGATAGCGGCAGTGGCGCCGTTGATCGCCGGACAGCGCAGCGTGATTTGCGATACCAGTTTTTCGAGCAGGTCGTGGCCGTGTTCAGAAAGTCCGGGCGTTCGGTCCCGGTGTTCTGTGAGGGTTATCTTTCAACCAACTGGGACGAGGCGAGACGCATGTATCAGTCCTCGCGGGAACTGGGTTTTCCGCTGATGGCTGGGGCTTCGGTGCCGGTCACGTTCCGGCGGCCGGAGGTGGATTACCCTTTACTGAAGGGCTTTGACGATGCTCTGCTCGGCGACCGCGGCCAGCCTGACTTTCCCCTGGGAGTGGACTTCGACGACGCGCTCGTGATTGCTCCTGCCGCGGGGTCACTTCGCGTGATGTTTTCGGCCCTTGAAGTTCTCCAATCTTTCATCGAGCGCCGCAGAGCGGGCGAGAGCGGAATCCGCTCGGTCGAATGCCTGGTGGGCGGCGCGGTATGGAACGCGGCGGCGGAAGGCCGCTGGTCGAAAGAGGTGATGCTGGCGGCACTCAGGCGGGCTGAACGGCTCGGCGAAGGCGGGCCGGAAGAGGTGGAACATCCCGCGGTATGGCTGATTGAGTATAACGATGGTACGCGCGGCGGCATCCTGTCTCTGGGCGGGCTCGTTCATGAGTACCTGGCAGCGTTCCGCGTCAAGGGCCGGCGGGAGATCGACAGCACCCTGTGCTACGTTCCAACCGAAAGCGGCAACGATTTCAGCATGCTGGTCCACGGAATCTCGGAGATGATCTCGACGGGCGTGACTCCTTACCCTATCGAACGGAACCTGCTCACCACCGGCGCTCTTTCGGTTCTGGGAAAATCGGCAAACGACGGTCTCAAGCGGACCGAGACTCCCATGCTTAGGATCGCTTATACTGCGCCTGAGGACTCCTTTTACGCGCATGGGAGAGGTTGGTAAATGGCGGAAATGATCGAGCAACTCGTCGGAGCGCAACCGAAAATTGAAAAAGTGGTTGAAGGCATGTGGGCCACCGAAGGCCCCGCGTTCAGCCGGGCGGGACATCTGCTTTTCAGTGACATCCCTGCGCGTCGAATCATGAAGTGGGATGGCGCGGCGGTCACAGCGTTTCGTACGGACAGCAACCGCGCGAACGGACTGACCTTCGATCACCTGGGCCGCCTGCTTGCCTGTGAAGCGGGCCGCGTGACCCGTACGGAACATAACGGCCTGATCACGGTGCTCGCCGACCAATTCGAGGGGAAAGGTCTCAACATCCCAAACGATCTGGTATGTGCCATCGACGGAAGCATTTACTTCAGCGACCTGTTGTTTCGGAACCCGCCGCCGAACCCTTCTCGAACGGACTTTTCCGCGCTATACCAGATCACGCCGCAGGGGAAATTGCGAGTGGCGTCACGCGATTGCGTGCGGCCGAACGGCATGGCGCTCACGGCGAATCAGCAGAAGTTGTATCTGGCGGACAGTGGACCGTGCACGATCTGGGTGTACGACATCGCAGCCGACGGTGCACTGAAAAACGGGCATGTGTTCGCCGATATGAGTTCCGACAAAAGCGGAGTACCCGACGGTTTGAAGACCGACGAAGACGGCAATGTCTGGGTCGCGGGTCCGGGCGGGATATGGGTGTTCAATGCTCGCGGCACTCGTCTGGGAATCATCGGCCTGCCGGATGGTCCCACGAATTGCTGTTGGGGCGGGAACTTTCGCGACCTGTATGTCACTTGTGGTAGTTGTGTCTACAGAATTTCAACCCATGTCAATGGAACTCGAACGTATTAGCAGCGTTTGACAGACCCGCTCTACGTGTAGACGACCCTTCAAAACAGCATCCATGATTGCGCATCCCGGTGTGGGGTCGCATCGCATTTCGCTACCCGCTCCGCCGAACTCATTGCGCGACTGTCGATATTAAAGCGTAAATTCAGATTAAGACGGTAATGGCATAATAATACATGACGTATTTGGTGGAGGCGGGGGGAGTCGAACCCCCGTCCGAAAAGCCTAACGTGCGAAAGACTACACGCTTATCTCATTCACTTTCCGCTTTCGCCGACGTTCCTAAGGAATGAGCAAGAACGAAACGCCCGCTAGCCTGGCCCGGTTGCCCGGATCTCGCCTGGGAACTTCAGGCTGCAGAACCCAAGCCAGCCCGCTGAATGACGTCTTTTCCCGCCCCGCGGGCCTGACGGAAGAGACGCGCCACCTTAATTAGGCAGCGTATGCAAACTGCTGATTGGCAGTTATAGTTTTCCACTCCGATTACGGGTGGTGTGGAACCCCCGGCGTGCCTTTCGAACGCAAGAGCTTCCGTCGAAACCGGAACGCCCCCTCATCCTTTACTTTAGAACTGCCCCGTCACGCTGTCAACGCCACATGGAAGCAAATTTTATCCCCTTGGCGTTGTGGCGGCGAACCGCTCCGCCGAAGCGGCGAGCGCCGTCCACGCCTGCCCCCACGTCTTTTGCGGCAGGCGCGCGGGTCACAGAAAAAGTTCTTGACAATCATCGGCTATCGTGCTAGTCTTATTTCCGGTTTGCAGCGGCGCTGTCTCCACCGCCGCCCGTGCCGTCCCCGTAGAGACGTTCCGCTGGAACGTCTCCATTGCTGAATGCAATTGATTGATATTACATAACTTACCCGATGGCGCGAAGATGAGAAGGGAATAGACGACGCCTTTGGCAGATTTCCAGAGAACGATAACTTGTTTGATAATCAATGAGATAGCCATCGACTTGCGCAAAAAACGCGAAAAAAAGAATTCTTTTTTTGCGAAAACGAAGCTGGGAAGTTGTTGAAAACAAATGATCGCCGTGGGGAAAACGGGCAAAACGAACCGAAAACGAACCTAAAACGAAGCTAGCCAACTTATTGAAAATAAAGGATCGCCAAAAAAACGAACCCAAAACGAACCGAAAACGAACCGAAAACCGCCGTGGGGAAGCGGCTTCCCCGGTGCGCTCGGGGTGGCGAGCGATTGAAACCACAGCATGACCGCCAACCATCGCTTTACTGAAAAATGTTGTCGCCGGACCAGTGATGTCGGCGCGTCGACTCTAATGGGGCAGGGAATTCTCCGAAATCTTCGATGGCCTATAAGCGCGGCATGGAGCGGCTTCCGTTTGCGGAAATTCATGGTGATAATGCCGTCGTCGCATTATCACGATTGCGGAATTTTGGCGGCGCGCTTTGGCCACCCTATGCGACGACGGTTCAGGCAGGCAGCAGGTTCCTTGAGAGGGCCGTTGCCGAAAAAGCCTGCAAGGGTTTCACCCACGCTTGAAGCAGGCTGCGAGGATCTTCATTGAAGGAGAGACCATAATCGCTACCGGCAAGCAACTCCTGGAGGAAGGGAATCAGCTCAGCTTTAACTGCTTCGCGGGTAGCAGGGGTGTTGGGAGCCAGCAGGCGGTCATTGATGCTGATTTCAAGCTCCTGGGCGTTAAAACGAAGCTTTCCTTGGAGCCGCGAGTCCGCCTCCAGGCGCTCACAGGCTCGGAGGGCGGCCCGCGATGCTTGCTTCAACCGATCAAGATTGCTGCCCTTGAGCGCGGCCTTGCGATTGTAGCGAACTCCCAGACGGTTACCCGTGTTGTCCATGCTGTAGTTGCCTTCGTGCCCGATCAGGATGACTCCAGGGCCGGCATGAACGTGCCGGTAATCGGCCACATCGAGCAGCAGATCATCCCAGATCTGATCCTGAATCCATTCATGAAATATCGGGATGAGCGGATCGAGGTCCACTTGTTCGGGTTTCCCGAGCAGAAGTTTTACATTGATATGTTGAAGTTCCATTGAATGTTTTCCTTTGGTTCTAAATGCCGACCGGAATTTCAATTCGATTGGAGCAACTGTGCGAAGCCTCGATGAAAAGCCGGGCCTCATCCATCAGCAGACGCGCGGAATCCGGAGTGTGGGGTACGCCGGCCTTTTGGTGCGCGGCAAACAGGTAATGAGCGAATTTACCTCCCGCGTAGGGGTCAAAGAATTTCTGGGTATCGTACAGCCGCGCTCGAAATTCCGCGACGATCTCGTCCGGATCGTCTCCCACGTCGGAATATTCGGCCTTGACCAGCGCCTTAGCAGCGCGCAGCATCGATTGGTACGCAGTCTTTCCCGCCTGCTCCACGTCACCGTTTTCCCACAACACCTGCGCCTCAAAGAGTTGCCGCTCGGCAGCCGCAAGGTCGAAGTCGGTCGAAGAGATCACCTCGCCCGCACACTCGCCAATCCCGTGATCCCCCAAACCGAATTCTCGCGGGTCGCCCCAATCCTTGAAGAAGGAATGGTCCGTCGGATCCGCCGGCGGCTGGGCAAGGTCATCAAGAAGACGCTTGATTTCGACCTTGCCAATCCGCGTGACGAAGTCCCTGAAGCCCTCCCCGTTCTTACGGGCTGCAGCGTAGCAGCCCGTCAGGCGCGTGACAACTTCAGGAATGTTCTTGGAAGGTATTGCCACAACCGGCTGGCCATAGGAAGCCGCGTTGTGCCCCCACTCTCCACCCAGGACTACCTGGAAATGCGGCACGGCGTATCCCGACATTTTGCGGCTGACACCGTAAAAGCCCAGGTCCGCCACGTGATGCTGGCCGCAACTGTTAAAGCAGCCGCTGATCTTGATATGCAGATTCTGAATGGCCTCGTCCATCTGGAAACTCTGCTCGGCCAGGCGCTTTCGCAACTCCGCGGCCAGACCGCGAGAAGAGGAAATTCCCAGCTTGCAGGTGTCGGTGCCTGGGCAGGCCACAATGTCTATGATGGTTCCTGCTCCGGGCGTTCCGAGGCCAGCAGCCTCGAGCGCCTGGTACAACTCCGGCAGGTCGCTTTGGCTTATCCACCGGATGACGAAGTTTTGCTCGACCGTGGTCCGGACTGTTTCTCTTGTGAATCGCCGCGTAATGTCGGCCAACGCCCGCAACTGGTTAGAGGTGATATCGCCAATGGGAAGCGAAACCGTAACAATCATGTAGCCGGCCTGCTTCTGTGGACGAACGTTGGTTTTAAGCCAGCGTTGGAATGCTTCCGAGCCCACGGCCGGCTGCTGTCCGGCGGGGTTCAAAGGTTCCTCCTGGAACTTCTCGGCATCTTCCAGGTACTCCGTCCAACGAGGATCGGGAGGAAGATTTTTACGTTCTTCCAGAACCAATTCTCTGAATCTCTCAATCCCAAAATCCTGAACCAGAAATTTGAGGCGAGCTCGGTTGCGGTTCTTCTTTTCCCCCAACCTTGCGTAGACCCTGGCGACCGCCTGAGCCAACGGCAGCACCTCCTCAGGAGGCACGAAAGGAGCAAACAACTTGGCCTGGTAGGCGACAGCACCGAGCCCGCCCCCAACGTACATTTCAAAGCCGCGCTTCTCTTGTCCGTTCTCGCTGCGTTTGACGGCAATGAAACCCAGGTCATGCATATTTGTCAGGGCGCAGGCGTGCTGGGAACAACCGCTAAAGGCGGGCTTGAACTTTCTGCCAAAGTTCTGGCAATCGGGATGGCCCAACAGGAAACGGGACAACGCGCGCATGTAAGGTGTCACGTCAAAGGCCTCGTCCGGGCAAACACCGGCGTAAGGGCAGGCTGTGACGTTGCGCACCGAATTCCCACAGGCTTCACGCGTGGTGATGTTGGCGGCGGCCAGGCGGCGCATCAACGTCGGCGTATCCTCGATGTGAACATAATGGAGCTGAACATCCTGCCGAGTGGTCACATGGGCGATGCCGTCAGAATACTCCTCAGCCAAATCAGCCAGAGTTTCCAGTTGAGAGGCGTTCAATCCGCCGCCAGGAATCTTGATACGCTGCATCCCCGGAGCATCCCAAAGCGTGTTCGGTCCCTTGGTCAGTTCGCGATTGGGGTACGCGAGTTCCTGAACCTTTTTCCCATCGTGTCGTTGCCCATTGTCATAGCGCTGACCATAGACCCCTCTTCGCAGCCGGGTTTCCGCGAATACACGATCCTCCAACTTGCCTTGCTTCTTTAGCGCAACTTCCGTTTCGAAGATATCAATTTCATCCGCCAGACTCTCCGGTAACTTCCCGGAAAGACGTTGTTTCCAGAGTGCGTTCGAGGTTTTCATCGGGTCATAACTCCAAAATAAAAAACCCACCGCCAGGTCTTGTCTTCGACGGTGGGTTTGAGTTTTCTAGCTGAGATTAAAAATTGCTTTAGGTCACTCTCCACACGCCGGCACAAACGTACAACAACATATGCCGACGCCGATGTAAGCTCCCTTAATCATCGGACTCATAGGTTACCCGAAGAGAGCGCGACTGTCAACCGAACTGCGCAAATTGCTGCAGTCCGGAAGAACTATGCCAACCACAACAGACCGACAGCTGAAACTAGAGGCCGACCCAAGACACGCCAAAAACAAGCGCGCGCTCCTGCTTTGGCTGACCGGAGGAGGGAAGGAGCCGCTATTCGCGCTCGGTGCCTCGCACTCCCTTCCGGACAGCCCAGGAAGCACGTGCTTACGTTCCGACGGCCCGACCTCGCGGATTAAGAGCAAAGCCGGTGCATGAGCCTGCGGCTTTCCTACTTCTTCCGGGGCGGCGGAAGACCGGGCTGCGTCATGCGGTGCGGATCAAGGATCTTCTTTAATTCCTGGTCGGTAAGGACATTCTCTTCAAAACATACTTCAGGAATCGTTTTGCCCGTCGCTAGTGATTTCTTAACAATGTCTGCCGCTCGCGAATACCCGATCACTGGGTTCAACGCTGTGGCAATTGAAGGCGACAGATACGCGTAGCGCTCACAGACTTCGCGATTGGCCCGGATGCCTTCAATGCAACGATGCGCCACCACGCGGCAGGTATTCTTGAGGATTTCCGTAGCGTGCAGAACATTCCAGATCATGGCAGGCATCATCACATTAAGTTCGAGTTGTCCCGCCTGGACCGCCAACGCAACGGCAGTATCGCATCCCACCACCTGGAAGGCGACCATATCCAGCAATTCGCCCATGACGGGGTTGACCTTGCCGGGCATAATGCTGGACCCGGGCTGCAAAGCCGGCAGGACAATCTCATTGAATCCGGTCAGAGGACCGCTGGTCAAAAGCCGCAGATCGTTGGCAATGCGGATAAGTTCCAAGGCCAGGTTCCGCAGCGCTCCCGAAACTGCTGCCAGCGGGAATTGCGACTGCATAGCGGCCCGGAGGTCTGGAGCAACGCGCAGCCGCAAGTCGGTTAATGCTGAGAGCCTTTTGACGACCATACGCGGGTATTTGGGATGCGCATTCAGTCCCGTGCCCACGGCACTGCCACCAATGCCCAGTTCGGCCAGCGAGGCGGCATTCTGGCGAATGTGTGCGCCAAGGTTGTGAAGAGCCACCGCATACGCTGTAAACTCCTGGCCCAGGCGAATGGGTACGGCATCCTGCATGTGTGTGCGGCCGCTCTTGAGGATCCCGTCAAACTCGCGCCCTTTCTTTCGAAACGCTTCTTCTAACTCCGCGAGCGCCGGATAAAATTCCTCAAGCAGGAGCAGGGAAGCAAGCCGCATGGCCGTGGGAAAAGTGTCGTTGGTTGACTGCCCGAAGTTGACGTGATCGTTCGGGTGGACAATCGAGTAATCACCAAGCTTTTCTGTGCGCTGCCCCTGGAGGTGCCAGATCGCACGGTTGGCAATTACCTCGTTGACATTCATGTGGAAGCTTACGCCCGCGCCAGCCTGGTAAACATCCACTACAAATTGGTCGTTTAGAATACCTTCTGCAACGTCTTGGGCCGCCCGGACGACCGCCCGGCCCACGCGTTGAGGAATCATTCCAAGTTCTACATTGGTCTCCGCACACGCCTGCTTGAGTAAACCGTAGGCTTTGATCAAAACCGGATGCGCACGAATACCGCTGATAGGATAGTTTTCAACCGCACGGGCCGTCTGGGCCCCGTAGTAAGCGTTTGCTGGAACTGCCACATTTCCAAGAGAATCGTGTTCGGTTCGTGTTTTCATGCAGTCATTTTACATAAAAAAATCACCGCCGGAGGCAAATCGATGAAAAAATACCAACCTCCAGATAAGCTTAGTCTTACTATCCCCCAACAAGCCTAAGAGACCGACCAATCGGCCATCGGCACCCCCGCCGCCGTTAACGGCATCAAACCAGCGGAGGGATTTACTAAACTCACATGCTCACAATTCTGGATTACATTGCATGGATTGCGATTGCACTGGTTGCAGCGACCATACTCTTCCTGGCCGCTACAACCTGCTATTTCCTAACCCGCGGGGTGGCTCGAATTACACGATGGATTTTTGCCTCAAGAACCACCATTGCCAGCCTTCCTATAAATACGTGGCATACCAGCGTAAAATTCTGCCGACAGGCAGCCCAGATAGCAAAGCAAAAGCAAAACTTGTCCGGCTTCTTTCGCTTGCACGCTGCCAGTACAAAGCACCGAATATAACAACCCAGTCAAAAGCGCCTACAGCAAGGAGTAGTGACCCTGCGGCCGCACAGCGAGGTCAAACCCGTAGAATTCTTACGTCTGATAAGGTATGTTATGTTAACTAATAGCTGGGGCGAAATCAGGGCCTTTACTTTACGTTCCGGCTCGCCGCTATTCATTGGTTTCAGAGCTGCTGGTTTTCTTACCTTCCCAGGCACCCTTTTCTTGTCCGTTTTGCTCCCATGTACCATTAAGATGCCCATCTTTGAAGGCTGCAGTTAGTTTGTACTGGTCTTCCTCTGTGTCGATTTCGATCTTGACGTGGTTGTCCGTGAGGCTCACAGAGGTTAAGTCGGTTGATCCTTGTTCGGCCGTTACCCAGCCCGTTATGCTTTCCGCGGATTGTTGGATATGGAGGGTAAATGGAACGTTGCCGTTCTCGCCGCCGTGGGCTACGCATTGCCAAGTTCCGGTTAAAGGGTAGCTCCGGGTAGCGGATGGTTCAGAACCAGAAATGCCAAACGGTATCGACCATGGCATGGGTGAAGGCCGAGGCCGACGTTCTCTTGCGAGTGCGATAGACGTTTCCGTAAAAAAGTCCCGCCAGAGTCGCCAGGATGCCATAGCGCCAATTGGGCACCGGCGCGTGATGGAGGTGTGAGAGGCCGAAAATGACCGCGGCCAGCAAGAGTCCGTATTGTCCTCTGCGCGGGCCTTGGAAGGTTTTGACAAGAAAGTTTTGCAAAATGCCGCGGAAAAGGAACTCCTCCGGAATGGCGACGCTCAGGTAGGTCCCCACAAAGTCGGCGATGAACCCGAATGGGCTGACGTGGTGCGCGTGGGGATGGATAAAGTGAAGCGCCATGCCAAGGGGAATTGCGAGTATAGCAAAAGCAACAAAATGAAGGCCCCCCTCAACGATGTCAGCCTTCTTGAAAATCAGCCGGTAGCCGGCGTCTTTCAGGTTCCGGATCACCAGGAAGGCGTAGGCACCCACGCAAACACAGAATATCGGCCGAAAAACGTAAATATCCTCGGGCCAGACCCAGATACCGCTCAGCCACCCGGCGCTTACCGGAAGGCCAAGGCTAAGCATTGCCGCGAAATCCCGCCATCCGGCGGCTTCCGCTGCGTGCACGCGATCGGGCATGAGCAAAACCGTGGGGACAGTAACGTACGCCACAAGCTTGGCAAGCGCTACAAATGAGAATGTTGCCGTAGTCAGCGCCAGGAGGAGATAGGGCACGAGAAGAATGAACGGTATCAGGAAAGCGGCAGTGGCAGATTTAAGGGCCCAGTTTCTGAGGTGATGTACAAATCCCGTGTAAGTAAAGGCGACAAAGCCTCCGAGCATCAGGGCCAGGCATTCGAGCAAGGCGGCCAGCCGCCAAGGGTTCAGGTGAACCCGGGGCAACATAATGGCTTCAGCTACAGCAGCGATCAGCGTCAAGCCGAGAAGGCCCGTGACCGTATTTTTCATGCTGCTATTCACGCGATTCGGAATAGGCGGCAGTTCCCTTCTCAAGTTGTGGAAATACCTGATCAGCTTGAGCTATGGGGACGACCCGAACTGGGCCGAGCTTTTTCAATTTATTTCTAAAGGCGGAAACATCGCCAACCAGGACGATGACATCGTCGTTGGGATGAAGGTATTTTTGCGTAGCGCTTAGGACGTCAGCGGTGCTGAGGGAGCGAATGTGTTGCGCAAAATGGTTCCAGTAATCCAGCGGCAGATGGTACATCATCAGTTCCAAAACCCGGTCTGCGATCTGGGATGGGGGCTCAAATTCCAGCGCTTCATGGCCCACCAGGTAACTCTGAGCCATTTCCAGCTCTTGTCCGCTGATGGCGTGCGTACGGAGGCGTTTCATTTGCCTAAGCATCATTTCCGTCGCGTTGACGGATTCGGAAGAGCGGGTGGACGTCTTGGCTACCCAGGCGCCGATCGTGGAATAGCACTTGAGGTCGCTTGACGCTCCGTAGACGAGACCACGGCGAGTCCGCAGGGTGTCAAAGAGGCGGTTTGCCGCAGGCCCTCCAAGAACCTGATTGGCAACCGTCAGGGCGTAATAGTCCGGACTCGAGCGTGGTATGGCCAGGTTAGCGACACGAATTTCTGTTTGAACGGCGTCGGGCTTATTGATAACAATTACCCGGCGGCCACGCGGAGCCGGAAGTCGAATTGAAGTCTCGGAATGGCTCGAAGAGTGGTTCCTCCATTGCCCGAAAAACCTGGTTGCCAGCGCCAGGCACTGTTGATCGGTAATATCCCCGACCACGGCAAGAATTGTGCGTGACGGCGAATAGTTTCGAGCATGAAATCTCACAAGGTCTTTGCGAGTAATGTGTCGAATGGATTCGGGAGTACCGTCTTCCGAATGAGCGTACGGTGTTCCTTCATACAAGAATCGGCGGAGAACAAGATCAGCAATGTAGCTGGGGTCCTGGTCGACAATATCAAGAGCTGAAAGGGTCTGCCTTCGAAGGCGCTCGATTTCCTGGGGAGCGAACGCGGGGTGAATCAGCATGTCGGAAAGAAGATCGAAGGCAAGTTCCTTGTGGTCCGATAGGAGGCTTACATTCGCGTACGATTCGTCCCAGCCTGCCCCCGTGTCAATGGTCCCGCCCGCCTGGTCGATAGCCTGGGCAATCTGGGCGGCGCTTCGCATTTTGGTGCCCTCAGGCAGCAAGCCCGCCACCATCTCCGCCGTTCCTGGGAGGTTGGGAGGATCAGCTTCAGCCCCTTTCCCTACAATCGCGTACAGAGTCAGTAACGGCACATCATGGCGCTCGATCAGCAAAATGCGAAGTCCATTCGAAAGCCGCTGAACTACAGGCAAGTGAAAAGAGATGGCTTCAGGCGGGGGGACCGCCGGCGGCAATTCGCGCGCGGGGAGTTGCGAACTAATCCACAACATCACAAGCGTCCAGGCGACAACGACAACTGCCCTGCTCCGAACAGCCGGTTTCCCGTTCAATGGGCACCGCCGCGGGAGTTCAAAGTTCCCTGCCCCTTTTGGTCTGGATAAACTTCGAGCAGAGTCATATTGTGATTCACAAAGTATTTCTTCATCACAGCTTGTATGTTTTGGGGAGTCACCGCCAGAAACTTGGATGCTTCCGTATTGATCAGCTCAGGATTCTTCAGGATAACCGCGTCGTAACCCAATTGCTCAGCAAGGTTCTTCGAGCTTTCCTCATCCTGGGCAAGCTCGAAAAGAACCTGGTTCTTGGCCCTTTGCAGCTCTTGCTCTGAAGGAGGTCTATCCTTCAGCCGATCCAGAATTGACGTTACAGCCGCTTCGCCTTCTGCAGGCGAGTGGCCGGTATTCATGACCGCAAAGACGAAGAAAAGGTTCGGGTCTTCGCTGAAGTTTGCCGAGCTATCTGCTTGGAGAGCAAGCTGCCTTTCGTAAACCAACTTGCGATAAATAAGGGCGCTGTCTCCCGCCGATAGGATCTTCGAGACCAGTTCCAACGGGTAAGAATCCGGGGTTCCGTCAGCCGGGATGTGGTAAGCCTCAACAAACGCAGGCAACGCTACATCCTGGTCAAGCTTGACGACGCGTTCCGCGGTCTGAGGGGGTTCAACGGGAATGTCGGGAGAAACGGAATGTGTTCCGTGAGGTATCGGCGAGAAGTATTTCTTAACCCAGGCCTTAGCTTTGTCCAGAGAAAAGTCGCCGACGATAACTACCGTCGCGTTGTTGGGAACGTAGTAGGTATCATAAAACTCTTTAACGTCCTGAAGGGTGGCACTGTTCAAATCCTTCGCGCTGCCGATAGGCAAATGGCGATAAGGGCTGACCGTAAACGCGTGCTGGTAAAGCTTTTCAATAACAGTCCCGTAAGGCGGGTTCTCGAAGCGCTGGCGGCGCTCTTCATTGACGACCTCCCTTTCGTTATCCAGTGTCGCCTGGGTAATATCCAGGTTACGCATCCGGTCGGCCTCAAGCCATAGCGCTACCGGAAGGTTGGAACTGGGCATGGTCTCCCAGAAAACCGTGGCGTCGTCCGTAGTATAAGCATTATCAATTCCACCCGCCCGCACGATGTAATCCGAGAAGTGCTCGCCCAGAGTCTTGGTGCCGTCAAACATCAGGTGCTCGAACAGATGGGCAAAACCCGTCTTGCCCGGCTGTTCGTCCTTGGCGCCCACGTGGTACCAGACTTCAACAGTGACCACAGGAGCACCGCGCCGCACAAGCATAACAGCATGAAGGCCATTGGGGAGTTCCAGGGTGTGGATGTTGAAGGTTGGAAGCCTGACGGCTCCCAAAGCTGAGCCGGAGACAAAAAGGAAAAGGAACGTAATGGCGCCCAGCGCCCGCCAGGCCCAAAGGATTGAAGATCGCCTTATCAATTCACCTCGATCAGCAATGCAAGCGGCGTACTGAATATGAAGCCCCTATCCCCAGGCACGTGCAAACTTGCAGGCAGGACCTGGCCTTTTCACCAAATCCTGCCGGCCAACGCCATGTGCAGTCTTGCCGGATTCGCGCAGAGGTCGAGCGCGCCCTCACTTTGAGTTCGCAGGTCTAACCGGTAAACTTCTGGGCAATGGGATACCGGCGGCCCATCCCGAACGCCTTCGCGGTGACCTTCAGCGCGGGAGCGGCCTGCTGACGTTTATACTCGGCACAACTGACACGATGCAGGACGTCCTTAATGAGCGGCATTCTAATCTTGTACTTTTCAGCGATCGCTTTAGCACAAAGTCTCTCTTCGATGGCAGCCTTAAGGATGACGTCGAGAACCTCATAGGGCGGAAGAGTGTCCTGATCGGTTTGGTTGGCCCGAAGCTCGGCCGAAGGAGCTTTTTCAAGGCACGACTGAGGAATCCGCTCCCCCGCCTGGTTTGCGTAACGCGCCAGCTCATAAACCATGGTCTTCGGCACATCGGCAATGACGGCAAGTCCTCCTGCCATGTCCCCGTACAAGGTGCAGTAGCCCACAGCCAGTTCTGACTTGTTGCCGGTGCTCAGAACCATCGCGCCAAGCTTATTTGAAAGCGCCATGAGGATATTCCCACGAATCCGGGCCTGAATATTCTCTTCCGTCACGTCGGCGGGACGTCCTTTAAAGGAGGGGGCCAACGTCTGGAGATAGTTTTCGTAGATGGGGGTGATTGGAATGACGCGGAAATCGACGCCCAGTCTGCGCGCCAGGTCTTCGGCATCTCGCAGGCTGCCGGGTGAGGAATACGGGCCGGGCATGGCAATGGCATGAACATTTTCGGGACCGAGGGCTTCCGCCGCTAGAGTCACGACTAGGGAAGAATCAATCCCGCCGCTCAACCCCACAATCGCTTCCCGGAAGCCGCACTTCCTCATATAATCACGCGTTCCCAGGGTAAGGGCCTGATAGACCGCCTCGATCTCGGAGGCTGGCGCCGGATGAATGTCCACTGTCGTCCCGGTAGTGTCGAAGACGAGAAGGTCTTCCTGGAACGATTTCGCCCTGGCCGCCGGGGTTCCTCCTGCGCTGAAGGCCAGGCTCGACCCGTCAAGGATCAATTGGTCGTTTCCGCCCACGTGATTGACGTAAGCCACGGGAATGTCGTGCTCGACAGCAATTGTTCTGAGCATGTCGTGGCGAAGCTGAATCTTCTCAGTCGTAAAAGGTGAGGAAGCGATATTCAGCAGGAGGTTAGCGCCAGCCTTGGTAATCTCCTCGACAGGATCGCGAGGATAAAGGCGCTTCCGCCAGAAGTTCTTGTCGTTCCAAATATCCTCGCAAATGGTAATGCCGATTCGCACACCTTCCAGGTCGTAGATCCCTACGGCATTGCCGGGCTCGAAATACCGGGACTCATCAAAAACATCGTAGAACGGAAGGAGAATCTTGACATAATCAAGGAGCACTTTGCCTCGATAAACGATCGCCGCAGCATTCGAGACAGGCTTACCCGTCTGCACATGCGACCGGCGCACATAACCGATCACGGCGGGGATGTCCGGAAGCAAATGGCTGAGCCGCGAGAGCTCAGCTTCCGACCGCTGGATAAAATCGGGCCTCTCAACCAGATCCCGCGGCGGGTATCCGCACACGGCCAATTCCGGAAAAACAACCAGGTCAGCGCCTCGATCTGCTGCCAGCTTCGCATATTGAAGTATCTTGCCGACGTTACCTTCAAAATCACCGACGGTGGTATTGATTTGTGCCAGCGCAATTTTCATTGTAGGAGCAAATAGAAACCAGAACCTTTCCTCTGCCAGACCATATCACGCAATCATACTCGAGTAACAAAACAGAATGGAGAATACCACAGACGTGCGTACATCAAGGAAAAACCGGCTAGAATCGCCCATCCTGGTCCCGTACCGACGGGTATCTTAGTCATAGAGCATAGGCTTTGGAGAGAAGATCGGAGCGTCGAATACAAACCAGGGTTACAGAAGTCAAAACATACGACAAAACAAGGGCTGTTTACTGGAGGGCTAATAAAGGCATGGTCGACTCCCACAGAATCGACAGCTAACTTGGCGCGGCTTGGAAAATCCTTGCCCGCTACATGGGACTGCCACGAACGATCAACTCCCGACACCCGGAGCCCTCGGCACGCAAGGAACATACTATTTCGTCGCCAACCACAGGCTACATCGATGGCAAGGCCTTGGCCCGCCAAAAATTCGCCCAACCGGCCAATAGTCGCTTCGGTTTCGTTGACGGGCACACACTCTTTGGCCTTTGTGGGCACAAACAGCCTGCTTCTGGGGTAGGCAAATACACGTTGTCCGGAAGGACCGGCAGTCGATGCACAACAATCGGTCTTCCGGACATCGAGCTAAGACTTAGACGCTGAAGGAACTTCCACAGCCACAAGTCGTTTTGACGTTCGGATTGTCAAACTTGAATCCCGAGCCTTCCAGACTCTCAACAAAATCGATCTTCGTCCCATTCAAATACATCAGCGAGGCTTGGTCAACAAAGACCTTCAAGCCGTCGAAGTCGAAGACTTTATCAATTGCGTTCGTTTCGTTTTCAAAATTCATCTGGTATGAAAACCCAGAACAGCCTCCTCCCACGACCGAAACACGTAGCCCCGAAGGGGTAGGATTCTGTTGAGCCAGAATCTCCTTTACTTTGTCAACCGCATGAGGCGTTAGTTCAAGACCCACCATACATTACTCCTTTGATATATGTGATCAGCCTAGGCTGCTCCACTCCATATAAGCTAACAAAGCAGCCGCTAAAAATCAAGATCGCTACTGATCTGTAAGAATGATGACGCTTTTCAGGCTGGCTCGGAAGTCCACGTGGCTGACAGTGTCGGCTTTCCGAATGGTCCGAACTGGGTATCAACGCTGATAAGCGTTGCCAGCACGGAGATTCCATACGCCGGCAGCAACATGCGACCCAATCCAAAGTATCTGCAGCGCCTTGCCGATCTTTTTGTGCTCTTGCCTTTGCAGCCGTAAAGCGAGGTAGTTTACTCCAATGGCAGAGGCCCCAAGAACCGGAAAGATTGAAACGTTCCGCGAAAAAGGCCGCATCATGAGGTTTGCCTCATAACCCCTGCCTGAACGGACAGCCTCATAGGTAGTCGCTCCATCGAACTCGGCTGACAGGACAGTAAGTGTCGATAGCTTTGCGAAAGGCTTAAAGACTTTTCCGAGGCTTGCGGCCTGAGCTGTTGGAGCCATCAGCAAAAAAATCAGCACCCATTTCATGGCGTCCCCCCGTGCAGGGGCGGCGAACCCCCGCCTTAATGAAGGCGATCGCCTACGGTGCGGCGACCACCTTGTCCTGCACGAGATCTCGCAATTCCGGTGCCAGGCTCCTTGCGGATTCTGGTTCGAAATACAGTTCCAAGGTGCTAAGATTCAAGCAGATAGGCGCCTGGCACACGGCGGAATAAACTACGGACTTAGACAAGCCCGGGGGAAAGCGCACTCTGTTGCGCTAAAAAATGCAAATTCTTGCCGACTCTTTTAACTGGCTTAGTACAATGCGATTCGTCTGGTGAAAGGCTTTTCCATTTGCTGAGCAGTGCGCGGCCTGTGTGCGCAATCCCAAATGGGAGTGTGACAGAATGAACCGCAGAAGCTTCATAAAGGTGAGTTATGCTTTAGGTGCCGCCGGGGCGCTGGCCCGTTCCCGACCGGGTTCTTCCCTTCCCGAGGTTGTTGATTCCTCCAAAAGGCCTCTGCCCAATTTTGTCTTCCTGATTTCCGACGACCAAAGTTGCCCGGACGCCGGTTGCTACGGGAACAAGTTTCTGCACACACCAAACATTGACCGCCTGGCGCGAGAAGGAATGCGGTTTGACTGCACCTTTGCGCCGGCACCTTCCTGCAGTCCCAGCCGTTCCGCCATATTGACCGGGGAGTCGCCGCGCGAAACGGGAACCTCCAGGTTTCATTCGCCCATGCCGGTTGGACAAATGACGATCCTGGAATACCTGAAAATTCGCGGCTATTACACGGGTGCGTTCAAGAAAGTTCATCAAGGTCTAGAGTTTTGGAATCGCTGGGATTTCCAGGGGCACCACCTGCCCATTGAAACGTTTTTTGATCGGCGGCCCAAGGATCGCCCTTTCTATTTGCACATCGGCTACCACGATCCTCACCGCCCTTACCTGCCGGGCGAACGGTATCCGGCGCACAATACTCGTTCGGAGGTGGTGGATCCTGGATTTTTGCCTGATACTTCCGGCATCCGGAGGGATCTGGCCCATTATTACGAGGCAATCGAGCGGTTGGACCTTCGAGTAGGAAAATTCCTGGAGCTTCTTGACGAGCGAGGTCTTGCGGAAAACACCCTGCTGATCTTCACCAGTGACCAGGGTATGTCCTTTCCGGGCGCCAAGGGGACGCTCTACGATCCGGGACTTCGGGTCCCCTTGATTGCCCGCTGGCCGGGAAAAATCAGACCCGGCCGGTCTTCTTCCGAGCTAATTTCTCTTGTCGATCTCGCGCCGACGTGGATTGAAGCGGCGGGAATTCGGATACCGAAAACCATGAATGGTACAAGTTTTCTGGGACTATTGACTGAAGGGAAATATCAGCCGCGCGAAGAAATCTATGCCGAGCGAAATTACCACACCCATTTGGATTTCATCCGGTGCGTCCGAACCGGGCGCTATAAACTGATCCATAATTTCCTGCCCGAGGAGTCTTACAGGCCCTTGAGCGACATTGCCCGGTCGCCGAGTTGGCGCTCCATCGAGCACCTTCATCATGACGGAAAGCTCACACCTGCTCTGACCCGGAAATATTTTGGTAAGCCGCGTCCTGAAGTGGAATTCTACGACTTGGAAAAGGACCCGTGGGAATTGGGCAACCTGGCCGGCAATTCGGCCTACTCGGAGACGATCCGCAAGCTGCAAGCGAAGCTCAGCCGGTGGATGATCCGGACGCACGATTTTTTGCCGCCTCCTATCGAGCCGATCCCCCTGGATATCCTGACTGAATAAAGCAGCTTCACACACGGCTTCACGCAAAGATACTGAGGGCCAAATGAGCACGAGGCAGAACCCAGGTGATTGCCTTGCGGGCTTTGGGTCTTTGGGGCGCTTCTGTCTGTTAACCAATTTTTCACAAGCTTCTGAAGTTTGCGCCCGCCGCTAAAAAAACTGAGCCGGCAGACACAAGTGAAGCTATTATGGGAGTTTCTTCCGGCTTCGCGGCTGGCCGGGCAGAGGCAAACAGCAAAATATCCTTGTGTGGGGTGTTACATGGAACTATATCCGAACGTTTACCAGATTGGATCGCTCTACGGAGGACGGAACCTTTTCCAGTATCTCTTTGTGGGGGACAACGTCGTTCTGGTGGATACCGGGACGGCCGACACACCCGAGAAGACCATTTTCCCGTTTTTAGACAAGCTGAAGATCAAACCCGAGCAGTTGACACTGGCTGTGACAACGCATGCAGACCTGGACCATCAGGGCGGGAATGACAGCATCAAAAGTCTTTCGCCCAGGACTATGTTGAGTTGCGGCGAGGCAGACCGCGAGTTGGTCGAGGACCCCAGCAAGCTTTACGACCTTCGCTATAACTTCCTCAAGCAAGAGCACGATGTGAGCATTGACCCTGTGCCCTCCCCAGAGGCTGGGAAGCTGCGGCACATGGACCTCTGTTTTACGGGGGGAGAGAAGATTCATCTGGGAGACGACTGGTACCTTGAAGTTCTTCATGTACCCGGACACTCCCGCGGCCATCTGGCGTTGTACGACCCCCGAAAACGAGCTTTGTTCAGTGGGGATGCAGTGCAGGGGCGAGGTTGTCCTGAAGCCTCCGGCAAGATGGCTCTTCCCGTGACTTATTACCACATTGACTCCTATCTTTCCACGATCCGTTATTTTGAACATTTGCCGGTCGAGGTCCTCTACTCAGGCCACTGGCCGATCATGCATGGCGAGGAAATCCGGGACTTCCTCGCCGAGTCGCGCCGCACCGTCGAATTTGCCGATCGGGCCATCCTTCAAAGCCTGGCAAAAGCTCCGGCAGGCCTCACAATGAAAGAATTGATTGAGGCCGTGGCAAGTGCCATGGGGGATTGGCCGGAGGAAAACTGGATTTTCGCCATGTTTCCAATCAAGGGACACATGGACCGGCTTGAGCAGCACGGGAAAGTCAAACCGGTCCCCGGGACGCGGCCCGCAAGGTGGGCGCTGGCCTGAAGTTTCGTTTTGTTTCGACGGTCTGCGGCGGCCGGTCCTCCTCCCTGAAGAGAGCCGGCGATCGTGGTTCGCCGTTACAGTGCGTCCTCCAGCTTACCTTGAGGGTATGAGCGTTGCTCAGCGGTTATATTTTGGCGTGACGCCCCGCAGCCGTTTCCAGACCTCGTTGCAGCGCTCCAGCACCACAGCGTCAAGCCGTGGTCCTTCGCAGGCTTTGAGGTTTTCTTCCAGTTGTTCCAGCCGTGAAGCTCCCAGAATGATGGAATCCACCTGATCCTGGCTGAGCAGCCACTGCAGTGCCAACTCGACCAGCGTCTTCCCTGCCTCGCGCGCTACCTGTCGAAGTTCCTCGACCGCAGCAAAATCGTCTTCATGCCAGTAGCGATCAAGGTACATCTGGTTGCCGTCAAAACGGCTTCCTGGCAGGGGCTGATTGCCCCGCAGGTGCTTTCCGGTTAGTAATCCTCCGGCTAGCGGATTGTAAGGGACGACAGCAACACCATATTTTTTGCAAAAGGGCAGATATTCTTCCTCAATGGCGCGCGCCAGCAGGTTGTACATGGGCTGAGAAATAAAGGGCGGCTTGAATCCATTCTTCTGTGGAATGCAATGGATCTCCGCCACTTGCCAGGCGGCATAGTTCGAAACCGCCGGATAATGCACCTTCCCCGCCGCCACTAACTCCTGCATTGCGGCAAGAGTTTCTTCAATCGGCACGTTATAGTCCGGCAGGTGCAGGTAGTAAATATCAACGTAGTCGGTGCCCAGGCGCCTTAGGCTCTGATCGATGGCCTTGTGAATAGCAGCGCGAGACAGGCCGGCATCGTCCGGTCCGTCGCCCATCTTCCCGCGCACTTTTGTCGCAAGAACCACTTTGTCGCGCCGGCCGCGGAGCAAGTTCCCAATGATCGTTTCAGCCATTCCTTTGTTGTAAACGTTGGCGGTATCAAAAAAATTGATTCCGGCATCAAAGCAACGATCCACGATGCGACGCGCCGTCGATTCATCGGTTTGTCCTCCAAACGTCATCGTGCCAAAAGAGACTCGCGATACTCTTAGTTCCGTATTAGGCAAAGTTCTGAAATCCATCTAAATCCTCCATCATTGTTGTCTACAAACTTCAAAGGCTTGTCTGAAGATCCATGTTTACGCACGCTGGCAGGGCCGGGCTGGCGAGATCGAACCTTATACCGGCACTTGGGCAATTCTATGAATCAAATCGTCCTGCTCCGCAATGCTTTCGGCTCCGATCGTGAAGGCATCCAGAAGACCAAGGGACAAAGCGTAAGAAAGCGCCTGATCCTGGCGGTGCCGCAAGTCCCCTTGCCCAAGAATTTTCATCCCCACAACCGCCCTTCCTGACGCCTTCATGCGCCGGATGACTGCAATCACCTCAGAAGGATCGGCATCCATGTGGGAACCGATAGGATTGATTCGAACGAAGTCGACTTCCACCCAGGGCGATGCCGCCGCGGCGCGCAGAGCGGCAATCGAATGACATGAGCATCCGTGGGCGCGGATCAGTTTTTTCTCCTTCGCCTCTGAAAGAACATCCATGACGGCGCGATAGCGTTGGGTCCAATTCCCATCCGTAAGACAATGCATCATCAGGATGTCAATGGTGTCAACGTTGAGTTCCTTGCGAAAGCGATCGATATCGGAGCGCATGGTTTCAGGATCCCGGGCCCACGATTTGGTCAAAATGGTCACCTTCTCACGAGGCAACCGTTTGAGAGCTGCGGCCACGTGGGGATGGCTTCCGTACGAGTCCGCGCAATCGAAAAAACGCAAGCCACGCTCGTACCCATGCACCAGCAGATCACTCAGGCCCTTAATGCCCAGCGCGGTCTGTTGCGAATGATGGTTAAAACCGATGGTGCCTGTTCCGCACGCCAGCCGGCTTGTACGAATTCCCGTCTGGCCCAGCACCACCGTATCCGCAGCACTAAAATGCTCCGCAGCAACGGCTGGAAGTACCGCCTCCGGCAAAACTTTCAGGCCCAGCCAGAACATCGCGGCACCTCTCGCCCCCCGGGTAAAAAACTCGCGTCGTTTCATGGCGTCACCTCACAGGGCAAACGTGAACGCAACCGCCCCCCGGAGATCAGGATTTGCCCCCTTGCACCGAATTTAACAGGGCCAAAACGCTTTTGCAATGGCACTGTTGCACCACAGGACAACGGCGCATCAATGCGGCCATTGAGGAAGTCAAGAACACGAAGTGCGGCCATCCAAATGCTTCTGGATGTGGTTGATGATGAGCTTCCCGTGGAAGCGGCCATTCTCGATAAAAATTTCATTGGTATGCTTACCGGAAATCAGCACGCCCGCAAGGTAAATCCCGGGGACGTTGCTTTCTAGCGTTTTGGAATTACATTGCGGCCGTGAGGTTTTCGGATCAACAGCCACGCCCGCGCCCTCTAGGAGGGCATAGTCTGGGTGATACCCAGTCAGGGCATAAACGAAATCGTTTTCCCGTCGGATCAGCTCATGCTGAGCGGTTTCAATCAAAATTGAATCCTCGGTCACTTCCTTCAACGTGGCTCCCAGAAAAGCCTGGATCGAACCTTCCTTGATGCGGTTCTCAATATCAGGGCGAATCCAGTATTTAATGTGCCGGCTCAGCTCGGGCTCCCAGTGCACCAAGGTCACTTCGGCGCCGTGCCGAAAAAGGTCGAGGGCCGCGATGGCAGCGGAGTTGGCTCCTCCAATCACGGCGACTTTTCTTTGGAAAAAGGCATGAGCCTCCCCGTAGTAATGAGAAACCTTCGGCAGATCCTCGCCGGGAATGCCCATCAGATTGGGAATGTCGTAGTAACCGGTGGCAATGACCACTTTACGACTGCGATAGGAGTTCTGTTTCCCGTCAGGCATCGAGGTCTTCACTTCAAATTGATTGTTTGACCCGGTCACGGCCAGGACACGCTCCTGATAGCGGATCGGTAAGTGAAACAACTCCGCAACACGCCGGTAGTATTCGAGCGCCTCCGTGCGCGTGGGCTTCACATTGACGCTTGTAAATGGAACCTCGCCAATCTCCAGGCGTTCGCGCGTAGTGAAAAATGTCATGCCCGGCGGATAATTGAAAAGCGAATTCACAAGACATCCTTTTTCTACCACTAGCGTGTTGAGATTCTCCCGCACGGCGTCAATCGCGCAGGCTAGACCCGTGGGTCCTGCGCCTACAATCACCACATCCAGAACGTCTTCCATGCGAATCCTTTCTCGGAAACGTTATTCTTTTTATCTGCCAACACCTCAACTAATGCTTGAAGCCTCGGCTCCGCTTACCTGTTCATTTTAGCGTGTTGTCGGCC
>JAMCXS010000031.1 GCA_023474345.1 Acidobacteriota bacterium | reverse complement strand
GCGACTTGCTGAGGCGTTCCGTGGGCGGCCAGCCACTGTTGAAGCTGCTGTTGTTGATCGGTAGAAAGGTTCAAAGTGCGAGTCGAATTCGGCATGACCTCAGTGTAACCAAGACCAGAACGGATGTCTGGTTATATGATGGACATATCACTAGTGGGCCGGCATTCCACTGCCACGGCTTCTGGGTTTTCTCATGAAAAAAATGGCCGGCATAACAATGACGAACAGGATGGCTAGAAACAAGTAAGCGTGATTAAACGATAGCATCGCTGCCTGCTGCTCAACCATGCCAAATAGGGCTGCATAGGCGCGGCGAGTTGCGGTGGCCGCGTCAGAACCGGAATTCATGAAGAAATTGCGAAGGTTCTGAAGCATTATTTGGGTTTGCAGGCTGTAAGGAGTGACATGGCGTCCCAGAAAATTGGTGTAGGATTGCTCGCTTCGGGCGACGATGGTAGTTGCCATAGCGATTCCCATACTTCCGCCGATGTTCCGCATAAGATTGAAAATGCTGGTGGCGTTACCCATCTTTTCATTCGGGATAGGATCCATCGTGACCGTCGTGAGGGGGACAAACAGGAACCCCATCGATAACCCCTGTACAAACTGAGCCCAGAAAATCTGCCAATAGCCGACGTTTAAATTTAGCGTGCCCAGCATCACCAGCGAGGCGGAACAGCCCAGTACGCCGATCACCAGAAGCTTCCGTGCATCAAACCGGGACATAATCATGCCCACAAAGGGCATGGCAATGAAAGACCCAAGCCCCCTCGGGGCCATGGCGACCCCGGCCTGGAGCGCGGGGTACCCCAGAATGGTCTGAAGGAAGATCGGCAAAATCACCAGGCTTCCATAAAGAACAAAGCCGAGGACGGTCATGAGAAAAACGCCTGAGCTGTAAGTCCGTTCCTTGAAGGCGCGCAGGTCGACCACGGGATGCGCTACCACAAGCTCATAAATGACGAAGGCGATCAGCGCGACGGCTGAGATGACGGCCAGCCTTGTAATGAAGCCCGAGGAGAACCAGTCTTTTTCCTGGCCCTTGTCCAGCACGATCTGCAAGGTTCCCACTCCCACCGCCAGCATTCCTATGCCCCAATAATCGATGCGGCTGCTTGCGCGTCGAATGTATTTAGGATCAAAAACAAAGAGCTGGGTCATGATGAGCGCAAGAATCCCGATCGGAATGTTGACATAGAACACCCAGCGCCAACTATAGCTGTCGGTAAGCCAGCCCCCCAGTACCGGGCCGAGCATGGGCGCCATGACAATTCCGAGCCCCCAGAAGGCCATGGCCTTGCCGCGGTCTTCGGGAGGAAAGGACTCCAGCAAGACAGCCTGAGAAATGGGCTGGAGCCCACCACCGCAAGCTCCTTGGATTACCCTGAACAAAATCAAGATCGGCAAGTTGGGAGCCAGCCCGCACAAAAACGATGCGGTCGTAAATCCTGTCACGGAGAGCATCAGCATGCGCTTGCGGCCGAAATAGTTGGAAAGCCAGCCGGTGATTGGAAGGATGATGGCATTCGCCACCAGGTAAGAGGTTAACGTCCAGGTGGCCTCGTCCACTGATGCCGACATGCTTCCCGCAATATAAGGCAGTGATACGTTTACCACCGTGGTGTCGAGCACTTCCATAAATGTGCTCAGCATCACCGCAACGGCGATGATCCAGGGATTGATTTTCTCTTGTTCGGGTTCTCGTGCCATGCTCAGGGAGTGTGAGGTGTGAGCCGCGCGGCGCACAGGATGGTGTCCGCTACTTTTTCCAGTCCGAGGCCGGAAGAAATCACAATGTGATAAAGGCGGCGATCTCTCCAATCTTCGCCGAATAAACGATTGATGTACGCGGCGCGCTGCCGGTCCATTTGATCCATAACCCGCTCGACATCTGTTCCGGGGGCCAGACGCTCGCGCAGTCGTTGAATTTTTGCATGGCGCGGCCCAAAGATGGAAACGTGAAAAGTGTCCCCGCGCTTACGAAGGAGGCATTGGCTGCCCCGGCCGACAATCA
Organism: Acidobacteriota bacterium; assembly: GCA_023474345.1. Lineage (GTDB taxonomy): Bacteria > Acidobacteriota > Terriglobia > UBA7540 > UBA7540 > JAMCXS01. Next base: position 108,149 of record JAMCXS010000031.1, on the reverse strand, counting down.
CGCACTGCCCGAGAGACGCTGCTTCTCGGATTACCTCTCCTCCAAACCCTGCGACGGTTTCGGAGTCGATGATATCGGTATTAATCGCAGTGGCCACTCCCTCATAACCGCCCCGCCACAGAGCCTTAACGAGGCGATGGAACCACGGATCGACGCAGCTGTCGAAACGAGCGGCAACTTCGGGAGCGATTTGTGCCCGCCTGGCGACTTCGTCGACCAGAGACTTGTCCACCAGTTTCCAACCAAGGTTCTTGGCCAGCATTTCAGCAATTATTCCCCCGCCGCTACCGTATTCGCGGCTGACTGTAATGACGTTGAACATACCCGTCTCGCTATTTTTTTGTGACGACTGTGGGTTCGACGGACATTCCCTCGCGCAAGAGGTGATTGGGATCCTGGCCCGGATCGAAGTCTATTCTCACGGGAATGCGCTGTACCACCTTGACGTAGTTGCCCGTTGCGTTTTCGGGTGGCAGCAAGCTGAACCGCTCGCCGGTGGCTCCGGCAATGTCCAGCACGTGACCCTTATAGTCGCGGTCATAGGCATCCACATGGATCGTTGCGGGATCGCCCGGCCGCATGTCTTTCAATTCGGTCTCCTTGAAATTAGCGGTTACCCACAGGCCCTCGACAGGCACAACGGCCATTAATGCCTGGCCCACCTCGACGTTCTCACCCACCTCGACGGATTTCTTGCCTACAATACCGCCGACCGGCGCGCGAATGGTGGTATAGTTCACATTCAGTTGTGCCTGGTCCAGGTCGGCCTTGGCCATCTGAACGGCTGCTTGGGCTGCGTCCGCCTCCGCACGGCTGACCCTGACGCGTTGGGGCCCAGTCCGCGATGCTCGAAGGTTAGCCTGAGCCTGTGCCAAACGGGCGCGCGCTTGTGAAACCTCCTGTTCAGCAGCCGAGGCAACTGACTGCGCTGCAGCCACGGCCGCAGCATCAGCTTGGGCTGTTTGTAGCGCATGGACGTACTGCTGCTGGGAGACTTCGTCCTTCTTGATGAGTGTCGCGTACCGTGCCAAGTCCGATTTTGCCCTAATGTAATCGGCCTGCGTCTGGTCGATCCTGGCTTTGGCCGCCAGGTACTGCTTTTCTGTGGCAAGAATGGCTGCCTGAGCTTGTAGGACTTGGGCCTGGGCTGCAGAGATGCCGGTCGCGGAATGAACTGAAGTGATCGGCACACCAACCTTTGAAGCCTGGGCGCGCGCAAGCGCTGCCGCGTAGTCGGCCTCGGCGCGCTCCAGCGCGACTTTATAGTCGGTCGGGTCGATGCGAACCAGAACTGTGCCTTTCTTTACGAAATCATTGTTTTCGACCGTGACTTCGATCACGTGGCCGTTGATGCGCGAACTGATAGGATAAAGGTTCCCGTCAATCTGTGCATCATCCGTCGATTCGTGCGTGGCATAATACCCCCAGACGTACGCTCCGCCGATGACCAGAACCAGCCCTACGATAAGCAAAACCAACTTGGCCTTGGGGTGAAGTTGGAAAAACGATTGGTGCCTCTCCGGCTCGGACGCGCTCCCTTCGTTTTCGCCGTTCAATTCCACATTTTTCGTGGACTCCGCCATTACCTATTTCCTCCCATCATTTCCTTGAACGCCACCTCTGCGAGACCCAGGGCGCGGGCCAGCGATGCTTTGGCAAGGTTGTACCCATAGAGGCTCGAAATGTAGTTTTCGTCAGCCGTTGCGACCGCCTGCTGCGCCTGCACCACCTCGAGGCTGTTCACGACCCCGGCAGCAAATCGATCCCGTGCTTCCCTCAGCGTTTCGTGAGCCAGGAGTTGTGTGCTCCTGGCGACGCGGACCTGATCTTCTGACGATTTCAGGTCCAGAAAGGCCGTTCGGACCTGATAGGCGATCTTGTTGCGAAGGTCTTTGAGTTCCGATTCACGTTGCTGAAGCAAGGCATCAGCTTGCATGACATCCCCGCGAACTTTCCCTCCCTGGAAGAGCGGGACTTTTAGATTAGCTTCCACCGTATACGTGCCGTGCGAGTTCCCGGGACTGGGTCCGATATCCCCGTAGTCAGCGTGAAAATTCAAATAAGGCAATGCCTCGCTCCGCGCCGCTTTCTTGATCGATTCGGCAGCGTGGACTTGCGCAAGCAAGCTCTTATAGTCAGCGCGCGTCGCAAGAGCGCGGGCGAGCGCCTGATCGAGCGTCATCCGGGGGAGCGGAGTGTAGGGGACTTTGCTGGTCAAGCCGAACTTCTGCGCTACGGGCAAACCGATCGCCCGCGCCAAGGTCAGTTTCTCCGTCTGAAACTGATTGTCCAGATAAATCAGCCGCTGCTCTTCTGCCTGCAATTCCACCTGGCTGCGCAGCACGTCGATCCCGGGCACCATACCTGCTTGTTTCATGTCGACGGCGCGGTCATAAATCGCCTGAGCTGTCTTGACTTCAGCCTTTGAAGCTTCAACCCGGCTGGATCCCGACACAGCTTCGAGATACAAATTGGCGGCCACCAGCACGACAAGGTCGCGCGCGTTTTGATAGGTGTAATGAGCGGCTTTGGCGTTGTCGGACTCGGCCCTTTCCTGGTGAAGATCCTGCAGGTTAAGGATGGGCTGATCGAAATATCCGCGCACGTCAAACACGCTGAACGGGCCGATAATGGGCGGGATCCCGGGAAAGTTTGGGAAGCCGAGAGCCTTCAGGTTGATTTGCTCGCTGGTCTCGGAACTGCCGGCAGAAATTTTAGGCAGCAGGCGGCTGAGGGCGGTGATCCTTGCCCCGCGCGCCTGGAGCGTTGCCTGGTCACTTAAAAGTAAGCCCAGGTTGTACCTCAACCCGCGCTCGATTGCATCGGTGAGGGAAAGGGGCAGTATCCCCGGCTGCACGGGCCCCCGCGGAACGCTGCCTTGGAATGGATTTTGCTCTGCTCCTGCCTGCCCTACTACTGATGATGATGTTGCGACTGATTCCATGCCACTCTGGCTGGGCGTGTAGCCGCTCATGGCCGGACTGGTCTGAGCGGCCGCGTAGGTACATCCGCAGAGAAGTAAAGCAAGTATAAAAGTTTTAGTCCGTGCACTGATTGTCACGCTGCGATTCCTCTCCAAACAAGATCGAAAACGAATCGGATGTCGGATTCAACATCCCCTTTTGACCACCCGAGCAGCCGCTGGGTGATGATGCCGCGGGTGAGGTCGCTGATGGCCAAAGCTGCAATATCCGGGCGAATGCTCCGGATGACCTTGCGTTTGATGCCCTCCTGGAGCACGGCTTCGATCACGCGCGACTGCTGGAGATAAAGGTCTCCAAAACGCTTACGAAGCTGAGCAGGATGTGTGAAGGCGCTCCCGAATTCCGAAATATAAATCGCGAAAAAATCCCGATTCTTCTCGAAGTAAGCGATCTTGATGGCGATAAAAGCTCTAACCTTGTCTTCGAGCGTTTCCTCCTCCCCCACCCGGGTTTTGACTTCGTCGAGCAAGGCGGTAATACCGCGTTCGAGTGCGGCCCAATAGATTGCTTGCTTTGATTGGTAATAGAGGTAAACTGTCCCCTTTGCGACACCGGCCGCATCGGCAATTTCATCGACCGTGGCCTCGTGGAACCCTTTTTCCGCAAAAACCTTGCGGGCGGCTTCCAGCAGTTCGGCCATGCGAAACTCCGTGAGGGCTTCTTTCTTGCTTCGACCGAGAACAGGCATTGTTGACCTCTCAGGGCGATAAAATGACCAATCAGTCATTCTACTGAACTTTTCGACCCCTGTCTAGTCGTGCTTCTTCGTCGCTTGCCCGTGGCCCGTCGGCCGTAGGGCGACTTCATGAAGGCTGAACAATGCCATTAAATGCCATCACGGTTTCAGGGATGCGCACGGCGAAGTTGCTCCGCAATACTTTAAGATGTTGGAACTTCCAATTTCGCTACATGGGGAGCGGTGAAATGAGGCGCCTTCCGACCGGGTAGGGAACTGCATAGGTCTTGCATATCCTGTGAATCACGGGTTATCGTCTATCGTTGAGGTTACGCGATGGCGCGCCCAAAGGCATGGTTATCCTGGAGCAGCGGAAAAGACAGCGCATGGTCGCTCAAAGTCGTCCGCCAGCGAGGGGAGCTTGATGTCCAAGCTCTGCTGACCACCGTCAATTCCGAGTATCAGCGTGTTGCGATGCATGCGGTGCGCGAATCGCTACTGCGGACGCAGGCTGAAAGCGTTGGCTTGCCCCTCGTTACGGTACCTATTCCAAGCCCGTGCCCGAACGCGGTGTACGAGGAAGCCATGGCCCAAGCAATCCAGAGGGCTCGTAACGACGGTATAACCCACATGATTTTTGGTGATTTGTTTCTTGCGGATATCCGCAAATACAGGGAAGAGAAGTTGGCCGGTTCGGGGATCCAGCCATTGTTTCCACTTTGGGGAATTGATACACACGAGCTTGCAAGTGAAATGGTGCGTGCAGGGCTTCGGGCTGTACTGACCTGCGTTGATCCGCGGAAACTGGATGCCACTTTCGCGGGCCGGGTATTCGACGCGGAATTGCTGGCCGACCTGCCTCCCGATATCGACCCTTGCGGGGAAAATGGTGAGTTCCATACCTTTGCCTACGCTGGGCCTATGTTCCGAACCCCCCTTAATATTGAGCGAGGGGTTGTTCTGGATCGCGACGGTTTCACGTTTGCTGACGTGTGTGGCAAATAGCAGGTAGTGTAGATTTGGTTGAACTGGGCCTTAGCCTTGCCGTGTTTTCTGGCTAGGTGGACTACTGAAAGCGTGCAATTCTTACCCTCCCTTGGAAAATTTTACATATATACCGGTTTGAAAATAGCTAGATTTCCAATAGATTGAGTTTGGCATCTAACCTGCGAACCCCTCTGTGCAAGGGCAATGCATATGTCTTTGCATTCTGAGGCGCCATGGAATTCATGGAGTGTCCGTTAGCCTCTGGTGCGGAGAAGGGATACGAGCAAGCGGGCGGGTTTTAGCTGGCGCCGCGCTGATATTAAGGTGCTTAGGGCGATCTTCTCGAAAGCCGATTAGAAAATCGTAGGTCCTTGACCTCGGGTTTGGAAAGATTGGTGCTAGCAAGGAACGCATTTGGACGCGAAGTCGCGAAGCGTGTGGCATATGGAGATCAGCAAACCCGGTCGGCGCCTTACGAATGCAGCCGGGACGACGACATTGTTTCCCTGATTTGCGTGCAGGGCGCGCGAACGGAACCGTGATTGCGCACCCCGAAGATGGGCGATGTGCAGTCACCACGATGATGAGGGAAACAGCAAGTGACCCGAGGCCAGCGTCCCCCCCTCCCCACGGCACTCGGGGCTCAGCCTGGGCTGTGAAAGCAGCCCAGGCTGAAATATTTAAGTAAGCATTCTTCCGGCCCTAGGTTTTCGCTAAGGAATAACCAAAGGGCTGGAAGGAGAAATCAGGATCGGCAGTAGCCGGGGCAAGATCGAAACTTCGAGCGGAAGCCTCCCCAAGGCCTCACCATCAACTTCGATCTGCGTTAAGTCGGTTGATTCAGCCGAGAGCGTGCTTGTCCGCAGGTGGTGAACCTTCGGGTGCCTATAGATCTCGCCTGAATAAAGGACGGGCATGCTGCGGATCAGCCGTGCCGCACCTGCATAATCGACAACGGTGACGTCGAACAAGCCGTCATTTAACGCTGCAGTTGGACACGGCCGCATGCCGCCGCCGTGAAATTGTCCGTTTCCCACAGCAACGTTCGCAACCAGGAACGACAGCCCGGCGGGGTTTGCGTCCACCCTGAGTTTGACCTGTCTTCCTCTGTAGCTTAGAAATGTCACCAGAGTCGCCCACAAAAAGGCCGTTTTACCTCCGAAGCGCCGCAAGGAATTCTTCGCCCGCGCAGCGACGTGCCCTCCCATTCCGAAGCTCACCATGTTCACAAAGTACCGGCTTTCGGGCTTGCCGTCGTTAGCTTGGAAGGTTATCTTCCCCACGTCAATCAGCAGCGGGACCCCTTCTGAAATGATCTTGACAGCCTCGACAGGTTTTTGAGGTATTCCCAGAGTTCGACGGAAGTCGCCACCGGTGCCAAGCGGGAGAATACCCAGCCTGGCCTCCGGGCAAATGATCCGGTCATCTTCAAAGAAGCCGTTGGCAACTTCGTTAATTGTCCCGTCGCCTCCTACCGCGACAAGCAGGTCGTATCCGCTTCGAAGGAGTTCCTGGGCGATTGTCATTCCGGCGCCAGGCGACTGTGTGAAGCGCGGTGTTACGGGGCCAAGCGAACGCTCAAGAAGATTTGCCAGTTCCGGCCAGCGCCTGGTCGTTTCGCCCCCTGCCGCGCAGGGGTTCACAATGGCTGCGACTTTTCGAGGCTTGGTCATGCGGGCGGGGCAGCGTGGCCGGTCTTTGCAAGCCGCGCGCGGAGGTCGCGTACGGTATCCCGGAGAGTTTCTTCCGGGTCGCGGGTTTTAAACCCTAGTTCGTCGCGAGCCTTGCTGGAATCACAGTACCAAAAACACGCCGACATTTTGACGGAAGCGTCATCCATGTCAAAGGATTTCCCGAACAGGGGGTAGACACGGCGCAGGGCCCGCGCTCCCCACAAGGAAACTTCCATGGGCACCTGGATTTTTGGAGGCTTTTTCTCCGAAATTTTCGCCACCTTTTCAATCAACTCGCGGAACGTCCAGTTCACGCTGCCCAGCAAGTAGCGCTCGCCCGGCCGGCCGGACCGCATGGCGAGGATCAGCCCGCGCGCCACGTCCCGCACATCCACATAGTTCAAGCCTCCCTGGGGGATGGCCAGAATTTGGCCTTTGAGAAACGCGGTCACGTCGCGCGTGGAAGAATTGCGCTCGTCGCCGGGCCCAAGCAGAAGGCTGGGATTAACTGTCACGACATTCAGACCCGTGCGGGCGTGACTATCAAACGCCAGTTTTTCCGCGAAAATCTTGCTCAGATAATAAGGCCACTCGCCCACAACATCCTGTTTGTAGCCGGATTTTTCGTTGTGCACAGTCGGGTCGGTACTGACCGCGACCGTTCCCGATGAGGATACGAGGACGACCTTTTGCGCGCCATGTTTCAAAGCTGCTTTGCAGACGTTGCGTGTTCCTTCGATATGGGTGAGATAAAGCAGTTCCTGATCTTGCGGCCGGCGCGAGACCAAGCCCGCAAGATGGTAGATCTCAGTTGCCCCCTCCACGGCCTTATCCACGTGTTCGCCGATGGTGATATCGCCGTGGATGACCTCGACTGCCGGATCATGCTCCCAAGGCGCGAGGCCTCGGCACAGAACCCGCAGGCGGGCTGAGTCGCCTTCCGATTTGAGTTGCTCCACCAGATGCTTGCCAAGGAATCCTGTAGCACCGGTGACTAGGACAGTTTTCATAAGCTTCAAATACTTTCAGGAGTGCCTTGCACATCCGCCATAAGGATTGGAGCAAAGTGCATCATGGTGATGCTGGGCTTATGGCCAACGTGGCTCTGGGCCATTTCCAAAGCCTCGTTCATGGAAGCGGCCGTTTCCCATCCCATGATTTCCGCCGCTCTTTTGGACTCCGCGCCCACCACGATGACCTTACCCACGTGTGCGCGGCCGTTTTCACCCCAATACCACATGTAGAAGGGGTGCACGCCGTGGTAGGCGTGGCCGGTGCGGTACATGCGAATGTAATCGGGGTCCTGAGCAAATTCAGCTTCGTATTTCCGCTGCAGTTCGAACGAATCCCGTGTCTCAGCCAGAATCCGATGAAAGAACTCGGCGTAAGAAGGATGGTGGAGCGGGTGAAATTCGTCGTAAAGGGGGTGCGTGATGATCAGTACACCGTTCTTTTTTACGACGGGCATGCCGCGGTACATATTGTGGAAATAGCCCAAAGCCATACACTGGACGAGGATAGGGTTCAATATGGAATCCACGTTGTAGGGCATAATGAACGGGATGCCATAAACCACCACGTCGGACTGCCCTTCCAGCGGCGCGCAGTATTGCGCGTAGACGTAAGCCAAGGTCTTTTCATGGGTGGGCATGGTGGCCCCGGCGTGGACGGCGATTACGTCATAAGGAGAAGGAATAGAAAATAAAATTTTCCGCTTGACCGGCCGGGGCAGCATTGCGAGACCCTTGCGTGTCGCCTCAAACATCGTCCGATCGATCGCCGAATAACGGTCTTCATTCTTGACAAAGAATGCCATCGCCGGTTCGAACATCCGGTTATTCAATGCCGTTTCAATGTGAAAGACTTTCAGGTTCCGGTTGATCACTTCCATGATGCGGTTGCAGGAATCGGCCATTGCCGAGCGTCTGTGATCAAAGTAGGAATCTGAGGCCAGGATTGTCTGCGGCGTATGATGGGCCTGAAGCGTGGGGTAATCGCAAAGGCCCACGCCGACGGACTTGCTTCCACCGTCCATCGGCACAAGGTTGATGTTGACGTAAATCAGGAGGTCGGACTCCGCGGCTCGGCGGTTGATGCGAACTCTTTCCCCGTGGGCGGTGGTGCCCAGTTCAACCATGCCGTTGGGGTCTTCTCCGTCATGATTGTATAGACGCTCGGGATAAAACTCGATGAAAATCCGGTCTCCGACAGCCCGGCGGATTTCCGCGGCCGTCATCCGGCGATGGAAGGAATTTGCGACGATAATGTGAATGTCCTCCACGCCATGCTGCATCAGCAGATTGAGCACAATCATCAAGACGGATTCGCGGACGTCCGGGCGCTTCATTTTGGGAAGGGGCAGGGAAATGTCGTCGATGGCGATCGTGACCTTCATTCCCGGCTGAAGCAGCGACGTCAAAGGGTCCATCTGCTCGGGATGCTCAAGGGCGTGGAGGATCCCGACGTTTCTGTTCGGCAGACCGGGAATGGCCGGGTTGGCGTAAACGACGCGCGTACCCTCGGGCATCTTGACGGAAAGCAGATCTTCCCCGTACCACATCAGGCGGGGAGCCGCATTCTTTCCAAGACGCACGACGGTGCCTTCATGAGACACGACGGCCTTACGCCCGACGGCGTTGGGAGTGGGATCTCCGAACTCAAACGCCGGCGATCCGGCCGGGACTCTGCTCCCGGTGTCGGTTGACATGTATACCTCGCTTCAAATCCAAAACGGCCCAGCCGCGTTCCGCGGCGACGCGCCGGAGCCTTCGATCAGGATTCACGGCCGTGGGGATGCCTACCGCTTCGAGCATGGGGACATCGGAAAAGCTGTCGGAATATGCCTTTGATCTCCTCATTTCCGTCCCGTGCTTTCCACACAGGCGTTCCATCGCCCGAACCTTCTCTTCTTCAGCAACCAGCGGAGCGGCGACTTCGCCCGTCGCGGTTCCGTTCTCAAAGACGAGAGTGTTCGAGATTACGGCGTGAAAACCAAAGTAACGGATTACGTGCTCAAGTGCAATATCCAGTTCGCCCGTCACGAGAACCGGCAAATAACCCTGACGGCGGTCGCTCTCCAAGAGTTCCTTCGCTCCCGGATAAAGAGAGGGCAGAATTTCTTCTTTGAAGAGCTTCAGACCTTGCTCCCGAAGCCGACGCTCCTGCATACCACGGTATTCGCGGAAAAAGATTTCGTTGAACCGGCGGCGGGAATGGAATTCGAGGGCCAGCCAAAGGGGAATGCTCAGCAGAAGCTTTGAGATCTTCCACACCGAGCGCGCTTTGGAAGGCTGATGCCGGGCGAAAAAGGCATAGCGCCGGACCACATTCCCGGAGGAAAGGGTTCCGTCGAAATCATAGAACGCCAGTTGCGTTGCTTGATTCATGGTTCAGAAACGCCGCGGACATTTCGCACTGGCGTTTATGCCTGGCCTCCGGAAGAACCACGGCTTTCGAGCGCCGTGCTGCGGTGAGCCATAAGTCTCTGGAAATTTTGCTTGTGCTTCCAAGCCAAAAACAAGGTCAATAAAGCGGCATAAACCGCGTCCTGCGGGCTCACGAAGCCGAGCATCAGAATCGTAAATACAACCCACGTGCTCACCGAGGCCAGAGCGCCGGCCTCGGGCCATTTGAGCCGCCCGCCGATGATCCGGACTACCACAAAATATGCCATTGCCGCGGCTGCCCAGATAGGGTAGAGAACCAGCATCACGCCTGCCGAGGTGGCAATCCCTTTGCCGCCGTTGAATTTTAAAAAGGGTGAGTAGCAATGTCCCAGAATCGCACCAAAGCCGAACAGCCAACCAAGTCCTGCTCCGGGCGCGCCGTGGCGCACCAGCCACAATGCAAAAAAGCCCTTTCCCATGTCGCCGATCAGGGTCAGGACGGCACGCCATTTACTCACGCGCAAAACGTTGTTGAAACCCGGATTACCTGAGCCGACCTGACGTATGTCAATGCCGCTCCCCTTCATGGCGAGAACCGCAAAGGGAATCGACCCGAACAGAAAACAGACGACAAACCGAGCTATTATTCCTGGGATATTCGCTGCCATCAAAACCTTTCCGATATGTTCCTTGTTAAAGTCCTTCCCACGTCAGGGTAGGCTCCGATCGCCGCAAGAGCGATCGCGCAGCGGGGACATTGCGCTTACATAAATCATTCGCACAGCTTTGCAATGGCGTTCCTGGTTTCTTCCCGCAATGCGACGAGGTCGCGCTGATCTCGAATTTGCGGAAGAACCACCTCACCAACAGAGACTTTTGCGTCCGCTGCCGCCCCGAACCCCCGACCCATTGAGAGTATATGAGAGGTTCCTTGAACGCCGAGAGGATAAATGGGCGTGGATGTTTGGACCGCCGCATCCAGAGCATCGAGGCGAAAGCGGCTGAGATGGGCCGGAGCCGTCGGAGGCCCTTCGGAAAATACCAGGACCGAGCACCCCTCTTCGATTCTACGGCGAATCCGCTGGCGGAGTGTGCCGCCCGGAGGGATCGGGACGTCTGGGAGTGGGGGGAGAACGATGGGCTTCAGGAGGAAAGCCGCCATCCTGGGAAGCGCCTCCAGCGCCCCGCCATCGACAAGGAGGACCGGCGTCGGAATCGCGGCTGCCAGCACCAGCGGATCCAGTATGCCGGCGCGGTTGGCCACAAACACAGAGGTTTGTCCCAACTTGCTTCGGTTGCCGCCTTCCAGGCTGACTCTGTGACCCAGCAGGCTCAGCAGGGCCCGCGATGACGAACGCACAATTGACGCTGAAGATGTCTGGCCAGGGGTAACCCGCGCAAGGATACCGCCAAAACCCGCAACAACAAACAGCAGCCCTCCGGTGTACTTTTTGTGGAACCACCGGCCCAGACGGGCAAGCCAAAGTTCAATCCATGAACCGAGATTTTGCCACCAAAGCCGCAGGAACTGAAGCCACGGCGGGCGCTTGTTGATCTCCAGCGCGCCCCGCTCGTAAAGCAGCCGGGTTTCATTGCGGCGAATCTTTCCGCTGGAAGTTTTTGGTATGCTCTGCGGCGCGACCAGCTCAACCTTGTCCGGGGGAATTCCGACCTCCAAGCTGACTCTCCGGATCACCTCAGCCTTAATCCGCTCGAATTCTTCGCGCCCAGTCGCCCGAGTCTCCGCAACGACGATCAATTGTTCGGTGCCAAGCTCGGGATCACGCGTTCCAAAAGCGGCCACGCATCCTCTGCGCACTTGGGGAACCTCTGCCGCCGCAAGTTCGATTTCCTGGGGAACAATGTTGTGGCCTGCCTTGATGATCAGGTCTTTGGCGCGGCCGGTAACACAGAGCTCGCCGCCGGCCCAGTAGCCAAGGTCGCCGGAATCCATCCAGCCATCTTGCGTCGTCACGGCTGCCGTGGCCGCAGGGTTGCGATGATAGCCGGCAGTTTTCGATGGCCCGCGGAAAAGTATCCGGCCTTGGGTCCGCTCGCCAAGCTCAACGCCTTCCTCGTCAACGATTTTGATTTCGTGGCCGGGCAACGGCCTGCCATTGGCGACGAAACGCAAAGCGGTGGAATCGCCGGAATCAGCAGGAGGAGCCTTACCTTCTGCTTCGAACACGTCGCGACGAATCCGGTCAATCACCGGCTTCCGATTGATGGGAGGGAAAGCGAGCGCTACCGAGGATTCTGCAAGACCATAACAGGGCACAAAACTCTCAGCTTTGAAGCCGTACCGCTTGAAGCGTTCTGCAAACCGTTCGAGCGTTGCCGGCAACACGGCTTCCCCGGCATTGATGGCGACCCGCCAGGCGCTCAGGTCGAGACCCTTGATGGCGCTATCGGGGATTTTGCGGGCGCAAAGCTCGTAGGAAAAATTGGGGGCAGGGCACAGCGTTCCTCCGGATTCATGGAGCGCCCAGAGCCACCTTTCCGGCCGGCTGAGGAAGGCCAGCGGCGAAAGAACAGTGATCGGCAACGCATGATAAACGCTGAAAAGCCACGAACCGATCAGCCCCATGTCATGATAAAGCGGCAGCCAGCTTACCACGATATCCGTGGGTTGAACATTGACGGCCCAGCCGATGCCGCGGATATTGGCCAGCAGGTTCGATTGGGTCAGGACCACGCCTTTCGGGTCACCGGTGCTTCCCGAAGTGTATTGGATGAAAGCCGCCTCGGCGGCCTCGATGGCGCCCGGTTGCAGCCTGGCCCCGCTCCCTGCCAGATCCTCAACGGTGGTGACTCCCAGCATGCTGGGGAGATTGAGTCGCAAGAGCTCAGAAACTCTCTTGGCATCTTCAAAGCTGATCAGATAACGTACTTCCGCATTGCGAAGAATTCCCACCTGCCGGCGAACGTACTCCTCAATCTTGTCGGGACGCGCCGGAGGATAAATGGGAACGGCAATGCCCCCCGCCAGCATGACACCAAAGAAGGCGTAAAAGAATTGCGGGCAGGTGGGCAGCATGATGGCCACGGTTTCATTCCGGCGCAGGCCGGCAGTCACCAGACCTGCCGCTACGTTCGAGGCGGTTCCGAGCAACTGGCCGTAAGTGATGTCCTGCCCTGAGTTACCCTCGAGGACATGCGCCTGGACGCGGTCAGGATCAACCTCGGCGTGCTTGCGAAGGACTTCAATTAGCGTGCGGGCGGATTCAGGCGCCGGAGGCGCCGCGCGTTCCGGCTGCCTGATGCGGTAACGAGTCGTAACGGCAGGAGCTTCTTCGTTGCCCCGGATAATCGCCCGGGCCCACTCGCCTGGCGTTTCCGCTTCTTCGGTGATGCGGTCAGGCAGGCGAACGTTAAAACGCGCTTCCGAGCGGACCAACAGCTCGACCATCTCTAAGCTGCCCAGCCCCAGATCGCGGTCGAACGACGAGTCAAGCGAAACCGATTCAGCCGTGCGTTCGGAGCCAAGCTCAATGAGAAGCTCCCGGACGATTTGGAGCATTTGCTCTTCGAGCTGCGTCACGTCGAGTTGATGAGGCGTGGTTGGCATGTCAGATCTTAAACGCCCACTCCTTCACTGCTTCCGGCTGAACCCACCTTTCGATACCCTTAATTTGATGATGAATCCAGTAGTCTTTCCAGTGAATTCTTTCCGGGTCCCAGGGCAGCAGCAGCTTGTCCTTTTCCGAAATCATCGTATAGGCGGTACGAATGTTTTCCGACTCAAAGATGTACCGGTTGTGGAGGATAAAGGGCAAATACTGGTCGAGAGTCTGCTCCCGAAACTTCGCCTGCAGTCCCAGCGTTCGCAAGGCGCTTTGCCAGCCAGCAATAAATTCCTTTCCGGGCAGTTGGGTGTTTTTCACGGCGTTGTGCATCCGATCGATAATCGCCTGCGCTCGCTGGATGCGCTTCTCTAATTTTAGCCTCCGTGCGCGGGCTTCTTCCACCGATACAAAACGGGCGCGGCCCCGGCCGCCGGAGATGCGGATGGGCAAAGTTCCGGTGCCGTTCTTTTTCTGCTTCCGGGCTTCTTCCCGCAGCAGATGGACCAGCGATCCGAGCTTGACCGGATTTACATCAGCCGTCCCCAACTGATAAACAGGCTTGTGCCGGCCTTCGATGAGCAACGCGCCCGCCGTAAGGATTGCCGCGGCGACAAGGTCCACAGGAACTACTTCAAGAGCCGTATCGCGCCGCACCGGCCAATGCTTCAGCCCGCCGAGCGCCATCAGAACCAGCGGCGCCGCGGTTCGTCCCCCTTCTATCCAGCCGGGGAACGGGAAGCGCAAAGCGCTTTCGACAATGGCGGGCCGGACAATGCTCCAGTCGAGATCCTCTTCGCAAGCAATGATCTGTTCGCCCAGGCTTTTCGAGTAAGTGTAGGTGTTCACCCATCCCCAGTGTTCGGCGCGCCGCTTTCCGAGAACGGTAAGTTTTTGCACAACTTCTTTGCGCTGCGCGGAAGGCTCCTGGCTTCCATCGGAGTTTGCGAACTGAGTGATCAGACGGATCTGTTCCCGGCAATAAGCAAGCTCGCGGGCGGGATCGAACGAGCGGTCGTCTGCTCCCTTGCGATGCGGGTAGAAACCCAGTATTGGCTCTGTTTCTTCGATCAGCCCGTCGGCCTCGCCAGAAACAAAACACGTTGAGATGTGGAGTAGCTTGGCGCCCGAGCGCTTGGCCAAACCGATAATATTTCTTACCCCGTCAACATTTGTGTGAAGGGATTCATCAACCGGCGGGAAGAAGTCCACGCGCCCGGCACAGTTAATGATCAGGCGAATTCGGCCCGCGATTTGTTCCAGGGCTGCAGGTGCGAGTCCGCAATCGGATTGGCCGACATCACCCGGCCAAACGCTGACCCTGTCCCGAACGAATCTCTCTCCACGCCGTTCCAGGAGCGAGGCCAAAGCAGGAGATCCCAGGATTTCCACGTCAAATCGTTCCTGGGCGGTAAGGTTCCGATTGGATCGCAGGAGGAGGTGAAGGTGTTTCGGATGGGGATAACGATCGAGAAGAAGCGCGAGAACGACTTTGCCCAGAAAGCCGTTTCCTCCGGTTAACAAGATTTCGTTTTCCCGGAACGTTCGACCTACATCCGTCAAATGAAACTGTTGTGCCATTTCAAATCCGGCAATTACTTATGCTTGCACCAAATGGCGACAACCGCCGCGGTAGCGCAGGTGTGTAAACCGCATCGTTTTCCGCCGGTCAATCGGTGCTACTAAGAAAGCTCTGACTATATTTGCAATCTTCAATAATAATGCGTTTTTATGGCTTTTTAGCCACCGTTGAGAACCAGAAGGTTTTGGAGAAGAACCTGATATCTCAGCCATCGCACCAGCGACTTTAAGCCCGGCCGCACTTTTTACACTCCGCAAGTAAGAAATGCCCTCTGGCTTTTCAAAAGTATTGCGGAAGCACGAATAAGGCATTTAATTCCAATTCCCCAATCGTCGTCAAGGGTGGCATGTCGATTGCCCTTTCGCCGGCCGAAAGGATTCCCCAACAATCGGCCATTCATTCCTTTTGGGAAGCAGGGAGACGTATGATTCCTGACGAACTGCGTGAACAGGAAGATATGCCCGAAAGCCGCAGCGAAAGAACCCGTTTGGGCGGGAAATTTACGGCTGTCTTTGTCGTTCTGGTAGTGCTGGCAGTCGGAGAGATCTTTTCGCTGATTCGGGTCCACTTCTTGCGGAATGATTTTCGGGCCCAGGAAGCCCAAACCCGCAAGCAACTTACCGATTGGGTTAACCGGGATGTTTCCGCCAGGTTGAGTTCGCTGGAGCGGTCGAATTCCGAGCAGCTTGAGGCCCTGAAAATCGAACTGAACGAAGTCTCTCGGCATTTGGGATCTCAACGCGGAGAGTTGCGGCAGGCTCGCATGATGGTCACAAAGCTTCAAAATGAACATAGTCAGCAACTCGACGAGCTCAAACACGAAATCGATCTTAAGGCAGACCAGCAGCAACTCGGGGCCCTCACCAACGATGTCTCCGCGACCAAGACGGACCTTGGCAAGACCAAGCAAAACGTGGATTCTTTGGCAAACTCGCTGGGCATGACCCGGACCAGGTTCGGGACGCTCATTGCGCGCAACCATGACGAAATTGTCGCTCTGCGCAAACTGGGCGAGCGGGATTACTTTGAATTTACCGCCTCGCGCCACAAACCCATCCGGGTGGGTAAAGTCGGCTTGGAGCTGAAAAAGACAAATGCGAAACATCACCGCTTCAATGTGGACATGCTGGTCGATGACGCGTGGCTGGAGAAAAAGAACCGTACGATCAATGAGCCCATTTTCTTCACCATGCGAGGTTCCCGGAGTTTCAGCGAATTGGTCGTCAACCGGGTGGACAAGGGCAGAATAACCGGATATATTAGTACACCGAAAGGTACCACACAGACGGCTTCCCGGTTGGAGGGAACGCGGTAGATCGTCTGGGGTGCCGGGCACGAAGCGACAATGGGAAACCAGGCGCAATGAGCGCTTGGCCATTCCCGGCGGGGAGTAAGCTTCGTGGCCTGCCAGTAAGAGTAATTTCAATCCACAAGCCAGCTGGACGAAGCGCCAGAGTCCGGCCATGAAGCAGTCGAAGGAGGCTTTGTCATGGTCAAGCGCGCTTTGCTGGTTGCTCTGTTTGTTGTTTCCGGTTGGTCGGTTCTGTGGGGCGCAAGTTACACCATTCCCGCGGGCACAGTTCTGAATTGCCGGCTCACTCAAACGCTCACCACGCAACTCAATTACCAAGGGCAAGCGTTTACTGCTACTGTCTCCGAACCTTTGGTCATCAATGGGCAGCAAGCCATCCCCATCGGAACCACGGTTAACGGCAGGATTGCGAGCCTGAGCAGGCCGGGCCGCATCAAAGGCGTGGGGCAAATGGTTCTTTCGCCTGAGACCATTTCGATGCCCAACGGCCGGACCTTTACGCTGAGCGCCGTTCTCATCCACGCTTATGGCGCGCCGGGAGCCCGGGTTGTAGATTCCGAGGGACTGGTGAAAGGCCCGAATGCACACAAAGGTGACTTGACGGAAATCGGCATCGGAACAGGAGGCGGCGCTTTCTTTGGCACACTGCTGGGGGGCTTTCGTGGAACGTTCATCGGTGGCCTGATTGGCGGCGGCGCGGCTTTGGTTGACCGGCTGCGACGGCGTGGCCCGGACCTGGCTTTGCCCACCGGCACGGAGCTTAAATTTCAACTGTCTCATCAGCTTATTGTCACCCGCTCCGGAATTGCCGAATATAACCTGAGCTCCCGGTAGCTTTCGCGCCAGCACCGGCTTTATGGCGGCCTGCGCGGGTCGAACTTGACCTTGCAGCGCTAGGAGCTTACGTACTTTGCGTAGAGCCCGCGCGCCACAGCCGCGTCCTGGGTGCCTTTGATGATCGCTCTTCCGTCCGGGAACACGGTAAGCTCATAGGGCTCAAGGGAAAACTTCAAGAGAAAATCGTTGGCTTTTACGGGTCCAAACTTCTCCAGCCGCGCCTTCAGCACCTTCAAATCCAGCCCGCGTGAATCGCGCCGGTGAATCTGCACGGAATTTCTTCCGCACATGGTGACGTGCGTTGGTCCTCCCTCTTCAAGGTAGGTGAAAACTCTCTGCCCGCAGGTGCGGCAGCCGGGATCGATCCGTGGCCGGACTTGCTGCGCATGGTTTTCCCAGACATCGAAGGCGAACAGCGATCCGTGCAGTTGGTTCTCCCGACCGAGCAGAAGCTTTAGCGCTTCCGTCACCTGGATGGACGTAGCCCAGCCGACCGCCGGTGCGATGATGCCGGCCGTATCGCAGGTTTCATGCAGGCCCTGGGGTGGGCCAGGGAAGACGCAGGCAAGGCAGGGTCCGCGTCCGGGCAGGATGGTCATCGTAAGCGCGGAGCTTGCCACGACCGCGCCGTAAATCCAGGGGATGCCGAGCTTGACGGAGACATCGTTCAGAAGGTACCGCGTCTCAAAGTTGTCGGCGCCGTCCAAAATAATGTCGTACCCGCGCACCAGATCTTCGATGTTGCCGCTGGTGACGTCGACAACCAAGCCCTCCACATGGACGTCGGAATTGATGGCACGCAACTTGCGCTCAGCGGCCACGGCTTTCGGAAGGCTTTCCGCCGCATCTTTTTCGTCAAAAAGCCCCTGGCGCTGGAGATTGCTTTCCTCGACGTAGTCGCGATCCACAATGCGCAAGGCGCCCACTCCGGCTCGCACCAGGGCGTTTGCTTGGGCCGTTCCGAGCGCGCCGCACCCTACCAGAACGGCTTTTGAAGCCAGCAGCTTTTCCTGCCCCTCCCGGCCAATGGGTCGAAAGAGAATCTGACGAGAATATTTTTCAACATTCATGGTTTGTGGCTTAGCTCTCCCATTATAACTCCCGGAACCTTCCGCGCAGGGTCTGGCAAACCGTGCAGTGGTTAAAGGTCACTCGGTGCGTAGGATCACTTCTCCGCTTGAATGGTGCAACCCATTGAATTCTTCGTACCCTTTTGTTAATCTCCCGTCTCGTCTGAGTTCAATATGGGATAGGGGGCCGAGATGTTGCGATGGCGAATGGGTTTCCTTACACTTTCGATGATGAGCTTGTTTCTTTCCTCCTGCGGTCCAGGAGTGGGTTCGCATGGCTTGAAAGCATGGTACGTTGACTCCCTGATCAAGGTATTTCCAACCGATCCTGTCGGGACCAGCCACCTGGCTTCCGCCAATTTTATTGCCGCCCGGAACCAGCATGTTAACATTCAGGTTGCCCTGCGTTCCACGCGGCCTTTCTCCGCGATTTCCGTCCGGCTGGAATCGCCCAAGGACGCGAGTGGCCACGCGATCGCCAGTTCTGATGCCAGCATCCGGCAAGTCGGTTACGTGGTAGTCGGCTCTCACACACCCAATTCCCCTCCCGATGAACTGGTGGGCACGGCGCCCGGCTGGTACCCCGACGTGCTGCTTCCCCTTCCACTCGATCTTGAAGCGAACAGTACCCATTCCATCTGGGTTGAAATTCACGTGCCCTCCGCCACCCCGCCGGGTGTTTATCGTGGCGCGGTCGATATTGACGCCGGCCGCGAGACCCTGGCGCACCTTCCCTTCCGCCTGAGCGTTGATGCGGCCACGGTTCCCGAGAAACGGTCGCTCGACGTCACCAACTGGTTTTCGCTCAGCGACCAGGTATCTCAGCAGTTCTTTGGTGTTGCCGCGTTTTCCGATGGATGGTGGAAGCTGGTGGCGAATGTCGCCCGGGTTTTTGCGGCGCATCGCCAGAACGTAGTGTTTACTCCCCTGATGGAGCTGATCCAGCCCAAAGTGACGCGGGGCAGATTGGAATACGATTTCAGTAACTTTGACCGCTGGGTGGAAACCTTCCAGGCGGCTGGCGCCATTGGCTACATCGAAGGAAGCCACCTGCTGACGCGGCCCTATTACTCGGCGCCGCTGGTCGTGCCGATTTTTGAGCGTGAGGGAAGCCAGGTGATTACCAAAACCCTGCCGCCCGACTCGCCCGAAGTCAGCCGTTTCCTTGCCGGTTTCCTTACGGCCCTGAATCGGCATCTCGAAAGCAAAGGTTGGAAGTCGATCTACTTCCAGCATGTTCTGGATGAACCTCACGGGAATGAGATCCCCTATTACGGCAGGATTGCAGGTCTTGTTCGCCGCTACATGCCGGGAGTCGAAACCATCGACGCAATCGACGCCCAGCAAATCCCGGAGATCATCAGGCATGATTGCGACATTTGGGTTCCGCAGTTGGGCCGGTTCGATAATGCCGTGGACCTGCTGGAGCAAAGGATCGCGAGCGGCCATCCCGTCTGGTACTACACCTGTCTGTTTCCGCAAAAGAGATACATCAATCGCCTGATGGATTTCCCGCTGATTAAGACGCGGCTGCTGCCCTGGCTCGACTTCCGCTACAACTTTACGGGTTTCCTCCACTGGGGAGGAAATTTCTGGACCCCCAAGCCCATGCTGGACACCCAGCCGGTGATCAATAACAACCGCCAGCTTCTGCCTTCCGGCGACGCATTCATCTATTATCCCGACCGCCAGCGCCTGACCTTTGACAGTTCGATCCGCATGGAAACTTTCCTGGCCGGAATTGAAGACTACGAATTGTTGCATCAGCTTGAAACTGAGCGTCCTGCCGAGGCTAAGAATCTGGCGACGAGGGCAATTTCATCCTTTACTGACTATGTTCGAAACCCAGCTACGTTCCGAAAGATTGAGAGCGATTTGATCAGAGCTGCTTCAAAACGCCAGATCGCTAGCACTGAAGGCTGAGGGTCCTTTTGCTTCAATATTTTCGAGTGGAGGCGCGGCCCGAGTAATTCCGGTTCGTTTTAGGTTCGTTTTTTTGGCCTTCCTTTATTTTCAACAACTTGGCTAGCTTCGTTTTAGCTTCGTTTTCGGTTCGTTTTGGCCGTTTTTTCCACAGCTATCCTTTGTTTTCAACAACTTCCAAGCTTCGTTTGGCCAAAAAAAGAATTCTTTTTTTGTGCGTTTTTGCGCAAGTCGATGGCTATCTCATTGATTCTACAACAAGTAGGCCTTCCATTGAAATTTGCCAAAGCTCCAGTGCTTTTCCTCCCCACGTTCGTGCCATCGGATAAGTGCTGTAATATCAATCAATTGCTGCCAACGGCTTTTGCCTCCCCCGCAAACCGCTGCGGGCCTTCTATATTGGCGGTTGTAGAGACGCCCCAGCGGGGCGTCTGAGACGTTCCAGCGGAACGTCTCTACCAGGAACGCAGACCAGCCGGGGACAACACGGGCGGCGGTGGGGACACCGCCGCTACAAACCCTAAATAAGACTAGCACGATAGCCGATGATTGTCAAGACTTTTTTCGCGGCGCGGGCTGAACTGGCTTGTTTTCAAGGCGCGGGAAAGACAACGGTCTTCCCGTAAACGTTCCGGACCGCCAACCGGCCATCCCGATAGACCTCATAATTCCAAGGGCCCATTACCACGCTGTAGGTATGGCCGTGAAATTTATAGCCTGTCATCCGCGCAATCCCCAATTCGTGGTGATACGAGGGATCGATATCCAGGGAACCATCTTCATGAGGCCGCAGTCCGAACACTCCAAACAGAATCGCCTGAACGCCGCCTCCCGCTGAAATCTCGAGTGGCATTTCCACCTCAGGGTATCGGGGAGAATCTCCAAAGATCTCCTGCGGGATGTAAGGAAAATGGTTTGTCCACCGAGTGCACCGGGCAAGAATGTCCCATGCGGTTTCTGGATACCCCAATCGATATAAGGATTCGGCCACGCGAAGCGGCTCGCCCGCGTACTGGCCGCCTCCGCCCCAATCCACATCCTCAAGATCCCAATGAGTCAGATCAGCCTTGGAAATGGAATACATTCCGTAAGGCGCAAGGAACTCGCCTTCCTTTATGTGGCTGACCATGAGGTGTTGTTGCTCAGCCGACAGTATGCCGGCGTTCAGCATGTCGAAGAGGTCGTAACTCCAAACCAAATGCCGGCTTCCGTCGGGGTAAAGGTTGACGAACCAGCCCTCTTTCTGATCCCAGAGTTTTTGATTGATCGAGCGGTCAAGCTTGTCGGCCCATTGGTCAAATTCTGTGGCGTCCGGATCATTCCGGGCGCGGCACCAGGCTGCTATTTGACGGAAATAAGCCACCGCCAATCCGTTGACCGCTGCGTAGACATGTTGGTAACCGTCGGTGGCAATCTCAATCATCCTTCCGGAGCCGGGTCCGAAGTCCAGCAGGCCGTCGGGCCGGCCAAACCTTTTCTCAAGTTCCAAACCAAGCTGTTTCATCTTCTCGAAGACACTGGCGTTTCCTGCCGCCTGGTTCAAAAAGCCCGTGTCACCGGTTTGGCGGAGATAATCCTGCAGAATTTGCATCGCAGCGAAAGGGCCTTGGGCGTACCAATGCGGGCTTCTGCTTGTCTGCCCATTCCAGGGCTCATAGCTGTTCCTGAGAAGGTCGGCATGGAGGTTAATCAGTAAAGCTTTCCGCAGGCCGGCCGGATCCAGAAGACTCAACATTTCCGAGGCATACGACGTGTCCCAGGCAATTGTAAACAGCCACGTTCCCACTGCGTAGAAGGGTTGGGTAATAAAGTTTTTGCGGTCCCAACGGCACATGAGAACGCTGTAGATGCAGCGTCGATAGAAATCATCAAAAGTGGGATCAGCCGTGGAGACTTCTGGGAGACGGTCTGCTGCCCACCGCAACCGGTCGCGCTCCGCTTGAGCCGCGGCTTCCTCCCTTTGGGCAATGTCGAGTTGAGTGGCGGAGGGCAGCGCGGCGGGGAGTCGCTGGAGAATGATCGCAAAGTCAGCGGTACTATTTGAATGGCCCGCAATCACCCAATGCCATCCCGCCTTGCTCGCCGCAGGCAGGCTGCTCGCCACGCTGATTCTGATCTGGTTGCTTTCCAAGGTATTAAAACTGGGATGGGTGACGGGGCTGGCAGGCTTCGGCTGCACATGTGGAAAATCGAGGGACAACTCAGAGGCTCGCTGATCCGGCATGACGGTCAGAACAAGCGGCGCCGATTTCCGGTTTTCGAGTTCAACCCTCAGATAGATTTCGTCAGCAACCGCGGAAACGCTGGCCTTGGTCTTGATCCTGAACGAAATCCAATGGGCCTTGAGTTCCTTGTCGAACGTTCCGGTCCGATAAAAAGCGTTTGGTTGCCAATAAGCACGCTGGAGGAGCATGACATAAGGGGCCCCGGGAGTGAAGTTCAATCCTAAGGGATGGAATCCCTTGCCGGTCCGCACCTTATGCTCGTAGACATCGGGCATAATATCCTGAATCAACGTTCCCGTGGTCGCTTCACGAAACGCGAGGTAGAACTTGTAATCGCGTACATCAATGGGCGGAAATTGAAGCCTTTGCAAGCCCGTTACGCACTTATCCCGAATGGAAACAGCACCACGGCCGTTGAAGAGGCGCAACATACGGCCGGTGAAGATAATCTGGCTGCGAGGCATGCCCAGCACCTCGGGAGTGAGCCAGTCCGGAGTGCCGGCCGTGGCGCGAGGTTCGGTCCCGCGGACACCCCATGGGATGTGCACCTGCGCCACGGCAACAGTGGCAAAAAGTAGATATGCAGCAATCACTTTGATCAGAAATCGTTGCTTAAGGTTCATAAGCTCTATAACTCCGCTGCGCCAGGCATTGCGGGGACATTCACTCGCTTCGAGCGTCCCTCCGAGTTTCTGAGACCATATAACACGGATTTCCATTTTGGTATTTCGAGAGAAAACAGTATATACCGAGCGGCTTCTTCGCGAGCCACGATTTTTCGCACCAGACTCCAATGCGATGGGGCGGCGGGCGGACAGGCAAGAAGGATCCCCGCCGGTCATTTTTCCCCACCTCAGATTTATGCCCATGACGCGAGATTGTGAGAGTCACCATGGCGACGGCGAGCGCCGCCGGGCCATGACGGCCTGTTTAGCTATCCGCGTGCTATCACTTAATGTGATCAGCACCATAAAAAGATTTAGTTTTATTTGAGTGTGGTACCCGGCTTTATAATGCCGATTACCGTTCGATCGTTGTGCGACCACCCCTTATAGGAGTATGGCAATTTCAATGAAATACTTTGTGTTCTTACTGACTTTCGGATTAGTGTGTGCCTCCGGATTGCTTGTGCGGCCAGTATACGCGCAAGCGGCGCCGTCACAAACTGTTGCGGCCTCAGAGGAATCATACGCGGCGGCTCCAGCGCAAGAGCAGATTTCCAAACTCAAGGCAGAAATTGCCGAGGCGCAGAGTTCCGGCGATAACGCCTGGATGCTGGTCTGTTCGGCGCTGGTCCTGATGATGACAGGTCCGGGCCTGGCCCTTTTCTACGGTGGGTTGGTACGGAAGAAAAACGTTCTGGCGACCATGATGCAAGGATTTTCGCTGATGGCGATCATCACCGTGTTGTGGGCCGTGATTGGTTTCAGCCTATGCTTTGGGCCGGGGACATCCTTCATTGGCGGGCTGAGTCACCTCTTCCTGCGCGGGGTGGGCTCGGCGCCCGACCCGACATATGCGGGAACGATACCGCTGGAGACCTTCATGGTTTTCCAGTTGATGTTTGCCATCATCACACCCGCGCTCATCTGCGGAGCCTTTGCCGAGCGGATGAAATTCAGCGCGATGGTCCTTTTTATGGTGTTGTGGTCATTCGTTGTTTACGATCCGATGGCGCACATGGTGTGGGGCAAGAGCGGGCTGTTGAATGCGGCCTTGGGCGGAGCCGTCCCGACGCTGGACTTTGCCGGCGGGACGGTGGTCCACATTACTTCCGGAGTTTCCGCGCTGGTATGCGCCCTTTACCTGGGAAAGAGAGTCGGATACCCGCAGGAACCGATGCCTCCGCATAGCGTGGTGCTGAGCTTTATCGGGGCATGTCTGCTCTGGGTAGGATGGTTTGGATTCAACGCGGGCAGCGCTCTGGCCGCCGGGGGACTTGCCACAAGCGCTTTTGTGGCCACGCAGTTCGGCGCCGCGGCCGCCGCCATCGGTTGGGGAGCAGCGGAGTGGCTTCGCAACGGCAAGCCCAGCGTGCTGGGAATTGTTTCCGGGGCCGTGGCCGGGTTGGTGGCGATCACTCCCGCATCCGGGTTCGTCGGGCCTATGTCGGCTCTGGCGATCGGGTTCATTGCCGGAATCGTTTGCTACCTTATGGTGTCCAAAGTAAAAGGCCGGTTTGGGTACGATGATTCGCTGGATGCCTTTGGAGTTCATGGCGTGGGCGGAACTGTGGGAGCTCTCTTGACCGGAATATTTGCCACAAGCGCGATCAACCCGATTTTCAAAAACCGTCAAGGTAATGTGTTGCCGGTGGGCCTCATCGATGGGAACGCCGGACAATTATTGAACCAGTTCATCGGCGTTCTGATCTCCTGGTCCATCGCGGTTGTGGGGACTTTAATCATTCTTAAAGTGGTTGACGCCTTGGTGGGATTGCGCGTGCCGGAGGAGCAGGAGGTTCAGGGACTTGACCTTTCGCAGCACGGCGAAGAGGGATACACTTTTGAGGCGTAATCTTTCGACGAGAGATGCCATGCGCCAGCGGCTCGCCAAGTATGATTATATTCTTAGTTCCGAATAATGCATTTTGCTTTCAACAGGGTCTTGCGCTATTTTTATGGCAGAAAGAGGGGGGTGCGTGCTGCCCTGCACACGGGAGTGCTCGCGGCAGAACGATCCCGCTCATCGTGCTTGTCTGGATAAGGAACGATGAAAAAAATTGAAGCGATTATTCAGCCTTCGCGGCTCGAGCAAGTGAAAAGTGCATTGTATGAAGTTGGCGTGGAAGGAATGACCGTTTCTGAAGTGCGCGGGCACGGCCGCCAAAAGGGACACACCGAAGTCTACCGGGGCAGGGAGTATAACGTCGATTTGCTGCCGAAAATCAAGATTGAGATGGTGCTTCGTGACCAGATGGTTGACTTGGTGATAGAGACAATCCTGAAGAGCGCCAAGACCGGCAAGATTGGCGACGGCAAGATTTTCCTGTATCCCGTGGAGGAGTCCATCCGCATCCGCAACGAAGAGCGAGGGGAGGCGGCTTTATAAGGGACTACGGCGGGTTTAAAAACACGGGGTTGAGGGGAATAAGAAACGGTCGTGCCTGCAGACTCTCGTCCCTGACCGCTCATTGACAGCCAACTTCAGTCGCCCAGAACGAAAAAGGTTTCCGGATCTGCTTGCCGCTGGCCACCAGTTTGTTTACGCCGGGACAAAGTATCCACTCAACACTTGTTTCGCTCCCGAAGAGTTGCCATAATGGCCGGGACGGTTTCCATCTGAAGGTTGATCATGGGCGCACTTCCATCTCTCCGACGGACATGGGTGGCGGCCAGTGAACCGCAACAGATTGAGCGTATCCTGGCCGGCGCAAGAGCTTTTATGGCGGTGGCGTCGCTCATCACCATCTGGATAAATCCCACAGAGCCCAGCCGATATGCCCACCTTGTCTTTGCGCTGTTAGCAGTGTATGCGCTGGAGGCCATCGGCGTGCTGGCGATGGTTCGTACGCTGCGGACTTCCTCGCTGAAATTCCGCGTGGGTGTGCATGCCGTCGACATTCTGTGGCCTGCCCTTATGTCAGTGTTCACGGCCGGACCCAACAGCCCCTTTTACATCTTTTATACCTTTGTGCTGCTGGAAGCAGCATACCGTTGGGGAATGCAAGGAACCCTGGTGACGGCACTTGCCACAACCGTCATTTATAGTTTCCAGGGGATCTTTGTGGCCCTGCATATCTTCGCTTTTTTGCCTCCGCTCGAGGGACCGCTTGGCATGAATGGATTTATGATGCGGGCGGGCTATTTGTTGCTGATGGGTTACCTCATGGGTTACCTCGGCGAAGAGGAAAAACAACTTCGCGAAGAAGTCAGGTCCATTACCAGGATTATGACCAAGGTTCGGGCAGAAATTGGGGTAAGGAACGCGCTGCGCGCAATTTTTGATGAGATCTTCAAACTGTTTCGAACCCGCCACGCGCTCCTGGCGTTGCTTGACCATAGTTCGGACCGCGCTTTCGTTTGGGATGTGCAGCGAAAAGAGCCGGCGGAAGAGGTTACCGTGTCTTCATCCGAGCTTAAAGATCCGCAGGCGGTCAAAGAAGTGTTTGAGACCCCCGGCCATGTCTGGCATATGGTTGAGAAGCGGCCGGATGGCGAGAAGCCCGGTTACGACGTTTTTGTCCTGGACGAGGAGGGGAGACGAATTTACGATGTTACCTGGACGCCGCCCCAGATTCTCAGGGGCCAGCGGCAGTTTCACTCCATCTTGGGGGTGTGCGTAGGCTCTACCAATGAGTGGTCCGGCACACTGTTCTTATTTAACCCCAAGCTGCGCTCTTCTGAAGAAGGTGCCGTGCGTTTTTTGCGGGCGCTGGCGCTGCAGGTGAGTCCTGCCGTCTACGGCGTCTTCCTGATGTCCCGGCTACGGTCGCGAGCGGGAGCCATCGAGCGTGCGCGCGTGGCGCGGGAATTACATGACGGGGTTATTCAGTCCTTGATCGGTTTGGAGATGGAGATCGATGTGCTTCGCCGGCAACCGGCGTGCCTTGAAGGCGACCTGGCTGACCGGATGGGCCACATCCAGCGGATTCTCCGGCAGGAGGTGGTGAACCTGCGAGAGTTAATGCAACAGATGAAGCCCGTCGAACTCCGTCCTACACAACTGCTGGACTTTCTGGCCACTACCGTGGACAAGTTCGGGCGCGACACAGGAATTTCAAGCCGGTTTGTCTCGACGCTGGGGGAAGTTTCATTGCCGTCGCGGGTTTGTAATCAGGTGGCGCGAATCGTTCAGGAAGCACTTGTCAACGCGCGAAAGCACAGCGGAGCCCAACGGGTACTGGTTCAGCTTGGCCAGCAGGATGGGCACCTGCGGCTGGTGGTTGACGATGATGGTAAAGGGTTTGATTTTTCAGGGCGGCTTGCGCTGGCTGAGCTGGATACCGCCCGCCGGGGTCCCATCGTAATTAAAGAACGAGTCCGCTCCATTGGGGGTGAACTTGTCGTAGAATCTCTACCTGGGAAAGGATCGCGGCTGGAAATTACCTTGCCGCAAAGGTGGCATGCATAAAGCTGACCAAACCGTTCGCATCGTTGTCGCTGATGATCACCCGATCTTCCGCGATGGCCTTCGGAAGCTGTTGGAAGCTGAGCCCCATCTTCGAGTTGTGGGAGAGGCGGCTGACGGAGAGGAAGCCGCAACCCTGACACGGCGCCTTAAGCCTGACATCCTTTTGCTGGATTTGGCGATGCCGCGGGTCCCGGGCCTCGAGGCGGTGGAGATGATCCGTGACCTGTCCGACAGCGTGAGGATTATCCTCCTGACCGCTGCCATCGAGAGCGAGCAGATTGTTAAGGCGTTACGGTACGGTGTGCGCGGAGTGGTCCTCAAAGAATCGGCTACCGAACTGCTGCTGAAAAGCATTCAGTGCGTGATGGCGGGCCAATACTGGTTGGGTCGGGAAAGCCTGTCAGACCTGGTAAAGATTCTGCGGGATTTGAAAGCGATCCCTGAGCCGGGCGAACCGAATCGGCCCTTTAACCTGACCCCACGCGAGCTTGATATTGTTTCGGCGATTGTCAGAGGCTATACAAACCATGATATCGCGGAGGAATTCTCCATCGCCGAGCAGACCGTGAAGCATCACCTTAGCAATATCTTTGACAAGCTCGGTGTCTCCAATCGCCTGGAACTGGCTCTGTTTGCCGTCAACCACCAATTGGTTGAGAAACGCTAGCCGGCCCTCTTCCTATTGAGAGGGCGTGTAATGAGGCCGAAACCCGGTATGCGGCAGCGCTACCGAGGGGTGATAGCCGCATCCCCAAACATTGCGCTCGGTGACATGCGGCGGAACGGGGATTACCAAGGGTAAGTTCGGCTTCTGGTTGAAATCGAAACAATCCCGCAGATCCAGAGCGTAATGGTCTCGTGCCTTGAGATAGGTCATTCCCCACCGCTCTTCGATAAACTTAAGCACGGAGGTGAAGTCGTAGACTTCGTGTGAAATGAACCCCGGCTTTGCATAGGGCGAAATGACGATGGTGGGAACGCGCGGCCCATGGTCGTAAGCGTCCACGTCCGGTGGCTCCACGTGATCGTAAAAACCTCCGTAGTCATCCCAGGTAAGAATAATGACGCTGTCTTTCCAGTAGGGACTCTCCATCAGAGCATTGATCAGGCGCGTGACGTACCACATGCCCTGAGCAACCGTGTACAAATGGTTTTGGAGGCTGGAGCCAAGGTAAGAGGAAAAGTAACGGTTGCACAGTGTCCGTTTGAATTCCCGGCAGGTTCGTAACATACCCCTAAGTGCGGCTCAAAAAAATGCCTTATCGCTGCATTGACATCCTGAGTCAAGCTGTAGAGAATAGCCCCTGAAACATGCGTTGTGGAATGCGGATAACTGCAAAGTCAAGAAGATCTGATCTACGTTAGAATCTTAGCCAAGGCCTGAATTCAGAATTGCGGGGGAGCAGCATGATTGTTGTGGATTCGCATCTCGACTTAGCCTGGAACGCTTTGAATTGGAACCGCGACCTGACGTTGCCAGTGGAGGCCATTCGACGCGCCGAAGCGGGAATGCGCGAGTATCACCGAGGAGCCAACACCGTTTCATTTCCGGAGATGCGCCGTGCAGAAGTTGCCATTTGTCTGGCCACCGTGTTGGCCCGTTCCACAACTCGGGACGAGGCGTTGCTTGATTATCGAAGCCAGGAAATTGCTTCGGCCATGGGCCATGGCCAGCAAGCCTACTACCGGATCATAGAAGAACAAGGGCAGCTTCGGATGTTGAAAAATGGAGATGACATCACCCATCACCTGGAGGCATGGCGCAACGGTTCCCACGAGAGGCTCGGGTATATTCTGAGCATGGAAGGGGCTGATCCCATCCTTTCGCCTAAAGACGCTGCGAATTGGTGGGGGAAAGGACTGCGGGTAGTTGGGCTCGCGCACTACGGGGCTGGCATTTACGCCCAAGGCACCGCGAGCCCTGGCGGGCTGACCGCCAAGGGCTTTGAGTTGCTGAAAGCGTTCGAAGAGTTGGGGATGATTGTGGACGTTACTCACCTGTCGGAGCAGGGTTTCTGGCAGGTACTGGATTCCTTCCAGGGTCCGGTGCTCGCTAGCCATAACAACTGTCGCGCGCTTGTCCCCGGCGACCGGCAGTTTTCCGACCGGCAGATCCGGGCCCTCCTCGATCGTGGCGCGGTGATCGGGGCGGCATTCGATTCCTGGATGCTGTGGCCGAATTACGTTCCTGGTGAAACGGATAATTCCCAGGTGATGCTGAGCAGCGTCGCTGATCATATTGATCACATTTGCCAGCTTGCCGGAAATGCGCGGCATGTCGGCATCGGAAGCGATCTTGATGGAGGATTTGGAAGGGAGCAGTCTCCAAGCGATCTTGAGACCATTGTGGACCTTCAGAAGCTCCCTTTGCATTTGAAGCCAGAAGGCTACAACGAGGGCGATATCGAGGCCGTCATGCACGGCAACTGGCTCCGATTTTTCACCGAAGCCTGGAGCAAATTGCCGGATTAGACGCTGTGCCAGCCAGAGAACCTTCACCGGAAGGCTCTCTGGCCGTAAACCAAATGTCCGGCACCGGCCAATTCCGAAGACTCGGGCGCACCATACGTTCAAAGCTTCACGGCTGCGGCTGAACCTGACCGCGAAGTTTTCGGTTCTTGGATCAGGACGTTGCCTGTTCCGTCGAGCGCCGCTGGAAGATTTCGATATAGACGTTGACCAGAGAAACGGCAGCGGGTGTAATGCCAGGGATGCGCAGGGCCTGGCCGAGCGTGAGCGGCCGGACCTTGTTGAACTTCTCGACGACTTCGCGCGAAAGGCCGGATACCTTGCCGTAATCGAACCAATCCGGGATATGGCGCTGCTCGGCACGCTTCATGCGCTCAATCTGCTTTTCCTGCTGGGCCAGGTAGCCTTCGTACTTAAAATCCGTTTCGATGCGGCGCGCTTCTTCGCGCTCGAGCAGCGAACGCACTCCGCCACCGTTACTGCCCCGGAGCGGCTCGCATCCGCTTGATTGCAGCCCTTCATTGATCCATTCCATCAGATCGTCGATCTTTAATTCCGGCCGCTTCAAGAGCTGCGCGCCCGTAAGCGGCGTCGGGCCGGAGAACTCACCGCCGGTCATCAGGCCCAGTCTGGCATAAATCTCGCGGCCCATGCGCGATGCCGGATCGAGCCGGGCTTCAAGCAGAAAGCGGGTGGCGGCGGAGACTCGTTGCCGCTTCTGAAGAAAGATGTCATAGTCCTTTTGCTTGAGCGTGCCGACTTTGTAGGCGATGGGCGTCATGCGCTCGTCGGCATTGTCGATGCGCAAGTGCAGGCGAAATTCGGCGCGTGACGTGAACATGCGATAAGGTTCGTCGACGCCCTTGTTGACAAGATCGTCGATCAGAATGCCGGTATAAGCCTGGCTACGCTCGATAACGAGCATCTCCCGACACTGGACCCGCAGCCCCGCGTTAATACCGGCCATGATGCCCTGGCAGGCGGCCTCTTCATAGCCCGTTGTGCCGTTGATCTGCCCGGCGAGAAACAGGTTTGAAATTTTCTTAGCCTCAAGCCAGGGATAAAGTTCGGTGGGCTGGATCATGTCGTACTCGATGGCGTAGCCGGGGCGGATCATCTCGGCGTTCTCAAGGCCGGGAATCGATTTCACCATGGCCGCCTGAACGTCAATGGGCATCGAGGTTGACATGCCGTTGAGGTATATCTCGTTGGTGTCCAAACCTTCGGGCTCGAGAAAAATCTGGTGATGAGGCTTGTCGGGAAACTTGACGATCTTATCTTCAATCGAAGGGCAGTAACGCGGTCCGATGCCTTTAATTTGCCCCGAATAAAGCGGAGAACGGTAAAGGTTCTCGTGAATCGCGCGATGCGTCTTATCATTGGTGACCGTGATCCAGCAAATCGTTTGGGGCTGCGTGATCGCGCGCGTGCGGAAGCTGAAGGGCGTGGGAATAGGATCTCCAGGCTGCACCTGGAATCGCGAGAAGTCAATGGTGCGCCGGTCAAGCCGCGGCGGCGTTCCCGTCTTAAGGCGGCCCACTTCAAAGCCCAGCTGCCGCAGCGCTTCGCCCAGCATCAGCGACGGAGGCTCACCAGAGCGTCCCGCCGGGTATTTCCGCTCGCCACAGTGGATGAGCCCATTCAGAAACGTTCCGGTGGTGACGATTACAGCACCGGCTTCAACCGTGCGGCCATCCATCAACCTGATGCCGCGCACGCGACGATCCGCCCCGGGCAGGGTCGATTCACGAATCACCCCTGCGGAGGGTTCCAGGATCAGGTCTACAACTTCTGCTTGTTTGATGCGCAGGTTTGGCTCCTGTTCGAGCACCTGGCGCATTTTGCTGCGATAAAGCTTTTTGTCCGCCTGCGCCCGCGGCGACCAGACCGCCGGGCCGCGGCTGGTGTTGAGCAGGCGGAACTGGATGCCCACCGCGTCAATGACCTCGCCCATCACGCCGCCCAGCGCGTCTACTTCCCGCACCAAATGGCCCTTGGCAATGCCGCCCACGGCGGGGTTGCAGGACATTTGGCAGATCAGGTCGAGATTGATGGTGTAAAGCGCGGTCTTGAGACCCATGCGCGCCGCCGCCACCGCCGCTTCCGCGCCTGCATGCCCCGCACCCACCACCACCACATCATATTTTTCTGTGAAAGCAGAAACCATTGCCCCAAATTCAGCAAAGGATATAAACAATTATTTTAGCAGGATGTCAGAATTCAATCATAGACCCTGTTGGATTATCGGGTGACTCACTTGATAGAGGCCAGCGCGTTCCGGAACCAGCGGCAGCACTGCACAGGTTGTTATTGAGCAACTGCTGAATCGCGCGGACGCCGGGAGTCGTTGATCGTCTGGCCCGGGAGCTTCCAATTGACCGGCGCAGGTCCGTGGCTGAACGGCTAAAGAAATTGCTACCCTTCGCGTTAGAGTGCCGAACGATTTCACCATGTCTTCTTGAACGGATCTCTGGCCTCGGCTCGGCCCTTTTTCACCCTTTGGGTCCACTGGGTGTTGAGTTGCTGGTCGAACGTCCAATTAGTTAGACCGCTGGCGTGCTGGGCCAGAGCTTCGAAGATCCGGTTTCCAATCAGCAGCTCGCCCACTTGGTTGGCATGAACGCCGTCGTAATGAATCAGCCAGTCGGACTGCCCTTCCGACGCCCAGACATCGGCCAGGATACAATCGAACTCCGCAGCCAGACCACGGATGCAGTCGTTATAACGGCGTGTAAGCTCAATGCTTCCTCTGTCCAGAGGCGGCCAACTCCCGTAGCCGGTCATGTAGTATACGGTGGTTAGCACCGTGACGGGCGAACATGCTTTTTGGACATTGCTGATGATGGTGGCCATGTCTTCCCGAAAATCGGTCAGCGGCATGCCCGCCCGCATATCGTTCAGGCCGTAGGCCAGGATAAAGAGGTCGGGATGAAGATCGATTACATCCTTGTGGTAGCGCTCCAGTGCGCTGGGCTTTGCGGATTGCCCGTAGCCTGGGCTGCGCGGAGAAATGGCGTTATTCCCAATTCCTTTGTTGTAGTACTCGATAGGCTTCTTCTGGCAAGCATTAATGAGCCCGACGAGTACATCGGCGTAGCGGTCCTCTTGGCGATGCAGCCACGGCCCACCCTCAACGGTGCTTTCTCCGAGGATGACAAGCCGCCGAAAGGGAGTCTTCTTGTAATCTTTCGGCTGCTCATGGAATTCGCTGCAGCTCGGCTGTGAATTCGTGTCGCGCCCGCCTTGTGGGAGGGCAAAGGCACCTCGAGGAGCA
Source organism: Acidobacteriota bacterium (assembly GCA_023474345.1). GTDB lineage: Bacteria > Acidobacteriota > Terriglobia > UBA7540 > UBA7540 > JAMCXS01. The sequence continues at coordinate 75,115 of JAMCXS010000031.1, read as the reverse complement.
CTCGCTGCGGCAACGCCGACGGAAGCGTTTTTCAGAAAATCCCGGCGTTTCATTTTGCCTCCGTACAGTTGGACTTGTCTTGCACGGGCCTTGAATCCTGAATGGGATGTGCCCCCCTGCAACCCGGTTCGGGTAACCCGCTTGTTTGCTTTGGCGAGATTACCCGATGAGCTGTCCGGTCGTGCATCTTCGCTTTGATAGCCGGGGTGTCCCGCTACCTGACGCGGCTGATACGGATAGTTTTGATCTCCCACGGCTTCATTGCGAAGTGAATGGTTTCTCCCTCGCCGATGGGTCCGATCGTATCCTCCAGCAGGTTGGTTTCGACAGCGCGAACCCGGAAGGGAAATTGCACGGAGACTTCTCCCGGCCGCCCTTCGCATTCGAAGAAGCGCAGGATGGGATCCTTGTTGTAGAAGCCCTCCATTTGCTTCATCGCGTAGAGGATCACGTGATCGCTATCGGTCTTGATGAAAGAATAGGACTCTGGAAGCCCGCCACCTTCCCCCGCCGAACTTTCTTGCGGGCTACGGTGGGCAGGTTCCTGAAGTGCCAGAAGCGGTTGGTTGAAGTCCAGGGCCTGGAATTCAACTTTGCCTTCTCGCCAACCGCCCGCATGCGGGTAGATCGAGTAGCCGAAACTGTGGTGACCCTCATCGGCGCGCGGGTCTGGGTACCAGGGCCCCCGAATGACCGAGAGGCGAATTATATCGTTCGCGGCGTCGAATCCCTGACGGCCATTGTTGAGGATCGCAACTCCGTAGTTGTGATCCGAAACGTCCACCCACTTGCCCATGACCATTTCCTTGCCGGTCTGATCGCGTTCAATCACCCCGTAGGGAATTTCGGCGGCTACCTTGGTGGAAGAGACGTTGACGGGAAATCCGGCTTTCAAGAATGTGTTCCGCTCGTACCAGTCCATCGACATTCGAACGTCGATTCGAGGAACGCCGGGCATCAGACTGACATCCTGGACGAATTCGGAGTTCCGGAACGTGTGGACCACGCGGACCGTGGCCCGCACCGGTCCCGATTCGATGATTTCAACTTTGGCGGCTTTATCAATGTCCCATTTTTTCCCTGTCAGGCCGATATTCCAGGCGGGACCGGCGTACTCGCTGGAGGTCGCTCGCGCCTGCTCAGGGGTGTCTTGCAGAGCCACCAGGAAGTTCCCCGGCGCTTTGAACGCCTCGCGATTCCTCTTCTTGTCGAAGAGCCGGACGATGTTTCCCGTGTGGGGGTCGAATTCAACTCTGAAAAATTCGTTTTCGATATACGGGCGAGGTTTCATCCCTGTTCGGAGCGAACTCGGTTGGACGGGCTGGCTGGAACTGGCGGCTTCGATGCGATAGAGTTTGAGTCCCATCTGCGGCACGTTTTGAGCAACGAATGCCACCGTCGCCGCCTCGCGATCTCCTTTGCGGGTTGGGCCTTTGAGAATCTGGACCGGTAGAGTTTCCGTGCCGCTCACTGCCACCATATGATCGGGCAGCGATGGACCAGAGACGTGAGCCTTGACTAGGTCCGTACGATCCCAGGACTGCGAATTGTAGACCACTACTGGAACGCCGTTCCCCATGGTGTCAACCTGTAAGCCGATGCACTCCAGCGAGAATTTCAGGGCGCGATGGCCGCGCTTGAAAACTTCAGCGTACTGCTTGGCGGCGTCCTGATAGATAGGGCCGATGCCAGAGCCGGGAAGCAGGTCGTGCGTCTGGTTGAGCAGCGCCAGCTTCCATGCTTCTTTGAGGTCGCGTGAAGGGTAGTAGTCGCGGTAACGATTCATGACCGCCAGTTCCGACATCTTTTCAGCGGTCATCAAAAGCTGTTCCGCCTCGCGGTTGTGCCGCTTCATATCGACCTGAGTTGTGTAGCAGCCTTCGAAAACCGGATTCATCTCCCCGGCGATCACGGGAAAATCTTTCTTTTCGGCCAGCAAGAGGTTGAAATAATTGTCCACGCTGTCCGTTTTCACATTCACGTCGTTTGGTGATTTGTTGAGCGTGGCAATGGCATCCATGTCGCTGGCATTAGGCCCTCCACCGTGGTCGCCTTCACCGAAGAGCATAAGGATGTCGGGCACTCCCATATTTTCTCCTGTTTTCATGACGGGGATGGTAATGCGGTCATGATTCACCGGCCCGCCGTAACCATTCGGCGGATTGTAGGCCAGCACTTTGCTGCCATCCAAACCCTTCCACCAGAAAATGGGCGGCCGGTTGGGATCGTGTGGGCGTTCGAAAATGTACCACTTGATGCCGGCCTTGGCGGCGATTTGCGGCATGGAGAACGGATGGCCAAACACGTCAGGCTGCCAGGCTACATGAACATAGTGCCCGAATCTTTCCTTGGTATATTTTTGCCCGTAAAGGAACTGCCGAACCAGCGATTCGCCGTCGGGCATGTTCTCATCCATCTGCGTCCACGTAGAGCTTACAGGAATCCAGTTGTGCGTCTTGACCCGATATTGGATTTCTTTAAAAATGTCGGGATAATAGTGCTCCATTTGCTGGTACACGACGGCCTGATCCTGAGCGTAAGTCAGGTTCGGGTAGCGGTCCATCAAGCTGAGCTGTTTCCGGAATGTGTTGTACATAACGTCGTAGGTGGATTCTTCCCAGCGCCAAAGCCAGGCCATGTCGATGTGAGCGTATCCGACGATATGGGCTGTGTATTGTTTCGGATTGGATTGAGTCGGCGCTTGAGCCTGCACGGCAGCAGTTCCCCAGAGCATGACTAAACCAACAACTAGCCACTTCCGCATGTGACACCTCTTCTGTTCGCACTTGGTAATGCAATACCCGAATGCTACTGCGGACTTAGCAGGTGGGCAAGACTTTTGTCGTGTCCGGGAGATGACTTCAGGGAATGAAAACAGCTAATATGTCTCTGGGACGTCTGTAGGATGATATATCGGTGGCATTGACAAAATCATTTTCTGTCGATAGTGTAACGTGCTCATGAATGTTCTGGTTCTAGGTTCGGGGGGAAGGGAACACGCGCTGGCATGGAAGCTGCGGGAAAGCCAGCTCACGGACAGAGTGCTTTGCGCGCCGGGAAACGCCGGCATCGCTCAAACAGCCGAGTGCGTTCCTGTTGATCTTGCTGACCCGGCTGCGATGTTTGAGTTGGCTGAACGCGTTGACGCGCAACTTACCGTAGTGGGTCCGGAAGCGCCGCTGGTGGCCGGAGTGGTGGATGAATTCGAGCGGGGTGGGCGTAAAATCATCGGTCCCAGCAAGGCCGCGGCCAGTCTTGAAGGCAGCAAGATTTTCGCTAAGGAGTTTATGCAGCGCCATGGTATCCCGACCGCACGGTTTGTGGTCGCCCATGACCATCCCAGTGCTTTGAGAGCCATTTCCGACTTTGGCTTGCCCGTGGTGATTAAAGCCGACGGGCTTGCGGCCGGAAAGGGCGTAGTGGTGGCCCGGAGCCGCGAAGAGGCGGAGAAAACCCTCGATGATTTTGTGAATCGAACCGTGTTAGGCACGGCGGGCAAGCGATTGGTGATTGAAGAATGCCTTTTTGGCGAGGAATTATCCTTTATCGTTCTCGCTGGCACGCGAGGTTTTGTGTCTCTGGTTCCGACCCAGGATCACAAGCCCGTGTTCGATAATGACCGAGGACCAAACACGGGAGGAATGGGAGCTTATAGCGAGGATACGATTCTGAGCGAAGGACTGCGGGAGGAGATCCTTCATCGAGTCGTTCAGCCTACGCTCGAAGGAATGGCCGAAGAAGGTACGCCGTACCGGGGATTTCTGTACTGTGGAATAATGCTGACATCGGGAGGTCCGAAAGTCCTGGAGTATAACGTGCGTCTGGGCGATCCGGAGACGCAGCCAATCATGATGAGGTTGCGGTCCGACCTGGTGGAACTTCTGATGGCTTCGCTGGAAGGTCAGTTAGGGGCGGTGGAAGCTCGCTGGAGTCCGAACCCTTCCGTGTGCGTTGTTCTTACCTCGAAAGGTTATCCGGGCAGGAGCGAAACGGGCAAAGCGATTACAGGCCTGGAAGCGGCGGAAGCCCGGGGCGGAGTCAAGATCTTTCATGCGGCCACGGCGTCGCAGGAGGGACAACTGCTGACAGCGGGCGGGCGCGTGCTAGGAGTGACCGCAGTTGCAGAAGATTTGGACTCTGCCATTGAAAAGGCTTACGGAGCTATCGGCAAGATTCATTTTGAAGGGATGCACTACCGTCGCGACATCGGCGCAAAAGGAGTGCGGAGGCTGAAGGCGGCCGCTGACTTCCGGAATTCTGATCGTCGAGCGGAGAATTCTCCACTTTCACAATAGACAAGCGGGCGTAAATCAATCACAACCAGAGTGTAGAAGCACGGGGGTGACTTATATGGTTCAGGAACGGCGGGCCGTAGTCGGAATCGTCATGGGGAGCGATACGGATCTTCCTGTAATGAAGGAGACTGCGCTCACCCTGAAAAAGTTTGGCGTCCCCTTCGAGATCGACATCACGTCCGCGCACCGTTCGCCGGGCCGGACTGCGGAGTACGCGCGGTCGGCGGTGGGGCGCGGGTTGAAGGTGATTATTGTAGGGGCCGGAGGGGCGGCGCACCTTGCTGGCGTGATTGCTGCTGAAACCACTTTGCCGGTGATCGGTGTCCCGATGCCTACGACAACATTGGCCGGACTCGATGCGCTGCTTTCCACGGTGCAAATGCCTGGCGGTGTTCCAGTGGCCTGTACGGCCATCGGCAAGCCGGGAGCGGTCAACGCGGCGATTCTGGCAATTGAGATTATCGCTACGGCGGACGACGCACTGGCCCAAAAGCTTGTCGATTACAAGAAAGAACTTACGCGGCGAGTTATCGAGAAGTCGGAAAAGGTGAAACGAGAATTTGAAATTTAAGGCCAGGATTTCTGATTCCACTTTACCGCCGGGCACCAGGCCAGGAAGAACGAGTTGAGTGTTACCTGTCCGGCTTTTCGTGTTTGTGGAAGTTGAGGGCAGCCGAATTGATGCAATAGCGCAAGCCCGTGGGTGGCGGGCCATCGGGGAACACATGCCCCAGATGTGCATCACACTTGCTGCAAAGAACCTCGATTCGCCGCATCCCGTAGCTCAAATCGCTTTCCGTCCGAACCTCCTGTTCGGCAATTGGCGCCGAGAAGCTCGGCCAACCCGTCCCGGAATCGAACTTCGTGTCGGAGTTAAAAAGCTCGGCTCCGCAGCAGACACAGCAATAGATGCCTTTTTCATGTAGATTCCAGTATTTTCCTGTGAACGGTGGTTCGGTCGCTTTGCACCGAGTGACCTGATATTGTTCCGTTGTGAGGAGTCTTTGCCATTCCCCTTCCGTTTTGACAACCCTTGTTTCTTTCATGGTTACCAACCCCCGGCACTACCATGAGTGAAAGCCCATGTGGGAACGTTTGTGAGCGGCCTTGCCCGTAAGCGCTACGCCCGATGGGACGATACAATCTTCAAGGACGATGTTAACAAAAACGACGAGGCGAACGCATAAGAAATTGATCCGCGGCGAACAGGATTGGGTCCACCGGGCGCAATCGGCGTTAATATGCAGCAAAGTTGTTGTGATCGTCAATTTCTGTTATCTGTACTGACCATCAATTTGATACAATGTGCGGCTGAGATGGGGAACGTTTGGACGCGAACAGGGTGATGTGGAAAAGGACAGACGGTGCGTGAGGCGTCAACACGGCTGTTTCAGTTCCTGTTTAACAGCTTGCCAAGGAACCCGCACAGGCAGGAATCGTACCGGCAAGGATATGCCGCTAGGGCGGCGGACTTGGCCCGGAGGGGATCCAGCCGGTTTGAATTAGTCATCTTCGGCTGGTAAGACCCGGATTCCTACCGTGTGTCGAGCACCGCCTTGCGGTTTGGCTCACCCGGCTAAAAACCGCGTGATGGAGAATTAAAAACAGAAATTCTGGAGGATATTATCGGGTCGGGGAGAGGTTTTCGGATTAGAAACTCCGGAAGCGGATGTCTTCGCCCCGTCAAAGCCATGGCCATTCCAAACGAATAGGCATTCTACGAGATACTCCACGGAGTGTGGCAGAATCTCAGGTTTTCTTGCATTGAAGTTCGTGGTGATGTGGCTGGCAGTGAAGTTTCAGATGTGCGAGTTGCGCGTGTTAAGGTGCAGTGAAGTTCTCGAACTGGAGAGGGTTGAAGATGACGAGGTTATGGAGTGGTTCCGGCTGTGTTTCCCGTGGATTTAATTCGTGCCGTAGGGCCTGCAGTGGCCTGATGGCCGGATGGCTTGCAATGGTGGCGATCATGATTGCCGCTGTTGCCCCGCCTTCAGCAAACGCGCGTGTGCACGCATATATCGTCGTGGACGCCCAGACGGGGAAGGTGCTCGAGGCTCACAATGCTGACACCCTGTGCTACCCGGCATCACTGGCCAAGCTGATGACGTTGTACATTACTTTTCAGGAACTCAGCAGCGGCAAGATGACGCTGGCTCAGGAAATCCCTGTTTCCCTACACGCCGCTGATCAACCGCCGATGAAACTGGGCTTGCGTCCTGGCGAACGGATTACAGTCGAATCCGCCATCCTTGCAATCACGACCCTGTCCGGTAATGATGCCGCGGTGGTGCTGGCCGAAGCCATTGGGGGAACCGAGACGAGATTTGCGCAGCTTGAGAACAGGACCGCGCGCGAGCTGGGGCTAAACCATACAACCTTCTGCAATGCTTCAGGATTGCCTAACTGGCGTCAAAAAACCACAGCCTCTGACATGGCGAAACTGGCGCTCGCGATTTTGCACAATTTTCCGGAGTATTATCACTTCTTCGACGTAAGGAGTTTCGATTTTCAAGGGAGGACGATATACGGCCACGATCATCTGCTTGGTCGGTGCGCCGGCGTCGATGGAATGAAGACGGGCTTCACGCGCGCTTCCGGCTACAATATCGTAACCTCTGCGGTTCGCGATGGCCGGCGGCTTGTAGGAGTGGTGATGGGCGGTTCGACAATCTGGTCGCGCGACCGCCTTATGGTATCGCTAATCAATCGAGGCTTCTCGATCGACCATGGACAGACTCTTACGCTTGCGGCATCGAAAGAAGCTGAGACTGGCCGCGCTGCGGTCAGATATACGAAAACTTCCGATGAGGCTGGCGAACCCGCCAACGTACCGAGTTCTCGCCTTGGATGGTTCGTGCAGGTCGGCGGCAATTATCGTTATCCGCTTCCTGTGAGGCGCGCCCTCGAGAGCGCGCTCCGGACGGCTCCTGGGCCTCTGAAGGGTGCGCGGCCGCTGGTCGTCAAGGTGGGTGGCAGATGGTATCGCGCCAGATTCTCGAATATGAGTCGATCAAGCGCGTGGGAAGCCTGCCGTGTGCTGCGGGAGAGGCGATTCACTTGCAGAGTATCACATCTCCGGTCCTCGGGCATTGATCTTGCCTCTGCGGGACGGTAACCTGCTTTTTCTCTTCAACCAAACGTTAGCTACAATCTAAGTTGTGTAGTTACGCGGATTGTTTTTGAGTCCTGGCATCGCAACCGGGATTTTTGTCCCGATTAGCGCAAACAGATAACTGGCAAGGGGTGCGTGGTTACAGAAACAATCAGGATTGAACGAGAACGTAAATTTTTGGATTGACCTTAAATAATCGCAAAGAGAAGAGACTGAATGTTTAAAACGATCGAGTGGACCAGCGACGGGGTACGTATGATCGATCAGACTCGCCTGCCTGGCGAAGAGGTTTACCGTACCTGTCGCAATTACCAGGAGGTTGCAGAAGCTATCCGCTCAATGGTGATTCGTGGCGCACCGGCAATTGGGGTGGCGGCTGCCATGGGAGTGGCGTTAGGAATTAAGAACTCCAGTGCTCAGAGCATCCCGGAACTTCGCAGCGATTTTGAAACGATCGCTGACGTTATCTCAAAGACTCGGCCTACAGCCGTCAACCTGTTTTGGGCGATCAAGCGCATGCGCGAGACGTTTGAAAATGCGCTGTCCGAGCCGGGTTCGGAGACAGAGAAGATCTTACGGGTGCGCACGTGTCTGGTGGAAGAAGCCCAACGCGTCCTGGCCGAAGACATTGCCGTGAATGAGGCGATGGGCCGGCATGGCGCGGCGCTGCTGCAGGATTCTTCGACGGTGCTTACCCACTGCAACGCCGGGGCTCTTGCCACGGGCGGTTACGGAACAGCGCTCGGCGTGATTCGTGCTGCGGTAGCGGACGGGAAGAGGATCGGCGTATTTGCTGATGAAACCCGGCCATTCCTGCAGGGTGCACGCCTGACGGCCTGGGAGCTGGCCAAGGACGGCATTCCTGTCACCGTTATTACCGACAACATGGCCGGGCATTTTATGAAGGAGTCGAAGATCCAGGCTGTCATTGTGGGCGCTGACCGCATTGCAAGCAACGGCGATGTGGCGAACAAAATCGGCACCTACACAGTGGCCGTGCTGGCACGCGAAAACCATGTACCCTTTTATGTGGCGGCGCCGCTTTCCACTATTGACCTGAACATCGCTTCAGGCGACGAAATTCCTATTGAGGAACGTTCTCCCTCGGAAGTGACCCACTGGAGAGGCATTCTGACAGTTCCGGAAAATGTTAATGCCCGGCATCCCGCCTTTGACGTTACCCCGCACCGGTACGTTACCGCCATCATTACCGAGCGGGGCGTTGCCAGAGAGCCCTACGTCGAAACGCTGAAGGCCCTATTCCGATAGGGTGCGCTCAATTGAGTGAGGATTGTGATTCAAAAGGCTGGTATTGCGTCGCGAGATCCCGCCGCTATTCGTGACGCAGCGCCACGATGGGGTCTAGACGAGAAGCTTTCATGGCAGGCCACATACCGAAGAAGAGTCCTATCCCGATTGAAACCAGGAAACCGATAAAGACAGACCAAAGGGGCACGGAAGATGGAAGGCTGGGCACCAGGGTCCGAATCGTGAAGCTCAGCAAATATCCCATCAGAATGCCCATCAGTCCGCCCGCCCCGGTCAACGTCATGGCCTCGAGCAGAAACTGCCAGGTGATGTCCTGGCGGCGCGCCCCGATGGCTTTGCGCACTCCGATCTCGCGAGTCCGCTCCGTTACGGAAACCAGCATGATGTTCATCACCCCGATTCCACCCACCAGCAGGCCGATGGAGGAAAGCACCACAAGCGCCAAGGCGACGGTGCCTGTGATCTGATGGAATTGTCCGATGACTGAAGCAGCGGTTGCCATACCAAAGTCGTTAGGCTGATCGGGTTTCACTCGGCGCATCCTTCGCAGGACGTCAGTTATCTCATTCATGGCTTCGGTCATGCGATTCGGATAGGCCATGGCCAGAATCAGGTTTTCTCTCGCAGCCGGGTAGATTTTTCTGAATGTCCAATAAGGAATGTAAATGTTTCGATCGTCGCCGTTGTCGCCAAGGAACGCCAACCTCTTGCCCAGTACGCCAATAATCTTGAAGCTGTTGCCGCCTACCGTGATGTCCTTGTCGATTGGATTCTCATTCTGAAAAAGTGTCGTGGCGACGTCGGCGCCGATAACTGCGACGTTGCGACGGTGGAGATCCTCGACTGTAGTGTAGGGCCTGCCGCTAACGAACGTGACATTGTTCAGGCTGAAATCTTCCGGCGTAGCCCCAAAAAGCTGGGCATTGACCATATCCTGCCCCTTATACTTGGTGACCGGCGGAAGACCCTGGTGGAAGATTTCAACGGACACCCGTTCGACGTCAGGACAGAAATCCCGAATGGCGACGGCGTCCTCGTATTTCAAGGGCTTTCGCATTCGCTGTTCCCGAGTGAGACGAAAAACGAAGCCGATTTCAAACTTGTATATCCAAATCGTCCGGGAGCCGTATTGCTCTGCCGCCTGGACGAGCTGGCTGTTCAGCCCGGTAATGATGGACGCGACGCCGATTACTGTGGTTGTCCCAATCAGCACTCCCAGGATGGTTAGGAACGAACGAAATTTGTGAGTGCGGAGCGTGTCTAAGGCCAGGAGCAAGTTCTCGCGAATGTTGCGGAATTCGGCGGCCATGGTTAACCTTCCATCCGGAGAGCTTCGATGGGGTCCAGCTTCGCGGCTTTGCTGGCAGGATAGATGCCAAAGAAAAGGCCGACGGCGGTTGAAAGAATCAACCCTACTACGATTCCGCTCAGCGGCACGGCCGACGTGAAGAGCCTCTCGACGATCTGACTGATCAGGACGGCGAGGATCACGCCGATCAGGCCTCCGGCTCCGGCCATGACCGCGGATTCGATGACGAATTGAGTCAGAATGTCGCGCCGGCGAGCCCCTAGCGATTTGCGGATTCCGATTTCATGGGTCCGCTCGGTGACGCTTGCCAGCATAATGTTCATAATCACAATTCCGCCAACCACCATGAATACTGCAACCACGCCAATGGTGACAGCAAAGATTGAACTGGTCAGCCTTTGCCAGAGGCTCATGATGGTTTCAGAGGCGTTAATACCAAAGGTATCTTCCTGGTTGTAGCGCAAGTGGCGCCGGACGCGCATCAGCGACCGCACTTCATCCTCTAAAGGAAGCATTTGCGCGGACGACCAGGCTTGAACACTTACGTTAATGCTTGGACGTGCCATAAACAGCCTCTGATAGGTGGTGAGCGGGATTTGGACAAAACTGTCCTGGCTTTGCCCAAAGGTTGTCCCGATTCGTTCCGCTACGCCAATCACGCGGAACAATCCACCGCTGATGCGGACCTCTTTGCCGAGAGGTTCAACGTTGGGGAAAAACTTGTCGACCAAATCCTGCCCGATGAAGCAGACCGGGGCGCTGTGGAGATAGTCGGATTCGGTGATATACCGTCCGTAAGCGACTTTCTGCTGGCCGATATCGATCATGCTGGGGGTTACACCAGTGAGCGAAATATCATAGAGGGTCCGGCTTCCGTATTTTGCGGTGACACGGTTGCCTGAGGCGGTTGCGCCAATGCTCTTGTAGCCATGCACATACTCCTTCAAGGCCTTGTAATCCTCCATGCGAATAGGGCGGTTGCGCTGCCGCGCCTTCAGCCAGGCTTCGGAGCCCTGGGCCCACTTGAACTGGCTCAGGATAAAAGTGTTGGTGCCCAGGTTGGCAATGTGATCGGCGATGTAGAGGTTCATGCCGTTGATCACAGACATGACTACGATCAGCGTGGTGGTGGCAATAACCACACCCAGCAGAGTGAGGAACGAGCGGAGCTTGTGGGTGGTCAACGCCTCGAGGGCGATCCAGAAGGCCTCGCGCGCCGTTACCCAGGCATTGTAAAGCCCCCCGTACTTGGGGCGAGGATTTTGGGCCGCCGGTTGTCCAGAGGTCAATTTCTCCACGCTCTCCCCACTCCTGGAATTAACGAAGGCGAGTTGGAAGGCCGCCCCTACTCCAGCGGCTCATCCCGATCAACTCTACCATCTCGAATATGGATAACGCGATGCGCGTGGGCAGCGATATCGTGCTCGTGCGTGACAAGGACAATAGTATTGCCGGACTGGTGGAGGCTGTCAAACAAAGCCATGATTTCTTCGCCAGTGGTTGAATCCAGATTTCCTGTAGGTTCATCCGCCAGGATGATGGAAGGATGATTGACCAACGCACGCGCGATGGCAACTCGTTGCCGCTGGCCTCCAGAAAGTTCGTTGGGTTTATGATGAATCCGGTCTCCCAGATCGACCATGCGAAGGGCTTCCTCCGCCCGTGCCAGCCGCTCCGCGGGTGGCGTCCCATTGTAAATTAGCGGTAGCTCGACGTTGTGAAGGGCGGTAGCCCGCGGCAGCAAATTGAAGGTCTGAAAGACGAAACCGATTTCCTTGTTACGAATGTACGCCAGTTCGTCGTCGGTGAGCTGGCTGACCAGGCGTCCGTTCAACCAGTACTCGCCGTGGGTGGGTGTATCCAAACAACCGATCAGGTTCATCAGGGTGGATTTCCCGGAGCCTGAAGGGCCCATAATCGCAACATACTCACCCCGGCGAATCGAGAATGAAAGCCCACACAGAGCATCCACTTTTATCGCGCCCATATCGTAAATCTTCCACAGATCCTGCGCGAGGATGATAATGTTATCCGGAGGTGCCGGACTCTCCCGAAGCTGGGAGGCTACAGTTTGGGATTCCATCACTAAAAACGTTCCTTTGGCTCAAGCCGGGACTTAACCTACACGCTGCTACGACCCGGACGGGCCCAGGTTGTTGGCGCTATTGTCTACTTTGATTTTTGTATCGTTCTTCAGCGTGCGCAGCACCTGATAGCTTCCCGTGACGATTACCTCTCCGGGTTTGACGCCGCTGAGCACTTCCTCATTCATGGCGCCCATAATTCCGGTTTTTACCGGCGTAAAAACGGCGCGTCCATTTCGAACTACGAATACGCCCTGAATTTCCTTCTTGGCCTCAGAACTACGCCCGGCCTCGCCAGGTTGCGCCGCGATGGCTTTGCCTTTTGCCTGTGCTTCTTTCTCCTTTTCAAGCTCTCCTTGCTCGCGAACTGCAAGAGCTTGAATCGGAATTGTCACGGCATTCTTTCGCGTCGCCGTCGTGATTTTGGCCGTGGCCGAAAGCCCGGGTCGCAGGCCCGGGGGAGGATCATCAAGCGTTACAGAAACCTCGAAGTCCTTAGCCTCACCGGTATTTACAGAACTCGAACTGCTGGTCGTTTGGCCGGAACTGGTACTAATAGCGCTCATCCCGATCTCGGTCACACGGCCCTTGAATTTCTTGTCGGGGATCGCATCAATGGAAACTTCGGCCGGCTGGCCGTATTTGACGCCCAGAATATCGGATTCATCCACGTCAACTACCGCGTTGATAACCGAGAGGTTGGAAACCTGGAAAAGCACGCTTCCCACCTGATTCTGAATGCCTGGGACCACATTTTCCCCAACGTGAACAGGCAGAGAAGTGATCACGCCGTCAAAAGGCGCCGTGTAGATGGTCTGGTCTCGAGCATTTTGGAGGCCGATAAGCTGCGCCTGAGCCTGAAGAACACGGGCTCGGGCCATGTCGCGGTTGAAGATTGCCTGGCGAAGCTGCGCCTTGGCTTGCTCGATCTGCGCCTTGCTGGATTCGGTCGCCGCCTCGGCAACTTCATAATTACTGAGAGCCTGATCGAAAGCCTGCCGCGCGATCAACTCTTCCTTGAACATCTGCTGCGAGCGTGAAAAGTCATCTTTGGCTTGTTTGAGTTTCGCTACGGCTTGGCTCAAATTTGCCTGGGCCGTCTGAAGGTTTGCGGAGGCGGATTGCACCGCTGCCTGCTGAACTTCCGAGTCAGCCCGTGCAGAGCTTAAGGCGGCTTGCTGAGCATGTACATCAGCCTCCTGCTGGACGTCCTCGGTTCGCATCAGGAGTTGACCCTTCTTGACGTGGTCGCCTTCATTGACAAGGATCTCTGTGACCTTACCGAGAGAATTGGCGTTGACGGTCGCAAACTTGTCCGGCGGCGGCTTTATTTCACCTGAGGCTGTGACAAGGGAGGTGAGGTCTTGGCGCATGACCTTGCCGACCTGCACCGCTACCAGACCGCGCCGCGTCCATAGGATTCCACCGACTACCAATCCGGCCAGGACCAGCATGCCCAGAATGAGAAGTAGAACCTTCTTTTGTTGGCCGCGCACCTTTTGGGGCTGGGAGGAAAGAGGTCCGCGAGGTAGACTGATTTCCTCAGTTTTAAGTTGCCTGAATTGTCCGGTCTTTACTTCCGTCGCTTGATCCATTATTTTGAGAACCTTGTCGGTTAGCAGTTTTCCAAGGACACCGGCTTCATGCTGCTAATAGTATCATCTCTCCACCGGCTGCACTTTCACACGCAAACCTGAACTTGGCCCGATAACTTTTAATACGCTTCGCGACCGGTAAAAGTTTCCTCCGGATTCAAAACCACTTCGTGAGAATGCAGGGAAATCGTTTTGGTATGTAGTGAATATGACCCTCCGTGCTACCGAGTGTTTTTCCTGGTCACATCAGCATTAATATTTTACCCCTTGAACATATGATATGAAACAGGATTTCAGGCTTGTCCAACCCCAACCAGCCAGGGGATACTGACCTGGCGTTTGACACACTTTGGGGAGTGTGGATGCGTTACCGGGAGCCAGACTAAAGTCGCTGGATCGGTGCCAGGTTACGCATAGAATTACTTGATCGGATAGGATGGCAATAGTTTATACTCGGGGTGGAACCTCCGAGGCTGTGGCTTTAAGCGTACGGAAGAGTGCATTGATGGACGGCGCCTGACGGGAACGAGGAACCCTTACCTGAAAGTCTTTTCGTGAGGGGAGAAAGGTCAATGTTACTTGTTTCGAGCCAAGCGCTATGATCTTTCCGTGAGCTTGGCACGGTGGGAGGGTCCTACCCGTTCTCTATTAATAATCGATTTTAACGGGTCAATTCAAGAGGGCCTGGGAACCTGTAACCACAAACCTTGGTGCCTCAAGGACGTAAATGATGGACAAGACACCGGCGGGGGATAGCCGTCCGCAATTATTTCCAAGCCAAAACCTGCTCCCTTTTGTACTGGTCACGGCGCTTTTCTATCTTTGGGCAATTCCCAATAACCTGAATGACATCTTGATTAAGCAGTTCATGACCTCCTTCGAGATCTCGCGACTTGAAGCCGGTCTGGTACAGTCTGCATTCTATTTGGGATATTTCTGCCTGGCCATGCCAGCCGCTTTCCTGATGCGGAGATTTGGGTACAAGGCGGGGCTCGTTACGGGGCTCTGTCTGTTCGGGACCGGCGCTTTCCTGTTCTGGCCGGCTGCGATCGTCAGAAGTTATGGATTTTTCCTGTTTGCGCTGTTCGTAATTGCCAGCGGGTTGTCTTTTCTCGAGACGGGATCAAATACATTTATCACCGTGCTAGGCGATCCGAGTACCTCTGAGCGACGGCTTAACTTCTCACAGTCCTTTAACCCGCTGGGATCAATCACGGGGGCCTTGGCGGGTACGGTCTTCATCTTTTCCGGAATTGAGTTGGACCCGGAGCAGATCCACGCGCTCAAGGTCCAGGGGACATTGGGAGCTTACCTGCAGCATGAGACATTGAGGGTGGTGCGGCCTTATGTAGTTCTTGGTGTCGCCGTTTTCTTTATGGCTTTTTTGATCCTGAGAACGAAATTTCCCAAGGCAGTTGAAGAAATCCATACAGCGGACCCGCGCGACAAAGGCAGGCTCCTTGACCTGTTCCATTACCCGCACTTCCTGCAGGGCGTGGCCGCGCAGTTCTTTTATGTCGGCGCGCAAGTGGGAACCTGGAGTTTCCTAATTCAATACATCCAGGACTATACGCATCAACCTGAAAAAACCGCCGGCTACCTGCTGACGGGTAGCCTCGTGGCTTTTGCCATAGGCCGATTCGTGGCGACTTACCTCATGAAGTTTTTCCGGCCAAGCAAGC
Source organism: Acidobacteriota bacterium (assembly GCA_023474345.1). Classification (GTDB taxonomy): domain Bacteria; phylum Acidobacteriota; class Terriglobia; order UBA7540; family UBA7540; genus JAMCXS01. The sequence goes on along the minus strand of JAMCXS010000031.1, from coordinate 59,769 downwards.
TGACGGGAGCTTATGGAGTCATCAATATCGGACTCGTGGCGGTCGGGGTCTTGTTTCCCGGCTGGGTGGGAGTAGGAGCGCTATTTCTGACAAGCTTCTTTATGTCTTTAATGTTCCCCACCATTTACGCGCTGGGCCTTAAAAGTCTGGGGTCAAACACCAAGCTGGGCGGCTCCTTTATGGTTATGGCGATTATCGGAGCTGCTGTGGCCCCGCCCGTCATGGGGCTCCTGTACGAAATTTATCACAGTATGGCAGTGGCCATGCTGGTTCCGCTCGCGTGCTATGTCGTGGTTACGTATTACGCGTACTATGGCTCAAGGGTACGCATCCCTCAAACCCAACCCGCTCCCGTTTCGGAGCCTGCGGCATTTTGAAGAGTAGAACGGCCGACGGTTAGCACCCGTCGGTCCTTGTCGGAAGAGTCGGCCGGCCCGTTTCCTCGCGTGGCAATTTAGCGGCTGGCCGTTGATTTCCTTGTCTGCCGTCCTCAACCGAAAAGTTTCTCATCCACGACACTCGAACTTACGGCGGCTTGCTGTATTACCTTCTCCCTCACAAGTCGGTTCGCGGAGTATATTAAGGTTTCTGGAATCTGCTGGACCGGAAAGGCGGGCAGGCAGTAGAGTTTTAAGATGCTGGTTAGTTCCGGCGGCAGACGACTGAAATGTGTTGGAGGTGAAACACGGCATGAACCGCCCACTGGAAACGGGGCAACTCCTGCCCAGATTTGTGTTGTTATTTGCCTTTGCGCTTCAGAGTTTTCCTGCTTTGAGCAAACCGCCCCAGGAGCGGCCCTCGCAGGTTCCGTACAACATCATCTTGATCACGCCAGATATGTTGCGGGCGGATTTTCTTCATACCTATGGATATCCCTACCCCGACTCGCCCCATATTGACCAGTTCGCCAAAGAAGGAACGGTTTTCCTTCATGCCTATTCGGCAGGAAGCTGGACGACCCCGTCGTTCACGACGATTCTTACTGGTCTCTTTCCTACTGTACACGGAATGACCCTGCTTGTGCCCCAGGCTTGCGGTCCGGACATCACCAAGCCCCTGAGCCAGGGGAAAGTGCCCCCGACACTGCCCAGTTATATCGATCTCTCACCTTTCAAGCCTACGGTGGCGCAGTTGCTGGCGAAGGCCGGGATGACGACGGTCGCGGACAATTCGAACTGCTGGTCCATATGGGATAACGTCAACCGCGGGTGGGATACGGTGCACTACGAGGACAGCTTTGCCACTGTGCCCGGCCATTCTCCTCTAAGTCAGGTCCATCTGACCGCTCCGGAAACCACGAAGTGGGCGCAACACTGGCTGGCCGAACACCGCAACGGCCGTTTTTTCCTTTGGGTCCATTATATGGAGCCGCACGGGCCCTACAATCCCCCTGCCGCCTACGACCGTTTCAGCACCCCCGACGATTTCCCGGACGTTAAAGTCGCGGACAATTATCCGACTCCAGATGTCTACCTTCCCCAATGGAAGGCCCTTTACGATCAGAGCATTCAATTCTTTACGTTCTGCCGGCTTGGCGACGCGAGTGCCATCCGGCGCCTCAAGGAACTCTACGCGGCCAAGATTCTTTACATGGACCACTACGTTAGCGAGCTTCTCTCGACCATTCGCCAGATGGGACTGGAAAAGAACACCATCGTGATCTTTGTTTCCGACCATGGCCAGTTGCTTTTTTCGCATCCTAAGGATTACAACACCGACGATCACCGTTCCGTTTACAACACCGATCAGCACGTGCCGCTCATTTTCTGGGGAGCCGGTATCCCGGCACACCAGCGGCTCCAGACGCTGGCTGGCCAATATGACATCATGCCTACTATTCTGGCTTTGGAGCACCTGCCCGCGGCACCCGTGACCGACGGCAAGAGCCTGCTGCCGGCGATCGAGGGCCGCGTTCAGCAGGTGCATCATTTCGTTTACGGGGAAGAGACGGCCGTCCGTCCTCAGTATTCCGTGCGCGGATTGCGTTATAAGTTGATTGAAGACATGCGCACCGGCCGTGCCCAGTGCTTCGACTTGATGATCGACCCGCGCGAGCAGCACAATATTTGCGCGCAGATCCCCAAGGAAGCCTCCGAACTCCAGGCGGCTTTAAACAACCATATCGAATTGATGATCAACCAGGCGCGTCACTATCCTGACTGGAAAGACAATTTAGCCCTGGCGGTTCTGGACGGGCGTGACAGCCGAAGCCTGGAAGCGATCACGCCGCGTGACAAGATCGTCTCTCCGGCTACTTCCGGGATTACGGCTTTTCAATTGGATGGGCGGAGGATCTGGAAGCCCATCCATTACGGCATCGGCGGGTTCTGGGCAAACCCGGGCTCAGGGAGCGCGTACATCATTTGGCGCACCGATCAGCCCCTTATCGGAACCTATCGCATTGGCGTGCGCTATGCAAATCCTGGAGCAGTCGAAGGCAAACTCGCGACCAACGCAACCTTTCGCGTGACCTTTGGGGCGATGACTCGTTCCTTCACCGTGGACGAGAACCAGCACCAAAACGAATGGAACTGGCTGGGATACTTTCATGATCCGATTTCCGTGAAGCTGACCAATAGAGCCGACGGGCCGGTGATTGTGGGCTCGGTGCGCTTCCTCCGCGTCGAGCACGGTCAGGATATGCCTTGATTTCCGTCCCGCTCCAGTTTTACTTGGCTAGCCGGCTTTTCATTTAAGCGCTGTCATCCTCTTGTGGTCAGCTAAGAAGAAGACAGTTGTATAATGGCGTCACCTCGTTATCGGGAGATGGCTTTGAACAAATCGTAAAGTTGCGTCTTTGCGAGCGATAGAGGTAATTTTGAAGCAAAGAAAAGCGTTCTGATAAGAAATTAGAGTAGAAGTACGAGATCCAGTGACCGGTATTAGAATCGTATTCGGTTTAATGCGATAGCCCTCAATTCCTGTAAACAAGGAGGTCAGGGTGAACAAAATCAATCGTCGGAGTTTTGTTGAAATCACCGCGTTCGGGCTAGGCGGGCTGGCGCTAGGCCCAGCATGGCGGCTAAGCGGAACACAAGGGAGTGAACGCAGCGGGCTGGAAGCACTCTACGAAAAGTTCCGAGATCCGGATCGTCGCTATAGCATCCGGCCATTTTGGTTCTGGAACGGCAAGCTCGAAGGCGAAGAGTTGCGTCGGCAGATTAAACAGATGGTCGATCACGGCGTATACGGAGCTTACGTCCACAACCGCGACGGCCTTGAGACTCCTTATCTTTCCGATGTTTGGTGGGAGGCTGTCGGCCAAGCACTGAAGGCGGCACGGGAGTACGGCTTTTCGCTCTGCATGGTTGATGAATTCGAGTGGCCGAGCGGCGAAGCACGCGATTACTGGATGAAGGGCATCAATAAGAGCCGTGTGGTGGCCGCTAATCCCGATTTCCAGATTCATCGGTTGCGCCCGGAGGAAACACGGGTTCATGGTCCCCGGCGCATTGGCATTCCGCTGCCCGCCAAGCCGGTCGCGGTGGTAGTCGCAAAACAGATAGGTTACGAAGCGCTCGACGGCGACAGCCTGAAAAGCATCCCGTTTGAAAACGGGACAAAAGAGATTGAATGGGACGCCCCTGATGGCGATTGGGTTGTGTTTACCTTCGGACGAGAGGCCGCCATAGGGCAACCGGACCACGGAACCGTGGATCTGATGAGCCGCGAGGCGATTGCCAAGTTCATTGAGATTTATTACGAAGAATTTCACCGGAGGTATGGGGAATACTTTGGCAACGCAATGCCTGCCACCTTTGCCGATCACGAGGGTGATTACGGGGCCAAGCTGCCCTGGACTTCTGCACTGTTCGATACGTTTCGGCGTAAGGCGGGTTATTCGCTGGAAACCTATCTACCTGCGCTCACCTATGACATCGGTTCCAAAACGGAAAAGGTGCGGTGCGACCTGTTGGACACGGTCAGTGAACTTTATTCCGACAACTTCTTCAAGCAAATTACCGATTGGTGCCATCAACATAATATCGAGCATTCCGGTCACGTCTGGGAGGAGTCGTTGTTCATGGGGCCATCCGAGCAGGGGGATTTCTTTCGCATCCTGCGTTCCATGAGCAATCCCGGGTGTGACACCCTGGTTGAGTGGGGACGCCAATCCGTATGGCTCAAAGAGAATGCCTCGGTGGCGGATTTCGAGGGGCGGCATGTGGTATGCGAAAACCAGGGCGTGCAGGGAGAAAGTTCCTATTTAAGCCCCGAGGGCATGAGGCGAGTATCAAACTGCCTGGGAGCCTGGAATATCGGCGAGTTCATCCCGCATGCTTTTGATTATGATCTGACAAAAATCAATTTCCCTCCGGATTGGTTCCGCAGCCAGCCTTATCTGCCCTGGTTTCAAGCTTATGCGGACTTGATGCGGCGTATCAGCTTTGTCAACCGCGAAAGCCAGCATGTTGCCGATATTGTGGTTTTCTATCCGCAGGTATCAGTCTGGGGACAATCGGCTCCCGCCTTTCGCAGCGAGAATCTGGGATATCTCCTGCAAAATTCTTCCTGGAGTGATGATGCCGCAGACACGAACGATCAATATGCCCAATTGAAGCTGCAGTTGACCGAGGAGCGTCTGGATTTTAAGGTAGCTGATGATTACTACGTGGGGCTGTCCCGCATTGAGGGCAATTTGCTGCGGATTTCAGATTCGCAATTCAAGGTGTTGATTCTTCCTCCCATGTCCACCACGCGGCGAGCCACTGCGCAGCGAGTCCGAGACTTCTTCAAGGCCGGTGGCACTGTGATTGCTCTTCGGCGTTTGCCAACCACTTCCACGGAAACCGGCCGGGATGACCCGGCACTGAAGGCAATATGCGAGGAAACGTTTGATAGCCGTCCTACCATAGGGGCTTTTCGGCTAAGACGGAATGCGCAGGGGGGGCGCGCCTACTTCGTGCCAAAATCTGTACCAGATCTGTTGCAAGCCGTTCAGGAAGCTATCGAGCCCGATGTCAAGGTGACAGAGGGACCAACTGATCACCTATATGTTTTGCATAAGATCAAAGAAGGGGTGCATTTCTACTGGGTTGTCAATGACACCTCCGCAACCCGGACGAATGTTTTGGAACTTCGCGCCAAAGGCCGCCCTGAACGCTGGAACGCTCATACTGCAGAAAGGACCCCGCTCTTTTATCAGAGCCTCGGGGACCGAACGGCGGTCCGAATGTCATTGGGTCCTTGGGACGCCGCCTACGTTGTCTTTGACGCCGCGGGGCCGGAACAAACGCTGGCTCTAAGATCCACAAATTTTGATGAGATTTTCATCACAAATGCCCAAAATAACGAAGTAACAGTTCGTGGGCGGGGAGTTGTCACAGACCATCATTCCCTTGTTGCGGTCCTGGGCAAAGCAGGGCAAGAGTTCAAGGGCCTCTACAACCCGCCTGACCTGAAACCACTGGAAGTAACGGGGAACTGGAGTGTCACCGTTGAAGGATCGTCCATCGCTTTGCCGTACGCTCTTGTCGCGGATGACCCGCAGGCTGTTGGGATGCGCGAGCGGTGGTATGGGCAAAAACAGGACCATCTTCAATGGAACACGTTGTGGCTTTCGCCAATGAACCACTCCATTCGCGAGTGGAATGTGATTGGCCCGTTTCCTAATCGGGAAGATAGAGGCCTTGAAGAATCTTATCCTCCCGAGCACGAGATGGACTATAACACAGTTTACCCGGGTCAGGAAGGTCGGCGGCTTCATTGGTTTCAGGTGAATGCCGCTGATTATCGTTACGTCCACCCAGGGCATAGCGGTAGCCTAGGTACGGTAATCATTGAAGGCGGGCCGTACGCCTCCAATAGTTTCATTGTGGATTACGGCAAACCTCTCCGCCTTTCACCCCCGCAGGGGACGGTCTATGCCCAGACTAACATCTATAGCCGCGAGGAGACTCAAGCCGTGATGATCCTTGGGACTTCCAGCCCCAGAGCGGCGTTCCTGGACGGAACTGAAGTCTATTCCCGCTGGCTCCGGCCTTTGTATAACCGCCTGACGGACGGTTTTGCTGCGCGAGTTCCAATCCGGTTGCATTCCGGCTGGAACAGCTTGCTTTTGAAATTCCTGCACAATACGGAAGACCCGAAATCCGCGACGTTCACCTGCCGTCTGGAGCATTCGGATGGAACGCCCATCGATGGCTTGATAACGTCTCCGCGGGTCCTGAATGACCCGCAACGTCAAGTCTCGCCCGGTTTTAGGTGGCTCAAATTTCCAGTGCCGGCACTGGCGTCGGCATTAAAGGTTCCGCCAATAAAGTCGCCGTGGCTGGCTTTTGTAGATGGCACACAAGTGAGCGCGAGCCGGGAGATTCAGTTGCCCAAAGGCACGAAATCTGTCATGTTGCGGGTGGCTGCCGGTGAGCGTCTGGAGTCTCCGTTCGCTTTCTCCACCACTTTGGCTTCGTTGCCCCTGGGAACGTGGAAAGTGCCGGGACTGGAACATTTTTCAGGTCGCATGATTTACGAAAAGGATGTTACGGTTCCTTCGAGCCTACTTGCCGAGCACGTTCTGTTGGATTGCGGCGATGTAGGCGTTGTAGCGGAAGCGTGGATTAACGGAAATTCTGTGGGGTTGCGTCCCTGGGCACCGTATATCTTCGAGGCGACCGAACACCTTCACGCCGGTATAAACCGGATCAAAGTTCGGGTCGCTAACACCGCAGACAATGCGCGTGCTGTAGGCGAATATTATTACATCCTCAAAAACATTGACCGCGACGGCTGGCGCGGTCCTGTCCGCCTGGTTCCTTACGTTGACCGTGAGATCCGATGCCACCGTGTCTGAAAAATGCTGGTGGCGCTGACGACATCAGGAATAGGACGCTCTACCTGACAAAGAGGCTCTCATGGCGAACCGGGACACCCAGAGCATAGGCATTCACACCTTTAGCCTCACGGGGTAGTCGGGGATGCCAAATTACACTAACGCTTGCTGAGCCTGTGCAAGCAGGAATGGGCTCGGCATCGCCCGCGCTGCTTTGCTTGACGCTTCTTGCGGTGAGCTTTAAGATGGGGGATTGGGCCAACCTCGCGGAACTTCCCTGAGAGGCACAGGGAGCATGATTAAGCAAATTACAGTTCGAGGGGCGCGTCAGCACAATCTTCGCAATATTGATGTAGTCTTTCCGCGGAACACGTTCACTGTTGTAACGGGGTTAAGCGGGTCGGGAAAATCGAGCCTGGCTTTTGACATCATTTATGCTGAAGGGCAGCGCCGCTACGTCCAGACTCTCTCCGCGTATGCGCGTCAGTTTCTGGACCAATTGCAACGCCCTGACGTTGACTCCGTTGAGGGCCTAAGCCCCGCCATCTCGATCGAACAAAAGACCACCAGCCGCAGCCCGCGCTCTACAGTAGGCACGATTACGGAAATCTATGATTACCTCCGTCTGCTTTACGCCACAATCGGCATACCCCACTGCCACCAATGCGGACAGGCGATTTCGCGCCAGACGACGGAGCAAATTGTCTCATCGGTTATGGCGCTCGAAGGAAGTCCTGCTCAAGAAAATACCGGCCAGCGAGTTATGATTCTGGCGCCGATCGTGCGGGGCCGGAAAGGGGAATTCCGAAAACTCTTTGAGCAGTTGGGCCAGGAAGAATTTGTGCGTGCCCGCGTCGACAAGCAGTTACGGCAACTCGATGAGGAAATCCGGCTTGACCGAAGGCGCAATCACACGATCGAGGTTCTCGTGGACCGGCTGCTGATCAAGCCGGGCGTCGAAAAAAGACTTGCGGCTTCCATTGAGACCGCCATGAAACTGGCCAAGGGAATCGTCCAGGTTGCTGTCGTGGACGGAAGAGAGCAACTCTACTCCCAGGAATGGGCGTGCGTGAATTGTGGCATCAATATTCCCGCGCTTGAACCGCGGTCCTTTTCCTTCAACAGCGTGTATGGGGCGTGCGAGACCTGCCGCGGACTCGGCAGCCGCTTCTCATTTGATCCTGCCAAGGTTGTGGTAGACTGGTCCCGGCCGCTGCTGGCCGGCGGCCTGGGACCCGGTTCCGGCTCTTCGTTTTTGCAGCGAAGTCTGGCCCGCTTAGCGGAGCAGCTTGACTTTGATCTAAAGACTCCTTTTGAAAAGTTTCCGAGCAAAATTCAAAACCTGCTTTTGTACGGCAAAGCCCCACGGGGTATCCGGGGTAAAGTTAATTTCGCGGGAATTATTCCCTTGCTCGAACGTTGGTACAAGGAGACAAATTCCGAAAGTTACCGCGAGTGGTTCGGACAGTATATGTCCGCGAAACCGTGCCCGGATTGCCAGGGCAAGCGTCTGCGGCCGGAAAGCCTAGCCGTCACCGTTGCGGGTCTCTCGATTGCTGACTTTACGGCTCAACCGGTCAGCGAAGCGCAGAAAACCGCCAACAACATCAAACTTGACGCGCGGGAGGAGATACTGGCTCGACGCATTGTGAACGAGATTTCCGCTCGCCTGGAATTTCTGAGCACCGTGGGGTTGGGTTACTTAAGCCTTGACCGTTCCGCCGCGACGCTCTCCAGCGGGGAGAGCCAGCGTATCCGACTGGCTACCCAGATCGGGTCGAAACTCCGGGGCGTGCTCTATGTGCTCGACGAGCCGAGCATTGGGCTTCACCCCCGGGACAACCAACGGCTCCTCCAAACCCTGGAGCATTTACGCGACATGGGAAATACCGTTCTGGTGGTCGAACACGATGAAGAGACTATCCGTCGCGCCGACTACGTGATTGATCTTGGCCCGGGCGCCGGGAAGCAGGGCGGGTGCCTCGTCGGCTGCGGCACACCGGAACAATTAGCCGCCTGTGAGGATTCCCTGACTGGCCAGTACCTTTCAGGCCGGCGGGAAATTCGCATTCCGGAAGTCCGGCGCGCACCCAACGGCAGGACTCTGTCCGTCCTGGGAGCGCACGCGAACAATCTCAAGAACATTGACGTCAATTTCCCCCTGGGCTTGCTCGTGGTGGTGACAGGGGTTTCCGGGTCAGGAAAGTCGACTCTGGTAAGCGATATCCTATACCGGGCGCTGGCAAAACAGCTCTATCGTGCAATCGAGGAGCCTGGCGCCCATCGTGCGCTGGTTGGCACGGATCAGATCGATAAGGTGATTGTGATTGACCAGGCTCCCATCGGCCGTACGCCGCGCTCGAATCCCGCAACCTACACGGGAGTGTTCACTCCTATCCGCGAGCTCTTCGCGCTCCTGCCCGAATCCCGGCAAAGGGGCTATCGCGCAGGCCGCTTCAGTTTCAACGTCAAGGGGGGGCGTTGTGAAGCCTGCCAGGGTGAAGGCATGCGGCGCATCGAGATGAATTTCCTTCCGGACGTCTTCGTTACCTGTGAAGTGTGTAACGGACGACGATATAACACGGAGACCCTGGCCGTAAAATATAAGGGCTACTCAATTGCTGACCTGCTGGACTCTACTGTGAAGGATGCGCTGCCGGTCTTAGAGAACATCCCCCAAATCAGGCAAAAGCTTCAGACGCTTGAAGATGTCGGACTTGGCTACATTTGTCTTGGTCAGCCTGCAACCACGCTTTCAGGCGGTGAAGCCCAGCGCATCAAACTGGCTCGCGAGCTCAGCCGGCGGCAAACCGGCCGCACCCTTTATCTTCTCGACGAGCCCACGACGGGTTTGCATTTTGACGACGTCAAGCAACTCCTCCAGGTCCTCAATCGCCTTGCCGACTTGGGGAACACGGTTGTCATCATCGAACATAACCTGGACGTGATCAAGCAAGCCGACTGGATCATTGACTTGGGCCCCGAGGGCGGAGATGCCGGGGGGCGGATCGTGGCCCAAGGAACTCCCGAGGAGGTCGCATGCGTGAAAAGGTCCTTTACAGGCCAGGCGTTAGCATCGGTTCTGAACCAAGGCCGGATGGCTTCAGCCCATACCGAGGCCCTTTCATCGGCAGGCTGAGACTCGCGGATTGGATTCAACCGCTACGGAATGGCTGCTTGATGAGGGCTTGCAGCGCTCTGCGGGTTAATCTGGAACCCTTATTTGCTTCACGAACGCTGCGATGAGCTGAGTTCGGAGGGCCCTCGTGGAAAGCTTCTCAGCTTAGCTGCGAATCTTCGGCATGCGCAACTCTACACCGCGACCACAAATATGGATGTCGTACTGTATTATGGAAAGACCCGGAACGTACTCCTCCGGCCAAGGGCAGAAAGAAACGGACAGGTGTACGTCACAAGTCACGATTGCACTTCAGCCGGTCAGCACAAATTAACACTTTTTGCTCGCCGCAATCGTGGCTAAAAATAAGGAAGGCCTATGATCTTTCAACAAGATCCTGATCACGAAAAGACTCCTGGGACCCTGGCTGAACCGCAGCCTGTGCCGGGAACCAACCCGCGCCCACCGCGTGAAACGTGGCGGCTCCGGGATCTTCTTCTGTTCATCCTATTTATTCCTGTGGCTTTGGTTGTTGCTAATCTGGCGGCTGCGATAGGCTATGCAGTTCTTGCCCCGATTGTTGGCTGGACCACCCCGATCTACCGGCTGCAAAAGAATGTGATTTTCCTGCTGACGCTCCAGTTCATTTTTTACATCTTCCTATTTGTTTATATCTATTTTCTCGTCACCGTTTATTATCACAAGCCATTTTGGGAAGGACTGCGATGGGAAAAGCTGAGTGGCCATAATGTGCTTCGTTTTTTCCTCGGAGGAACCGCCCTGTCGCTGGTTGTCATGATCATCCCGCCTTTTTTGCCGGAAAAGAAAGGATTTCCGCTGGAAAAGTTATTTAGCTCACCGTCCTCAGCGTATGCGATCGCAGTGTTTGCGGTTTTAATCGCCCCTTTTATGGAGGAGTTGTTGTTTCGCGGGCTTCTGTTTGCATTTTTCGAGAAGCACGGTGGGCTCACATTCGCCGTCGCAGCCACCGCACTGTTATTTGCGGGACTTCATATTCCCGAATACTGGGGCGCCTGGGACCATGTCATCATGATTCTGATTGTCGGGCTTATCCTTTCATTGGCGCGAGGCATTACACGTTCCGTGACTCCCAGCTATATTCTGCACTTGGCCTACAACGGCACCTTGATATTCCTCCTTTATATCCAGACGCAACACTTCCAAAAATTTCCGCATATCCCGCATGTTTGACAAGTTGAGTAGCAGACGTGCGGGATTAATCTGATTCTAAGGAGTCCACCAGGACTGCAGGGAACAATCCCAACTGCTCGTGGTATCTGAGGATGGACGTCATGGGGCCATCGAGGAAGCACGGGGGTTTACCGAGAGGCAGGACCGCAAGAGCAACTTGAAAAGATGGATCTCGCTGGAACACCACTTCCAGACGCGTCCCTTGAGGCAGCTTTACAGACTCGCCCTTGCTACGGAGCAACAGGAAGGCCGCGCCGCTCCCCCAGGAAAAATAGCGCGCCCCGGCCATGCTCAATGACCGGACAAGCGTTTCAGAGGCGTCATCCGCAACTTTGCCGATCGCGAGTGACAGGCCGACGTTTAGCAACAACTTCTTCTTGCTCAGATAGGGGTGCAATCCCCCTTCATCATCAAGTCGCACCGGAACCCGTTTGCGTTCCGTCGCATCAGGCTCAATTGCCCGAAGCGTCAGATCAGTCAAGGAAGCCCTCCCGCCAGGGAGGCGTATTGAGCGAAACACAAAGCGCAGCGATCCTGACCGGTACAGACGCTTGGCGTGTTTGGTGACGATCTGTCCCGCGAATATAGTTCCCTGCGGAAGGAGAACCTTCCCGTCCGCTTCAAAAGGGGTATCAAGGCGAGCCTGAAAAGGTGAACCGTTCCGCTGATTGGAACTGACCGCCCCCAAGAGGGTCAGGGTAACCGTTTTCCCCGCCAAGTCTGCTGAGCCCTGAGCTGGTGCTTTAGTTACGCACAGCAAGAAAGCCAGTGCGCATAGGTATATATTTTGCCCCACCGAAGACCTTTCACCGATTGTCGGATTGAAAGCGTATTATATCATGTCCCGCGGTGTTGCTTGATATCAATCCTTAAGCGCTTGATTTTCTGATTCAGGGTGGAAAGGGGAATCTTGAAGCGGTCCGCCGCCTCCGTCTGGCTCCAGCCGGATCGGGCAAGCATATCCATGATGGTCTTTCGTTCAAACTCCTCGACTATGTCGAATAGCGATCGCCCTTCCATTTCCTGGGGCGCGTGACCTGGCGCGCTGCACCGATGATTTTCAAGTACCTGGTCCGGCAAGGCCTCGGTTCCAATCAATGGCCCTGAAGCAAGGATCACGGCCCGTTCCACCGCGTTCTCCAGCTCCCGGACGTTTCCGGGCCAATCGTGATCCATCAACAACTTCATCGCTTCGGGAGAAAAAGTCAAACCCTCGCGGCCGTTTTCGGCACAGTACTTCGTCAGGAAGTGCTCAACCAGAACGGGAATATCTTCGATACGCTCCCGAAGAGGTGGCAAAGGTATGCTGATGACGTTAAGGCGATAGTAAAGATCTTCCCGAAAGGTATTGGCCTGCACCATCTTCTTTAGATCCGCGTTGGTGGCAGCCAGGATGCGAACGTCCACTTTAATGGTTTCGGTTCCTCCCAACCGCATGAATTCACGCTCTTGGATCACGCGTAGGAGTTTCGCTTGCGTCTCAACGCCGACCGTTCCGATTTCATCGAAAAAGATAGTGCCCTGGTCGGCAACCTCGAAAAGGCCTCGTTTGGTTGCGATGGCTGAAGTGAATGCGCCTTTTACATGGCCAAACAGAGTGCTCTCAAGCAAGTCCACCGGCATTGCCCCGGTATTCACCGGGACAAACGGCTTATCGGCGCGGGGGCTGGTTGCATGGATCGTCTTGGCTACCAATTCTTTCCCTGTCCCGCTCTCGCCAGTGATCAGCACAGTAGCCCGGCTTGGGGCCACCTGTGTAATCAAATCGAAAACTCTCTGCATGCGCTCGCTCTTGCCGATGATGTTCGGCAAGCCGAAGCGCTTGAGCGCGCGCCGGAGTAAGATGTTCTCCACCTGAAGCCGGGAACGGTCGAGCAGATTCCGTATTTCGAGGAGTAGCTTGTCATTGTCCCAAGGCTTCGTGATGTAGCTTTCGGCCCCTTCCCGCGAAGCCTGAAAAGCAACCTGGCTGGAATCGTAAGCGGTAATCATGATGACCGCGGTTTCCGGCGAGTCTCTCTTGATAGACCGCAGCACATCAAGGCCGTTTGAATCAGGTAAGTTGACGTCCAGCAGCACAAGGTCAAAAGGTTCGCGACCGAGCTTTTGCAGACCTTCTTCCGCGCACAGCGCCGTATTGGTCTGATAACCGGCTGACTTTAGAAGCTCCTCAAGGCTTTCGACAATCTCCTTCTCATCGTCAATGATAAGAAGGGATCCCTTTCTAACTGACATTGACTGGCTTCCTGAGAGCGGGGAATTCAAGGCGGAACGACGTACCGTAGCCTACGCGGCTCTCAACGTGGATTTCCCCGGAGTGCTCGCGGATGATGCCATAGCTTACCGCCAAGCCAAGTCCGGTACCGCGGCTGGTAGTTTTCGTCGTGAAAAAGGGGTCAAATATCTTGCGGAGATGATCGGAAGGAATGCCGACGCCATTATCGGAGATCTCGACATTAACTGTGGAATCGACGGCTTCGGTCGCGACCGTCAGTTCACCGCCGTACGGCATGGCGTCGCGTGAATTCATGATGAGGTTCATGAAAACTTGTTGCAACTTTCCGGCGTTGCCATAAATCGGAGCTACGTCCCGCTCCAAATGAACACTGATCTTAATTCTCGCGCTGCGTAGCATCGGGTCGACCAGCGTCAGCGTTTCCTGAATGATCTTGTTCAGATCGATCTCTGCGTGTTCGCTCCCGCTGACTCGCGAGAATTTCAACAGGTTATTGATGATCTCTGAGGCCCGAAAGCCTTGTTTGACAACTCTTTCAAGCACCCGCACCTGCGGGTCATCCGGGTGCAACTGCCTTAGCAACATCTGGAGCTGAGACGTAATAACCGCCAAAGGAGTATTCACTTCATGAGCCACCCCGGCTGCCAAGACACCAATCGAGGAAAGTTTCTCAGCCTGGACCAGTTGGTCTTCAAGGTTTACGCGCTCGGTAAGATCATTCAGAATTAGCAATCGCCCGATAACCTGGTCGTCCTTCCCCAGCAGCGGCACCGTGGAGAGATTCACGATCAGCGGTTTTCCACCCGCATTGTGCAGGCGGAACTTGTAAAGGCTTAACGCCCGGTAGGGCTCTGAAGCAGAGGGCAGACGAGAAACCAGATCCGGAGGGAAGACTTCCGTAAGAAGCCTTCCCATTGCCTCGCTGCCCGGAATCCCGTAGAGCCGTTCCATGGAAGCATTCCATGATTCCACGCGCTGCTCAGGATTCCAGGCGATGATCCCTGCATCAATGGATTCGATGATGTTTTCGCTGAAATCCTTCAAGGCCTGGTATTCAAGGGCCTTGTGCTCAAGCGATCCGTACAGGCGGGCGCTTTCAATGGCAATTGCAATATATCCCGAAATGGTCAGCAACAGGTCGACATCGTCGCTTGAGAGGAAATCATCTTCCTTGGTTTTTCCCAATCCCAGATAACCGAGCGTGTTTCCTTTCACCCTTAAAGGCAAGTAGTAGTGCAGGCCCAACCGCTCGGTGGAAGACTGCACGCTGGGCGAAAAACCAGGACGTTGCTTAAGAGTGTCAAAAAACAAGTACCCTTTCGGCATCGCGAGTTGTTCGGCGTTAAGAAAACTGAGGTCGAGCGGCCGGTCAAACGTAATGCCGATGGATTTGGCTAAATAGGCTTCTCCGCCAGGCAGAGTTAGAAATACCGCGGTACGATCAACGCCCAGGATTTCGACCAACCGCTCGGCTGTCTGGTCCAGCAGAGAATCCATGTGAACTTCGGAGCTGAGATCGCGCGCGAAATCGAGCAGCGTCCTCCGATAGTCATAGCGCTCGTGGTTAAAAGACCGATCCAAGCGGACTTGGATCCAGTTCACCATGGGCTGGAACAGCAAAGCCGTAACAACAATCGCGAGCAACCAGCCTCCCTGGCTGGTAATCAGCGCGGCACTGCGGAAAAAGTCGGCGAGCAGAAAAACCAGCCCAAAGTAGAATCCAATGATCGCAGCGGTAGCCAATGCGTACGCGATCCCACGCCGGAAGATCACGTCCACGTCCATCAGGCGATACCGCACAATCGCATAGCCAAAGGTAAGGGGCAGAAACACCAGGGAGAAAACAGAGAGCTTCATCCACGAGGCGGGGATAAACGCCATCCCTAAAAAGTAGGGAATCGCATAAAGAACAACAAAGGGAACCACCGCGACAAGGGTTCCCCGCGTCACCCATTTTAACTGCTGCTTCGCCAAAGGAGTCCGCGCACCCTGGTAAGATCGATACAGGAAGAATGCCCCGGCAGTGTAATAAACAGCCAAGTGGCCCATTGCCAGACTATCGAGCAGCCAGCGGACAGAAAGATCCGGCAGCGGCAAAGTGAGGAATCCAGTCATCACCAAGCCCTGGATAGCCAAAAGGAAAACGGCGGGTAAATAGAGGGCCGGAAGGATGTACGGGCGCCGCCGCACAAAGTCGGGCTTTTCGGGAAAAGACACACAAAAATGCAAGAAAATCGCGGGCTGCAACAATAGCGCCGCAGAATCAAGCCAGTAAATGGTTGAGTCGAAGAGATTTAGCTTTCCCGTGTAAGAGAAACTATAAAGGACAAACGAGGTAAGGCAAAATACATAGAAATGGAAAGACTTCGCGGCCGACCACCGGCGCAGAAAAACAAAAGCTCCAATGATCAAGTAAAGAAAACCAACAAATTCCAGATAGTCACGAATGGACCGCGAACCCTGTTCCGGTGCGATAATAACCGTGGTCTCGAATGATTCTCCGTTGCGAACCAAGTCATAGGTTGCGTGTGACCATACTCCACTCGCGAAAATTTGGCGGACCGCCTGCACGGTTGTCTTGACGCGATGGCCATTAATTGCTTCCAGGATATCTCCTGCCCGGATTCCTGCCTTCTGCCCGGGAGTGTTGGATGGGACACTCCAAGCTTCTAGCCCCTGCGGGGTCTCGATCCACGAGACGCCATCCGTTGGAAGCTGATAGATTCTCTTCTGTTGAAAATTGATTACCGCGAAAACGACCAGTGTCACGCTCACAATCGCGAGCAGCAGGGGCAAGAAACGATATGGAGCGCGTAAACTCACTGCAGTTGCCTGATCGGAGTAGGGCGTAAGACCCCTTTAGTTAATCTAAGCAAACCAAGTTCCAATACGTAGTCCAGAAGTCTTTTATTTTGCCGCATTAAAGCTCAGCAAGTATGCTGTCCAGGCGTCAATAATATGCAATTACATATATTCTCTACGCTATTCTATAGCGCCTTCGTAGACTCATACTGCCTGGCACAAGATGCTAGCCAGCCCGCACCGTTCGTAACCTAGTTTCGATCAGACTACCGGGGAAAAATCTGAGCTTGCCCTCTAAAATTGAACAGCAAACCCACCGCGCACGGTGCGATAGGCTGGAGTAAGGGAAATCGGTTTTCCATTCGACTGCGCCAGAGCAACAGAACCCTGCCCTAGCAAATTACGGAAAGCTGCCACCGCCACAATGCGAATCGGCAACGCGTCGATTTTAGGGAGGGGCTGGCGAACCTCAAGGCCGAGAAATGGCTGAAGTTCCATTTCCCCCTGCCCATATGGATCGACCATGGTCACGCGCCCGGCTGGCAGCCACGTGTAGGTGGTGATAATTTGCGTTTTTACACCCGGCATGTGAGCGGATAGCTTCCCTGAAAAGGACTGTGTGAATTCAGAGCGCAGAATATTGGGTAAACTCTCCATATTGAAAGGAGCCGACTCAAACAAGCTTCCCGTCGGCTCAACCGCTAATGCATCCCCGAAAGCGTACATGACGCCGAATCGAGTGTGATTGCCGAGGTCCCGTTCATAGGCAACGCGACCGCCTGAGGAGTTGTACTGGCCACCGTTCAAGACGGCAGCGCTTCCATCGGGCTCTAGCAGCACATTTCCTTGCTCTGCCATCTTATCCAGACTCTTAACCCCGCCGATACCAAACACCGCCACGTCTCGGAAGGCGTCGTGGTAAGCCGCAACCTCAATCCTGGAGCTAGCTCCGAGGTTCCGCTCCAGTCGAAGCTCTGCGTGGGTTGCATCCTCTAAAAACGGGCGATGATTGCGCAACGTTATACGCGGGAAAGCATTCAGGTCACTGACGCGATCAAGCAGGGTGTGCGTCTCATCGGTATCCATCGTTCCATAGCTCAGGGTAAGGATCGTGTCGTGGTCTAGCTGGTATGCAAGGCTCACGCGGGGATGGGCTGTCCTGGCATCCTGGGCCGAGCTGAGATACTGCACTTCCACCCCGGCAGTGAGCGTCAATGCATTGGAAAGTTGCCGGGTCTGCGTGTAGCGTAGGACCATGCCCTCGGAATCTGCCAAGTCGCGATCGATAGCGAATGCCACGGGCAAGCCGCCATTCAGGTTCATTCGGTGAACGGCCAGGGTGATCTCCTGGCGATTCTTCCCTAGGAGGCCTTTCCGATAAGCGGTCGTGATTGAGGAACCGCCAATGCCGTCACTGCTGACAGATCCCGCAACCAGAACATCGGAGTTTTCATCCAGCGGGTGAAGGTAAGCCACCACGGTTCCCATTCCGGGATCTGAGGCAAGCGCGTCCCCCGGGGTCGGCCCAGGGAGCATTGCGATCAGCCGCTTGGAAGGGAGTGGCGGATGCTTGGCTTCCGCTTGATGATCTTTGTTGGCATTCTCAAAACGCAATATTGAACGAGTGGAACCTGAAGTTCGAAGAATCCATTTCCAGTCGTTTCCCCAACTGCTCAAGCGCGGCTTGGGATCCTGCCAGCGGATGCGCGATAAAATACCACTCAGGGCAAAAATTTCATTGGTTGTTTCGTCCGGTTTAACCTGCACGCCGGTCCGCAATACCGGGAGCCGCGTGGGGGAGATCACTTGCAGCGAGTACCAGCCGGGCACGACGTGCTCGATCGAAAAATCTCCGCGAGCGTTGGTGAACGCGCGTTCGACCGACTGCCCGATTTCTCCCGCTCCTTCGATTCCCGATCCTGCCAGCAAAACGGTCGCACCCATCAGAGGTTTTCCCCCGGTATCGGTGACAGTTCCCGACACTCGTCCGAATTCGGCAGCGCCTGCCCGGGAAACTGTCATCGCAAAACAGAGCAACATTCCAACGGGCAACCATCTCATGGGGCGAATCAAAATATTGGAGCGCCTCATTGTGCCTCGATCTATCGTTATCTAAAACCGCGCCCCGGCTTCGACGGGGAACGCAGTACTACAGCTTGCTACTCCACCTGGAAATTGGCCGTCTGGGTATCCGTTTGGTTCTTAATAGGGTCCGTGATTTTGATCTGCAAAGTATACTTGCCGGGTTGGAGCAACTTGACCGGCATGACTTTCTCTATGGTTACCTGTTCAGCCGCATCTTTGATTTGAGCTGCTTGTTCTGTCTGATTCAAGATGGGCTTGCCGTCCCTCAAAATTTGATAATTAATGTCCGCCGCCGGCTTGTGCGTCTTGGGGTCCAGCCCCAGATTGTAAACCTGCATGTAGATCCCCAGGTTTTGCTTTTGCGTAAACTTCTGGTTGACACTGGGGCGTACTTTGGTCCCCCCGATCACAAAAGGCCCGGACCCGACTTCGTTTGTCGGCAAGGGTTGGATAAGGTCTGCCAAGATAAGAGAGCTGTTTGAAAGCTTGCTGTTATTGTATTGCGGAACCACAATTCCCAGATTCATCGAGCCCATGTGTCCGCTCTGGTCATCTTTGATCACAACACTCAGCTTGTAATGGCCTGGAGCAAGGTACACAGCCTTCTGGTAAACGGACTTCTGGTTCACATAATCCTGGAAATCATGCCGCGGGACGTCCACTGCCACACTGTCTTGGAATGTATCGGCGATTCGGCCTCCCAGGGTTGAAAGCTGTCCGTAAATATCCAAAACAGCATGCATTACTCCGTTCTTGTCTGCAAACTGCATCTCCCGATTTGGAACCTGGATGGTAATTGGGGTCAGCACGGTGTCGTCGGTGATCTTGAGATAATCCGTCCGGACACTGAAGGGCAGCAACTGTGCGGACAGCCTTGAGGTGACAATAGCCTTCAAGTCATTGAACTTGACCGCCGGGGGCTGGAAAATCTTTGCGTAAAGGTCCAGCCGGTTGAACTCATCCATGTCCTGTCCCATCATCGCAACATTCGAATACACCATGCCCCCCGCGTTCTGAGAGTTGGACAGTTGACTGGGATCAATAACTGCATTCGGATTCCAGATTGGTCCGATCGACACTCCTCCTTGACACCCGGTATTGTCGTTTGGAGAAAAGGCCATTGCATCCTTCTCGCACGGGTTCATGGTGAGGTGGTACTCCCCCGTCATCGTCGGATCAACAAACTCCAGAGTAATGTTATTCCCGAGCCCTGGAATGTAGTTGTAGGTCCAATCCTCAAAAGGGTAGGTCGTCATTACAGTGTCGGCACCGGGACCTGACCATGGAAGCTCGTTGGGATTCGCCATGTACGCGCCGCCACTTGGGTGTGATTCAATACTGTCAGGTGGTCCGTACATGATGTAAATGCGCCCGCGGTCGGTCCTCCAGCCAGGAATACCGGAAGCGTAATGTTCGTTCGCGTAAGCAACGCGCCGGTAGAACTCGTCCTTATACGCATTATCACCAGAACCAGGACTGGGATTTCGGCGCGCCCAAAATTGCTCGATGAATTGGTCCCGTTCTTCGTCAGTACTGAGCTTTTTGAATGCATTCCGTTCCTGAGGCGTAATAATGTAAGAAATAGGCCCATTGATCCATTTCTTGTATGGGCTCTCCATTTCCTTTTCAATGGCTTTCTGGCGACGACGTTCTTCTTTGGTGAGTTTTTTCTGTTCTTCCTCGCGTTCCTTCTCTTCCTTGGCGAGTTTCTTGCGGTCGTTATGAGCAAAAGCTGGAATTGTAGAAAGCGCTATGATAACTGCAAAAAGCATTCCCGTGGTCAGTCGGGTAATGTGATGCTTATGAAATGTGTCCATTCCCGCGCCCCCGCGCTCCTCCCTTCCCAATCCATATAGGTAGGCATCTACCATTTTATTTTTCCAAAAATCCAAAGTCAACCACTTGCTTGCTTGCTACCCTTCCTCAATGCGGCGAGTGCCAGGTTCACTCAATTGATCCAGCGTAGAAAAGGTCATTTCCTTTCACCAAAGGGCTCGACACCGGGCGACCGACCGGTCGGCAATCATTCAGCGGGAATAGTTCTTTTTTTTCGAGGGAGTTGTGTCTTCCCGAGGTGGGTACTTTGCGGTGCGCTGAGTTTCCAGACGTGCTTTCAGTAACCTGGACTTTCGGTCCGTTCGTTTACCCAGTTTCTGATTGATGAATCCTGATCCTTTCATGTTTTCACCTCTGAAACCTGGCGAGGTCTGAAGTTATTGCGAAACCGACTCCGCTGCCTGTAGGGTTTCCCCGTCCTGGGCGAGAACGAGGAAAGTTCTGGACATGCGATCGTGCCAAGTCAATCCATCGCCGTCCACGAGAGCCCAGATAAAGCCCAGCATCAAGGCTGAAATGGAAACGAGGTATCCAAAGGAGCGCCAGAAACAGTCGATGCGCTTCGGTGGATTCCCCTCGAACGTGCGGATTTCCAGACCTGCCCAGAGCAGCCCCGGCGTCCCATAAGCAAAGACTGTAAATGCTCCAAAGTACGCCATGAGCAAAATCACTCCAACCAAAGCTACGATGACCAGGTCAAGAGGCCGCGAAGATACTCGCCCCCCTGCTCGCCAGAAGATAGCGGCAAACACGCTGGCGGCAGCAAGCAGGACCAGCAGGTCGAAGGCGCCGGCGAGAAAACGCTTGCTCATCGGCGCGATCTCGAGGGTGGAATCCTTGCTTCCAGCGTCGGCAAACGCCGGAAAGGGTTCAAGCTCAATCTCCATCGGGCCTGCCGGGGAGGGTGGCTCTATGCGAATTTGCCTGGCGCCCGAAGTCGCGATTCCCCCGGCGTCTCTTGCGTCAGCGAACCTTTCCAAAACGGAGGTGTCCGAAATCGGATGTAAACCCTGTGAAGTGTCCTCCTCGAGATTCGACTCGTCAGAGGGTGGGAACTCGATGACATTCGGTGTCCCCTCGGTTTCATCCGGACTAAAGACGGAAGATTTGAAATCGAGGTCGAGAGTCCCTTCGTCGTCTTCTTTGGCCTTCCCGATGCGAGCTCGCCGGCGCCGATACTCTTGCATGCGTTCGGAAAGCTCCTTTTGCCAGTCCAGGGACGAAGCAGGTTTGGATGGCCCTGCCTCGGTTCTGCCCCGCTGGGACAGGTCCAGGGTTGCCTTGCGGCGGTTGATGAATTGATCCAGGCTTCCGATCTCCGGGGCGTCGGTGACCTGTTCTTTACCTTCAGGCTTCTTCAGAAGAACGTCCGCGAGCCGTGGTTCCGCTGGCTGACTAAAAAGTGGCTGAGTGCCAGGCTCTTGATTTTCATCCTGCGTGAAGCGGTAACCGCACTTCTTACACTGATCGAGTCCGGGAAAGCTGACAAAACCACATTTCGGGCACTTCACGCGGTTCAAATCCCCCTATCAGGCCTCTCAAATTTCTACTTTATCTTAGCAAATTCATTCGGCCACACAAAGGGTTTGCGAGTAAAATACTACTTTTTAAAACCGTATGGGCTTTCCCTTATTTCTCCTGCGAAGAAGCTCACGAATTCGGCTGGCAGCTCTGCTCTGCTCGATGCTGATTATCCTGAACCTGGATACGTTCGGACAGCAATCCCCATTTACGCCACGGAAAGCAGGGGAGCAGACCTCGACGGTCACCATTCATGCGGATTCGCAGGAAAAAAACGGAAATATTTATTACCTGCGGGGACACGTCGAGGTGAATTACGTAGGAGCGGCTGTTACAGCCGACGAGATTTCCTACAACGATGTGACGGGCGAAATTGTCGCCAAGGGCCACGTTACCTATACAGCTCCTGACGCGTACCTGACTGCCGACGAAGCCCATTATAACGTTGTGACGGGCCGGGGTTGGTTTCTTCATGCGCGGGGCTACGTCCGTCCGCGTATGAAGCCGCGGCCGGGTGTGACGCAAGCGGGATATCCTTTTTATCTCCAGGCGAAGGTCGTGGAGAGGCTGAATGAACTGACTTACAAGATTACAAAGGGCCGCGTCACCACCTGCCAGTGCGAGCGGACGGGATGGGCCATTACTACCGGCTCCGCCGACGTGCAAGTTGGAAACAAGGTAGTGGCGAAAAATACAGTTTTCCATTTCCTGCAAGTGCCGATTTTTTACGCACCGATTCTGATTGATTCCATTGCGCCCCGGCCTCGCAAGAGCGGCTTTTTGCTGCCCACCATTGGCAATTCGAATCAGAAGGGATTTATTTTCGGCGACGGCTTCTATTGGGCTATCAACCGCAGCGCGGACCTGACCTTGGGCGCGCAGAACTATAGCATCCGAGGCCTTGGCGGCATCGGCGAGTTCCGGGCTCGTCCCAGCGCCAACAGCAGCCTCGACGTCAACGTTTTCGGTGTTGACGACCGCGGTGTTCCCAATAACCGTGCATTGCGGGCCCCGGGTGAAAGCATATACGCGACCGGGGAAGCCGATAACCTGTGGGATGGCTTTCGTGGTGTGGTTAATGTGGATTATGCGAATTCTCTGGCTTTCCGTGAAACCTGGGCCAACAACTTTACCGAGGCAGTCACCTCCGAGGCCCGGCAGACGGGTTTTCTGACAAAGAATTTTAGTGCCTACAGCGCTAATTTTTACATTTCGCGCTACCAGAACTTCTTGTCCACCACCGGCGGTGGTGGGAACTCAATTTCGATTCTGCATACTCCCAGTTTTTCTTTCTCGGGAATGGACAGGGAGATTCGCAAATCGCCCGTATACTTTTCGTTTGATTCCTCAATTGCCGGGGTGGAACGTTCGGAACCGGACTTCAGTACTGCCAATTTGTCTGATCGGTTTGACGCTTACCCTGAGTTCACGCTACGGCTAAAACCTTTTTGGCACATTCACGTCACGCCGACGGGCGGGTTGCGCTTCACGAGTTATGGTACCAGCCTCAAACCCGATCACAGCGGGCTGAATCGCGTTCTTGGGACCTTCTCACTGGATATTCGTCCCCCTTCGTTTGAAAAAGTGTTTGCACACCCGGTCCACGGATACCTCATCAAGCATGTCATTATGCCTGATATCACTTACCGTGTGGTGAAGGCTACTGATCCGCAGGACATCGTGGACATCGTCCGCTTCGATAACCTTGATACGCTTGCCGAAACCAATGAAATTGAGTATTCGCTGACCAACGCCATCCTGGTCCGCAAAGATGTGGGCCCAGGCAAGAAAAAGCCGCAGGCTCGAGAACTTCTTTCTTTGGAGCTTTCGCAGATATACTACTTTAACCCGACCTTTGGCGGCGCTCTCGAACCGGGCAAGCAAATTGTGTATCAGCCGACTACAGCGTTGACCGGTTTCGCTTTTGCGCAGGGACGCGCCCTGTCGCCGCTGGTTTCGGTGTTGAAGCTGGCGCCGTCTTCAAACTACGATACGGAACTGCGCGCGGATTTTGCTCCGAACGGCGGTGGCGTGCTGGATGCTGGAGTTACCTCTAACGTGCATCGGGGATCCGTGGGGTTGTCGCTCACCGATTTTTTTATCAGCAAAACTGCTGCGGACCTGGTCCCAATCTATCCGCCGCCGGTGCCTCTTATCCAGGTCCCGTCATATAACCTGCTCCGCGCCATCGCGACTTATGGCACCGAGGGAAACAAAGGTTTTAATGGCGCCTTTGGGATTGACTACAACTTTGAGCAGGGGATTCCCCTGCAGACCGTTGGCCAGTTCGGATATCATTTTTCGTGTTTTGGTATTAATGCCGAGTATCGAAGATTCTCCCTGGGGCCGATCCGCCAGGAAAACGAGTTTCGCGTGGCGATATCCCTAACCAACGTGGGGATGTTTGGGAATCTCCGGCGGCATGATCAATTGTTGTATTGATGCGTCTTGCGCCAGAATATTGGGAGGCGTTCCGCAGGTTGCAGGAGATGGAACGCTGGCGGCTGACGGTTTGGTTGGATCTGCTACAAGGAGAAATGTGATGGCTTTCCCAGTTCACCGCCCCCGGCGCTTGCGGCGCACGGAGGCCTTGCGAAATCTGGTGCAAGAGACGCGCCTTTCAACGCGCTCCCTGATCTATCCCCTTTTCGTCTGCCCGGGTACGGGTATTAAAGACGAGATTGGTTCGATGCCCGGCAACTATCGCTGGTCTGGCGATTTGTTGACAGAAGAGTGCAAGGCCGTTCAGGACCTTGGCGTTCCCGCCGTAATTCTGTTTGGGATCCCGGAAAGCAAGGATGAGGTGGGCTCCGGCGCCTACGACCCGGATGGAATCGTTCAAAGGGCCGTGAGGCGCATCAAAAAGGTTCTGCCCGATCTCCTGGTGATTTGCGATACGTGCCTGGATGAATATACCAGCCACGGACATTGCGGCCTTGTCAAGGACGGTGAGATCGATAACGACTCCACGCTCGAGCTCCTGGGGAAAACGGCATTGACTCAGGCCCAAGCCGGCGCGGACATCGTTGCGCCCTCGGACATGATGGATGGGCGGGTGGGGAAAATTCGGGAAGTCCTGGATTCCGAGGGGCTTAGCAACGTTCCTATTCTGGCTTACTCGGCAAAGTACGCCTCGGCCTTTTACGGACCCTTCCGCGAGGCGGCGGATTCGGCGCCGAAGTTTGGCGACCGCCGGTCCTATCAGATGGACCCGGCTAACCAGCGGGAGGCGCTGCGGGAGATTGCGCTGGATATCGAAGAAGGCGCTGATATCATCATGGTGAAACCCGCGCTTCCTTATCTCGATATTCTGGCGCTTGCGCGTCAGGAGTTTGATGTGCCCACTGCTGCTTATCAGGTAAGCGGTGAGTTCTCAATGATTGAGGCGGCCGCTCGCGCGGGATGGATCGACCGCAAGCGGATCGTCATGGAGAGTCTGCTTTCCATCCGGCGTGCGGGTGCGGACATGATTCTGACGTATTTTGCCAAGGATGTAGCGCGATGGCTGGCATGTTGAGCGGGTCCGCGTGCGAGAATTAGCGAGTTGCCGGATACAGCAGTTGAAAGAGCCGATGTGGCTGCGGCGTTTTGACCGATCCTTAGCGGGCATTCCTTCTGACCGTTGCCGCCGTTTTTTGTATCAATGTTTGTGCCTGGTTCTCCTGAGCGCTTGCGTGCTGTTCCCGGCGACAGCCCGGGCCAGCCACAGCGGGTCGCTTTCGAGCCGCATCAATGCCATCCTGCACTCGACCGCTGCGGGGCGGGGATTCTGGGGTATCGAAGTTGTTCGGCTACCCGATGGCAGGCTCCTTTACGCCCGGAACGCACGTCACCTGTTCCAACCGGCTTCGAATTTGAAGCTGTTCACCGCAGCCGCTGCCCTCAGCAAGCTGGGCCCTGGTTTCATCTTTCGAACAACCGTCGAAAGCTCAGCTCCGCCGGATGCCGAGGGCCGTGTGCCCAGCCTGATTTTGGTTGGGCGCGGCGACCCGAATCTTGGCAGTCGAGTTCTCCCCTATTGCTTAAAGGCCCGAGTTCGCTCGCCAGCCGACGCGGATTTTGCGCAGCTCGCCGACCAGGTGGTAGCCAAAGGTATCCGTGAGGTTACCGGTGACATCGTTGCGGATGACAGCTATTACGTTGACCAACCGTACGGTCCCGATTGGGCAATCGACGACATAGTGTGGGGTTATGGCGCCCCAATTACAGCCTTGGCCTTTAACGACAACTCGCTGAAATTGCACGTCCGGCCCGGAAGCGCAGTGGGAGCGCCCGCCCAAATTACGCTGGGCCCTGTGTCCAACTATTACATGATCAAAAACAGGGTCAAGACGGCGTCATCCCGCACGCGGGCTAAAGTGCTGGTGGAGCGAGCCCCCGGGTCGACGGAGCTCGACGTTTGGGGCCGTGTGCCTCTGGATTCCACCGGGATTGACGAAGATGTAGCTATTCAGAGTCCGCCGCGGTTAATCGGAGAGATGTTTCGCCGGCTCCTCGAGCAGCGGGGGGTGAAGGTGGACGGACAAGTAGTGGTTCGTCAAAAGATGCCTTACGCGGTGGCCGCCGGTACCGGTCCCGTTCCTGAGCCTCAAACGCGTTATATCCTGGCTGAGCATGATTCCTTGCCCCTGAGCGACGACATTAAGGTCATGCTGAAGGTCAGCCAGAACTTGCATGCCGAGATGCTTCTGCGAACCATGGCCCGGCAACTTACCGGGCAGGGAAGTCTCGAAGCAGGGATAAAGATCCTGGATGATTTTGCGCAGAAGATTAACATACCTCCTGCTGAGGTGAGTTTCGCTGACGGGTCCGGGCTTTCGCGCTATAATCTGGTGACTCCCGACGCCTTGATCAAACTGCTTGGATTCATGGCCGGTTCACGGTATTTCAAGGATTTTTATGACGCGCTGCCGGTGGCGGGCGTCGATGGCACGCTTGCAGATCGTTTTGAAAATACGGTTGTAAGCGGGCGCATTCATGCGAAGACAGGTTCCATGGAGCACGTGAATGCGCTCTCGGGGTATATGGACCTTCCTGCGGGAGACCGCTTGGCTTTTGTCATTGTGGCGAACGATTATGCGGTTTCCTCAGCCGTGGCGGCCAAGACCATTGACCGCATCGCGCTTACGATCTACCGGGAATTTGCAGACGGGCGCAAGGTGCGTTAGAAATGTCATGAGGAGCTTTGTGCCGTAGCAGCCAACCTCCTCCGGGCCATGCTCTTATGAAAACAGTCACAATTTTTGGCAGTTCACTTCCGAGCGAAGAGACGGAAGTTTATCAGCAGGCCAGGCGCTTGGGAAGACTGCTTGCTGAGGCGGGCTTGGCCGTTTGTAACGGCGGTTATGGTGGACTGATGGAGGCCTCAGCGCAGGGAGCACAGGAGGCTCGCGGACACACCGTGGGCGTCACCTGCAAGATATGGCCGGCGTCCGCCAACCGTTGGATCAGCGAGGAGATCCGAACCTCTTCTTTTATGGAGCGTCTTATGACGCTGATTGATCGAGGCGATGCCTACATTGTCCTGCCGGGTGGAACCGGAACCCTCGTGGAACTGGCGCTGGTATGGGAGATGATGAACAAGTCCGCCCTTTCAAAATCCATCGGCGGTCCACGGCCTTTGCTGGTAATGGTTCCTTATTGGCAACCGGTGATCGGCTGCCTGGAGCAGGAAAGCCGGATAGCTTCCGGATCGAAAAAGACAAGGCCGCCTGCTATGCATCTGGTGACCATGATTCACAGTGTGGATGAAGCTGTGGCCCGGCTGGCGGGCGAGTTATAACGCTGCGGCTTGGTAATTCCGGGGCTTGCAGCCTTCTTAACCATGAACGATACCAATCCTTTTTCCAACCCGGTTGATTCGTTCTCGTGTCGTGTGCTCGAATTCGGAGAGATTCAGGAACTGCTGCGTGAGTTCTTGTCCGGCCCCATCAGCGAAGGCCAGATTGCCGCGCTTGCGCCGCAAGCTGATTTCGAAGCGATCAAGCTGGCCCTGGACCGTGTGCGCGAGGCCATAGAGTATCTGCGGGAGAACCAGCGTCCGTCGCTCGGCGGGCTGGAGGATCCTCATTCTATCCTCGAAAAGCTTCACATTGAGGGAATCACCTGCACCGCGCGCGAAATATTAGGTGTTCTCGCGGTGACGCGCAGAGCGCAGGAGCTGAGGAAATGTTTCGACAAGAGTATTTCTCCAAACCTTGCAGCCCTGACGGAGGGCCTCGAGGATTTCCGCCCGCTGCTGGCGGCGATCGATGGCAAAATCCATCCGGATGGCCATCTTGATTCTTCGGCAAGTCCCGCGCTCGGCCGCATTCGGCGGGCGATTGAGCGTTTGCGCGGGGAGGTGCAATCGACCCTTGAAAACCTGATGCGGCAGTTCAGCCGGGACAAAGTCCTGCAAGATGCGGTGGTGATGGTGCGCAACGACCGGTTGGTGATTCCGGTTCGGGCCGAGGAAAAGCGGCGGGTGCCGGGAGTAATCCACGGGGCAAGCTCGTCGGGAGTCACGGTTTTTCTTGAACCTCTTGAAACCGTTCCCATGAACAATGAGCTGGTTGAGCTTGAGGACCGCGAGTACTCGGAAACGCAGAGAATCCTGGGGGAATTTACCGAAAAGCTCCGCGAGCAACGCCGTGAGCTGCTGGGGGCGGTCGAGATCATGGGAGAACTGGATGTGGTGTTTGCCAAGGCTGAATTTTCGAGAGCCTACGATTGTTGCCTCCCCGAGTTTACAGACCGGCGGGAGCTTTTGCTTGCTGAGGTGCGCCACCCTCTGCTCGAAAAAACACTTGCCAAAAGCGGAGACAAGCCCGTTCCGCTGAACGTGGAATTGCGGGAACCTAAAAGTCTTATGATCATCAGCGGGCCGAACGCCGGCGGCAAGACGGTGGCGCTCAAAACAATCGGTATCAGCGTCCTGATGGCCCAGGCCGGGTTGCCGGTCGCCGCGGCGGAAGCCCGGCTTCCGATCTTTCGGCGCGCGCTCGCGGACATCGGGGACCAGCAATCCATCCAGGCCAATTTGAGCACCTTCTCCGCGCACATCACGAACATCCGGGCGATGGTAGAGATTGTTGGTTCGGATGACCTCGTCTTGCTGGACGAACTTGGCTCCAGCACCGAGCCCGGCGAGGGCGCGGCGCTAGCAATTGCCATCCTCGAGTGGCTCCGCAAGTCCGGCGCGATGACTTTTGTCAGCACCCACCACGGGCGTCTGAAGGCTTACGCCAGCGAGACTCGCGAAGCTGAGAATGCTGCCATGGAGTTTGA
Source organism: Acidobacteriota bacterium (assembly GCA_023474345.1). Classification (GTDB taxonomy): domain Bacteria; phylum Acidobacteriota; class Terriglobia; order UBA7540; family UBA7540; genus JAMCXS01. The sequence continues at coordinate 30,921 of JAMCXS010000031.1, read as the reverse complement.
CGAGGAAACCCTCCAGCCGACCTACCGGCTGCTGATCGGTTTGCCCGGCAACTCAAGCGCCCTGGAGATTGCCGCCCGGCTGGGCCTTCCCGGCGAAATTTTGACCAAAGCCCGCGAACTCATCGGGTCCGAGGAGGCCGCGGCTTCTTCGCTGCTCCGGTTACTTCACGAACAAAAGGCTGCTTATGAATTGCGGCTGGCGAAGTTGCGCTCCGATGAAGAAGAGCTTAAGGCCCGGGCTGTCGAGATGGAGAGGCAGTCTGAGCGTGAGCGCCGCGCCAAGCTGCAGGAACTTGACTCGCGCCTGGAAAATGAACTGCGCAACATGCAAAAACGCTGGGATGACTCCCTGGCCGACCTGCGGGCTCAGATTCTGGCTCCGAAGCTAAAGAAAACCGTTGAGCGCAAAGTTGCGGCCTTGAAGCAGGAAACTCGCGGAGATTGGAACGCCCAGGTTTTGGATGTTCTGGCGGAGTCTTCTTCGAGCGAGCAACCGACCGAAGAGGCTCCTATCGCGGTTGGGGACCATGTGAAGGTACCGAATTTCGCCATGCCGGGCACGGTCACTGCGATACTGGACAACGGGCAGATTGAAGTCGAGGTCGGGAGGCTACGCCTGCGGGTCGAGAAAGACAAGGCGTCAGTTGTGGCGCGAAGATCGGAGCCGGCACCTCAATCCGCGCCAACCGGCGCGTGGCCAGTGGTGCGGGTTGAGGGAACACCTGGTGAGGTAGCGAATGAAATAAACGTCATCGGAAACAGCGCGGAAGAAGCGGCTGCCCGAGTGGATGAATTCCTTGACCGAGCTTACATTTCCGGGCGATTCAGGCTGCGTGTAATCCACGGACATGGGAAAGGGATTCTCCGCAGAAGTCTTCATGAGATGTTTGCTTCCCACCCTCATGTTGAGAAATTTTATCCTGCTCCTCGGAATGAGGGCGGGACAGGAGCGACCATCGTGGAGTTGAAAACTTGAGCGGGCGTTGTTCGCTATCGCTGTGTGGATTTTAACCTTGAGCCCCAATTTGATCTTTCCTTTAAGGTTACCATAATGACGGGCAGAGAACGCATTCTCGCTGCTTTCTATGGAGAGAAGCCGGACTTTATTCCCTTTTCTCCGAATATCTACCAATGGTTCTACTACCGCCTGGCCAATGGGCAATTGCCTGCTGAAGTGGCCCAGGCGCATCATCCGTTTGACGTCTTGCGCCATTTGGGCGCAGACATTCTGGCCCGTTGGGATACCCAGGGAGCAACAAGGGAAATTTACACGGCGGGCGAATTTACAGAAACCTACAGCGGGGAAGCCGAAGGGGATCAACCTTTGGTGACTTCCTTTAATCGCTATCCGGCGGGCAAGAACAAATGCCGGCGAAAGTTCGTATCGCCTTACGGGACGTTGACGGAGACCTGGGAATACACAAAAGAGGCCGGAGCGGACTTTGCATCGGAATACTGGTGGAAATCCTGGGATGACTATCCGTCCGTACGGTTCATGCTGGAGTCGTGTGAATATACATTCGATGCCGACGAGTTTCATCGCTGGGTCGCAAGCGTTGGCGACGACGGCGTGGTGATGGTTCACCTGACCCAGTCTCCTCTCAAGACATTCCACTGGCTGGCCGGCGCGGAAAACGCTTCACTGTTCGTGATGGATCATCCTGAAGAAATGCGGGCGCTCGGGCGGATTCATGTGAGCAAGGCGCTGGCGCTTCTCGACAAAATCGTGGACAATGCCGAAGCGGAAATTTTTGTTTCACTCGACAATCTCGATTCCGTCTTTTACCCGCCTTATTTTTATAAGGATTATTGCCATGACTTTTTTTCCCGGGCCGCCGAAATTATCCACCGCCGGGGAAAGAAATTCGTCGTCCACGCATGTGGGCACAACCGCGCGCTGTTGCCTTTGGTGGGTAAGTCGGGTGTGGATTGTCTGGAAGGGATCACGCCTCCGCCGATGGGCGACGTCGCGTTGGGCGAAGCGCGCAAGCTTGCAGGCTCTGAGGATTTTGTTGTCAACGGCGGAATGGACGCGCACCATTTGGAGATTAGCCAGAACGCCGGCGCCTGCATCGACGAATACACGCGGCGCCTGTTTGAGTCGATGCGTGACAAACGCCGGTTTATTTTTGCTTCGAGTTGCAACACCTCGATATTGACCCCGTGGGAGAACCTGATCCATTTTCGCGACGCTGCCCGCCGATACGGCCGTTTGGAATAGAAGTTCAAGGCCGGCGGCTGCCTCTCCTGCCAGGCCGGCGTTGCCCGGCCCGGATGTCCCGTTACGGGTCGGCACTCAAATTAGCTGAGCCTGAATCGCCTTCTGTGCATCTCAAATGAGTGGGGAAGACTTCCACATTGGTTTTCAGACAAGGGAACAGAAGGAGAATACATGGCATTAATTGGCGAAGATGTTGCCAACCAGATCCGCGAGCGGCTCAGCACGATGGTGGCTCCGGTGAAAATTGTCCATTTCACTCAGGAGCTTAACCTGGAATACGGGCGTGAGACGCGACAGGCCCTTGAAGAGCTTGCCGCCCTTTCGGACAAGCTGACGCTCGAGGTCTACGACTTTCTTATCGACAAGGAGAAGGTCGCTGAATACGGTGTGGACAAGGTTCCCGCCACCGCAATTCTTAACGGCAAAGATTACGGAATACGATTCTATGGAATGCCGGCGGGTTATGAGTTTGCAACCCTGCTTGATGCGATCCTTGACGTTTCCAAAGGGGAATCCGAGCTGGGCCCTGAAAGCAGGGAAAAGCTTCGGCAGGTCACTAAGCCGCTTCATCTGGAAGTATTTGTCACTCCCACTTGACCTCACTGCCCGCAGGCCGTGCGCCTGGCCCACCAATTTGCTTTGGAGAACGATTTGATTACGGCAGACTGCATTGAGGCTACGGAATTCCCTGACCTTGTCACTGAGTACCGGGTTCAGGCAGTGCCCAAAACCGTCATCAATCAGGAACAATCTGTTGAGGGAGCTCTGCCGGAAAGTTATTTTCTGGATACCGTGCTCAGTGCTGTGGATCACTCAGAAGGCAGCCAGGAACCATAACAGACCCGGGGACTTGCTGGGAAACTCCATCGGTGTATCGAGCTGATGGGAGCACGCGATCCCGAGCTTCACGGACTCGATGTTTGTCAGTCGCTTACGGTTTCCCAATACAAGCCCCCGTTGCTTCGCATGCTTAATATTTCAGTATGGAGTGCAGATCGTATTGGGAAATCTTGTCCCTTCCCTTCAGGAATTCAAGTTCGATCAGGAACCCCATACCCGCCACTTTCCCGCCCAGAGATTCCACAAGTTGCGCAACGGCAGCCGCGGTGCCTCCGGTGGCCAGCAGGTCGTCGATAATCAGAACTTGGTTTCCCTCGCCGATTGCGTCGCGGTGAATTTCCAGCGCGTCCTTTCCGTACTCCAGGCTGTATTCGACGCGGGCGGTTTCCGCGGGGAGTTTCTTGGGCTTGCGGACGGGCACAAAACCTGCGTTCAAGCGATACGCGACCATAGGGGCAAAAATAAAGCCCCGCGCCTCAATACCCACCACGCGGTCAATGACGCGGCCAATGTAGTGATTGGCCAGCGAGTCCACCGCCCAATGCAACCCCACCGGGTCTTTTAAAAGCGTTGTGATGTCATAGAACAGAATTCCAGGCTTTGGAAAGTCTGGGACTTCCCGTATCAGGTCTTTTAGGTCTACCACGAATTTTCTCCTTGGTTCTTGATTCGTTACCAGTCGCTTTCTACCACAAAGCGCTTGTAACGATTGTTGACTTGCTCTTCGGACTCCTGAATGTTGTCCACGCGGGCGCTCCGGGGGCCTTCGGCAAGCCGTGCTTTGAACTCTTCTAGAGTCGCGGGGTTTCCAATTGCGTAGGCTTCCACCGTTCCATCCCAGCAGTTCTTGACATATCCTGAAAGGCCCAGTTGCGTAGCCCAATGCTCGGCAAAGAAGCGAAATCCCACGCCTTGAACGCGCCCCGAGACCAGATACTTTCTGGCAATCTTCACTTGTCCTCCACGGTCGAAATGCCTGGCACGCCTGCGCAACACCATGACACTGCCCGGACACTTTCCCAAGCGCGGAATTATAGCTGACCATGCAACGGCCAACAACACGAACCGTGCAACCCTCAAACTCCCGCGTTACTCCGGCACGCGACCAGCCGTTTGTTCATTCGCATTCAAGCGTGGCTCGGCCACTCGCCGCAAGGCCGGGTAAGCTGAACTCACAAAGTTCCTGATGGCGGATTCTCGTTCTTCCGCGCTCCAGCCGAGTTGTTTCGCGAAAATCTGTGCTGTGGCCGGCACTGCCTCCCGTAGCTCGTATGGCGCATACCAATTCAGCCCGGAACGGCGTAGCAGAAAGTCCTCGATCTTCACTGCCATCTCTCGTTGGATAGCATGGACAACCTCAGCGCCCAAAAATGTAGAGTCAGTGGAAAGTGGATTTGCCAGGTTACGGTCAGCAAGGATGGGTTCGAGTACCCGGCCCCAGCGCGTTCCATAAGTCTTAACGATGCGCTCTGCTGCTGTCTGAGGAATATTAAACATGCGCACCACGTCAGCCGAAGCTTCCTTGAGGTATGCCTCCAAGTTGTCGATGTGGGCGCCCGGAAGCGGAGATTTGCGGGTTGGGTGGCTTGTCCAGGATTCAGGCATCGTCCCGCCAATACTGGCCACAACCTGATCCACAAGTTTTTCACCCAGTGACCGTGCGGTAGTGAGCTTGCCTCCGCAGATGGAAATGAAGTTTTGCGCCCAAGGATCCTGATGGAAACGATATTCACGCGTGTTTTCGGATGGGCTTGCCCCAGGCTCCGTGGCCAATGCCCGCAAACCGGCAAACGCCCCCACTACATCGCTGATCTGGAGCGGTCGGCGAAGAATGCGATTGACGGCGTCTAAGAGATATTCGACCTCCGCACGGTCCGGTCCCACTTGGCTCGGGTCTCCCGCAAAGTCGGTGTCGGTGGTTCCAAGCAGGGCTTGACCATGCCAGGGGACCATTACAAAGATCCTGTCGCCAGGGGGGATCGCCGCAAAGATGGCGAAATCTCCCGCCACGGAAGGAATAATGATATGCGTGCCTTTCGTCAGCCGAACGCTCTTTGATCCATCGTAGCCCGGCAACAAAGCGCGAACCTGATCCACCCACGGGCCCGTGGCGTTCACCCAGAAACGCGAGGAAATTCGATGCCGTTGACCATTGAGCCGGTCTTCCATCTCAGCGCCAATAATTCTTGGGCCTCGCGATCCCTTCCGTGGGCTCGGAGTCAAAGCGCGGATTCTTGCGTAATTAGCGACTGCAGCGCCGTGTGCGGCCGCATCCAGGACGTTTTCTATTGTCAAGCGTGCATCGTCGGTTTCCGAGTCATGGTATAGCGCGCCGGCTCGAAGCCCCTGAGGTTTGAGCGCCGGCACCCTCTGGAGGATTTCATCTCGACTGAGCATCTGGTGCCGGTCGGCAGCCCCAAGGTTCCCGAGCACATCATAAATGCTGAGGCCCAGGCGCACCTTCAGTGGAGAATAAGGGTCGCCGCGGTAAATGGGCAGAAGGAACGGCACCGGCCATGCCAAATGAGGAGCCAGTTTCAGCAGCAAGCGGCGCTCCTGCCGCGCTTCGCGAACCAAGTGAAACTCAAATTGATCCAGGTATCGCAGCCCGCCGTGAATCAGCTTGGACGACCGGCTGGAAGTGCCGCTGGCAAAATCCTCCGCTTCCACCAGAGCAACTTTCAGCCCGCGCAAAGCCGCCTCGCGCGCAGTCGCGGCCCCATTGATGCCTCCGCCGAACACCACCAGGTCGAAGGTTGTTTCCCGGAACGCTGCTGTATTCCTATTTATCTTCATCTTCAATGAGTTGCGTCCTAATAGTATCCGAACAGACCTTGAGACTTCAAAGGGCGCCGCACTCGGAACTGCCTCGCGCAAATCCCTCGCCACTGCTCACGCATGTTTGTCGATGAATTGTTGCGATCCTTTTGAATAGCAACGGGCGAGCCGAGGAAAGATACTGAGTCAGACTAACCTGCGAACAGGCTTATTCAGAGAGCCGGCAGCGCTGAGGACAACAAGCCACGAGCGTCTTGCGCGATCAGTGCGTCACGCGCAAGCCCCCGCTACACGCTCCGAAGCAGGCGCCTCCTGAGACTACCGCCTGCCCACGATATACTCTTCCAGGTTATCGGCGCGAGCCTTATTTTCTGACGCGATAACCTTCAGCAGGTCCTGAATGGAGATCATCCCGCAGTAACCACCGTTTTCGGCGACAACCAGCAGGTGGTAAATGCCGTATTGTTCCATCAAATCGAGACATTCCTCGAGCGATTTTTGTGGCGAGACGGCAACGAGACGGGTACTCATGATCTCCGAAGCGCGGACCCAGTCCGGGCATTTGTTCTCCGCGGTAACCTTATCGGAGACATCGCTTTGTGAGACTACGCCCACTACTTTGCCCTGGCTGTCGCAAACGGCCGCGGCGCGCACTTGCTTCTCTCGGAGGTATCGTGCTGTTTCATGAACGGTGGCGTCCTCCGAAACCGAGAAGACCTCCCTGCGCAACTCGATTAGGGTCGAGACCGTCATGGTATTCACCTCGGAATGGAGTTGTGTTTTCATGCTACGCCAGGGCCAGAAGCTTTACAAGCAAATTCGGACACCCAGACGCTAAGCCACGGCAGGGTCCGGATAAATAAGTCCGGTCGCGAAAATCATGGCAGTTCTAACCACAGCGGCCGCTTCCGAGTCAGGAGCAGACGGTTCGTGTATTCCCCTTTCTCCGCCGCAGCGCGGCGAGCGAGGCAGGAACCGGCCTCTTTTAAGGCTGAGTATTCTTCCGAAATCTCCGCACTTCCAAGCCGATCGTTTCTTGTCCCTGGTTAGCGGCATATAGCCTCCCGGCCCCGCTCCCAGACGTCCGCCAAACCTGAAGCTGATGTGGCCTGATTTATAGAAAGGGAACAGTGGTTCATGCTGGCCTTTCGGAAAGGCAGGAACCTATTTTAATTTAATAAGTTAGCCACGTTTCCCGAGCCGGAAGCCGGGGGCGGGATCATAGGGAGGGGATTTCTCAGATGCGGCGGTTGCCGGACGATTTTTTGAAAGCCAACGGCTCAATGAGCACAACGGCGTCGGCGCGTACCGCGGCGTTCTCACCCACAGCATCGACTCCTTCACCGGTTTTTGCCTTCACGCTGATTTGATCGGCGTGAATTCCCAAGGCTTTCGCCAGCTTTTTTCTCATACGGGGAATGTACGGCGCCAGCCTCGGGCGTTCCAGGCTGATGGTCGAGTCAACGTTGGCAATCCGGTAGCCGGCCCGGTCGAGGAGTTCCCGGGTGTGATGCAAGAACAGCAGGCTGGAAACGTTGTGCCACTGGGGAGAGCTGTCGGGGAAATGCTGCCCGATATCCCCGAGGGTCGCCGCGCCCAGGATCGCGTCGCAAACGGCGTGCGCCAGTGCGTCCCCGTCCGAGTGTCCCACGGATCCCTTTTCAAAAGGGATTCTTACGCCACCCAGAATCAGTTTGCGGCCAGAAGCCAGGCGGTGCACATCGTTGCCGAAGCCAATGCGATGAAGGCACCGGGAACCCATATTTTGAGTTTTCTCTCCCATTCATTAACCTTCTTGTTGATGATTGCTCATCGCCAGGGCCCGTTACCAAGAGCTTATTTCTTCCTGGTGTTGGGCCTGATTGTGGTCCTGTGCGATAAAGAGGCGAGCCAGGGGCAAGTCCGAGGGTTTTGTAATCTTAATATTTCGGTCTGAGCCCATGAGTACCTCGACGGTATAACCCAGCCGCTCGACCAGACTGGACTCGTCTGTTCCCTCATAGCCGTCGGCCAGGGCGCGGTCGAATGCCTCCTTGAGAATTTCGAAACGGAAGGCCTGAGGAGTCTGTGCCAGCACGATCCGTTCGCGGGGAAGGGTACCCAAAATCGTCTGGCGCTCCACCTGTTTGATGGTGTCAACGCTAGGAATTCCCAGAATCGCCGCGCCGCATTTGCGCGCTGCCTCAACAACCTGGCGAATCATCTCTAAAGCGACAAAAGGCCGCACGGCGTCATGAACGACAACAATCTCTGCGGTAGACGGCGCCTCCTGGAGCGCCAGGGCCACCGTCTCCTGCCGGCTGGCGCCTCCCCGGACTAACCGTACCGGCTTGCTGAAATGCTCCCGTTCGATCTCGGCATGGGCGCGGTCCATATCCTCCGGCCGCAGACCGAGAAAGATTTCGTCAATCGAATCGGCCCTATCGAATTTGCGCAAGGTGTGCACCACAATCGGCACACCTTCAAGCGCGAGGAACTGCTTCGGAGTTTCCCCGCCCATACGAATACCTGCGCCGGCCGCAGGTATGATTGCTATGACTTTCATAGTATGAATGAGTCCGCTTCCTAAGAAACGGGTTGCCGTCGCTTCAAGGCAACCCGTCAAGGATCTCTATCGCTGAACGACCTCGACACGCTGCTTTTCGTCGTACTTCCCGAAGATCATCTTTCCGGCCGTGGTTTGTAGCACGCTGGTTACCGCAATGTCGATGGTCTTGGAAATCATCTTCTTGGCGTTATCCACCACGACCATTGTTCCGTCGTCGAGGTACGCGACGCCCTGGTTAAATTCCTTGCCCTCTTTCAGGATGAAAACTCGCATAATTTCACCCGGTAAGACGACAGGTCGCAGGGCATTGGCGAGCTCGTTGATGTTGAGGACAGGGACGCGCTGAAGCTGGGCGACCTTATTGAGATTGAAGTCATTAGTGACAATTTTCCCCTCATACGCACGAGCAAGCTCGATCAGCTTCATATCGACTTCATGGGTTTGAGGGAAATCTTCCTCGGCGATTTGCACCTGGATCGTGGTCATTTTCTGCATTCGCTGCAGGATGTCAAGCCCCCGGCGCCCGCGGTTGCGTTTGAGCGGGTCCGAAGAGTCGGCGACCTGCTGCAATTCACGAAGGACAAACTGCGGAAGGATCAATGCCCCCTCGATAAACCCGGTTTCGCAAACATCGGCTATGCGGCCATCAATGATTACGCTTGTATCCAGAATCTTGCTGCTCTTTCTGGCTTGGCGCTCCGCAGTGAAAATGCCACCCATCGCACCCAGATTGAGCAAATCTCCCTTGGTCGCTCCCACGACCAATCCGATATATCCCATAAAAAACAGCAAAGTAAGTTGAACATACGAGGCAGATATCTTCTCGATGGCGGTCAGGCTCAACAGGTGGCTGATCAGCAGTGCGCCCAGGATTCCCAACGTTCCTCCTACAACCGCACCGATCAGCCGCTTGAGGCTGGCCTTCCTGAGCCGCACCTCAATGAAAACAAAAGCAACTCCCAGCGCCGCACCCAACAGGATAGAAATTAGCAAAGACGAATGGAAAGGTCGAAAGTAATAGGCTGCGGCAATAAGAGAAACAATAAATAAAATACGGAATACAGCCGTTTCCCAGCGTGTCATTCTGGGTTCCCTCCTATGAAACCTCTGAATAATCTTATAAGGCATGTTCCCCCGAGGGGTAGATAGAATTATACGTGCGCCTAGTATAACATCATTCTAGTCCGCAACGGTCAAACAACTTATTTTTATGCTGCAACTGCCACCTTTACCCTGCCCGTTCCTCAACCCACGTTACCTCCTCGACCGCGATTTGATCACGATCGGTGTCCCGATGAAGCTGAATTTTTCCCGGATTCGGTTCTCCATGAATCGTTCGACGGAAAAATGCAACCCGCCCGCCTGGTTGGTGAAAGCGATGAAGGTTGGCGGAGCAGTGCCTGCCTGCGTCAGATAATAAATGCGCAAAGGCCGCGCCCGGGGGCTGGGAATGCGCTCCAGATCGATCCCTTTCAGGAACGCGTTCATCTCTGCGGTAGAGATTCGCCGGCCCCGGCTTCCCGCCACCTCTGCAATTGTTTGCCACAGGCTTTCGATACGCTCTCCTTTGAGGGCGGAAATAAATACTACCGGCGCGTAGTCCAAAAACTTCATCCGGCGTCGCAGCGCTTGCGTGTATTCGCGCGCGGCGGCCGGTCCTTTGCTGATGGCGTCCCACTTGTTGACCACCAGGATCACTGAGCGGTTACTTTCGTGCGCGTAACCGCCAATATGCGCGTCAAGCGCGGTAACGCCTTCTGTGGCGTCAATCAGAAGCAAAGCGACGTCGGCGCTCTCCAGATGTTTTCTTGCCTGGATGACGCTTAATTTTTCCGCCAGCAACGTGGTTTTGCCCTTGCGGCGAATGCCGGCGGTGTCTACGAACCGGAAACGCATGTCGTTCCGCTCCACTTCGGCCTCGACGGCGTCCCGGGTAGTCCCCGGTAGAGAAGTGACGATCGACCGCTCCTGCTCCACCAAACGATTAAGCAGTGTGGATTTCCCGACATTGGGCCGGCCGATGATGGCAATCTTGACAGGTTCTGGGGCGGTTGGCTGTAACTCTTCTGAACTGGCAATCTCGGCGGTGACATGGTCGAGCAACACGTCAACCCCCAGGCCATGTTCGGCCGAGACAGGGAAAACATCTTGAAAGCCGAAGTTTGCGAACTCCGCCGCAAGTGAAGCGTGCTGGGGAAGGTCGACTTTATTGACCGCCAGCGACAAGGGCTTGCCTGTACGGCGGAGCAGGGTCGCGAGTTCTTCATCGAGGGGCAAAATCCCTTCGCGGGCGTCAACCACCAGAATCAGGTGGGAAGCTTCCGTGATGGCGATGCGGGCCTGCCGCAGGATTTCAGAGGCAATCAACTCACGGTCTTGCGGAACGATGCCGCCGGTATCAATCAACTCAAACTTCTTGCCTTGCCACTCGGCTACGGCCTGCAGACGGTCGCGGGTCATGCCGGGTTCGTTCCCGACCAGTGCGCGCCGGCGGCCGACAATCCGATTGAAGAGCGTTGACTTGCCCACGTTGGGGCGTCCCAGGATAACGACTTTTGGCGAATTTGACATAGGTTCCAACTACCTGGCAAAAATCGATCTACAAACTGCTATGCTATTCTTGCCAAAGGGACCGCAAGAGCAACAGCAGGGTGCAGGACCTGTGTGTGACATGCTGAGAGTCTTTCCCTGATTGCATCGCTCTTTGGTTTCCTTAAGATTAAGATAATGCTAAAGGAATTTCTTAATTCGGAGCGAATTGAAGAGTTTCCTTCAAATGGATTCTGATAACCGGTAAGGTCCCTCAGTACGTCCGGCTGCTCCGCATGACAGTCTACCGGACAATTCAATGTGCGGCTAGGATTACCTTTTCGGCTCGCTCGCTTTGGCGCTGAACCCGCGGATAATATGAGCAAGAACACAATGGAAAAACCTCCTCTTGAGAAGATCTTCGGCCCCACGGGCTGGCTGGCGCGCCATCATCCGCGGTTTGAGTACCGCCCTGGCCAGTTGGAGATGGCCGAGAATGTCGAATCTGCTCTCGAAAATGGGCAGCATCTCATTGTGGAGGCAGGCACGGGCACGGGGAAAACGCTTGCGTATCTGGCGCCGCTTATCCGCAGCGGACAGCGCGTGGTGATTTCAACGGGGACTAAAAACCTCCAGGAGCAGCTCTTCTACAAGGATATTCCATTCCTGAAGAAATTGTTTCCACGCTTGCGGGCGACCTTGATGAAAGGGCGGCAGAATTACCTGTGCCGGCAGAAGCTCTACGACCTTGAGAAGCAGCCGGTCCTGAACGGTCTGGAGGAGGTTTCCCTTTACAGTCAGTTGCGGGAGTGGGAAACGCGAACGGAGACCGGCGACCGTGTGGAACTGAAGAACCTGCCGGACACAAGCGAACTCTGGTCCCGAATTGACGCGCGCCGGGAAACCTGCACCGGGCAGAAGTGCAAGCAATTTGAGCGTTGTTTCATTACCTGGATGCATCAGCGTGCCGCCGAATCCAACCTGATCATCGTGAATCACCACCTGTTTTTTGCTGATTTGGCCCTGAAGGAGACGGACTTTGCGAGTCTTCTCCCGGATTACTCGGCGGTGGTTTTTGACGAGGCTCACGAGATCGAGGACGTGGCCACCCAGTATTTTGGCCTGAAGATTTCCAATTACAAGATTGAAGAACTGGCGCGTGACACCGAAGCGACGCTGAAGATCAAGGGGCTGGACAGCGCAGAAGTTTTCGGAGCCGTAAGGGAACTCCGTCGCCGTGCCGACCTTTTCTTTGAGTTGTTTCCAGCCACGGAAGGCCGCTCCAACTTTGACAACCGCGCAAGCTTTCTGGAAGTTAATCGCGGCACATACTCTGCTCTGGTCAACGCTTTGGTCCGGATTGAAACGGAACTTTTGCGAGTCAAGGATCGTCCTGAAGAAATCAACAATCTTGCGCGGCGAGCGGAGGAAACGCGCCAGGCGCTCGAAACGATCCTCGAAAGCCGCGACCGAAACTATGTCTACTGGTGGGAAAGGCGCGGGCGCGGAATCTTCCTGGAGGCGTCGCCCATCGACGTCTCCCCGATTCTGCGGGAAAAGCTGTTTGGGCAAGTCCGGACGGTAATTTTGACCTCCGCCACGCTTTCGGTCCTCAATAGATTTGATTTCGTTAAACGCCGGCTGGGTGTCGAGATGGCGCGGGAGAAGATTCTGCAATCGCACTTCGATTTTGGCCGGCAGGCTTTGCTTTATACGCCGATTCATCTTCCAGACCCGCGTGAGCCGGAGTATTCATCTCGTGCCGCCAGTGAAGTTATCGCGCTGCTGAAGATCACGCGCGGCCGGGCCTTTGTGTTGTTTACTTCCTATCAGCAGATGCGTGCGGTGTATGAGCGCGTGCGGGCTCACACCCGCTATCCGCTGATCCTGCAAGGCACCGCGCCCCGAACCGCCTTGTTGGACAAATTTCGGTCGACCCCTCATGCCGTCTTATTTGCGACGAGTTCCTTCTGGCAAGGGGTTGACGTGCAAGGGCAGCAATTGAGCGCGGTGATCATCGACCGTTTACCCTTTGCCGTGCCCACCGATCCGGTGGTGGCGGCTCGAATCCGCCAGATCAACGAAGACGGCGGTAACGCTTTTACGGAATACCAGATCCCGGAAGCCGTCATCGCCTTAAAGCAAGGCTTTGGGCGGTTGATTCGCAGCGAGAACGACAGGGGCGTGCTGGCGATCCTCGATCGCCGTATGGTACAGAAGCAGTATGGCAGAATCTTTTTTGGAAGCCTCCCCAGCTATCGGTGCACGCAGCGGCTGGAAGAAGTTGATGCTTTTATGCAAGAATGTCTGTGAGGGCGTTACGAATCGCAAGTGAGCCGATAGGCACGCCACAGAACTGGGATGCCGGAGGAGAAATGTTTGAGGTTTCAGTCGAGTATTCTTTTGCAGCAGGCCACGCTTTGCGGGGCTACAAGGGTAAGTGTGAAAACGTTCACGGACACAACTACCGGGTTAAGGTGACTGTGGCCGGTGAAAAGTTGAATCCTATCGGATTGCTCGTGGACTTTGCCGATTTGCGTGCCACCCTGAAGGAGCTTGTGGAATCTTTTGACCACCGTTTCTTGAATGACCTGGAGCCTTTTAAACAGCTCAACCCCTCAGCCGAAAATCTGGCGTATTATCTTGGCACCGAACTTGACCGGAAAATCGAGCGCCAGCGTGTGCGGATCCATTCCGTGACAGTTTGGGAAACCGACACGACCTCTGCGACTTACCGGCCGCCAAACCCCTAGTCCTTTACCGGACCAACCTGAACCGCAAAGTAGCGCCGCCTGCTAGGCCCAGAACGAGGCCCTCGGGTGAAGTTGTGAATTGTGCGTGTGCGCGCAACCCTTAGGACAAAGATAGACATCCTCGCACCATGGGCAGCGGGTCAGGTGTTCCCGTTCGCGAACAGTTCCACAGACCGAGCAAGCCTCTAAAAGATCGGCAACGACGTGACGGGAAATTTTCCACCATTTTTCGTGAACTTCTCGTTCCTCGTGAATTCTACGGAGGTCGTCTTTGTCTAGCATGGCTCGCTCCTCAATACTTTTGATAGCCTAAAGAGCAAATGGGATGCCAACTGCCGCGATTCCGCTTGAAACTCCTGACGTTTCTAAACGTTTTCCTATGAAGGACCAGGAGTGTTTTAGCCGTTCTTGTCCCGGGTCAACTATTGCATTGTCGTCTTCTTTTCGACACTTTTTGATCACAATGTGTCATTTTTTTGCTTGTGTGGTTTGCGTCGCTGCAAGATTCCCTCTGCCTAAGGTCGTCTGGCAAGCGCCGAGCTTGCCTGAATCTGGCCTTTTTCCCGGCCGAAGATGCTTATAGCCCCGCCTTTGCGCTCTGCAATAGAGTAGGATGCTTCTCGCCCTGTTTTCCGGCGCGCAAATTTTTGTTGCCAATGCACAACGTTGCGCTAATATCCCTTGTCGAGGAGAACCGCGATGGGACAAATTAAACCTGAAACAGCAATTTTTCGACGTGATTTTATTAAAGATTCGGCGCTTTTGGGCGCCACCACTGCTGCGCTGGGAGGATTTGCTCCAGCGCGGGTATTGGGAGCTAACGACCGGATTCGGATGGGGATACTGGGTACAGGTCATCGGGCGCAATATGTTGGGAAGATCTTTTCCCTCCAACCTTCAGTGGAAATTGTCGCAATTTGCGATGTGTACGGACCGCGACGCCAGGAGGGCCTGAAGCTGGCCGTCCCGATCGCCACGGCCACGGACGACTACCGCCGGGTGCTCGACCGGAAGGACATCGACGCCGTGCTGATTGGTTCGCCGGACCACTGGCATAAGCAGATGTTGATCGACGCCGTCCGAGCCGGCAAAGACGCGTACTGTGAAAAGCCGGTCATTCATTCACTTGCGGAGGGCCCGGAAGAGGTGAAGGCCGTGGAAGAAAGCGGGCGCATTGTGCAAACCGGGACTCAGCAGCGAAGCTGGCCGCACTATCAATTAGGCAAATATATTGTTGATTCGGGGAAGCTCGGCAAAATTACTTTTATTCATACATATTGGTATCAGAATTACCATTCGCGCAAAGGCGGGAGCAAGCTTTTCAACATTGATTCGTCACAACTGGAGTGGAACAAGTTTTTGGGTGACGCTCCTGGCCAGCCATTTACCGCCGAAAAATTCGTCTGGTGGAGATTTTACTGGGATTTTGGCGGAGGAATTCTTACTGACCTCCTGACCCATTGGATCGATGTAATCCAGTGGTACATGAACCAGCCGGCGCCGATGACCGCCACAACCACCGGCGACCTTTACCTGATGAACTGGCAGTGCCCGGACACGATTACGACGGTTTATGAGTACCCGGGAAAATTCTCGGTGGCTTTTACCGGCGCGCTCAATGACAGCATTGACCACGGAGGAATTGAGTTTCGTGGAACCCATGCGACGCTGAAGATTGACCGGGCGCACTTGGCGGTTTATCCCGAAGGCGTGAAGCCTGTGCCGGGGTCGCAATATCCTGAGCCGGAAATCTTTGCCCGCGCCGAGCACGATGGGACCATTGACCACGTGAAAAACTTCCTTGATTGCGTGCGCACGCGGAAAACGCCCAATGCGCCGATAACGGTGGGAGTCGAGGCTGCGCGCGCTTCCTGGATAGGAAACATTGCATTGAAACGCGGCCTGAAGACCGTCTGGGATGCGGCTAAAGGAGAGGTTATTTCGTAGCGAGATCGCGCGGCCACGCCCAATAACCTTATGCGAATACTTCCGATACGGCTTGGCGTCCTCGCCTTTCCCTTCAGGATAAGGTCGCGTTAAAGACCTTGGAGTGGTCGGAATTGCGGGCGAAGCGCTCCTGCAGAGCGACGGCGGTGCGGTCGTAAGCTTGCTTGTCATTCCAGACGGTGCGGGGATTGAGCAACGTGCCGGGAACTCCCGGGCAGTGGCGGGGGACAGCCAGGCCGAAGACCGGATCGACCACGACCTCGGCAGAGTCCAGGTTGCCTTCAAGTATGGCATTTACCATGGCCCGCGTGGCCTGCAGATCGATCCGCCGGCCTATCCCGTAGGGCCCTCCCGTCCATCCCGTGTTGACCAGGTAACAGGTAGCCCCATGCTTGACCAGCTTTTCACCAAGCATGCGCGCGTAAACCTGGGCTGGGCGGGAAAGGAAAGGAGCCGCAAAGCAGGCGCTGAATGTTGCTGCCGGGCTCAAGTCCAGGCCACGCTCTGTCCCGGCAACTTTGGCGGTATAACCGCTGAGAAAATGATAAATCGCCTGCTCCGGGGTGAGCCTGGCAATCGGCGGAAGCACCCCGAAGGCGTCCGCCGTCAGAAGGACGACGTAGGCGGGATGGCCCGCCACGCCGGAAGCAACAGCTTTGGGAATGTTCTCGATAGGATAAGCCGCGCGGCTGTTCTCGGTCAGCTCGCTTGAGGCGTAGTCGAGTTGGCGCGAGCGGGGATCGATGACCACATTTTCCAGGACCACGCCAAAGCCGATGGCGTCCCAGATTTGGGGTTCCTTGGCCCGCGAGAGCCCGATGCATTTTGCATAGCACCCGCCTTCAATGTTGAAAATCCCTTGCTCACTCCATCCATGCTCGTCATCGCCCACCAGGGGACGCCGGGGATCGGCTGAAAGCGTGGTCTTGCCCGTGCCTGAGAGCCCGAAAAACACTGCCGTGGTCTGGCCGTCCGGGCTGATGTTGGCGGAGCAGTGCATCGGCAGAACTCCCTGAACGGGGAGAAAGTGATTCATGATTGTGAAGACCGCCTTCTTCAGCTCACCTGCGTAAAACGTCCCTGTGATCAGAACGATGCGACGTTTGAAATTGATTGCGATGCAAGTACCTGATCGTGTCCCGTCTTGACTGGGGTCGGCGGTTAGCTCGGGGGCAAAGAAGATGGCAAACTCCTTGCTGGAGCTTTGCGAGTGATGTAAGGAACGGCGCACAAACATTTGGTGTGCAAACAAAGCATGCCAGGCCTTTTGGGCCACCACTCGCAGCGGCAGCGCATAGCGCGGGTCGGCGCTCGCCGAACAATCCTGAATAAAGACTTCGCGGCCTTCCAGGAAGGCCACGAGCTTCTTGAACAATCCCTCGAACTGCTCTTCCGACATCGGCTGGTTTACCGTGCCCCAATCCACCGTTTCCTCGGTTGAGGCCTCTCGCACGATGTACTTATCCTGAGGAGACCTTCCGGTGAATTCCCCCGTGCGGACCACCAGCGCCCCTTCCCTGGCGAGCACGCCTTCCCTGCGCCGCAGGGCTTCTTCCACCAGTTGCGCCGGCTCAAGATTCCAGTGCGCTTGTGCCCCCGCCACAATGTGGGCAACAGCTTCTTCGTGGGTCCATTCCATCCTTCGACCTTCCCCCTCCGATAATTTCTGAAACGCCCGGCCCAATCAGCATCATTGGCGGATCTAGCGCGAATCTAGAAGCGCTGGCCTTTGCGCCAGACATACTCACACCTGTCTTTCGTCCGCAGGACGTGCGTCCCGGTACTCACAGGCGGCCTTTTACAACATCTATAGGATACCATCACCTTTGCTTCTTTGACCCGATGGACTGGCGGCGCGTCGGTTGACCTTGGATCTGGGTTCTTTAACAGGCATCACACTGATTCGAAATTCGCCTTAGCTCGCATCATTCCTGAAGCATTGTAAGGCGGGCGAGGTTGAAATTCCGCCGCCTGGCAGCACGGGCAGAGTTCACGAATAATCCTGGCGGAAAGCCGGGTGCGAGAATCGGCTTGACAAACGTAAGACTCCGTAGAAAAGTTCTTTCCTGAACCCTGCACGGATTTAGCCATCGCAATTTAGGAGGTGATATGAGCGCCGTAAATCGTCGAGAGTTCATGCAAATTTCTGCCAGCTCGCTCCTGCTTGCAGGTGCCGGGAAGGACGCAATCGCCGCTGAGCGGCCGGTGCGGGTAAGTGGTGACCAGAAGAAGATGAGAGCCGAGGGACAAACCTATTTATGGGAATGGTCGCGGGAGGACGACCTCCTGCGATTTTCGGACTCGAAGGGCCGGGTGATGGCGCAGGGCCGGATGCAGCCCGCCGTCATAGTGGAATCCGCCGCCCCGCGAGGCCAGCGGCAATGTGTTTCAGGAAGGCCCACCAGCTTTCAATACGAGGCAAACCGCGCGCAAATAACCTATGAGGGAGTGAACGGAACTGGGAAGCTCACCGTGCGGTGGCGTTTTGATGACCGCGGATTGTGGCTGGAACCAGTCGAGTACGAGACTCCGGGTGACGACGAAGTTGTGGCATTTTACTACTTTGCGGAAGGCGCCGGGCGCAGCGCCAGGCCTTCTCTTGAGCACAACTATTTGCTCCTGCCGGGGATCAGCGAAGGATCGAGCTTGAGTCCTCTCATTACGAAGGATATGCATTTCAAGGCTGTCAGTTGGCTGGGCCATGGGGCCGCTGCGGGCAGCCATCTAACGCAGCAATGGGGGCTTCCCGCGCACTACTATGCAGGGTTTCATCGAAGCGGCGCCGGTATCAATATTAAAGGAGCCATGAAGGAACACCTTTCCGACGCTTTTTCCTGCGGGTTGGCGGAGTTGCCGGCGGGCGATTTTTTCCTTGACACGGATTCGGGACGTCACAGCTTATTTGTGAGCTACAGAAGCGATCTGTGGAAACACTTGCACGGGCCGGGAAAGGTTGAGCTGGGTGCGCGGCTTTACTGGAGCGTGGGACCAAATTACTACGAAGCCATCCGGAGCTACTATTTGGGCCTGGCAAGTGCCGGCGTGATTGCCAAAAAAGAAAACACGCCTGCAAAGAATTCCGTGGTATTAAGCCCGCAATTCAACACCTGGGGTGCTGAAGTCGCCGCCGATAGGGGTTACACCAGCTTCGATCAGGAGATGCTGGAATCGATTTACAACGATATGCAGGCAGCGGGCATGAAAGCGAAGACGTTTGTGATTGATGCCAAGTGGGAAGGCCAATACGGACGCCTGCAGCACGATGACAAGCGGTTCCCGCATTTTGATGCCTTCCTGAGCCGAATTCGTTCCGAAGGGCACAGGCTGGGAATGTGGGCGGCATTTCTCCGTTGTGAAAACCCTGGCGAACTGGGACTGGGTCCGGAGCACATGCTGCAAGGCGTGGATGGCGAGCCGATAGCCAAGCGAGAATTACCTTCGCGCTATTACCTGTTCGACGTGACGCAGCCCGAAGTGGGCCGGGTGCTGCGGGGCTTGGCGAAGCAGTTTATCCGCCGCTACAACCCCGACCTTGTGAAATTCGACTTTGGTTATGAGCTGCCGGCGCTTGCTTCCGGCAGGCCGAAAGACATGAACTGGGCAGGAGAAAAGCTGCTGCTGAAAGGACTCGACGTGGTCGTGAAGGCGATGCGGGAGGAAAAGCCCGACTTGGCCGTCATGTACTATTCGCTTTCACCCTTATTTATTGATTACTTCGATTTGCACAGTCCGGACGATATGTTTCTCTGCGCCGGCGAATACGACCTGGAGGCAAACCGGCGTTTTTTCTTCAGCAGTCTTCTGGGAGAAATTGGGATGCCGACCTACGGTTCGGGCGGATATGACTGGCCAACCATGCCCTCGATCTGGTTTGATTCTGCGGCGGTGGGAACTTTGGGTTCGTTGAACAGCTTCTCCGGTGACGAGGTGGACGCTTTCCCGCAGCCTTTATGGGTGGCAAAGTACAACGGGCTCAGCGCGGTGCTCAGGCCGAACAACATCTTTTCCATCGAGCCCATCGGAGCTGAATATGTGGGACCTACCCGGGCGGCCCGAACCTCTTCATGGGCAAGAAGGGAAGGGAATGAAGTTGTGCTGGTCGCTTTGCGTAAAGAAGGTCTGACGGGCACACCCGGGCAGAAAAAGTATGGCGACTGGATCGAAGCTACCGCTTCTGTGGTCATCAGCTCAAAGACCGAAGAAGGAATTCAGCGGGCGAGCAAGCTGGGGATTGTGCCGTTTGGCAACGGAACAGCTACGATCCAAAGGCAAGACGCGCCGGTTCGCGCTGATGTAACCGAACATCTTTTTGGTGGCAAAGCACAAAAGTATCAGATGCCCGTTCAGGGAAGATCCTTGCGCGTGGAATATCACGAGCAAAACGCGGCCGGCCGCCCCGTCGAGTGGATCGAGATTGATTTGACTTGAGGCGGCGAGTTCGCTGGATCGGCAAAAGATCTGGCGGGCGAAATAGCCGACGTTTCCTGAATCCGAACCAATCCTGCAAATCGATCAGCCTTGGCTCTTTCCGCGAGATTGGCAATAGCTTCTATCGACGCTATGATATCGGATGCGAGGGATCAAGCCCCGCCGGCCGGACGTTTCCCGGCGACGGGAGCTTGCGAGTCGCAAATTGCGATTCGAATGAAGGTTGTGTAGGTCCATTCCTTTGAGGGGGCGATTTTGAAACTACGAGGCGTTGTTCCTGTGATGCTGTTGCCGCTCAATGCCGACGAAAGCATCGACGAGAACTCTTTTCGGAATCAGGTTGACTTTGCCATTCAGATGGGCGCGGTGGGAGTGTGCGCGCCGGCCTTTGGAACCGAGTTTTATAAACTTTCTGACCCGGAGAGGTACCGCGTCGCCAGGATTCTTGTCGAGCAGACGGCGGGGCGTGTCCCGGTTTTTATCAGCACCGGCAGTGGTTCGACTCATTCCACGGTCGAGTTCTCGCGTTATGCGGAATCGATTGGAGCCGACGGCTTGATGGTGGTGGCGCCGGATTGGTGTTCGCTGGGCGTTAGAGAGCTGACCGAATTTTACGAGGCTGTGTGCCGCAGCGTATCCATTCCGGTCATGGTGCAGGACGCTGACTTCACCGGCGCAGGCCTGCCCGCAAAGCTCTTCGTGGATTTGGCCGAACGTTGCCCAAACTTCCTGTTCGCCAAGTTGGAAGTTGTCTTGCCAGGGAAGAAGTGCGCGGAGATCATCCGGGCTTCCGGCGGCAGGCTTCAAGTCCTTTACGGAATGGGCGGCATTGCCGTCATTGACGGCTTGGCCCACGGAGCATGCGGAATCATGCCCGGCTCCGGGCTCGTTGACGTGGGCGCGGAGATTTTTCGCCTTTATGACTCCGGCGACGCTGCGGGAGCGAAGGCCTTATCGTATCGTTTACAACCCTTCCTGGTTTTTGCCCTCCAGCACCTGGAACTTGCAATCTATATTGAGAAACGGGTCCTTGTGCAGCGCGGAGTTTTCCCCTCGGACCGCATGCGCCGGCCCACGGTTTACTTGGATAATGAGTACCAGAAGCAGGCCGAAGAGCTCGTGAGTTATGTGATCGCACTGAGCAGGGACATCCAGGCAAGTTCAGCCGCTGGAACCTAGAAGCCCCGCGTGGCGCAACGCCATAGCGAGTGGTTCAAGCCCGCCTGCCGAGACCCCTCAGCAACTGCCAAAAACGGAGAGCCTCTCAAAAATCCCGCGCACTGCCAGGGCGCACGGAATGTGTTTGCCGGTTTTCAGATTTCACGGGAGCCACTGTAATCTGTAAAATCCATATCCAATATGTCCAGCCAGTTCAAGCCATTTCGGATTCCGTCCTTTATACTTCCTTCTTGCTTTTGTTTCTTACTTTTTGTTGTTACTTTTTTTCTTGACATCTGCTTTTTGTTGGGGTAAATTTCGCACCCGTGCGTTGAATTCATTCTCGTGAATGAATTTGCTGGTAGTCACAACAACTTGACGCTTAAAAACTGAAAGTCTTCTGGACCGGTAAGCGGGCACTCTGACACGGGAAGCTCGCAGGGCGTCCGCAAGCAGAGCGAGTATTGGGGGACCACAGGATTCCAGTCGCCTAATTGCAATCTCACCTCTAACCTCCGGTTTGATAGCGAATCCAGCTAGGCGCGTCGGGCCACGACTGGGCCTTGAAGAGTATTTCATTTTTGTAAAGGAGGATATAAGTGCGAACGAAAATCCTGGGGATTGTTGTGTCGTTAATGTTCGTGGCCCTGCCCCTGGCTGCGCAGAGAAACAGCGCGTCGGTGACGGGGCACGTTTACGATCCATCTGGCGCCCCTATTCCGGGAGCCACCATTACGGCGACAGAAACGCGTACAGGGGCTGTCAATACCACCCAAACAAATGCCGTGGGACTTTATCAATTCCCGTTTTTGAGTCCAGGCGATTATCAATTTACTTTCTCGAAGCAAGGCTTCGAGAAGTACATTCAGAGCGGCGTTACTCTGCAGGTCGCGCAAAGTGCCGTCGTGGATGCCAAGCTGCAACTTGGCGCCGTGACCCAATCCATAAAGGTAACCGCCAATGCGTCGATGCTGCAAACCACGTCCGGTTCGACCGACTGGAGCATTTCGGCGCAGAGAATCGCGGCGATTCCGATTGGCGACCTGGCCAGCTACAGTGCCGCATGGTACGCTCTCGGAGTTACCGTGACCACTTTTGACGATAGCCCTAGCTCCTATGGCACTGCCGAGATGCAGTGCGTGGACATCGGTGGCGGTATCTCCTCGAAGGGAGGCTTCAGCGGGCAACCGGGGCAGGCACAGGGCAGTTCCAACCTGGTCTTGGTCGACGGGGTTTCCGCCAATACGCACGCTTCCGGTGTCGGCTTTAACCCCATCTCGGATACTGTCCAACAGGTTCATGTGGAGAACACGCTGTACGACGCTCAGTACGGCTGGACCACGGGCGGCGTGATCAACACCATTACCAAAGGCGGGACCAACACCTGGCATGGCCGCGCGTACGAGTACGTCAAGAATAATGTCTTCCGCGCCGCGGCCTGGGATGAGAACTATTACGGCGTAAATAAAAATGCGGACCCGTTGCACCAGAACTTCTTCGGCGGCGCCGTCGGCGGTCCCATCCTGAAAAACAAAATGTTCTTCTTTTTTGCCTATGAAAAACTTCTGGAAGTGGAGCCGGACAGCATAACCACTTCCGTCCCTACCGTGGAGGAAAAGAACGGCAATTTTTCCAACCAGTTCAACACCAGCGGTACCCTCCAGACCATTTATAATCCGCTCACGACGGTATGCCCGACAGGCGCCTCGTCCTGCACGCGGACAGCTTTCCAGGGCAACATTATTCCTCCCGACCAGATGAATCCGGTGGCCAAGTCGGTTCTTGCTTACATTCCGGACCCTCTGGCATCGAACTCCGGCGACCCCTATACTCACCTCGACAACTGGGCTACCAATGTCTCAGGTGCCCAAAGGAAGAAACTTGATAATGTCCCGCAGTACAGTGGGAGACTCGACTACAACATTTCCGATATGACGCACATGTTCTTCCGGTATGGCTGGAACAACCTTGCGGAAACCCGGGGCTACGCGTACTCCTTCCAGGGGCAGCCTTACAACCTGGCCGAAACCAGCGGCAATTCGCCGTTTACGCGGCAGAATGATGACTTCACGCTCCAGGTGACTCACACTTTCAACCCCACCACCGTCCTGGAAGTTCGGACGGGCTTAGATCGCTTTAAGTCCATCAGCGGGAGCAGCATCAGCGACGGCTTCAGCGTCAGCAAGCTGGATTTTTCGCCGCTCTATGTCAGCCAATCCAGCCTGAATTTCCCCATGTTCCGTTGGTCGAATTATAACGGCGCCGGCGCAAACCCTTCGGGGATCAATCCTTCCGATCTGACCTACACGAATGACGTGATTCTGGCCAAGACCTACAACAAGCACAACATGAAGTTCGGCTTCCAGAATATGGAAATCGGGGAGAACCAGGTGAATCCTGGCGCCTCGGCGGGCTTCTTTAACTTCACTAACACGTACACCACCGCCGATCCCCTCAATCCCAGTTCGGCCAGCGGAAATTCCATAGCGGATTTTCTGCTGGGTTATCCGGCCGGGGGTTACATTCAGAGGAACAGCGATCCTAAATTGATGATGCATCTGTATTCGGTGTTTGCCCAGGATGATATTCAGGTCACGCCGAATCTGACCTTGACCGCCGGCCTGCGATGGGACTACCAGGGAGCGTTGACGGACCGCTTCAATGCGCTTACGGAGGGATTCTGCACGACCTGCGCAAATCCCATACAGGTGCCTGGAATGACCTTGATGGGAGGGTTGGAGTATGCGGGGGTTGGAAGCAATCCTCGGGGTATCACGAACCCTCACTATAACAACTTTGGTCCTCGCTTCGGTTTTGCTTACCGGACTTGGCGCGACACGGTGGTCCGCGGCGGATTCGGCATCGTCTACGCTCAGCAGTGGCAGAATCCCGGCGCGGCTCCAGGCTTCAGCCAGACGACTTACATCCTGCAGCCACCCACGACAGGTATTCCGGTCACCGATCTCACCAATCCCTTCCCGGATGGAGTTCTGACCCCGGTGGGCGCGGCCAATGGCCTCGCAAGCAGCGTCGGCCAAGGCGTCGGCTTTACCGATCCGAATACCAATATTCCCCAGGTCATGCAATACTCGCTGAGCGTTGAGCACCAGTTCCGGAAGAACTGGCTGGTGAGTGCTACCTACATGGGCAGCTATATACGGCGGTTGCCGGTATCCGAGAACTTGAATCACCTTTCTCTGCCGGACCTGGCTTTAGGTGTTGGGGCGCTAACCTCTACGGTGGATAACCCGCTCTATGCAGCTCATCTCCAAAGCGTCAATGCGCCCTATCTGAGCGTGCTGAACGGAACGTTCATGAATCAATCCACCATCCAGGAACAGCAGTTGCTGCTTCCCTATCCCGAATTTGGCGGGGTGACGGAGAACGTTATCCCCATCGGCAAGAACAAATACAACGGGCTGTGGCTGGACCTGAACAAGCGCATGTCTCATGGTTTGGACTTTGACATGAACTTCGCCTGGTCCAAGACCATGCAGGCGGTGCAGTTCCTGAATCCCACCGATCCTGCTCCCTCTTACTTCCTCTCGCCCTATGACACACCGGCGCAAGTCAAGTTCTCCGGGGTGTGGGATCTTCCTTTTGGACCCGGGCGGATGTTCGGGGCGAACACCAACCCCTTCATCAGCCGTCTGATCGGAGGCTGGCAGGTCAGTTCCACTTGGCGGTGGCAAGCTGGCTTCCCCCTCCCGGCTCCTTTCAACGTTGCGCCAACGGGTGCTTCTGTGAAAACCGCGCACCAGACCCTCAATCACTGGTTTAACACCTGCACCCTGCTGGCCGACGGCACGACAACCAATTGCCTCCTTGATCAAACCCCCGCTTGGGTGGTGTTGCAGCCCGACCAACTTCAGACATGGTCTCCGTACATGCCCAATATGCGGGGACCGGGCGCCTTCCAGGCGGCGGCTATTCTGTCGAAGGCTATAAAGATTAAGGAGCGTTACAACCTTAAGATTCAGGCCTATTGCGATAACGTCTTCAACCATCCCAGTTGGGGCTATGAAAGCGTGGACAATAATGCCCTGTCCGGGACCTTTGGCCAGTATGCGCCTTACAACACCCCAGACGGTGACCCGCGCGTCGTCATGCTCTCGATGCAGTTCGAGTTCTAAGAGAGCACCACGGAACACTTAACCGCCAGGGAGAAGGGCAGGCTTTAAAACCCGCCCTTCCCCCGGCACAGAACGGTCCTTACCCAGAATCGCAGCAAGACTCGGGCTCTCATCGTAGCGCTTCAAGCGGGCAGCGCCGCATGTGCTACGGGAATGAGAGCCTGTTTTCGTTCCCGCCACGCGGGGCCAGCAACAGGCGCTCCCTGCATCACTTATGCTTCGCGGCAAAAACTAAGCCGGCCTTGCATGTTCGGTATGCGGGTATAGAGGGAGTGACTCCGCAAATTCCGGGGGAAGACCCTATTCCTACCTTCTTCATCCGAAGGTGTTCGGTCGCCAGCACCCAGGTAGGGCTGGGGGATTCGATTCAGGTTACAAGGCGCGGCGAATTTGGCGTGGGTAACGCCGCAAAGACACCCGGTAGAGCGGAGGGAGCTCTTTGAGTATATTAGAATTGACTCAAATTATTGCACATTTGTAAGGTCACTGTTCAGTACACGCATACTATATCATAGTATACAAACTACTAATTCCTAAACCCTGCGATTTTTTGTATTGACAAAAACGCTGTTTCAGAATATAAAACAAAAAGCGACCCGAATAAAAAGTGCAGCGCATAATTGTTTGAGGATTTTGCGCCGGGGCAGGGAAGCGGGCCATCTATTAAGAAAACGGGGTTAGAAGGTCCGTGAATATGAGTGCGGGTGAATCGGGGTATTTCCAGTTACCTCACACTGGAACTCATTACTAGTCTCCAACTTATAAAGTCAATCCAATCAAACAGTTCGGTCCAGCAATGGGCTCAGAACCACGTTTGACTTTTGCAAAGGAGGCCACCTGTGCGAACCAAAATCCTGGGAATCCTTTTGGTTTCGATTCTCTTGCCTTTGCCCCTGTTTGCTGTGAGCAATGCGTCAGTGACGGGGCATGTCTATGATCCTTCAGGCCGTCCCGTTCCGGATGCCACCATTACGGCAAGAGAAACGGCAACCGGGGCGATCAACACAACCACAAGCAATTCAATTGGCCTTTACCAGTTTCCCTTTCTGCCCGTGGGAAGCTACGAATTCACGGTAAAGAAGCCAGGCTTTAAAGAGTTCATCCGGAGCGGTGTCACGCTGAGCGTCGCTCAGAGGGCCGTCCTGGATTTCAGGCTGGAACTCGGCGCCGTGACGGAACACGTCCAGGTCACGGCCAATGCGTCGCTTCTACAAACCACGTCCGGCGAGAACAGTTGGACCATTTCGGCTGCTCGAGTCGCGGCGATTCCGATCCGCAACCTGAACACTATTGAGAGCACCTGGTACGCGCCGGGGGTTACGGTGACAGGTTCCGTTACGAACCTTCGTCCCTTCGATACCGCCGGGAGCCAGCAGGAAGACATCGGCGGCGGCATGTCAGGGCAAGGGGGCCGCTCTGGGTACCAGGGACAAGCGAACGTCGGCAATATGGTTATGGTGAATGGTATTTCCGTCAATACGCACGCCGTGGGCGTGGGTTATAACGCTATTGCCGACACGGTTGAAGAGGTTCACGTACAGAGCACGATGTACGATGCCGAGTACGGCTGGACCACGGGCGGTGTGGTGAACACCATCACTAAGGGCGGGACCAACACGTGGCACGGCCACGCCTACGAATACGTCCAGAATACGCTGTTCAACGCCAACACGTTTACCAACAACGCGCACGGCATTCCCCGGTTGCCTTGGCACCAGAACTATTTTGGCGGCAGCGTGGGCGGTCCCATTGTGAAGAACAAGTTGTTCTTCTTTTTTGCCTATCAACACATCAAACAAGTGCAGCCGGACCCGTTCATTGTTTCCGTTCCTACCGCGCAGGAGAAGAACGGAAATTTTTCCAATGTATTCAACAGCGACGGCACACTCCAGACCATTTACAATCCGCTCACGACTTCCGCTTGCACTACGGTAGCGACCTGCACCCGGACACCGTTCACTGGCAACATTATTCCTCCCGGTGATATCAATCCGGTGGCGAAGTCAGTCCTTGCTTTGATCCCGGAGGGAAACGTTCCTGGCGACCCGTTCACTCACCTCGGCAACCTGGTCAATACCGGCGCCAACCGGAAGTTTATCGATGACTTCCCGGAATATGAGGGACGGCTCGACTACAACGTTTCCGACAAGACGCACATGTTCTTCCAGTACGGCTACAACTCGCTGGCGGAAACCCGCGGGTTTGTTTACTCGCTGCTTGGGCAACCCTACAACATTGCCGAGACAAGCAGCAACGTGCCGTTCGGGAGACAGAATGACATGTTCACCCTCCAGGTGACTCACACCTTCAACCCCACTACCGTGCTGATGGTCCGGACGGGCCTGGATCGGTTCTATTCAATCAGCGGCAGCAGCATCAGCCGCGGCTTCAACGTAGGAACCCTGGGTTTTTCACCGACCTTTGTCAGTGAAGCGGGCGCCTGGTTCCCCAGGTTCAACTGGGCAGACTATAACGGGGCGGGCTCGAACCCCTCGGGGATCACGCCTTCCGACTTGACCGTTACCAATGATGTGATTCTTGCCAAAACCTATAACCAGCACAACTTGAAATTCGGTTTCCAGAACATGGAAATCGGAGAAAACGTGGTGCAGCCCGGTTTCTCTGCGGGGAACTTTAGCTTCAACGGTATCTTCACCACGGCCAATCCTCTCGCGCAAACCTCAACCAGCGGAAATTCCATCGCGGATTTCCTGCTGGGCGATGCGTCCTCAGGTTTCATCCAGCGCTTGAGCGCCCCGGCCTTGATGGAGCATCTCTATTCGTTGTTCGGCCAGGATGATATTCACGTTTCTTCCCGGCTGACCTTGAACGTTGGCCTGCGGTGGGACTATCTGGGACCGTTGAGTGACCGGTTCAACGCCCTGACGCGGGGATTTTGCCAAACCTGCGCAAGCCCGTTGATTGTTCCCGGATTGCCCTTGACAGGGGGGTTAGAGTTTGCGGGGGTCGGAAGCAATCCCCGGGGCATCTACAACCCGAAGTACGGCAACTTTGGTCCTCGCTTCGGTTTCGCTTACCGGTTCTGGCACGACACGGTTCTTCGTGGCGGATACGGGATCATCTACGGCCAGATGTTTGGCAATCCTGGGGCGGCTCCGGGGTTCAGCCAGACCACCGGCATGCTGACCTCAGTACAGACCGGTATTCCCTTTAACACGCTCACCAATCCCTTCCCGGATGGAATCCTGCTCCCGGTGGGCAACGCCAACGGCCTGGCGACCGGTATCGGCCAGGGCATCTCCCAAATTGCCTATCCCAACATGAACATCCCACGGACCCAGCAATACTCGCTGAGTATTCAACACCAGTTCCGTCACAACTGGCTGGCGAGTGCGTCCTATGTGGGCAGCTATATCGATCGTCTGCCCGTATCACAGAACATCAATTTCCTTTCCCTTACAGACCGCGCGTTGGGTGTAACGGAGCTCACCAAGAGTGTGCCCAACCCATTCCTGGCGGCCGCGGATGTGCCTCAAAACGCTCCTCTGTTGAGCTTGCTGAGCGGAACATACCTGACCGCGCCCACCGTCCAGCTCCAGCAGTTGCTGGCTCCTTATCCTCAGTTTCCGCTGAACGGGCTCGTGGAGCAGAATATTCCCATCGGCAAGAGCAAATATAATGGCGTCTGGGTCGATTTGCAAAAGCGCATGTCCTACGGTTTGGACTTCGACGCCAATTTTACGTGGTCCAAAAACATGCAGGCGATGGCGTTCCTCAATCCCACCGACTCCGAGCCGTCTTGGACGATCTCTCCCTATGACGTGCCGGAGCAGTTCAAGATGTCCGCCCTGTATGAACTTCCCTATGGCCCCCATCGGCGTTGGGGAAGCAATGCCAACCCACTCCTGGGACGTCTGCTGGGAGGCTGGTCTGTCAGCGCGATTTCGCGGTGGCAAGCCGGGTTGCCGATGCCGTTCCCAATTGGGGTAGCGCCAACCGGCAATCCTCAAAGCACACCCAACCAGTCCCTTACTCATTGGTTTAACACCTGCACCTTGCAACTGGATGGATCTACGACAAACTGCCAGCCAGGTGAGAAGCCTGCATGGGTGACTTTGCAGCCCTTCCAGCTTACGCAGTGGTCGCCGTACATCAGCAGCCTCCGGCTGCCGGGTCTGTTCAGCATGGACATCTCAGCGGCGAAATCGACGCAGATTAAAGAGCGCTTTACGCTGTTGTACCGCGCCGATTTCATTAATGCTTTTAACCATCCCATTTGGAACCTCACGAACATTGACATAACGGCCACTTCGGGGCAGTTTGGCGGTATCTCCAACATTACCGGCCCCGCGAACAATCCGCGCGTTATCATGATGTCACTGCAGTTGTTGTTCTGAGAGGGCAGCGCGGAAGCAGTTAACCGCCGGAGGAAGGGCAGGCTTCAAAACCTGCCTTTCCCCTGGCACAGACAGAGTTGATTCAGAAGCTGTTACAAGATCCTTGGCTCTCGTCGTACTGTACCGGGCCCGCAAGGGCCGCAGGTGCTGCTGCGACGAGAGCTTGTTTTACTTCCTTTCAGCGTCGGGTCAGTGGCAGGTAAGCGGCCAGGGTTTTTGTTGTTGCGACGCCCCCGGAAGGGGCAAAAGATGTTAGCCTATGGCGTACGCCATGGGATAGCAACGCGCACCGGATAACCCAGCCCCGGAGGGGCGAAAAATCTTCACCCTCCCCCCCTGGCCGCACACCTTGCCTACATCGCAACATGCGCACCGCCCACCGCTGCAGGCGTCATGCAGGCTAAGGTTTTATCCACTCGCCTTCGAAGGTAAAAGTCCCGATCGGTGTCCCTTCCTCTTCCTGGGGATTCCCGTCGTCCAGCGGGAAAGCGCTCACGGTGATGGTGCCCGTCACGTGACGGCGATCAGGCGCGAGGCGGATGGCGTAATCTGCGCGCGCGATCCCGGGGGCGGGGCTGAGCGGGTAACAGAAGTCCATCGTCCGGGCCGCGATCTGGTGGTTGCCGGCCTGCTGCCACGTGCCCAGTTGGCTGCCGAAATAGTTTGTGGGGCCCTGCTGGCCGGAATCGACTGCCAGCATTGTGTGGTCAGCGTGCAGGGTAATGATCGAGCGGGAGGCGAAATTCCCCTCTGCGTCCTTAATGACGGTGAGGTAGGAACCGCCACTGAACCCCGGATTCTTGGCTTCCGGGGAGGAAAGCAGAGCTAAGGAGCCTACGGTAGCGAGAAAGCTGAAAGCTCCAACAGCAGCCCAAAGACGTTTGCGCTTCATGGTTTCTCCTTCGTGATGACGTTTGCCGCGCAGCAGAAGATCGTGCGCGGCGAAATGGGCCGGATCGGCCGCGGGTGATGCACAGCCCGCTCACTCCGCGATTGCGTGGCAACCGCAATCACGATTTCGTTATATATACCCCGCGCGGGTCGAATGCAAGAGGACAAATGATAGAGCACGAATCGGCGACGGGGTGACAGGCGCGCATGGATAGCCGCTGTTACTAGGCTATCACTACTTATTGGCGGCCAAATGAGACGAATGGGATTTTGGTCCGGGAAAATCTCAAATTAGTAAGTCATGTATTATCAATGTGTTGCAAAGAGCGGTGAAGCA
>JAMCXS010000004.1 GCA_023474345.1 Acidobacteriota bacterium | reverse complement strand
CCGTGGCCGAGCGGCAAGGCTGCGGCGGCGCTGAAGGTCAGGGATCCGCCCTGGCTTCTAAGGCCACCACACGAGGAGGAACAAATGGCGATTCCAATTGTAGCGATGATCATGGTGTTCGGCGGGATCGTAGCGGTTTTTTGGGTGGTTTTCAGCACCATTCGCCGGCTGAAGGTGGCCCGGGTGCAGTCCGAGGTCAACTCGAAGCTGATCGAAAAGCTTGGCTCCAGTCCAGAGTTCCTGACATTTCTCGATTCCGATGCAGGCAAGCAACTGGTGGCTTCACTCGGAATTGAACAGCCGAGCCGCGAGCCCTACGGTCGAATTCTGTCTTCGGTCCAGGCCGGAGTGATTCTGCTCTTGCTGGGCATTGCGCTTCTGATCCTCGGAGGCCACTTTGCAAACGCAGCGGAGGGGTTCTTCGTCCTGGGCGGCGTGGCGGTAGCGCTGGGTGCGGGTTTCCTGATTTCCGCCGGAGTTTCCTATCGATTATCCAAGAAGTTCGGCCTGCTTGACCGCGAGCGCAACGCGGATAAACTTGTGGCGTGACAGGGATTCAACTGTGAGCCGAGGCGACAACATGCTGACGCGCGCCGTGGGCCTTGCCAAAAGCGAATCTGCGGCAGCCGAAGCCGAGACGGAGGTAAAATCCCTCGCCGTGGACGAGGAAAGCTTCCGAATCATTTACGAACGCACGGCCCGGCCGCTCTGGGCCTATCTCGAGCGCATGTCGGGAGATCCGGCGCTGGCCGACGACCTGCTGCAGGAATGCTATTGCCGTTTTCTCTCCGCGGCGCACCCACCGCAGGAAGCGGCTCATCAGAAAAACTCCCTGTTCCGGATCGCAACGAACCTGCTGCGCGACCACTGGCGGGCGATCCAGAGACACGGCCCCACGGGCATCGAAGCCGCCGACCTGCCTTCGGAAGATCGCGACGTGGCAAACGTTCCGCTGCGCTCGGATCTGGGCCGCGCGCTCGCGCAGTTGAAGCCGCGGGAACGCCAGTTGCTGTGGCTCGCCTACGCCGAAGGCGCCAGCCACAAAGAAATTGCCGAATATTCGGGAATGAAAACGGCCAGCGTCCGCCCGCTCCTGTTTCGCGCGCGCAAAAAGCTGATGGCGTTGATTGGCAGGAGCGGCCGCGATAACATGCAGGAGTTGAGGAAGGCAAGACCATGAAACAGACGGGTTGCGGAAACGAAGAGCGGGTTCTGGAAGCTCTGGGCAAGGGCGGCGCGCCAGAAGCTTTCGAGGAACCCCTGCGTCAGCACGTGGCGACTTGCGCTTCATGCGCCGAACTTGTCGCTGTCTACGAAATGTTCCAAAAGGACAGCGAGCAACTGCGCGCGGCGGCGCCGGTGCCGGAAGCCGGGCGCGTCTGGTGGCGCGCCGTGCTGGCCGCGCGGCGTGCCGCCGCCGAGCGGGCGCTGAGGCCGATCATGATTGCGGAAAAGGCGGCGCTGGCGGTGGGCGGCGGCGTGCTGATTGCCTTGCTGGTCTTCGCCGCTCCGTGGCTGGCCGCGCAACTGGCGCGTCCGAGCGCCCTCGCGGGTTCCGTGCTGTACTTCTTCCCCATGCCATGGCTGATTGCCACCAGCGTTGTCGCCTGCGTTCTGCTGGTGGCCGGCACAGTTTACACTCTACGCGCGGGGAAATAGCTGCGCATTCCAAGGCCGTAAATGCTTGCATTTCTGGCTAGAATTCCTCTCTGTGGGCTTTGTGGACTGAAAAGACTTAACACGGAGGGCACGGAGCCCTGGTTTGGTCTCGGGTCTTCCGCGCTTGCGTCTCCTTTTTCAATTCCCGCTCCTGCCAAGCTGCCTTATAATGCGGTAAAAGCTATGCCGGGGCCGGCGCTGACGCCCGCTTCGAGTTCATCATTCCAGGAGGCAGGTTGAGCGTCCGAGTTTGTGTGCTGGGCAGTGGAAGCAAAGGCAATTGCACGCTGATTGCCACGGAGCGGACGCGCCTGCTGGTGGATGCGGGCTTCAGCAAGCGGGCAACTTATAACCGCCTTGCGGCGGCAAGCGAGCGGCCCGAGGGAATTGATGGGCTGATTATTTCCCACGAACACGTGGACCACGTGAACGGCCTCAAGTCGCTTGCTCTCGGCCTTAAGATTCCCGTCTACCTTACCGGAGCCACGCGCCAGGCGATTCCCTGGGATTCACGCTTGAAGGCTGTCGAAACCATAAGCGCCGGCGAAAAATTTACCATCGGCGATATCACGGTGGCGCCCTTTTCCATTCCGCACGACGCGGTTGACCCGGTGGCTTTCACCTTCCAGGCCGAAGGGATCAAGATTGGGCTGGTTACCGATCTCGGCTACGTTCCGGAACTCGTCAAGCAGCACACGCGCGGCTGCCATTGCCTGATTATCGAGTCAAACCACGACCTGGACATGCTGAAAGTGGGGCCGTATCCCTGGTTTGTCAAACAGCGCGTGATGAGCCGGCACGGGCACCTTTCCAACCATGCCACGGCGGAATTCCTCAGCGAAGATTACGATGGCGCGGCTCAGGTGCTGGTGCTGGCCCACTTGAGCGAAAAAAATAATCATCCGGGGCTGGCGCACTTTGCGGCTACGCGAGCCTTGGAAAAACGCGGCGGGCCTTTGTCCGCAGAGCTGCACCTTGCCAGCCAGAGCGAGCCTACCGAGGTCTTCCACTTCTGATCCGCAGATTACGCAGATTACACAGATTGCATCATCCGCAGATTACGCAGATTACACAGATAACATCATCCGCAGATTACGCAGATTACACAGATTAAAAGGCAGAAGGTAGAAATTTTAAGGTAAACTCACTGGCTAAATTATGTCGGAAGTTGATAAAAAAGACCCACGGACCCACGCAATTATTGGGGCGGCAATGGAAGTCCATCGCCAGCTTGGCTGCGGATTTCTGGAAGCTGTTTATCAGGATGCGCTCCAGCTTGAGCTTCAGCAGCGAGCGATACCCTTCCGCCGGGAAGTTCATGTGCCTGTTTTGTACAAAGGTATCCAGCTTAGCTCTGAGTATCGCGCGGACTTCATCTGTTTTGATTCGGTCATCGTCGAATTGAAGGCCTTGCAAAAACTTACCGGAGTTGAGGAAGCTCAGGTGATCAATTATTTAAAGGCGACCCGCCATGAGGTTGGCTTATTATTGAACTTCGGCGCAAAATCGCTGGAGTACCGCCGCTTTATTTTTTCTAAATCTGCGCAATTTGCGTAATCTGCGGATAATATCCGCGTAATCTGTGGAGAAATTATGATCCCTCGTTATACGCGCCCGGAGATGGGCGCCATCTGGAGCGACCAAAACAAGTTCCAAAAATGGCTGGAAGTGGAAATTGCCACGGCGGAGGCCGAAGCCGAAGCCGGCTTAATTCCCAAAAGCGCCGCGCGGGCCATTCGGCGCAAGGGCGGCTTCGACGTGCGGCGCATCCTGGAAATTGAAAAGGAAGTGAAGCACGACGTCATCGCCTTTACGACCAATGTAGCGGAACACGTAGGGCGCGAGGCGCGCTATCTCCATTTCGGGCTGACCTCGAACGACGTGGTGGATACCGCCCAGGGGCTCCAGGTGCGCGAGGCTTCAAAGCTGCTGCTGGCAGGAATCGAGCGGCTGGCGGCGGTGCTGAAAAAGCGCGCCTTCGAATTCAAAGACGCGCCCATGGTGGGCCGCACGCACGGCATTCACGCCGAACCCATCACCTTTGGCGTAAAGATCGCCATCTGGCATGCCGAAGCCCAGCGCAACCGCGAGCGGCTGGCCTATGCCGCCGAGCAGATGCGCGTGGGAAAGATTTCCGGTGCGGTCGGGATTTATTCGCACCTGAGCCCGGCCGTTGAAAAGAAGATTTTGACGAAACTTGGCCTGGAAACCACGCCTGCATGCTCGCAGGTGATCCAGCGTGACCGGCACGCTTTCTATCTCTCAACCCTTGCCGTGATCGCCGCCTCGCTCGAAAAAATCGCGCTGGAGGTTCGCGGGCTGCAACGCACCGAAGTCCGGGAAGTGGAAGAATATTTTTCCGCGAAGCAAAAAGGCTCTTCGGCGATGCCTCACAAGCGCAATCCCGTGACCTCTGAGCAGATCTGCGGCCTGGCGCGCGTGGTGCGGGCAAACGCGCAGGCGGCGCTTGAAAACGTGGCGCTCTGGCACGAGCGCGACATTTCCCATTCATCCGTTGAGCGCGTTATCCTGCCCGATTCGACCATCCTGCTCGATTACCTGCTCGACAAGACCGCCGGCCTCGTAGAAAAAATGTTTGTCTACCCCGAACGCATGCAGGAAAACTTGGACATGCTCAAGGGGCTGATCTTTTCCGGCCAACTGCTGCTGGATTTGACCGAAAAAGGCGTGGCGCGCGAGGAAGCCTACCGCTGGGTGCAGCGCAACGCCATGCAGGTCTGGAAAACGCGCGAGGATTTTAAAGCTCTCGTTCAGCGCGATACCGACATCAGCAGCCGCCTGTCAGCCAAAGAAATCGCCGCCGTCTTCAACACGAAACGCTACTTGAAACATGTGGATGATATTTTCAAGCGCGTTTTTGGGAAGTAGATTCTGTCGCCCCTGCCGGGGCTGGGACGTGAAGTTGTGGATGGCTTGCGATCCCAAGGCTTACGCCTTGGGCCACCATAGGACGGCCCTCCGGGCCTCAATCGCGTGGCATTGAACTGTAATGAGTGATATTTTCTAAAACACAGTAGCGAGCTATGGTTTTAGATGGTGGCCCACCATCGCTCGGCCCTCCGGGCCTCAATCGCGTGGCATTGAACTGTAATGAGTGATATTTTCTAAAACACAGTAGCGAGCTATGGTTTTAGATGGTGGCCCACGGCGTGAGCCGTGGGAGTGAGCACGAACAGAACAATCACAGTTCAATAAGCCCCGGCAGGGGCGGCACAGATGGCCCACACTTACACTGATCTTCTGATTCACGTCCTGTTCAGCACCGAAAAGCGACAACCCTTCCTTGACAAAGAGCTGCGGCCGAAACTCTTCAACTATATGAGCGGAATACTCAAGCGAATTGGATGCACGCCGCTGCTGATCAACGGAATCAACGATCATGTTCATGCACTCTTCGTCATTCCTCCGACGTTGTGTGTCGCTGAGGTTATCGAGAAGCTGAAGGCCAATTCTTCAAAATGGGTGCATGAAACCTTTCCACATAAGCGGCACTTTGCCTGGCAGGCGGGCTATACAGCGTTCAGCGTGAGCCCGTCAAACCGGAAACGAGTGCTGCGTTATATCGCCGGACAGGAAGAGCATCATCGGAGGCGAAGTTATCAGGAGGAAGTGCTGGCGTTTCTCGAGAAGTCGGGAATTGCAGTCGATCCGCGATGGGGATTGGAGTGACGCCCCTCATTCTATCGCCCCTTCGGGGCTGGGGGCTTATTCCGCAAGCCCCGCCGTCCCAAGGCTTACGCCTTGGGCCACCATAGGACGGCCCTCCGGGCCTTACGGGCAGTGAAAAGTGACAGCATCTCAAGCGGAGTAGCAAGCTAAGCTTTCAGATGGTGGCCCAGGGCGTAAGCCCTGGGAATGAGTGAGAACAGAGCAGTCAAACGTTTAACAAGCCCCGCGAAGGGCGGCACAGATGCAAAGCTTGGGACGGAGGCGTTGTCTGAAACGGGTGCGGGCGTCCTACTGGGGAAGCGACTTTTGTCGTGCCGAAGCACGTACCGCGCGGCGGGACTTTCATCACCCGATGACCCGCTCTTTGGTTCAGGCTTACCCGCACCCGAATACATCATAATCCGGCCGCGTCCAATTGCAAACGCCGAAAAACGATTACAATCGGTTGATCACGCTGGCAAGGTAGCCGGCGCCAAAGCCGTTATCGATGTTGACGGTAGCGATATTGGAAGCGCAACTGTTCAGCATGCCGAGCAGTGCTGCGAGGCCGTGAAAGCTTGCGCCATAGCCGATGCTGGTGGGCACGGCAATCACCGGCACGCTGACCATGCCCCCCACCACGCTGGGCAGCGCGCCCTCCATCCCGGCTACGACAATGATGATGCGAGCGCTACGCAGTTGCTGGCTTTCACTGAGAATGCGATGGATGTTGGCCACACCCACGTCGTAAATCGAATCGACGCGGTTGCCCATCACTTCCGCCGTGACCTGAGCTTCTTCCGCGACGGGGATGTCCGAAGTCCCGGCGCTCACCACCAGGATTTTGCCTTTGCCGCGAATTTTACGGTCGCGGCAGATTGAAATTGCACCGGAAAGCGCATGGAACTGGGCGCGCTTGTCGAGCGTCTTGATCCGTTCATACAATTCTTCGTTGCCGCGAGTAATCAGGATGTTATGGCGATTCCGCAGCATGCCCCGCACAATGCCTTCCACATGCTCCGGCGCCTTGCCGCGCGCGAAAATCACTTCCGGGAATCCCTGGCGGAGCGGGCGGTGGTGGTCAATGCGCGCAAAGCCGATATCTTCATAAGGAAGATTGCGCAAGCGGTCCACGGCATCTTCGACGGAGAGCTTCCCACCTTTGACCTGCTTGAGCATTTCAGTAATTTCTTCTGGTGTCATGGCCTAACCAATCTAACCGCCCCGGGCGGAGTTCTTTTTATTTTCGATGCGCCCCATGCCGCACCGAAAAGCCAGCGCGAAAATCCAAGTATTGTGACAAGGTCCCACGGCTGCGCTTCATAAGTATAACAAAGACCGGCGGATTCAGCTTTTCTTGACTTTCCTGAAACTAGTGGCGGAGAATTCCACTCATGCCTCCGAACGCGAATATCGATAAGAAAACGGTAGTTTTAGGGGTGACGGGCGCAAGCGGCGCAGTGTTTGCACGCCGTACGCTCCAGATGCTCGAAGCCGACGAGCGGGTAGGAAAAGTTCACCTGGTCATATCAGGCGCGGGCCTCAAAGTTCTGCGCGAGGAGTTGGAGCTTGACGTTACAAAAAAAACCGACATTGCGGCAAGGCTTGCCGGCTCGGCCACGCCGAAAACCACCTACCTGCTCGATTCCGATATCGGCGCCTCCATTGCCAGCGGGTCCTATCGCGTGGATGGCATGGTCATCATTCCGTGCAGCACGGGCTGCCTGGCGCAGATCGCCAACGGCATTTCTTCCACGCTCATCGAACGCGCCGCGGACGTCTGCCTGAAGGAAAGCCGCAAGCTGATTCTGGCGATTCGGGATACCCCTTTGAACCGGGTGCACCTCCGAAACATGCTTCATGCGCAGGAGGCCGGGGCGGACATTTTCCCGATTATCCCGTCGTTTTATCATCGACCCAAAACCATCGACGATCTGGTGACGCAGTTCTGCTGTCGCGTGCTGGCCCATCTGGGGCTCGAACAGTCAAACCAATTCCACTGGAGCGGCGAGCGGCCCTGAAAAGGAACTTCACAGGGGCCAAACATCGTGATTTTACGCGGACTGATAATCGTTCTATCGCTCGCGGGGCTGGTGGATTCCCTCTATTTCACTTTTGCGTATTACGGGCGAATTAAGAAGTCTCGTTGGGTGCCGGAAATGCTTTGCGCGCGCGAGGGATCAAGCTGCCTGGCGGTCATCCAGACACCCTATGGGAGCATCTTCGGAGTGCCAAATTCAATGCTGGGCATCCTTTATTATCTTCCGCTGGTTACCTGGGCGATTGCGGGCCAGGGGATGGCACTGGAATTTCGGCTGGGGATGGCGTCCTACCTCATCACGTTTGGCGACCTCTTG
This sequence comes from Acidobacteriota bacterium, assembly GCA_023474345.1. Taxonomy (GTDB): domain Bacteria; phylum Acidobacteriota; class Terriglobia; order UBA7540; family UBA7540; genus JAMCXS01. Next base: position 2,652 of record JAMCXS010000004.1, on the reverse strand, counting down.
CTCGCCGCAAGCGCTGTGACCGTCGCTCTGGGCTTCTATTTGATCTTTGCGCTGCGGCGGATACTGCGTACCGGCTGCCCGCTCTGCTACGCGGCTCATGCCATTAACCTCGCGCTGCTGGCGCTCCTGATCGTTGGAAGGTAAAATGATGTTGAGGGTAACGATTGAGGCTTCTGCGAAAATGAGGGCGCAAGCGAAAGTTTAGCTTTTTGTTCGATCTCTATTGCAATTGGTGGCGCTAGCAAGTATAGTAGGAAATTTGTGGCCGCTGGCGTAGCTCAGCCGGTAGAGCATCTGATTTGTAATCAGAGGGTCGGGGGTTCGAATCCCTTCGCCAGCTCCATGCTGAGGTTCTTAGGAAGCTGCGGGGATAAAGTTGGGTCGGCCAGCGTTAAGGGATGCACGATCGGCCGAAAAGGTCTATAATATCCGCTGAGGCGCAGTAGCGGCAAGGATTGTAACGTAACCCATGGTCCGTGCAGGGCCAGAAAGGGAGGCCCGTTGCGCGACCAGCAAACCTTGGGAACCGGCGCACTTCTAAGTCAGCTTCGGACAGGTGGCCGAGTGGCTAAAGGCAGCAGGCTGTAAACCTGCCGCTCCTTGCGAGCTACGGGGGTTCGAATCCTCCCCTGTCCACCAGGTCCGAAAGAATATAGCGCGAGTCGCCCCGCGGTCGGACTTAAGGATGGCTGCTATTTGGAGGGCGGGAGTAACTCAGTGGTAGAGTCACAGCCTTCCAAGCTGTTGGTCGCGGGTTCGATCCCCGTCTCCCGCTCCAGATCTGGCGACCGGGCAGCAGTTCCCGCCCAGGAGGGTGGATTAGCCATTTGTGCCGATGTAGCTCAGGTGGTAGAGCACGTCCTTGGTAAGGACGGGGTCACCGGTTCAAGTCCGGTCATCGGCTCCAGAAAATGCTAGAAACCACACGAGCGCATTTCGAGGAATTTCACTACTGATTGGCACATTACCGATGCGGAGTCGTTATGGCGAAGGAAAAATTTGACAGGTCGAAGCCGCACATGAATGTGGGGACGATCGGGCACATTGATCACGGGAAGACGACGCTGACGGCGGCGATCACGAAGGTGCTGGCGAAGGACAACCCGAAGGTGAGGTTCCGGGCGTTTGACTCGATTGACAACGCGCCGGAGGAGAAGGCGCGGGGGATCACGATTGCGATTGCGCACGTGGAGTACGAGACGAAGAACCGGCACTATGCGCACGTGGACTGTCCGGGGCATGCCGACTACATCAAGAACATGATCACCGGGGCGGCGCAGATGGACGGGGCGATTCTGGTGGTAGCGGCGACGGACGGGCCGATGCCGCAGACGCGGGAGCACGTGCTTTTGGCGCGGCAGGTGAACGTGCCGTCGATCGTGGTATATCTGAACAAGTGCGACGCGGTGGACGATCCGGAACTGCTGGAACTGGTGGAGATGGAAGTCCGGGAGCTGCTGTCGAAGTACAACTTTCCGGGGGACAAGATTCCGGTGATCCGGGGCAGTGCGCTGAAGGCGTTGGAAGGGGACGGGCAGTGGGAGAAGTCGATTCACGAGCTGATGGAGGCGGTGGACAGCTACATACCGCTGCCGGCTCGGGAGATTGACAAGCCGTTTCTGATGCCGGTGGAAGACATCTTTTCGATCTCGGGGCGCGGCACGGTGGTGACGGGGCGCGTGGAGCGCGGGAAGGTGAAGGTAGGGGAAGAAGTAGAGATTGTGGGTCTGCGGCCGGAGAGCTTCAAGCGAGTGGTGACGGGCGTGGAGATGTTCAAGAAGCTGCTGGACGAAGGGCAGGCGGGGGACAACATCGGAGTGCTTCTGCGGGGCACGGAGAAGGACGAAGTGGAGCGCGGGATGGTGTTGTCGAAGCCGGGATCGATCACGCCGCACACGAAGTTCAAGGCGGAAGCGTACGTCTTGACGAAGGAAGAAGGGGGGCGGCACACGCCGTTCTTCACGGGGTACCGTCCGCAGTTTTATTTTCGGACGACGGACGTGACGGGCGTGGCGACGCTGCCGGCGGGGACGGAGATGGTGATGCCGGGCGACAACGTCAGCCTGGAGATTGAGCTGATCACGCCGATTGCGATGGAGAAAGGGCTGCGGTTCGCGATTCGCGAAGGCGGCCATACGGTCGGCGCCGGCTCCGTGACGGAAATCATTCAATAGACGAGTGAATATGCTGCATCAGAAAATAAGAATTCGGTTGAAGGCTTACGATCACAGAGTGCTGGACCAGTCGGCGGCTGACATTGTATCTACCGCAAAGCGGTCCGGGGCGCAGGTGGCAGGACCAGTCCCGTTGCCCACGGTCAAGAATAAGTACTGCGTATTGCGCTCGCCGCACACGGACAAGAAGTCGCGTGAGCAGTTTGAAATCCGGACCCACAAGCGTCTGGTGGATATTCTGGAGCCAACTACGCAGACGATTGATGCGCTGACAAAGCTCGATCTGCCTGCCGGGGTTGATATCGAGATCAAGGCCTTTGGAAAAGAACACACCAAGTAGCTGTGCTAAAGGCCTCGTGAGAATTTGAACCGTGGTGAAGTGATTATGGTGAAAGCGATTCTGGGTAAGAAGCTCGGCATGACGCAGGTCTTTGGAGAAGGCGGCGATGCGATCCCTGTCACTCTGCGCAGGTGGCAG
>JAMCXS010000021.1 GCA_023474345.1 Acidobacteriota bacterium | reverse complement strand
CCAGATGGTCTGCTCGCGTTCAGGACCGGTTGAGACCATGGCAATCTCGACTCCAACCTGGTCCGAAAGGAAATGCAGATAGTCCTGCGCCTTTTGAGGAAGCTGTGAGAACTCCCGGAGGCCGAATGTCGACTGCTTCCATCCGGGGAGAACTCGATAATGAACTTTAAGCTGATCGAGAATGTCGACGTCCGCCGGAAAGCTGGTGAACCTTTTCCCCTTATACTCGTATTCCATCCCCACCGGAATTTCTTCAAGTGTGTCCAGAATGTCGAGCTTGGTGATGATCATGGCGCTTAACCCATTGATCCGGGCGCCGTAACGCGCGGCCGGGACGTCAAACCATCCGCAGCGCCGTGGGCGCCCAGTAACGGCTCCGTATTCGCTTCCTCTCGCCCGCAACTCCTCGCCATCGTCGCCAAGGATTTCTGAGGGAAAAGGTCCGCTCCCCACTCGTGTTGTGTATGCTTTGGAGATACCGATGACCGCGCCGACCCGAGTGGGTCCCACGCCAGTGCCAGTCGATGCCCCTCCAGCGGAGGAGCTTGACGATGTTACGAAGGGATAAGTTCCGTGGTCGAGATCGAGCAAAGTGCCCTGCGCACCCTCGAACAGGACGCGCCGGCCATGGTCGATTTCATCGTTGAGGTATTCCGACGCATCAACCAGCTGAGGAACCAGTTGGCGAGCGTTTTCAATATATTCCGCGATCCATTCGGTGCCGCCAAAGGAAGCTCCCTCAAACAGCGCTGAGGCGATGCGATCCTTTTCCGATAAAACTGTCTTGCATTTGCGCAGAAATGCTTCGGGGTTGCACAGGTCACCGGTGCGCAGCCCGCGCCGGCCCGCCTTGTCTTCGTACGTGGGGCCAATCCCCTTTGCTGTGGTGCCAATCTTCCCCACGCCGCGCGCCTGCTCCGCGGCAACCTCATGACTGCGATGGTAGGGCATGATCAGGTGGGCCCGATCACTGATTTTAAGCCGTTCGCGGGCATTGATCCCACTGCTTTCAAGCGCATCCAGTTCGTGGATCAAAGCCTCGGGGTTGACGACCACGCCTTGACCGATCACTGCGATTTTATCGGGTCGCAGGATGCCCGTGGGAACCAGTTGCAGAATAAACTTCTTGCCGTCTGCGACCACAGTGTGGCCGGCGTTGGCACCGCCCTGATAGCGGGCAATGATGTCGAAGTATTGCGAAAGGGCATCAACGATCTTTCCTTTACCCTCGTCACCCCATTGCAGACCAACGATTACTACGTTGGTATTTCCATCGCTCGTTTTCATACCTTTGGATCAATACCTTCTTTTTCAAATTCTAACTTGATAAAAAGAGAATCCGTGGGCCAAATGACGCGAAGCACCCGCCTCTTCAATCAAGAACATGGGTGCAACAGCCCTGAAGATTTTCCACTCCTGCCGGTTGTTCAAGGTACAGGAATGACTAAAGATTCTTATCAAGCAGCTTGGCAAGGTTAGCTTTTGAGGTGGTCCCGACCATCTGCTCCTTGATCTGCCCGTCCTTGAAAACCAGCAGCGTAGGAATGCTCCGTATATTGTAGCGGCTTGTGATCGATTGGTTCTCGTCCACGTTCAGCTTCCCGACCTTTGCCCGGCCGGCATATTCAGCGGCGATCGCTTCAACCGCCGGTGCAATCATGCGGCACGGCGCGCACCACTCAGCCCAGAAGTCCACCAGCACCGGCTTGTCGGACTTCAGGACTTCCTGCTCAAAATTCTGATCGCTAAATTCCAGGATGTTACCTCCAGCCATCTGTCGAATCCTCCCGGTGTATACCGAAATTTAATAAAACGCAATCGCCCCAGGCGCTTTTCCTCTTGTCTTGGCCTCGTAAAGGTTCTGGTAGAGGTTTGCATATTTTCTGGCGGATTGTGTCCATGAAAAATCTTCCTGCATGCAGTTTTGCTGCAGCTTTGACCAGGCTTCTTTGTCGCGAAACGTTGCAATGGCCCGTTGGAGACAGGCGAGCAACGCTACCGGCGAGTACTGTCTGAACCTGAATCCTGTTCCTTTTTCGCCATCGAAAGGCTGAACGGTATCATCCAGGCCGCCGGTCGCCCTCACAACCGGGACTGTCCCGTATTTCATGCTGTAGATCTGGTTCAGTCCACAAGGTTCATAGCGCGAAGGCATCAGGAACATATCAGCGCCAGCCTCAATCTGATGGGCCAGGGTGTTGTCATAAGCCACTCTGACAAGAAACTTCTCCGGATACTTCTCCGCCAGTGAAACGAAGAGTTCTTCGTATTCCGGTTCGCCTGTTCCCAGTGCCACGACGTAAAGCTCTTCCCGCATCAGTTCATCGGCAACTTGTGCGATCAGGTCGAAGCCTTTTTGTTTAACAAACCTCGATACAATACCGATGACAGGGCGATCCAGAATGGGACTGTGCGCTCCCATCTTTTCGAGCAAAGCCCTTTTGCAAGCCTCTTTTCCCTTCATGTCCTCAGGCGTGTAATTTGCTGGAATCAATTTGTCCGTAGCTGGATTCCAATCCTCGTAGTCGACTCCATTAAGGATACCCAGCAGATGATCAGCACGGCTTCTCAAGACGCCTTCAAGCCCATGCCCGAATTCATCCGTCTGGATCTCCTCGGCATATTTCTGGCTTACAGTAGAAACAAAGTCTGAAAAGACGATTCCGCCCTTCAGGAAATTGATCTTGCCGTAATATTCCAGCCCCTCGACCTTGAACAGGCTCTTATTGATCGATACCAGAGGCATAATCTCCGGAGGAAAGAGGCCCTGATAACCGATGTTGTGGATTGTGAACAGCACTGACGTCTTCTCATAAAACGGATCGTCTGCATAAAGGCTCCGCAAATAGACAGGAACCAGTGCAGACTGCCAGTCGTGACAATGAATGACTGCCGGCGGCTTGGACGACCGCTTGATGAATTCCAACGCCGCCATTGAGAAGGCTGCGAAACGCTCGGCGTTGTCGGGATAGTCCTTGCCATTGGCCATGTAAAGCGCGTCGCGGTCGAAGAACTCAGGGCACTCCATCAGATAAGTCCGGACACCGTTTGCTTCCCCTGCTGCCTGGATGGAAGCGAACTTATAACCACCCGAGAGTGGAATCGTGAGACTCTCCGCGCCAGGAATAACAGCTCCCGGCTTGGTGATTCGGTAGCGGGGAAGAAAGACTTCCACTTCGTGGCCAAGGGAAGCCAGCGCTTTGGGCAGGGCGCCGACAACGTCCGCCAGACCCCCGGTTTTCGAGAAGGGCACACTCTCAGACGCAACAAAAACTATTTTCATGGGGATAATCCACTGGATTTATTCAATTCGCTTAATACGCTAAATTAGTGGATGGAGTGTGCAAAGTCAAGGTTCTGGATTCGAATGAAGTGGATAGGGTAAATGACAGGGCTCTCGCGCCCCCGTTTCGGGTCCGCTCGATGCGGGTCTCCACGTTGCTGAGTTCTTATGAATAAGCGCCGCCAGCCGAAGCTCGGACAGCACTTTCTCACTGATACTCGTTATTGCTCGCGCATCGTCGACGCCCTGGGTTTGCGCGCCGACGAGCTTGTTATCGAAATCGGACCCGGCCACGGCGCCATGACCGAACTGCTGGCCGCCCGCGTGCGCCGCGTTGTTGCCATTGAAGTCGACCCCGGTCTCGTGAACGAACTTCGACAGCAATTCGAGCAAGCGCCGAAGGTAGAGATCGTTCACGCGGATGTGCTTCTCACGGACCTCAGCGCTATTTGCCGCCAGTCTGACGTGAATCAGTGCTACGTTTTCGGCAACCTCCCTTACTACATCACTTCTCCGATCATTCACCATGTGCTGGGATTTGCGGGGCACATTCGCGCGATGGGTCTGCTGGTCCAGCGCGAGGTTGCCAACCGCCTTGTTGCCAATCCCGGTACGCGCGATTACGGGTATCTGACCGTTTTCACTCGCCTCTATTCTTCGCCTCGCATGGTCCTTCAGATCCCGCCTGGTGTATTTTCTCCGCCGCCCAAAGTTCACTCGGCTTTAGTGTGCTTTGAGATGCTTTCGACTGGTCGGAGTGTAAGTCTGGAAGATGAGGAAGAGTTCCTCAGATTCCTGAAACAGTCCTTTGCTTACAAGCGCAAGAAGCTTATTAATTGCCTGTCGCCGGTCTATCCACGCCAGAGGATCGAGCAGGAACTGGGGCGGCTTGAACTGTCCTCAGGGGCGCGCGCTGAAGAGCTTTCCCTTGAGCAATTTATTGCGCTCTTTTTGCACCTTCGCTGAAGGATGGAGTTGATTATAGCGAGGGGCAGATGTCGACCATCTCAACCTCGCGGAGCTATGATAATATTCGGTTGAAAGCAAGGAGGAACAAACATCTCAAATTCCAGTAATAAGTTACGAGCAATACCCATCGGAGGCCTCGGCGAGTTCGGCATGAACATGATGGTCTTCGAGTATGGCGACGATGCAATCGTGGTTGATTGCGGCGTGATGTTCCCGGACTCCGAACTGCCCGGAGTCGACATCATCATTCCCGACATTACTTATCTTCGCCAGATTCAGGGACGGATTAGAGCGATCATCCTGACTCACGGCCACGAGGACCACATCGGAGCGCTGCCCTACGTGCTCGATGAGATCGACGCTCCCGTTTACGGAACGTCATTCACTCTGGCCCTGGCAAAGGCGAAGCTGGTTGAACACGCTCTTGAAGAAAGTGTCGAGATGCGGGAGATTCGTCCCGGCGCCCCCTTCGAGATCGGGCCGTTCCATGTGGATTTCATTCATCTCACCCACAGCATCATCGAGGCTGGCGCCTTAGCCATCACCACACCGGTCGGGACCGTCATCCACACAGGTGATTTCAAATTTGATCCGACGCCGATGGACCAACGTCAGAGCGACCTGCACACGCTGGCTGATTACGGGCGCAAAGGTGTTCTGGCGCTGTTTTCCGACTCTACCAACGTTGAGAGACCTGGAATCACGCCGTCGGAGCGCGCCGTCCGTGAGCGGCTTTCCGAAATCATGACGGCTGCCGAAGGGCGCGTCCTGATATCGTGTTTTTCGACTTCTGTCCATCGACTGCAGATCGTGGCGGATCTTGCGCACGAGCGTGGGCGGAGGCTGTGTTTTCTCGGGCGCAGCATGCACCAGATTTCGGAAATCACTCAGCAGATGGGAAAGCTTCACATCCCGCCGGGGCTGCTTGTCGAACCGCAGGAACTCCGGAACTTGCCGCGTTCTCAAGTCGTCCTATTACTCACCGGGAGCCAGGGTGAGCCTTTGGCGGCGCTTCCACGCGTGGCGGTGAACCGTCACCGCTGGGCGTCGATTGAACCCGGCGACGAAGTCGTGATTTCTGCCCGAGTTATTCCGGGGAACGAAAAATCCATATTCCGCATGATCGATCACCTGTATCGCCGGGGAGCCCACATTCATTATGATGACGGCAGCCAGCCGCCCGTTCATGTTTCCGGGCATGGCAGCGCGGAGGAATCGAACCTGATGCTCAACCTGGTTCGGCCACGCTTTTTTGTGCCCATCCACGGCGAGTACCGCCAGCTGTTCCGACATGCGGAGGCGGCGAAACAGGTTGGAATCGTGCCCGAAAACGTCTTTCTGCTTGAAAGCGGCGATGTGCTGGAATTCGATGGTGCAGGAGCGCAAAAAGTCGATCGCGTTCCGGTCGGCCGCGTTTGTATTGATGTTGGAACACTCGACGAGGTTGGCGACATCATCCTGAAGGAAAGGCGTCTGATTTCCGAAGACGGCATTGTCATCCCTATTCTTGCCATCAATGAGCACACCGGAGAGTTGCAGGTTCCTCCGGAAATAGTCTCGCGCGGTTTTATTCCCATGGATGAAGCGAAGGATCTGGTCGAGAGTGCCCGTCAAGTCATATTTAAGACGATCGAAGTTTCCAACACCGAGGAGATTGCCGACTGGGGCGTCATCAAGGAGAAGATTCGTACCGCCTTACGCCGCCATTTCGATCAGGAAACCGGCAAACGTCCAATGGTCCTGCCGGTGGTGCTTGAAATCTAAGGGTCCGTCTTTCCGGCTTTGCTCACCACGGGCCTGCTCGCTTCGCGTCTGGCGCGTTATGCAGTGGCTCTTTGGCTGATTCACTGCTATGAGCCGGGCTGGTTCCGATATTTCGTTATTTGCCACATTGCGCCGGGCATGGTAATATTGGCCCTCGGATGGGGATTGCGCCACCGCATCTGACGATGCAACCCAGTCACGGTTTATTTTATCCTTAAAGAGCGGCAAACCTTCGTGGCAAGTGACTGCACAGCCTAGGTTTATCGGAGAGAATACGGCGCATGCCAACCTCCTCTTCAACTGCTAAAAAGGACCTTTCAAAAAGGTCTTCCGGCCACCCCTTGATCGGCTCCGACCGCTTCTCCGAGCTTCTCGGTTTCTTGATGCTCATTCTGGGACTGTTAATCCTGTGCAGTCTGGTTTCCTTTTTTCCGCAAGATCCCTCTCTTGACACCAGTGGCACTTCGGTTGGGGTCATTCACAACTGGATTGGTTTGGTGGGCGCCTATGGGGCAGATGCCCTGGATCAAGTGTTGGGCTGGATGTCCTACTTGATTCCGACGGCGCTCTTTTTCGTTGGAATCCGGCTGGTTCGGAGAAAGTCCCTTGAGGCTCCGCGCACCAAAGTTTTTGGCCTGGTGTTGCTGATAGCCTCTCTGGGAACCCTGCTGCAATTGTTTCCGTATACTCCGCGGATTCACGGTGTGATTCAAGGCAGTGGGCTTGCGGGATATCTGGCAGCGGTGGGCCTGGTCCACGTCTTCAATCCGCTGGGAGGCGCCATCATTGCCGGCGCTTTGTTCCTGAGTTCATTGTTTCTCGTAACCCGCTTTTCGTTTTCTGCGGGGTTTCTGGTGCTCCAAAAGCGCTTTGCATTTGTGGGTGCCCTGGCGACGCGCTGGCAGGCCTGGCGCGAGGAGCGCCGGGCTGAGCGCATGCGGCGCCAGATTGAGCGCACCAAGGCAGCGGGCAGGCAGCCTGTGGTAATGCAAAAGGCTCGGCAACTCTCGCCGCGAGCCGTTGCCAAGGAGGAGCCGCCAAAGATTACCAGCAGAGAGCCCGCCGCTACAGACCCGACCTTGGGAGATCTGGATACCTTGAAGCCGGATACATCTGGCACCTCTCCCGACAGCCCGGCGGAAGAGACCCCGGAGGTGGCGCCTAAGCCTCCTAAGATCGCTGGTCGAGGTCGTGGCAGCTACAAACTTCCGAGCACCGCCCTGTTGCATCCGGCCGACATCGAAGAGAGGATCGATGAGAATGAATTGAAGGATCGCGCCCGTCGGCTGGAGGAGAAGTTCAGCGAGTTTGGGGTGATGGGAAAGGTTACTCAGATTCATCCCGGTCCCGTTGTAACAACGTACGAGTTCAAGCCGGAGGCAGGGATCAAGTACAGCCGCATCGTAAACTTGGCGGACGACCTTTGCCTTGCGCTGAAAGCCGAGTCCATTCTGATCGAGCGTATCCCCGGCAAATCCACGGTGGGCATTGAGGTGCCCAACCCACATCGCGAAACGATCTATCTGCGCGAGGCGATCGAGTCAAACGAATTTACCGGCTCCAAATCCAAGCTGGTGCTTGGCCTGGGGAAAGACATTACCGGGAAAATCAGTGTTGCCCATCTGACGCAAATGCCGCATCTGCTGATTGCAGGGTCAACGGGTACCGGCAAAAGTGTTTCGATCAATTCGTTTATTGTCTCGGTCCTCTACAAAGCTACCCCCGATGAAGTGAAGCTGATTCTGATTGATCCCAAGCGGTTGGAACTGAATCTCTATGAAGGCATTCCGCACCTGTTCACGCCCATTGTGACGGAGCCCAAGCAGGCCGCAAACGTTCTGCTCCGGGCCACCATGGAGATGGAAAGGCGACTTAAGTTGCTGGCCGAGCAGGGCGTGCGAAATATCGAGCAATACAACAAGCTGTTTGAGGAAACGTCCACGCTGGATCTGTTTGACACTGACCCCGAGCGCAATCGGCCACTGCCTTACATTGTGATCGTCATTGATGAACTTGCGGACTTGATGATGGTCGAGCCCCAGGGCGTGGAAGAAGCCATTACGCGCCTTGCCCAGATGGCTCGCGCGGTGGGCATCCATTTGATTCTTTCGACTCAACGGCCCTCCGTCGATGTGATCACCGGCCTGATCAAGGCAAACCTTCCTTCGCGCATCGCTTTCCGCGTGGCGTCGAAAGTGGATTCCAGAACGATTCTCGACTCGAACGGTGCGGAAGCGCTCCTTGGCCGTGGCGATATGCTTTTCCTGCCGCCCGGAACGGCGCGCCTCGTTCGTCTGCACGGTGCGCTGATTACCGAAAAAGAGATCGACAAGGTTGTCGAATGGTGCAAGCAGCAGTGCGAGCCGCAATACAACGAAGAATTTCTCAAACCTGTCCGGGACAAGGATGACCGTGGAGCGGAGCTGGACGACGAAACGGATGCCGCCGAACTCGACGCCGTTTACGAGGATGCTGTCCGCGTGGTGGTTGAAACCGGCAAGGCTTCAACATCTCTTTTGCAGCGTCGCCTTAGGCTGGGATACGGCCGCGCTGCCCGCCTGCTTGACCTGATGGAGCGCGATGGAATCATCAGCGCTCCGGATGGCTCGAAACCTCGCGAGGTTTTGAAGCGCCCGGATTGGTTGCAGCAAGTTGATGAGCCCCTGCGCTAGACTGCGCTACAAACTCAAGCTGCACACGGTTCGCAGAGTCTTTAGAAATCGATCAAATTCCTGGGTGGAAAGGCTGCGCGAATGGCATTCAGGATGGCGAAAAGGTCGATGACTTCCTGACAGATTGCCCCCGCAACTGGCGGCAGGTAGCCTGCTGCGGCAAAGAACATCCCGACAACACTCAAGGCCATTCCTCCCACCGCGCTCTGGAGGGCGATGGAGCGCATCCGCCTGGCAATGTGGAAAAACTCATCGACCCTTTCAAGCGAAGTGTCCATGATGACCGCACCCGCCGATTCGGTAGTGATGTCGCTGTGATGTCCGAAGGCGATTCCAATTGATGCCGTCATGAGGGCGGGAGCGTCATTGATTCCGTCCCCGAGGAAAAGGGTCTTTGCTTCCTGAGTGGCCTGGCGGACCAGTCCGACTTTTTCTTCGGGACTTTGAGAGGCATAAACCTCTTTTACGCCGACGAGATCGGCCAGGTACCTGACTTCGCTTTCCCTGTCACCTGAAACGAGCATCAGCTTGTCAAAGCCATGCTTACGGCCTAAATGCTGAACGAAAGATTTGCTCTCTGTTCGAGGCGCGTCGTGGAAAACGTAAGTTGCGGCGTAGGTCCCGTCAAGAGCGATTTCGCAGGTCAACCCGCCTGTTACCGGAGGCAGGATCGATTCGGGTGTTCCGAACTCTTTGACTAGCGCGACACGGTTGGTGATGCGAATCGATCGGCCCTGGACCACACCTTGAAGACCGCGACCCGGCGCTTCGCTGATTTCGGCGGCATGTTCGAGGCGCAGGTTCGCCTCCCGCGCAGCATGAAGAATAGCTCTGGCGAGGGGATGCTTGGAGTACTGCTCGACGCTTGCGACCAACCGTAAGACTTCCGCCTTGTCGAAACCCGGGGCAATAATCTGTTGAGTCAATCGCGGGAGTCCGTACGTAAGTGTTCCGGTCTTGTCAAAGATGATGGTTCGACAGGTATCAAGCCGTTCCAGGACCGAGGGGTCTTTCACCACGATGCCGCGACGGGCAGCGAGGGAGATGGAGCCGATAATGCTGACCGGAATGGCGATCAGCAAGGGGCAGGGCGTAGCGATGACCAGGACAGCAAGGAAACGCACGGCGTGTCCGCTGAAAACCCAGGCATCCACATCCAGGGCCACGGCGATCGGCGTATAGTAAGCGCCCAGTTCGTCTCCCAGGCGGCGGATGCGCGGGCGGTTCTCCTGCGCCGTCTTCATCACCGCCATGATCCGGGCATAACGGGAGTCGACCGGCAATTTCTCTGCTTTGATGGTGAGGGCCGATTCACCATTGATGGCTCCGGATAAGACTCTGGCTCCAGGCGTCTTGGAGATTTCGAACGGCTCGCCCGTCAGGTACGATTCATCCATTATTCCCTGGCCTTCAAGGACGACGCCGTCAACAGGACAGATTTCATGCGGGTATACGGCCAGCGTGTCGCCCACCCTGATTCCGTCCAGTGGAACGTCGGTGATTGTGGTGTCTTGCTTTCGGTGCGCCACGCTGGGCATTCGTTTCGCGAGGGCCTCCAGGACCGACGATGCGCTGCGAACTGCATATGCCTCGAGCACGTTGCCGCCGGAAAGCATCAGAACGACCAGCGTCCCGGCAAGGTATTCACCCAGAATTACAGAAACCACGATCGAGATCCCCGCCAGCAGGTCCGAGCCGAATTGCCTTCGAAGAACTCTGAGGCCCAGACCGTACACGAGCGGAGTGCCACCCAGGACCAGCGCTGCAAAAAGGGGAACGTCATAGGTGAATTGAGATGAATTAAAGAGAAATCGAAGGACAAGATGAATCGCGATCCCCGTGATCGCGACGATGGCAATGGCGTTCTCCTTTGAAATGTGGTGTTTCTTGACGACAGATGAAGAATCCCTGGTGGCGGTTTCCACTTTGTTCTTGCCTTTCATCCTGGTGCGCGGGCTCCTTTTACAATGCTCCCGTTCTCTCTTCGTATGGTTTTCGGAGGGTAGAACCCATTTTCGAAGAGGCGTTTCGCGAGCCTAAAGGCCTGTGACGGTGACTTCCATTAATCATTTTACATCTAAGAAGATAGGGAAATTGAGGAGGACCCCAGAATCGCGAATGATTAGGAGCGAGAGGGGCAGAAAGGTCGTTCACCCTCGCGGAATGTGTGGTATAGAGATTTTGCTGAAAATCTTTGAGGCACACCCGGAGGGTGAACGATGGA
>JAMCXS010000018.1 GCA_023474345.1 Acidobacteriota bacterium | reverse complement strand
CTTCACGGGCGAGAGTAGGAGTGAAGCTTCGAGGGCGTCCGGGGAAGGGACCGAATCGCTCACGGCGAAGCGCGAAGCCGAAAGCCCGGCCATTGGCGAACGGTTGATGGAGGAAGTCTGCGAGCGAGAAAACTGCAAGCAGGCACTGGCACGAGTCAAGGCCAACAAGGGGAGTCCCGGCGTGGACGGCATGACGGTCCGCGAGCTGGCGGGATACCTGAAGCAGCACTGGCCAGCCATCCGGGAACAGCTGCTGAGCGGAACTTACAAGCCGCAACCGGTGAGGCGGGTGGAAATCCCGAAGCCGGACGGCGGGGGAGTGCGTAAGCTTGGCATTCCTTGCGTGCTGGATCGGTTTATCCAGCAGGTGGTGATGCAGGTTCTGCAACGCAAGTGGGACCGGACGTTTTCCGAACACAGCTACGGGTTTCGCCCTGGGCGATCGGCGCATCAGGCGGTAGAACAGGCACAGAACTATATCGCCGAAGGCTATCGCTGGTGTGTGGACCTTGATTTGGAGAAATTTTTCGATCGGGTTTCGCACCACAAGCTGATGGCGAAGATTGCCAGACGAGTCAACGACAAGCGGTTGCTGAAGTTGATCCGGGCGTTTCTCACGGCCGGGGTAATGGAAGGCGGGTTGGTGAGTCCGGTGGATGAGGGGACGCCGCAAGGCGGACCGTTATCGCCCTTGCTCAGTAATATCGTGCTCGACGAGTTGGACCGGGAGCTGGAGCAGAGAGGTCTCCGGTTCGCGCGTTATGCGGACGACAGCAATGTCTACGTTTGCAGTCGGCGGGCGGGAGAACGAGTGATGGAGAGCCTGACGCGATTCATCACCACGAGGCTCAAGCTCAAGGTCAACGAGCAGAAGAGTGCGGTGGCACGGCCATGGGAGCGGAAGTTTCTGGGCTTCAGTTTCACGGCGAATCGAGAACCGAAACGGCGCATTGCGCCCAAAGCGGTGCTGCGATTCAAAGCGAAAGTCCGAGAACTGACGCGTCGGACGCGCGGCGTGAGCACGGAACGAATGGCTAAGGAACTGACCCGTTATCTGCGGGGCTGGTTGGGCTATTTCGGAAAGTGCGAAACGCCGTTTGTGCTGGAGGGGCTTGAACGCTGGGTCCGACGCCGGCTTCGGTCTGCGGTCTGGAAACAGTGGAAGCGAGGCCCGGTACGTTTTCGGGAGCTGCGCAAGCGGGGAGTGGGCAAAGCCCTGGCCGCACAAACGGCCGGGAGCGCTCACGGCCCGTGGCGGCTGGCGAACAGCCCGGCCCTCGCCCTCGCATTGCCCAATGCTTACTTCGACTCGCTCGGGGTTCCGCGATTGACGGTCCGCTGATCGCTTTACCCGCCGAACCGCCGTATACAGACCCGTACGTACGGTGGTGTGACAGGGACAGCGGGCAACCGCCTACCTATGTCAATTGGCAACCATTTTAATATATGTATCGTCCAAACAGACCTTGCCGCATAGCCCGCAATGAGAGCCTGCACCGAGTTCGCCAAGGCTCAGGTGACGCACTCAAAGTCTTTCCCGTGAATGCATAAAAGAACAGGCGGACGACTGTGCTGACCAGATGACTCCGGCGACTGTTGCCGGGAATCTTGTGCTCTACCACCAATGCATGTGCTGACTGTGAAATGCCTTTCCGACCACAGGGCTGGGCGCTTGAGCGCCCCGGATTGGGGCCGTGCTTGAACCTTCGATAAACAGTGCCCTAGAATGGTGTAGGTGTATATGAGTCAATTCGACGACATCCTCCGGAAAGTCCACGCGTACCGCCCAGATGACGACTTGGCGCTTTTGCAGAACGCGTATAGCTTTTGTATCGAAAGGCACAAGGGGCAGGAGCGGCTTTCCGGCGAGCCTTACATTTCGCATCCCTTGCATGTGGCGAACATCCTGGCTGACCTGAGGCTGGACCCGGTATGCCTGGCTGCCGGTATGCTCCACGACGTGGTCGAAGACACGCCGACCAGCATTGAGGCACTGCAAGCTGAATTTGGGGACGAGGTCGCCCGCATTGTCGAAGGCGTGACCAAGATCGGTCGGATCCATTTTCAAAGCCCCGAAGAGCAGCAGGCGGAAAATTTCCGCAAAATGCTTCTCGCCATGGTGGACGACGTACGTGTGGTTCTGGTGAAGCTTGCGGACCGCCTGCATAACATGCGGACTCTCGAGTATCTTCCTCCCGAGAAGCGTCAGCGCATCGCCCATGAAACGCTCGAAATTTATGCCCCGATTGCGCATCGGTTGGGCATGGGCAAACTGCGCGGGGAGTTGGAAGATCTGTCGTTCCAGCACCTTGAGCCAGATGCCTACGCGGAAGTGAAAAGAGCCGTGGAGCGACGTCGGAAAGTCAATGAGGAATTTCTTGCTGAGGTTCAGAGGCTGGTCCAAGCCAAAATGAAGCAGCATGCGATTCCCGCCAGGGTGGAGGGACGGATCAAACGGCTTTACAGCATCTGGCAGAAACTCAAGCGGCAGCACATCGCAATCGAGCAGGTTTATGACCTGCTTGCCATTCGCATTATTACCGACGACGTAAAAAACTGCTATGCCGCGCTCGGGGTTATTCACAATACGTGGCGGCCGGTTCCGGGACGAATCAAGGACTTTATTGCTATCCCGCGCCCCAACCTTTACCAGTCGCTCCACACCTCTGTGATTGGGCCGCACGGCCAACCTTTCGAGGTGCAGATCCGCACTGCGGAAATGCATCGCGTGGCCGAGGAAGGCATTGCGGCGCATTGGAAGTACAAGGACGGAAGCGGAGCAACCATCCAGGATGCCGAGCGCTTCGCCTGGTTGCGTCACTTGGTTGAATGGCAGAAGGAAATGCGAGACCCCGGTGATTTCCTCTCGACCCTGAAAGTAGACCTCTACCCGCAGGAGGTCTACACGTTCACCCCGAAAGGGAAGGTTATTGTTTTGCCCCGCGAAGCGAGCCCCATTGATTTTGCTTATGCCATCCATACCGAAATTGGCAATCATTGCGTTGGAGCTAAGGTGAACGGGCGGATTGTTCCGCTGAAGTCGAGGTTGCGGAACGGCGACATCGTTGAGATCACGACGCAGGCCAACCAAACGCCCAGCCGGGACTGGCTGGCGCATGTGAAGACCTCGCGAGCGCGCAACAAAATCAAGCACTGGATTAACATCGCCCAGCGCCGCCAGGCGGTTGAGATTGGCAAGCGGCTGCTTGAGAAGGAAGCTCGAAAATACGGCGTCGTCTTGAAAAAGATCGCCGACGAAGACTATCAACGCGTGGCGCGCGAATACGGGTGCAGTCTTGCCGACGATTTGTATGCGGGTGTGGGCTTCGGGAAGTTTGTCGCGCGGCAGGTATTGGCAAAGCTTGTTCCCACCTTAGCCCATGAGGCGGGCCAGCCCTCCCGACTTACCCGTACCGTCAAGCGCGTCCTTGGCATGACGCCTGACGTTGCCATCCAGGTTCACGGGTATGGTGACCTTCTGGTGTACCGGGCCCGATGCTGCAACCCCATCCGCGGTGAAGAGATTGTCGGATACATTACGCGAGGGAAAGGAATCTCGGTTCACTCGAAGAACTGCAAGAATGTTCAGAACCTTTTGTATGACGCTGAACGACGAATTGCAGTAGAATGGACTGGTCCCAAATATACGTTCTATCCTGTTCGGCTGAATCTATTGACGACCGACCGACAAGGCATGCTGGCTGAAGTAACTGCGGCTATCAGCAGTGACCATTCAAATATCCAAAACATCGAGGCTCGCACCGGCGACGAGCAAGCCTCCATTGAGGTCACCGTCGACATATTGGATAAAGAGCACCTCGACAAGATTATGGCTTCGCTGAGGAAGATTGAGGGCGTATACCATGTGGAGCGGATGGTGAAGGCCTGACGTTTATCTGCGCCGGCCGCCCTGCGGATTCCGCACCCCTCATCCTTGTGGCTGGACTTCAACACGAGGTGAGAGCGGCAATCAGACGGTTTTTATGACTTTGCCGGACCGGATGCAGGCGGTGCAAACGCGGATGGTCTTTCGGGCCCCATTGACGATTGCACGAACGCGCCGAAGATTGGGATTCCACCGGCGCCTGGTAACATTGTGAGCATGACTGACGTGATTTCCGTACGCGGGGCCTTTCCCGCAAATCTCGCACTTTTGAGCCATGAAAACTCCCTTTAGGATGGACAAAAACTTCAAAATGCAAAAACTAATTATACCAAAAACCTTACGCCACGCCTACCGCCAATCGCCGAGCACTCGAGAGATGGAGGGGGGACGGGAACGCCCTAGCGGCGGTTTCGATAACACCTTTCGCTCGATCTCTTTCTTGCAGGCCTTTTGCTTGATCGGCGTTGTATGTCTGCCGCTGCTGACCAGTGCCTGCCAGAAGTCCAAACTGAAGTCCGGCGTGGTCTGGGCGGAAGTAGACGGACAACCGATCTTTCGCGATCAGGTGGAAAAAATCTATCGCAACCGTGTCAGCCCGGGTGGCGAAGCGGCCGACAAGGAGGAAGTGCTCAGCTACGAGCTGAATATCCTCGACGAACTGATTAACAACCAGATTTTGGTGG
The DNA here is from genome assembly GCA_023474345.1 of Acidobacteriota bacterium. Classification (GTDB taxonomy): domain Bacteria; phylum Acidobacteriota; class Terriglobia; order UBA7540; family UBA7540; genus JAMCXS01. The sequence continues at coordinate 37,535 of JAMCXS010000018.1, read as the reverse complement.
CTCACGCCGAACACTCCGGCATCACGGTGTCGGAGGCGGAAGTGGACACAAAAGTGAGCCAGCTTGAAAGTCCTTACTCGAAGGAAGAGTTCGTGCAAAAGTTGAAGCAGCGCGGCATGACTGAGAGTGACCTTCGTGAAGAGGTGCGCAACAGCCTGATGGTGGACAAGCTCATCAACAAGGACATCGATTCGCGGGTTTCCGTCAGTGATGCCGAAATCGCGGCATATTATCAGCGAAATAAGGCGGCGTTCAGCATCCCCGAGACGGAGTATCATCTGGCCCAGATCGAGGTCACTCCCGGGCCCGACAGCGATTTGCGAAACCTGAAAAATGACGACGCCAAAACCCCGGCGGCAGCCCGGCAAAAGATCCAAGCCCTTTATGCGCAGCTTCGCTCCGGCGCGGATTTTGCGATCGTCGCCCAAGACTATTCCGAAGATCCTACCACCGCTTCGAGCGGCGGCGACATGGGCTTCATTCCGGCCTCCGGCCTTGACGCCAACCCCGAACTCAAGAAAATTGTGGAGTCGCTGAAGGTGGGGCAAATTTCGGGAATTATCAAAACTAGGAACGCTTATCATATCGTTAAACTTCTTGGCATCGAACATGCCGGGCAAGGCGAGTTGTCCGATCCCAAGGTGCAAAGCAGCATTCGAAAGACCTTAATCAACGAGAAGGAACAACTCCTCAAGGCGGCGTATATTGAGACCTTGCGCGACAAGGCGAAAGTGAAAAATTTTCTCGCCGAGCAAATTGTCCAGCACGGCGTAAGCTCGGTGAAGTGAAAGCCGGGCCTATCCCAGCCTGAGCAGCCTTGAGCCTGTTTCAATCCCTATTCCTTCCCGGACGTGAAGTTCCATGATGCGTCCGGCCCGCGGCGCCCGCAGCTCATTCTGCATTTTCATGGCCTCGATAACCAGGAGACCCTGATCGCGAGCCACCTCCTGACCCTGGCTTACCAAAATCCTGACGATCCTCCCGGGCATGGGCGCGAGAACTTCCAGCGGGCCCTCCTGGACCGCGGCTTCGCCGGCATGACGGCGCGCGCGGGGGTCGCGGGCTTCCAAATTAAAGTCGTGCTCGCCAATGGTGACCACCCACGAATTGGAGCCGCCCGGATGATCTCCAGCCGCCCGGGCGATGTGGGCCTCATACGAACGTCCGCCAAGAAGAATCGAGTAGGTGCCCGGAGCGATTTCCGCCCAATCGGTTTCGAGCGGCTCACCATCAATCGCCAAACGGTCCTGCCGCCCGGCGGTTGCCGGCTCCGCGCGAGCAGGCAATTCGATCCGGTGCCGGCTGGTTTCTGACTCCTTGCGCAATTCGATTTCGAAAATCATTTCGTCCCCGAACGGGTCAGAGCGGCATCACTCCCGCCCCAATTGTTCAGCAGGCGCTCACGGCCTGCGGCTTTCCAGCGTGAAATGCCGGCGCGGCCTGCGGCCTGCTGCGACTGCGATTGGCGCTGCCTGAGTTCCAGCGCCAGGGCCAGCATGGCTACGCTCTCCAGCACTTGCGGCGGAGAGCTTTCAAGCGAACCTTCCGCAAGCATGCGATCGATGAACCCGGTGTCGATCTGCCCCTTAGCGAACTCCGGATGTACAACAAGCTGCCGGAAGAATTGCAGGTTCGTCTTGACCCCAGCCACTTCATACTCGCTCAAGGCGCGCCGCATTCGCCCCACCGCTTGCTCGCGGTCAGTACCCCAGACGATGAGCTTCGCGAGCAGAGGGTCGTATTCGAGCGGCACCTGCCAGCCTTCGTAGACGCCGCTATCTTCGCGCACGCCGGGGCCGGAAGGAATGGCCAGGCGGGTGATGAGGCCTGGCGAAGGGAAGAAGCCGCGCGCGGGATCTTCCGCGTAGATGCGGCACTCGATAGCGGCGCCGCGCAACCTGACATCCTCCTGGCGCCATTCGAGGCGCCGCCCGGCGGCGATCCTGATCTGCTCTTTGACCAGATCGATGCCGACTACGACCTCGGTGACGGGATGCTCCACCTGGAGCCGGGTGTTCATTTCCAGAAAATAAAAATTGCGATTCTGATCGACGAGAAACTCGACGGTGCCGGCGTTGGTGTAGTTGGCCAGCTTGCCGATGCGCACCGCCGTCTCGCCCATCCTCCGGCGCAGGTCCGCATCGAGCAGCGGCGAGGGGCATTCTTCCAGAACTTTCTGGTGGCGGCGCTGCAGCGAGCATTCACGCTCCCCAAGGTAGATCAGGTTGCCGTGGGCATCGCCCAAAAGCTGAATCTCAATGTGGCGAGGACGGTCGAGATATTTTTCGAGATAAACGGAAGGATCGTTAAAGGCATTTTGCGCCTCCGAGCGCGCCTCGCGATAAGCAGCGTCGAGTTCGGCGGGCGAGCGAACCAGGCGCAGCCCTTTGCCGCCGCCCCCGGCGGATGCCTTCAGCATGACCGGATAACCCAATTCTTGGGCGACACGGCGGACTTCGCGCAAATCTTCCAGGTTCATATCGGTGCCGGGCACGACGGGTAAGCCCGCTTGCACCAGGGTGTGGCGGGAAGTGGTTTTTGAACCCATCAGTTCCATCGCCTCCGCGGACGGGCCAATAAAAACGATCCCTGCGTCGCGGCAGGCGCGCGCGAAGTCGGGGTTTTCGGCCATGAACCCGTAACCGGGATGCAGCGCGTCGGCGCCCGCTTGCCGGGCCGCGTCAATGATCCGGTCAATGCGCAGGTAGCTTTCCGTGGAGGCGGCGGGACCGATCGCATAAGCCTCGTCGGCGTAACGGACGTGCAGCGCTTTGCGGTCAACCTCCGAGTAGACGGCAACGCTCGGAATGCCCATCTCACGGCACGCCCGCATCACCCGTACCGCGATCTCTCCGCGATTGGCTACCAGGATTTTCTTGAACAAGCAGCCCCCGCTTCGGTCGGGTTTCATGAGTTTGCAAGCCTTAACCTATGTTCCATGATAATACATATGCCGTCCTGGCGGGCGTGGCTCCCGGGCTTCTGGTCGTTGGGCCACGAAGATGCCGGGGACGCCATGCCCTCGCTGCCCGGCGAATTTAGTTCGTCGCTACAACGGGTGTCCCGCGGCGGAAGAAGCACCGCCGCGGCTACGCCTTCTGCGTGCCGTCGGGCGTGGGTACCTCGGAGGTCAGGCCAAAGCCGCAATGCGGGCAAAAGCGGTCGCCAGGATGGATGGCGCGCCGGCACTGCGGGCAGTTGGCTCGCAGATTGAACTGGCAACCCGGGCAGAAGTTGAAATGAGCGTTCACCTTGCGGCCGCAGTGCGGGCAGTCGAAGGGCAGCGGCTCCCGCACCACAAAGTAGAGGATTGCGCCGATTAGATAGGGCACGAGAAGCGCGACCAACTCCCAAAGAACCGGACTCATACCTCGGCGCTTGGCGTCTGCTCCAATGTAGACGATCAAGATCACGAAGGCACTCACTGGGATTGCAATTGCCGTTACTAACCCGAACTCCACTAGCTCTTTTTCGGCCACCTGCCTAAGCGTCATGCCAGCCAAGCTCGCCCCAGCGAGATCGAAATGGAACAGCGCAGCGAGAGCCACGACATACGCTGCCGCCAGAAGCCAGAGCACCCACCGCGGAATCAGCCGCAAATCGGCCCGCAACGTCGTGCTTTCGCCGGCTCGCTGCCGCCAATTGTCTCGAATTCTTCCCACAAAATCGCCTTGGTTCGACATCTTCACACTCCTGATCCTGCAAATCTATTTTTCAATCTCAAGGACACGCTATTCACTGTTCGTCCGATCGCGGCCCTGTTTCCAGCAGTCCGTTAGAATCCTCCCGTTCCACTCGCGCTTGCGCCCACAGAATTGCCAAACCAGCAAACGCGGCGGGCACGAACCACCAGCAGAGGAAGCCCAGCTCCCACACGATCCGCGGAAGGCGAAGCGCCTCGCCGAGCCACCCGAACAGCTTCCACACCAGCGGCGCGCTCGCCACACCAGCCATCCAGGAAAGCGTGCAGCCTACGGTCAGCGCCAAGTTCCTTGCACGCTGCTGTTTGAGCTCCGCGGCTTTCTCGCGTACTCGCAAACTTGTTGACGCCGCCAGTCCCGGAGGCGGGGAGGCGGACAGCGACCGGAAGGCGCGCAGCGCCGCCTCCGTGGCTGCCGCGCGACCGGCGCAGGCTTCGCATCCTGCCAGATGGCTCGCGAGCCACCGGCGTTCCTCGGGCGCCAGGCCCTCAACCCACCCCGCGTCGATCAGATGCCGCGTCCGTTCGTGCACATTCCCAATCGTTTCCTGGTTCTTCATGACTGCTGTTCCTCCAACAGGTCGCGGGCGGCCCTCAAGCCGCGGTAGAGCCGCGACTTTACCGTGGAGAGCGGCGCCCGAACGACACCGGCGATCTCCTCAAGCGACAGATCTTCCTGAAAGCGCAGCAGCAGGACCTCGCGATGAATGGCCGGCAAGCGGCCCAGGACTGAACCGAGCCTGGCCTCGAGTTCGCGGCTTGCATACGCGTTGAATGGGATGGTACCGTCAGGCGCGCGGGGTTCCCGTGCGCGGCCACCGGCGGCAGGGTCGAGCAGTTCTTCCAGGCTGTCCGCGCCCTTGCGGCGGCTGGCATCGATTGCCAGATGGCGGGCAATCGAAAAGAGCCAAGGCTCAAAGCGTGACACGCCGTCATACTGATGCCCGCGCGCGAGTACCCGCAGCCAAGTTTCTTGGAACAGGTCGCGCGCGGTCTCCGTACTGCCTGTCAAGTAGAGCAGATAACGGTAAAGGCGATACTCGTACCGCGCAATCAGGGACTCCAGCAATCCCGGGTCGCGCCGGCGCAGGCCGCGCGCTAGTGTCCTCGTTTCGGGTTCCATCGTAATTGCGAAGAGGTGAATCGCGGTGTCCATTCTACCTTGATATACGATGACCCCCTCGAAAAAGACTCCGGGCGTCTCGAAATAGCGGGCTGTTGGTCCGGGGCGGCATTTGCGTAACCACCGCGCCGCTGCCGCCGCGAAAATGAGGTCCGGCGGGCTCGAAATTCTTCGGTTCGTTTTCGGTTCGTTTTTTGGGCGATCCTTTATTTTCAACAACTTGGCTAGCTTCGTTTTAGCTTCGTTTTCGGTTCGTTTTGCCCGTTTTTTTCACAGCGGTCCTTTGTTTTCAACAACTTCCTGGCTTCGTTTTCCTCAAAAAAGAATTCTTTTTTTTCGCGTAATTAGCGTTGTGGGTTTTATTTGCTTGCCTTGGGGCCTGGCGGGCGCGTTGCATCCGCATGAGGAGTTTGAGCTTCCGCTCGATCAAACGGTCGAGCGTGTATTCCTGCCGGATCATCGCCCGCCACTCGGGGTTGGTGGGCGCCAGCGTGGCGGCGCGCAAGGCGGGAGAAACGTGGACGTGTTCCTGCAGGTAAAGCGCGTACTCTTCCGCCACGTCGCGCGCCTCCTCGTGGACCGCCAGCTTGAGTGCGGCCAGCAGCCCGCGCTCGACTTTCGGGTCGGCGCTTTCCTCGGCATCTTCATCGCCCTGCTGCGCCTCTTGAAACCGGTGATAAAGGTGAATGATCTGGGCGCCGCGCAGCGTGGGCTCTTCGCCATAGAGCGCGGCAAAGATCGGGTTGGCGTCCTGCGAAAAATCGTTCTTCTCCACGGCTTCGGTGAGCAGGTCGAGGTAAGAAAGGATCTCGCCGAATTTGGCGGGCGACGGGCTGGAACGGCGTAGTCCGTTTTTGATCACTTCGGCCTGCGAAACGTCCGCGGTGTCGCGGCCCACCTGGAGCACCTCGCGATGGCGCTTGAGGTGTAATAGCTCCAGATTGCGCAATTGCAGGCCGGTCATGGCGCGGTCGAGGCGCTTCTTTTTCCAGGCCAGCGTGGCGATATCCTCGGCCAGCATGCGTTCGACGGCGTTCGAGGGCGCCAAGGCGGCGAGCAGGTCAGCGAGAAAACTCTGGTACTCTTGCGGACTTTCTCCGAGCTCGTACAGCATTTCCGGGAGCGACTGCGGCCCGGTATGGGTTCCATACTTGAGAGCGTTCAGGGCGGCGCGCCGCTTGCCGGCGGCGGTGCGCGGTCCGGTGGATTTCCTGGCGTTCAGCCGACGGGCCCGGATTTGCCGGGGGCTGAGCGGATGCCGAGCGTGGTGCATGGTTCCTCCTTGTTATAAAACTGGGCAATAGCAGGCGAAGCGTGAATTGCAGTTCGCGCTAAGCCCTCGCACCTTCAGCTTAGCAGGGCAAAATGAGACGCGTGGGACGCGCGGGACGATTTTGCAGGGGATTTGCCAAGCTGCTTAGTATCAATCCGTTATCCGAAAAATTAATAGGTCCGGTGCGGCTAAAATGGGGCGAAATGTATCGAATTTGGACAGTGGTCGGGTAGACAGAATAGCTTTGCGAGTGGGCATCAACTGTCGCCAAGGCGAGAAGAGATTGACAGGAAGTATGCCTTAGCGTGAGAATTAATTCAAAAGAGGAAACCTTCACATAAGTTCGACGGCTTAATAACCGAATGATTAACATTCGGCAGCAACGCAAGGAGGCGGGTATGAGAAAGGCATTCTCTCTGGCCCTGCTCCTTCTGGCCCCAGCGTTTGCCCAAGCCCAGTCACCCATCACATCCTGGGACAATCTCAAGCAGCTCCAGCCAGGACAGAAGACTGAAGTCGTCGACTCGCATCTGAGAAAGCTGAAGGGCAAATTTGTTTCTCTGACGGAGGATGCTATCTCCCTCCAGGAGCGGAAGGAACAACGATCGGTAGCGCGAGGGGAGGTCATGCGCGTGAGCGTCCGTGACACTTCTCATCGCAAGCGCAACATGCTTCTTGGCGCTGCCATCGCGGGCGGCGCTGCTCTAACAATCGGGCTGCTGGCAAATGCGCCAGCCAGAAACGAGGGCACAGGCTGCGACGGATGTGTTGCAGGTTTTGCCGCAGCGGCCGCCGGCGGAGGAGCCGCTCTGGGATCCATCACCGGCTTTCGAACCATCTATCGGGCGAATAAATAGATTCCGGTGGATTTTCAGTGCGGAAGGCGTCCTTACTTCTGCAGGTAAGAATATCCCGGCCACGGTCAATCCGCTTTTTGAGTAGCGATGGGTTTGCCGCGCAACGCAAAGCCCGGGGCAGCAAGGATCTGTGCGTTGTACGCTGTTAGCATATTTATAATCCGGGCGTTAGCGGCTTAAAGTCACTCTGGGAAGCTCTCAAGAAGGGGTAAAGTGCATCAAATTGGCGCAGCGGCGAAGAAGCCATTTTCGCGGTCGGCGATAGTGCGAGAGAGGGGAATATAGGAGTTTGACACCGAGAGGTGGCGGGGCGATATTGGGGTGTACCGGGCGCGTGGCATGGTACATGTATGTCCGCGGCTCCGGGGAGAATTGAGGTCGGTCGCCCCATGCGTCCTTACGTCCATCTGGTTGTGCTTTCTCTCTGGCTCGTTTTCGTTGTCGTCTGGGTCGCGGGCGCCTTCGCGACCAAGCCCACGGCCCGGAGGCAATCGCGGGGCTCGCGCCTGCGGCATCGCGCCCTGGGATTGCTGGCGGTGGCCGTGATGTTCACGAAATATTTCCAATGGCTGGCCCGCCCCTTTTATCCAGCCTCCTCAGTCGTCGCTTACACCGGCCTGGTTTTGACGGCGGCAGGCATCGGGTTCGCGGTGTGGGCGCGTTTCTCATTGGGTGAGAACTGGAGCGGCATCGTCACTGTGAAGCAAAACCACACTCTGGTGCGGCAGGGGCCCTACGAGATCGTGCGCCATCCGATCTATTCCGGCATCCTGCTGGGACTGCTCGGCACGGCTTTGGCCGATCGCGAGTGGCGCACTCTGGTGGCGGCCGGGTTGCTGGCGCTCATGCTGGTCTCGAAGTCGCGCCTGGAAGAGCGATTCATGACCGAAGAGTTTGGCGACGAATACCGCGAATATCAGCGGCGCGTGAAAGGCTTGATCCCGTTTGTCTGGTAGCCGGCAGGAGAGCTTTCTGAGGACGCGATGAAAAAGGACGTGGGCTTCTATGACTTTGCCGAGGCTATCGACCGCGACCTGCGAGCGCAGACTCTGAAGCCCGCAGACTCTGCGCTCGCGCTTCTGCCACCGTTAAGCGAAGGTACAGAGACATTTTGAGAGACGGTGAGACTTTTCCCCTCTTATCCCAGTGGAGTGTGCGCCTTCCTGGAAACCGCTTGCGCGCCCGGAGAAGTTAGGATGTGGTGGGGCGGTCGTGGCCGTTGCGGGCAAGCTTGTCCACGGTGTCAATCAAGGCGTTCAGCTTGTATTCCGTGGAGGCCTGAGCCTCTCGAAGCCCTTTGACGCCCGCATTGGTTTCTTCCATGCTGTGCGTAAGGGAAAAGCACACATCCACGAGTTGGCGAATGCCGCCGGCGCACGCCAAGAGGGCTTAGGGACGAGGGCGGGCGAGGACATAAGGGCCTTCCGGAATCACGGCAATGGAAGCGCCCGGCGAAAGCGCTGAGGTAAGCGCCTGGACGGCGGCGTCGGCGGTGGGATAGGACTTGCCCCACAACGAGCTTTGGAACTCCGGCGGCAAGCCCGGGACGTGATAGAGCACTTCCGACTTCGCCGTCACGAGTCCCAGCTTTTCCAGTTGCCACTGGTCCACCGTCACCGGCGAATGCAGAAGGTCGTCCATGAACTCGCGATCCGAGCGGCGCCGGGCGAGCAGTCCGCTGAATTCTTTTCCGCCGGCGCCTTCCGCACATGCGGCCATCAGCAGGATTTTTCCGCCCGGCTTCACGATCTGGGACGCTGCTGTGACGCCCTTGACGGCCTGGTAGAAGGTGAGGTCGAGCGGATAGCCGGCGCTGGTGGTGATAACAGCGTCAACGGGTTCATCGAGTGTTTCCAGCATCACCTGGGAAACAAAACGAACGCCTTCGCGATGCGCCTGGACGGAATCGCCCGCAAAGACCGCAGCGATAGGGCGTTGGCCGCTCCCCCGGGCAAGCGCCACGTCCACCAGGAAATCGTGGCGCGCCATGCGGGCAATCTCCAGCAGTTCGTGGTGAAGCGGATTCTTGTCAATCGAACCCTCGCAGGCGCGAGGGTCGCGCATGAACCGGGGGCTATGCAAAACCTTGATGGTTTCCTGAGCAGCGAGGCCGGGCGCGATCAGTTTGCGGCCTCCGGAAAAGCCCAGCATCAGGTGCGGCTCAATAAAGCCCACGGTGATGTGGAGGGCGGCGGAGATGAAGCGCTTGTCGATATAAACGGGCGTCCCGGAAGCGGTTGCGCCCAAGTGCTGGTGCTCAGAGAGCGTCCGAGCGTCGTGATTGAGGATGCGATAGCTTGAGGCGATCGCTTCACCGCAGATCTCCCTGATTTCCCCGGACGGCGCCGGACGATGCATGCCGGTGGCAATAAGAATCGTGATGTTCTCCCGCGGAATGCCGGCGCCTTCGAGATCGGAGAGAATGGCAGGCAGAATCAGGCGGTTCGGAACCGGGCGGGTAATGTCACATACCGAGATCGCCGCGCTGGGCTTCGCGTGCGCAAGCTCCCGGAGCGACGGACTTGAGATGGGAGCGGCGAGCGCCCGCCGGACGACCTCCGCCGGATCGTCAAGCGGCACCGCCGAGCGGGCCTCCAGGACGCGATAACGGAATCCCTCCGGCAGATTGAGGGTAAGACCACTTTGCCCAAAGGCCACATCGATACGCATGTTCCCGGTCTCCGAAAAATGTAGTCATGCTCACCCGGACGAAGCATCTGCTTTTCGGACTGGAACATGAAAAAGCAGATCCTTCGCTGCCCGAATGAGTCCGTACAAACTGATTTTACATTCTATGCCGGCAGGTTCAATGTTGCGCAGGCAAAAAAAAGGGAGCGTCCTTTCGGACGCTCCCGCGGAGGAGAGAAGAGATTTCTCTTACCAGATAGCGTGCCAAAGACTCCGGGCGCCTGCCGTGGTATTGCGAGCCACGACGCCGGGAACCTGCCTGGCCCCGGAGGCGACTGTGCCTGCGCCTTGTTCAACTTCGGTGCCCACGGTTCTTCCGGCGCTGACCAGGGCGTTTCCGGCGTCGCTTGCGGCGCTGCTTAAGAACCCACCCGTAGCTTTTGCCGCGCCCGTAGCCTCGCCAACAGCAGCTTCTCCGCCCGACGCGGTGGCCGCCGCTGCCGCGTTTGTGCCTTGCATGATCAGCTTCCCTGCGTAAGGGATCACTCCCGCCTGCGCTGCGGGCGCCGCCCAGACAAACGCCGCAAGCGCCAGCGCGGCAATCGAAGCCTTAACGCACTTCCCATAGATTCTGTTCGATGACAGATGATAAGCACCGTGCTTTCTCTCTTCGTGTCGGTTTACATCCCTAGTGCTTAATATGGCAATTTTCATGATTGTGCTCCTTTAAGATGGACAACCCTTTTTGCATCTCGGATTTCCATCGCCAAGACCCGACGCAAAACGCAAAACCCAATAACAATACTCAGAACTTCATGACCTGCCGGCGGCGCTAACCGCCGGGCTTGAATTCGACCCTCGAAAGAAAAGAGGCAAAGTAAGCGTCCTTTGAACGGCTGAGCCCGTTGTCCTTAGATCAGCCGGGCGCTTACAACCTCCATCTATTCAGATGTCAACTGGCGGTTTAGAGTTGCTGGGAAATTGTTCTGCGCATGGGCAGCTTGACGCTCTTGGTGATGCGAACTAGAATGAAATGTTTATACTTTCCACGCGAATTCAAACAAGAGGGGCTATGCTTGAAGGTTCGATTCCTGAGGGGCTGACATTCGATGACGTTCTCCTGCTGCCTGCCCGGTCGGCGGTTCTGCCTGCTCAGGCCGACACGCGCACGCAATTGACGCGCCGGATTTCACTCAACATTCCCATCGTAAGTTCGGCCATGGATACGGTCACGGAGTCGCGGCTGGCGATTGCGCTGGCGCAGCAGGGCGGGCTGGGGGTGATCCACCGCACGATGCCGATCGACCGGCAAGCGCTGGAAGTTGACAAGGTGAAGCGCTCGGAAAGCGGCATGATTGTTGACCCTGTCACCATCGGCCCCCAGCGCAAGATCGCGGAAGCGCTGGAGATCATGGCCAAGTATCACATCTCCGGCGTGCCCGTTACTGAAAACGGCAAGCTGGTGGGGATTCTGACCAACCGCGACCTGCGTTTTGAGACGCGGATGGATCTTACCGTGGGAGAGTTGATGACCAAGCAAAACCTGGTCACGGTTCCCATGGGCACCACGCTCGAGGAAGCGGAGAAGATCCTGCACCGGCATCGCATTGAAAAGCTTCCGGTGGTGGATAAAGACTTTACGCTCAAGGGACTGATCACCGTCAAGGATATTCAGAAGCGGATCAAGTTTCCGAGCGCCGCCAAGGACTCCCACGGGCGCCTGCGCGTAGGAGCCGCCGTGGGCGTTACGGGAGATTATCTGGAGCGCGCCCAGGAACTTGCCCGGGCCAAAGTGGATGTTGTGGTGGTGGACACGGCCCACGGACATTCCGAACGCGTGCTGGAAGCCGTCGAGCAGATCAAGAAGCTGATCCCGGATACGGACTTGATTGCCGGGAATGTCGCCACCTTTGCCGGCGCTTCAGACCTGATCAAGCGCGGCGCGGACGGCGTGAAAGTGGGGATCGGGCCCGGATCGATCTGCACCACGCGCGTGGTGAGCGGGGCGGGCGTACCCCAGATTACGGCCATTGCGGAGTGCGCGCGCGCCGCGCATAAGAGCGGCGTCCCATTGATCGCCGACGGCGGGATCAAATTTTCCGGCGACATCGCCAAAGCCATCGCGGCGGGCGCGAGCGTGGTGATGATCGGCAGCCTGTTTGCCGGCACCGAAGAGAGCCCCGGCGAGACCATCCTTTACCAGGGGAGAACCTTCAAGTCTTATCGCGGGATGGGGTCGCTCGGCGCGATGGTCGCGGGATCAAAGGACCGTTACGGCCAGGAAGACGAAACCACCAAGCTGGTTCCGGAGGGCATTGAAGGCCGCGTGCCTTATAAGGGTTCGCTGGCCGATATGGTCGCTCAACTTACAGGCGGGCTTCGCGCCGGCATGGGCTACTGCGGGTGCGTCACCATTCCTGAACTCCAGCAGAAGGCGAAATTCCTGCGGATTTCGCCCGCCGGCCTGCGAGAAAGCCACGTCCACGACGTCATCATTACCAAGGAGGCGCCGAACTATCGCCTCGAATAGTTCTTTCCCTAATAAGGCCGGCGGAGAAAGTTCGCAATCACTGCTTTGGTGGATGCCTGTCCTTGTGTGGGCAGGCTTCATTTTTTTCATGTCGACAAAGACCTTTGGCGGGTCCTTTACCGCCCGGCTGCTGGCTGTGATTCTCAGCTTGATTCATCTTCACGTCTCGCCGCACGCTTTTGCTCTCCTGAACTTTCTCATGCGGAAGCTTGGCCATCTTACGGAGTACTCAATCTTCTCCATGTTCCTTTACCACGCCGTGGGCGACGGCCACCGGTCGGCGTGGCAGCCTAGAAAAGCTCTCACATGCATTGTCCTGGCGGGATTGTACTCGCTGACCGATGAGTTCCATCAGAGCTTCGTTCCGGGGCGCGGGCCGTCAATTGTCGATTGTGGTATCGACACCATCGGAGCTACGCTGGGAATGGTGATTGTTTATGTCGCAAGCAGACTGGCCCCAGCGCAGTGGGAAGCGTGACCCTGTGCACACGCCCCCCCGGCTTGGCAAGCCCTTAGCAATGTTCACGCAGCGGCCCAGGAAAGTCTTGCAAAACGAACGGGTAATCTCGCGGCAGGCGCCTCGCGCGCATGGAATGATTTTGCTGAAGTCGCCCGGAGCCTAAGGGTGCGGTTTGATGAGTGCGGCGCGGTGCGAGGCTTTTCGGCCGTGGAGTTTGGCAAGATCAAACGCCATGGCCTTTTCGTCGCAGCGATAATATTTTTCGCACTGCAGGCAGTCGCGCCAGACCTTCAGCGGCAGATCGCCTCTCTCCACCGGATAGAAACCCATCTTCGCAAAGAAGCCGGGAACAACGGTAAGCGCGAAGACGGTCTTCGCACCATAACTCCTGGCTTCCCGCAAAAGTTGCTCGGTGATCGCCCGGCCCAGCCCCGCAGCTTTGCGGGCCGGGTCTACGCAAAGCGAACGAATTTCAGCAAGCTCCCCGCTGTAGAACCGGAGCGCTCCGCAGCCGGCAACTTGCCCGTCCAGCTCAGCCACCGTAAATTCCCAGACGTTCTCGTAAAGCTCTGGCATGGAGCGGGGAAGCATCACCTGATCGAGCGCATGCGGATGGATCAACTCGAACAGCGAGGGAACATCGCCTAATCGCGCCTTGCGGAGGATGGGCAATTTATCCTCCCGACTGAGCAACGGGTCAGCCTGGAGCGTTTCTTCGGGACTTATGAGCGCTAGGGTCAACTTCTACACTCTTTGGGGCTGCAGGAGCAGCAGGAGAAGAGCTTTCTGCACGTGCAAACGGTTTTCAGCCTGATCGTAAACCAGGGACGTCGGCGAGTCGATCACCGCGTCAGTCACTTCCGATCCCCGGTGTGCCGGGAGACAATGGAGAAAGACCGTGTCGGGACCGGCGGCGCTCATAAGGTTTTCATTCACTTGATAGGAAGCAAAGACTTGAGTTCGCAAGTGCGCGGCATATTCCTGGCCCATGCTTGCCCAGACATCCGTGTAGACGGCCTGGGTGCCCGCGACTGCCTCAACCGGGTCGTGGAACAACTGAATCTTGGCGCCTGTTTCCCGTCCCAATGCCTTGGCTTCCGAGACGATTTCTGCCTTGGGTTCAAAGCCGTAAGGCGTCGCCACGCGAACCGTCACGCCAAGTTTCGCGCCCGTCAGCATCAGGGAATGACAGACGTTGTTGCCGTCGCCCACGAAAGCCAGCTTCAGGCCTTTCAGGCTGCCGAATTTCTCGCGCAGCGTAAAGTAGTCGCCGAGCGCCTGGCAAGGATGGAGGAGGTCAGTCAGGGCGTTGATCACCGGGATTGAAGCATTCTCAGCCAGTTCTACAACGGCCTGGTGAGCAAAGGTGCGTGCCACGATGCCATCAACCCAGCGAGAGAGATTCCGGGCAACGTCCTTGATGGATTCGCGCTCTCCCAGGCGAGGCTTCGAGTGCTCAAGGTAGATGGCATAACCGCCCATGCTCGTCATGCCAACTTCAAATGTCACCCGCGTGCGCAGCGAAGGCTTCTCAAAGATCATTGCCAGTTGTTTACCGGCCAGGGCGTGCGAGAACGAGCCGGGAACTGCCTTGACGCGCGCCGCCAGCTCAAAAATCATCGCCAGATCGGCGGTGGTAAGGTCCTGGTCTGCGACCAGATCCCGGATACTGAGTTGTTCCTGTTTTTCCATAGCTATAACCGGTGTCATGCGTGCACCCCCTTGTTTTGCATGGTAGAGATAGAAGCCAAAATAGGCCGAAGTGCCGCGATAAGTTGATCGACGTGCTGTCTTTCAATGATAAGCGGCGGCAAGAATCTCAGGACTCGCTCCTGAGTGCAATTGAACAGAAATCCGGCTTCGAGGCCCTGCCGGACAGCTTCTTTGCCCGGTACGGCCAGTTCCGCTGCCAGCATCAACCCCTGGCCGCGGACTTGCTGAATGACCGGGAGTTCCTCTTGAAGCTTTAATAACCGGGTGCGGAAATATGCGCCAACTTCGCGGACATGCTTCAAAAATTCCGGCCGCTCAAGGATTTCGAGGAACTTCAGAGCCAGGCGGCACTGAAGCGGACCGCCTCCGAACGTCGTCCCGTGCATGCCGGGATGGAACGCCTGGGCGACTTCCTCGCGCGCCAGAATGGCTGCGAGCGGCAGCCCGCCCGCCAAGGGTTTTGCCATCAAGACCATGTCCGGGTGCAGGTCGAAGCGTTCGAAGGCAAAATACTTCCCCGTGCGCCCCAGCCCGCATTGAATCTCATCACAAATCAGCAACGCGCCGTGGGTCCGGCACAGCTCTTGTCCTGCCTTCAGAAACTTCTCGTCCAATTCGACCACGCCGCCCTCGCCTTGAATCACTTCCAGCAGCAGCGCGGCAACACGCGGGGAGAAGTTGCCGTCCAGGTGCGTGATGTCGTTCTGGCGAACGAATTTCACCCCCGGCGTCAACGGCTCAAACGGCTTGCGATATTTTTCCGGCCAGGTGGCGGAAAGAGCGCCCAGGGTGCGTCCGTGGAATGAATTTTCAACGGCCAGAATCTCGACGCGCTCGGGCGAATGATTGCGGCCGTAAGCGCGGGCCAGCTTCATGGCTCCTTCGACAGCTTCGGTGCCGGTGTTGGCGAAGAAGGCGCGGTCGAGCCCGGTGAGCGCCGTCAGCTTCGCGGCCAGCGGAGCCTGAAAACGATGGTAGATGAGATTTGAGACATGCAGGAGATTTTCCGAGGGATCGCGCAGCGCCGCCAGGATTTCCGGGTGAGCGTAGCCGAGGGCATTCACTCCCAAGCCGCCGAGGAAGTCCAGATACTTGTTTCCCTTATCGTCGTAAAGGTAACAACCCTCGCCCCGGACCGCCAGGAACGGCAGGCGATCATAAGTAGGAACCAGCTTTTGTTTTTCGAGCTCGGCGACCTGTTCGTAGTTCATCCCGTCTTCACAATCCTCGTTCCCACGCTTTCACGTTTGATGACCGTTCGCAACAAGGAGTTTTGTACGTCCGGCGAAATGATGTCGATTTCCTGAACGCCGTGTTGAAGCGTGCGCGCGCAGGAACGGAGTTTGGGAATCATCCCGTCACGGACGGTACCTTTTTGGATAAGGCTGCGAATTTCCTTCAGGCGCACCAGCGGCAGCACTTTGCGATCGGCATCCCAGACGCCACCGGACTCGGTGAGATAGACCAGACGATCTGCTTCGAGCGCTGAGGCCAGAGATGCCGCCAGGTCATCAGCATTGATATTCAAGTATTCTCCCTGGCTGCTGAGTCCCAGGCTTGCCACGACCGGCACAAATCCCTTAGCAAAAGCGAAGTCGAGAATGGCGGTATTGATGCGGCTTGGCCGGCCAACAAATCCCAGATCTTTCTTTGAGCCGTTCACCGTGCTTGAGAGCTTGCGCGCTATTACCAGCTTGCCGTCGCCACCGCAGATTCCAATCGCTGCCTGGCCCAGCGTTTCCAGTTCGGCAACCCATTGTTTGTTGACGCTTCCTCCCAGCACCATCAGCGCGACGTCGCGGGTCTGCGCATTGGTGACCCGCAGACCGTTATGAAACTCCGTTGGGATCGCCAGACGCTCAAGCGTCTGCGTAAGCGCCTTGCCGCCTCCGTGCACCACCACCACGTGATGGCCGGAACGACGCAAGTGCATAATCTGTCCCGCCAGGCGCCGCCGCCGGTCACGATCTTCCGCCGCCTGTCCTCCGATTTTGATAACGATCTTCAAGTAAGTGCTGTTTCCTCCTCGAAACCGAACATGAGATTCATGTTCTGGACTGCCTGTCCCGCCGCTCCTTTTCCCAGGTTGTCGAGCGCCGAAACGATGATCATTCGCTGGCCGTCGCGATCGAGTGAAAAACCGATATCCGTGTAGTTTGTATAGGCCACGGATTGAATTTCCGGCAACACTGTGCCCAGCACGCGGACAAGTGGCGCCTGAGAGTAAAAGTCGTGATAAAGCGCCGCCACTTCTTCAGCCGAGCGGGGCTTGGCCAGCCGAACATAGATGGTGCTCAAGATGCCGCGCGTGATGGGGAGCAGGTGAGGCGTAAAAATAAAGCCTCTTTCCTCAAGGCCAAGGGCCTGGAGCATTTCAGGAACATGGCGGTGGTTGAAAAGGCCGTAGGCGCGGCAGTTCTCGTTGACCTCAACAAAATGCAGTTTGTCACTGGGCGCGCGTCCCGCACCGCTGGCGCCCGATTTTGAGTCAGAAATAATGCCGGCGCTGAGATCGACCCACCCCATTTTTAACAAGGGCGCGAGTCCCAGGATGACGGAGGTCGCGTAGCATCCGGGATTGGCCACCAGGCGCGCTTGCCGCACCTCGGCCGCGTTCAATTCGGTGAGGCCATAGACAGCCTCTTCCAGCGCCTGATGCGCGTGATGTTCGAAGCCGTACCAGCGCGGATAGATGCTTGCATCCTTCAGGCGGAAGGCCGCGCTCAAGTCGATGACGCGAATGTTGCGCTCGAGGAGCGACGGCACCAATTCGAGAGCCGTCTGATGGGGCGTCGCCAGGAAAACCAGGTCAACTTCAGCAGGGACTAATGCTTCCGGGGAAAGCGGCTCGCAGAGAACGTCGAACTTCCCGCGGAGCATTGGATGCGAGTGTTCGATCGGAAATTCTTTTTTTTCATGCCGCCCGGAGGACATCAGCCGGACAACCCGCGTCCAGGGATGACGGGCGAGCAGGCACAAAAGTTCCCGGCCGGCATATCCCGTCGCTCCGGCAACCGCCACGCGGAGAGTCGTTTGCGGGGCATCGCTCGAGCGTGAAGCGTTTCCGGCTTCTGTTGGCGCTAAAGTCCGCAAGGTGACCACGCCTTAGAATATTTATGCATAACGCGCATAAATATGTTTTTACTTGAATAGCTTCCCGGTGTCAAGGGAAAATGGTACGCGGCGCGGCTGGCGTTTGTCACTCTCAGTTCTGACGGAGGAGCTTCGAGGTTCGGCACGATGAAGATCGCTATTTCAGTCTCCGGAAAGGAAAAAGCCAAGGGTTCAGAGTCGCCCTATTTTAAGGCGATGCTGAGCGCCGGAGCGCAGCCGGAAGAGGTTCAGATGGTCACGGCGGATGATCTGGGGAAAGTTTCCGCCGGAGCCTTCGATGGGATTCTTTTTACGGGCGGGGAAGACGTCGATCCAAGTTTCTATGACGAGCAAATCAAACATCAGAATGTTCACGTTAATCGCTCACGCGACCAATTCGAATTCGGGCTGCTTGAGGCGGGACTCAAACGCGGCATTCCCATCTTAGGCATCTGCCGGGGAATCCAGATGATCAACGTGAAATTCGGTGGAACGCTCTACCAGGACCTGAAGAGTGAAACGTCCCTGGAATGTGATCACAAGCAGGCGGGAAGCCGCAGCGCGACCACTCATTCGGTGACCGTGACGGAACCGGATTCTCTGTTGCATGACCTGATTCCGGGGAACTGCATGGTGAACAGCCTTCATCACCAGGCCATCAAGCGGCTGGGCCGGGGGCTGAAGGTCACAGCGCACTCCGAAGACGAATTGTATGAAGCCATTGAGCTTGCGGACCACTACCCTTTCTTTCTCGCCGTCCAGTGGCACCCGGAAGAATTGGTCGGTGAGCATCCGGAGCAGGTCAGGATCTTTGCGGAATTCATCGCGCGGTGCCGGGACCGGGAGGCGCAGAAGGGAGCTCAATCCCGATTGTAGTCCGCGGAAGCGGACCGCGGCCGCGCTTGTCTGGGGATCGGAAGTGTATCCGGAATTGCCGGACTATTTGCGTCCAGGTTTGAAGATTGTTTTTGTAGGCTTCAATCCAGGGGAACGCTCGGCCGCCGTTGGACATTATTATGCGGGGCGCGGTAACCAGTTCTGGAATTTCCTCTATGAGTCCGGGTTGACTCCGGTGCGTCTTGCTCCCGAAGAAGATTCGCGAGTGCTGGAATTCGGCTTAGGGCTGACCGACGTTGTAAAGCGCTGGTCGAAGTCGAGCAGCGAGTTGAACGCGGAAGACTATCGCAGCGGCATCCCGAGCCTGAAAGCCAAGCTTCTCCGCGCCGCCCCCCGCGCGGTGGCGTTTAATGGCAAGACGGCGTTTGAAAGGTTCCACGGCAGCCGGGTAGAACTTGGACTCCAGCCCCATTGTCTGGGAAACTCGCGGATTTTTGTTCTTCCTTCGACCAGCGGGCGTAACGGGAGCCTTTCGCGGTCTCAAAAGCTCGCCTACTTTTGCCACCTTGCACGCTGGGCGCAGCCAGGCGCCAGAAAGCGCGTGCACGTTAACCATTAAGGCCGGACTTCCGCTTTTAAATGTGACATGGTCGGGGGCATTTGTTCAGCCGGGGCAAGGACCGGTTTTCACGACTGTCTTCGGCCGCGCCGAAAATAAAATAGCGTCCCGGCGGCTCGGATATCGGCCGGCTGGCGTATACTTTCCTCCTTAAACCGGGAAGCCACCTGGGCAATTCCGCAATGTTGGCTTGCACTCCAGGCGCTTGCTGCGAATTGAACGAGGGCAATGCTCACCAGTTGCTGGTCTTGCACTTCACAGGAACTGAGACAAGGAACCCGCACAATACGGAGGCAGTATGGCATTGAAACAATTTTGCAGGCTTTTTCTGTTCATCAGCGTTCTTTCCTCCGGGAGTTTGGCATTTGCCCAAATAACCTCCGGCAAGGTTACGGCGGTTGAGCAGCACAAACAGGATGTTCTTCTTCGGATGCAGACTGGCGCGATGGAATTGCAGGTCTGCACGCCCAGCATTATTCATGTGATCTACTCACCCACGGACCAGTTTCCCCAGCACCCGGATCCCATGATCGTACGGACCTCCTGGCCGGGAGCGCCATGGAAACTTGAAACCACGGACCCCACTGTTATCACCCTCTCGACTTCGCAGTTGCGCGTTATCGTGGCGCGCAAGAACGGCGGCCTCACTTTTCAAAACCAGGCAGGCGACACTCTCTTGCAAGAAGGCGGAGATAACGGCGGCAAGACGATGACGCCGGCAACCGTGAACGGGGAACGGACATATCACGCGACGGATTTGTTCTTCCCGAAAACGGACGAGGCGTTCTACGGGCTTGGACAGCATCAGTCCGGGGTCTGGGACTATAACGGGGAATCTGTCCACTTGTCGCAGGACAACACGAACATCTCCATCCCTTTCTATGTCTCCTCACTGGGGTACGGAATGTTCTGGAACAACTCCTCGGTCTCACGATTCAACAACCGGTTTCCTCGTGCCCTGTATCTCTACTCACAATTCGCTGACACCATCGATTACTACTTTCTCTACGGACCCGGGTTTGACAAGATCATCGCCGAATACCGAGATCTTACCGGCAGGGCTCCGCTATTCGGCAGGTGGTCTTATGGCTTCTGGCAATGTAAGAATCGCTACCGATCGCAGAAACAAATCCTGGGCATTGCCCACAAGTATCGGGAACTCGGAATTCCCATAGACAACATCGTGCAGGACTGGTTTTGGTGGACCAAGATGGGATCTTTCGTCTTCAATGACACTTATCCCGATCCCAAAGCAATGGTGGATACTCTGCACCGTGAGCATTTTCACGTGATGATCTCAGTGTGGCCCAGATTCATGCCAGGAGAAAAGAACTTCGATATTTTCAAACGGAACGGCTGGTTCATTCACATTAACAGTCTTACCACCAGTTGGCCGGGCGCCGGATTGTACGATGCCTTCAACCCCAAAGCGCGGGCATTCTATTGGAAGCTGATTAATGACAACCTCTTCCGTCTGGGGTTTGACGCCTGGTGGCTAGATGCCACCGAGCCGGAAACAACCAGGCGCGAACAGAATGTGATGCTTCGTTCGAAGACGGCTATGGGGAACGGTGCTCGCTACGCCAATATTTATCCGCTCATGACCACTATGGCGGTCTACCAGGGCCAGCGCCAAGTCACGCAGGACAAGAGAGTTTTCATCCTCACGCGTTCGGCAGCCCCCGGCATGCAGCGCAACGCCGCGGCTGCCTGGTCGGGAGACATTGCTGCGAATTGGCATGCCTTCAGACGGCAGATTCCGGCCGGCTTGAACTACTCGCTCTCCGGCCTTCCCTACTGGACGACCGACATCGGCGGTTTCGCCGGGGGAAACCCTACGCTTCCGGCCTATCGAGAGTTATTTGTTCGCTGGTTCGAGTATGGAGCATTCTGTCCGATTTTCCGAGTGCACGGCACCCGGAATCCGAATACCAATGAATTGTGGTCCTATGGCGACCAGGCGCAATCTATCCTGACCAAATACGACATGCTGCGCTATCGGCTGATGCCTTACATTTATTCAGTTGCTTGGCGGGTGACCAGTCAAGGCTATACCATGATGCGCCCCTTGGTGATGGATTTCCCGGACGATGCCGAAGTCCTCGATATCGGCAATCAGTTTCTGTTTGGCCCGGAGATCATGGTGAATCCGGTCACGGACCCGGGCGTTCACAGCCGCCGTCTCTATCTGCCGCTGGCAACGTGGTACAACTTCTGGACGGGAAGGCGACGCTCCGGCGGTCGGTTCATCACGACGCCCGCGCCGCTTGAGACCTTGCCTTTGTTCGTGCGCGCGGGTTCCATTCTCCCCATGGGGCCGGAGATGCAGTACACCGGCCAGAAACCTGAAGATCCTATCGAACTTCGGATTTACCCCGGCGCTGATGGCGACTTTACGCTTTACGAGGATGACGGCACGACTTACGACTACGAAAAGGGAGCGCGAGCTACCATCCCCATGCGCTGGGATGACGCCACACAGACGCTTACCATTGGCTTGCGGCAAGGCAGCTTTCCGGGTATGCTCCAGAGCCGAACTTTCGATATCATTTGGGTGTCGGAAGGTCACGGCAACGGGGTCAGCCCAACAGAACCCGTTGACAAAGTTGTGCATTATGACGGGCAGCCAATTACGGTTCGACGGTGACGAACTCCGTTGAAGCATCGAGGCAATGGGCTGCGCCGGCAGCCAGGCGCATGGTGCTGGCCATTGTGGCCTGCGCCGGCGGGTTTTCACGGAAGAGAATCCTGGATAAGAAGCCTGGCATTTTACAGGTGAAATCAGTAGCCAAGACCTATTATCTGAGGCTATTCTTTGGGTATCTTCAGCCTTACACGATCGAGGGAATATGCCTGCTAAGATATACTTTTTAAAGGGCGACATTACCAACATGGAAGTCGATGCGATCGTGAACGCCGCAAACAACGACCTGGTGTTGGGAGCGGGCGTGGCCGGGGCTATTCGGCGCAAGGGCGGTCCCCGGATACAGGAGGAATGCGACCGCATCGGGCCGATCCGCCTGGGCCAGGCGGCGGTGACCCCGGGAGGAAATCTGAAGGCCTGCTACGTGATCCACGCGGCAAGCATGCGGCTGGGCGGCCAGACGACGGCTGAATCACTTCAGGACTCGACACGGAACAGCTTGCTGCGAGCTGAGGAAAAAGGGCTGAAGACGATTGCCTTTCCGGCGATTGGGACGGGAGTTGCCGGGTTCCCGATGAACGAGTGCGCCGACATTATGATTTGGGCAGTCCTCGAGCATCTCAAGTCGCGCAGCAGCCTTGAGAAGATTTACTTTGTCCTCTTTGACGATGCAGCCCTCAAAGTGTTCGAGGAGACCTATAAGAAACTTATGGCCCGTCCGGAAGCAGAAGGAGCTTGAGGGAGCCGTCGGCAGGATCTGAGATTGGAATGATGGTCCTGCATGGGCATGAGTATGGGGCTGAAAGAATCAGACCGCGATTTTCCCCTCAGGGAATCCCTTGAATAATCGTCAAACGCCACTTAAAGCTGATCTTCTCCAGACGCTTGCCCGTTCAGGTCCAATCACCTTTGAACGCTACATGGCGCTGTGCCTTTATCACCCGGAGCATGGCTATTACATGCAGCGCGCCGAGCGTACCGGGGTCGGGGGCGATTACTTTACCAGTTCCGATCTTCACCCGGTGTTCGCCCGGCTGCTAGCCCGGCAGGCGGTCGAAATGTGGGAAATTCTGGGGCGGCCCCGCCACTTTACCTGGGTGGAAATGGGCGCGGGAAGAGGACTGTTTGCGCGCGATTTTCTGGAGTGGGTCAAGCTGCGCTGGCCGGAGTTCGACCGTGTCTTGGAATATGTGGTGGTCGAGCCTGGTCCACCCGTGCAGGCGCGCCTGGGCGTGAAATTCGCAGAGGCCGGACTGCAAGATCGAATTCAAATAGCCGCCACGCTTGAAGATCTGCCGCCGGTTACCGGGTGCTTTTTCTCCAACGAACTCGCGGACGCTTTTCCTGTTGCGGTCGTGACCCGTTTTCAGGGCCGCTTAAAGGAAGTCTACGTCCACGCCGAGGGCGGAGCGCTGGTTGAGAGGTTCGGACCGATCAGCAGCTCGGAGGTGGCGGGCGCGGTGGCCCGTTATGCCCACGAGCTGGAAGAAGGTTCCCGTGTCGAGGTTAGCCTGGCGGCCATGCAATGGTTTCGGTCGGTCGCAGAAAAACTGGCCCGAGGTTTCGTCATCACCATCGACTACGGAGATCTTGCGGAAAGGCTTTATTTGCCGGAGCGTTCCGCCGGCACCCTGATGGCTTATCACCGCCATGTGGCGAGTGCAGACTTGTACACTGCGCCGGGCGAGCAGGATCTAACGGCGCACGTCAACTTCAGCGCGCTGATTGATGCCGGGAAGGGAAAAGGGCTTGAGCGAACGGGGTTCACAACTCAGGAGCGTTTCCTGATGGGTCTTGGTGAAGCAGATGAGTTCCGGGACCTTTACGGACCGGACGAGAGCGAAGCGAGCAGGCTCCAAGCCAGGTTGCAGTTGAAGCGGTTGCTTTATCCCGAGGGCATGGGAAGTTTGTTCAAGGTGCTGATCCAGCATCGAGGCGTTGCCGCGCCTCAACTGACGGGCCTGAAATTCCAGCGATGATAATGAGCCAGGGCGCCGGAACTTCAGTTATCCGCTGGCGCGGCTCGGTTCGGTGTAAGGCTTCTGAATGTAGCGGTTCGCCAGGTCGAGAGCGCCCTGCGTATTGTCCCGAGTCTGCAGAGCACGCTGGTACTCGTTCAGGGCGCGGTCACGCTGGCCGGTGACATCGAAGATCTCACCCAGGATAAGATGGCTCCAGACTTCCACCCATTTGGGCTGTAAATTTCCGTCCAGAGCGGCTCGCAATTCTTCCGCGGCGGCGTTGTAATTGTGGAGCGTGAAGTAAATCTGCCCCATGCGGAAGTGGGCGAGTGAGTTGTTCTTATTCTGCTCCACGACCTTTTGGTATTGCTTGATGGCTTCCAGGTAAGCCTGCTGCGCGACAAGCTGGTCGCCTCTGGCGATCTCCACCTCGGTCTTAATCTTGTCTGTGAGCTTCAGAATGTGGCTGCCGGGATCGACTTCCACGCGGGTCGGCCGGGTGACTGTATTAACCGTGAAGTCCGCCGTGGTCCCGACCATCTCGACGCGTTCGTCGACCGGCCTCCGGCCCTCGGAGAAGACGCGGACATCGACGGGCATTCGGAAGATGTCGAGATCCTGCTGAATCTTGCCCACCACCTGGTAATGCTGTCCGACACGATAGACCGCCCACGAGCGCTTGAATTGAGGCACTCCGGTGGAAGTCACCCACTGCGCAAAGAAGTACGTCAACTGCTGATTACTGGCCTTTTCTGCGAGTTGCTCAAAGTCCTGAGTGGTAATGGACTTCCAGGCGTACTGGCGAACCATGCTTTGGAGAGTTTCGGCGAAAGCGGTGTCGCCGATGACCCAGCGAAGCATATTGAAGACCATAGCGCCCTTCTGAGAGACGATCGACTCGTATTCCGGCGTAAAGGGAGGAATCGAGCCTGCCTGGCTGATGGGAGCAGCTTCTTCATGCGTAAGGGCGCCGATGGCAGTGGTATTCATCAGGTTTTCGAAAGCCGTGTCGCCCTGGCTTTTTTGCACATAGAGCGCCATGGAATACAGGGAAAGCCCATCGTCCAGGAAATTGTCATCAGGCGTGGCAGGACTTAGAAGGCAGCGCCACCACTGCCGCGCAATTTCATGGGCCAACAACTGGTCGTTTACAGGTTCCGAAAATCCTCGCTTGGCAATTGCCACGACGCCGGGCGCGGAGTAACCTCCCACCGTACCGTTGGGAATCTCCACCACGGCAAGATTCCCGTTGGGCAGTGAGCCGAAGGTGGAAGAATAAAAGCTTAAAATCTTCGCAGTCGTCGCGCCGTAGTCCGCCGCGTAGTTTACATCGGTGGGGTCCAGGTAGAGAGCAATATCGGCCCCGAAGGCCGTCTCGTGTTGAACCGTATAATTCCCGGCAAACACGCTGCCCGGGAAGGATGGCTTGTCGTAATCGAATGAATAGGTGACATTGCCGGCCCCGCCCGTGGGAGCCGAAGTGGCGCCGGAGGCAACGACGGTCTCGCCGGAGGGGACGGTGATGTGCATGCTTGCCGCGAAGCGGTGGAGACCGGGCGAACAGACGGGGAACCAGCGTCCGGGGTATAGCAGGTAGGAACCTTCAGGCCCGACATACGCCAATTTCAGACCTTCGATAGGGCTTCCTTCCGATGAAGCGAGGCTTCCTTTGTAGCTGACGGTGACCGAAGAAGCGGTCCCGGCGGTGAGCGGGTTGACCAAGTTCAGGCGAAGGATCAGACCCGTTTGTTGAAACTGGATGTTCTGGCCGCTCGCATCTACCGCCTTATCCACGCGTAGGGCGCTATTGAGCTGGAAATCGAGTTCGGTGAGGCTGGTTTGGGGGACGAAGTCAATCTTCGCGGTGGCGTTCAGAATGTGGGTGGAGGGATAGAGTTGCGCATTGATGGTGTACTTGGTAACGGCAAATCCCGCGCTAGCGGCCGAGGCCTTTGTGGCTCCGGCAAGAAGGATAGCCCCCACAAGGGTGGCCGCGAGCGCACAGCGAGCCGGCAATTCAGAACTGCCACTCCCCGTCAGCCTGCGGAACAATCGGACACGCATCATGGAAGATGTAAGCCTTTCAAGGCAGAATGTGATTGATGGCACATTTCCGGTCGCGTAATCTGATTCGTGTACAATAAAATTACACTCTTTAGGTTCTTGCGTCAATGTGCCCATTTGGAAGGATGCTTCAACCACCGTTTATGGATGCCCCCACAAGCTGAAGGTGACGGACTACGGCCTCGGCCGCCCGCTCGATGGCTCCTCCCGGACCCAGGCGTGACTTGACCTTGCGGAGGCCCCGGACCATCTGATGGCGGGCTTCGCTGTTATCAAGCAAAGTCGCCACTTGCGCCGCTACATGGGCTGCGTCAAAGTCGTCTTGAATTAACTCGGGCACCACAGCTTTGCCGGCCAGCAGATTCACCATGCTGTAAAACGGAACCTTGATCAGCGCCCTGGCGCACACGGCGGTGAACGAGGAGACACGGTAAACCACCACCATGGGACGTTCGCACAGCGCCGCTTCGATGGTGGCCGTGCCGCTGGCCACCACGGCTACGTCGCAGTGCTCAAGCACATCGTGCGTTGCCCGGCTGAGCGTGCGAATCGTGACTTTTTCTACGTTACATTTCGCGACTATGGACTCGAGCCAGGAGGGGTCAAGAGTGGGAGCCGCGGCGATGACAAATTGGATGGGGCGCGACGACGACAGGCGGGCGGCCGCGTCGAGCATGGTCGGAAGATTGTAAATGGCTTCGGTCTTGCGGCTTCCCGGCAGCAGCGCGACCGTAGGAAGGCACAGATCCAGTCCGGCCCGGTCGAAAAACTCCTCCCGGCTATGCCGGGGACCGGCCAGGTCAACCAAAGGATGGCCGACGTACTCGACCGGCACACCTGCCTTCTCGTAGATTTCTTCCTCGAAGTCGAACAGACACAGCATCTTGTCTACGCAGGCCTTAATCTTTTTAATCCGCCATTTTTTCCAGGCCCAGATTTGGGGGCTTACAAAGTAAATCACCTGAACGCCCTGCCGCTTGAGCCTTTTGGCCAGTCTGAGGTTGAAGGAAGGGGAATCGATAAGGATTGCGAGCGAGGGCTCCCGGCGTGCTGATTCTCGCACCAGTCGCCGCATGGCCGCGTAGGCCCTGGGGAGTCCTGATACAACCTCTAAGATGCCGATCAGCGCGATTTGATGGAGATCGACGGTTGTATCGACGCCGGCGCTGCGCATGGCCTCGCCGCCGCAACCGAAAACCTCGAGGTCGCTGATCCGGGCGTTGAGTTGACAGGCCAGGGCGGCTCCGTAAACGTCACCGGATCGTTCTCCCGCAACCATCATGAGGCTGGTTTTTGACATGATTCGTTGGCTAAGCCGGTAGAAGCGGCAAAAAGCTCCTGATCCTTGTATTGAAGCTGATAAAGCTTGAAATAAATTCCCTGCTGGCGAAGCAATTCCTGGTGCGTGCCGACCTCGCGTACCCGTCCTTTGTGCATGACGACAATTTTTGAGGCGTTCTGGATGGTGGAGAGACGATGAGCGATCACCAGCGAAGTGCGATTTTCAAGCAGTCGCTGAAGGCCTTCCCGGATCAGGTGCTCGGTTTCCGGGTCCACGCTGGACGTGGCTTCATCCAATATCAGAATCCTGGGGTTGTGGGCCAGGGCACGGGCAAAGGAAAGCAGTTGTTTTTGCCCGGAGGAAAGCGTGGCGCCCCGCTCCTTGACGGGTTCATCGAAACCACCGGGAAGGCTTTCAATGAAATCCAGCATGTTGACGCGCCGAGCCGCCTCGCGAACTTGCCGGTCGGAAATGCCCGGAGTGCCCATACGGATATTGCTGGCGATAGTTCCCGAAAAGAGAAAAGGATCCTGCAGGACGACGGCAAAATTCTTCCGGAGGTCCTGAAGCTTCAATTCGCGCACATCGACGCCGTCGAACATCACCGAGCCATCCTGAACGTCATAGAAACGCAGCAAAAGGTTGGTGAGCGTCGTCTTGCCCGCACCCGTATGCCCGACGACGGCCACGGTTTCTCCGGGTTCGATGGAAAATGAGACGTCTTCGAGGACGCGGTGGCCGTCCCGGTACGCAAATCCGACCTTGCGGAATTCCACGCTTCCCTGCGGTTTTTCGAGCCGCCGGGGTTTGGGAGGATCGGCAATCCTGACAGGCGTGTCCAGCAGCTTGAAGATCCGTTCGGAACTGGCCATGGCCGCCTGCAGGATGTTGTACTTGTCACTGAGATCCTGGATGGGCCGAAAGAACCGCTGGGAATACTGGATAAATGCGATGAGTGTTCCGATGGTTACCGTGTTGCCCAGGGCCATGTCGCCGCCCTTGTAGAGGATCACGACGATCGCCAGCACGCCGAGGAATTCTACCGTGGGGTAGAACAGCCCGTAGGCCATGATCGAGTCCTTGTAGGCTTTCATGTGAGCCCGGTTGATTTCCTCGAACTCCTCAAAACTGCGCTCTTCCCGATTGAACAGTTGCAGCACCGCCATGCCGGTAATGTGCTCCTGAAGGTAGGCGTTGATCCGGGCAATGGCCAGGCGAATGCGCCGGTAGGAATCCCGCACCGCCTTGCGGAAGGCCACGGTGACCAGAACAATCAGGGGCAAAACGGAAAACGTCAGCAGGGCGAGCCGCCAGTCGAGTTTGAGCATGACCACCATAATGCTGAGCAGCGTAAAGAAATCGCCGAAGACGGCCACCACGCCGGAAGCGAACAGATCGTTCAGCACGTCCACGTCGGTGGTAACGCGCGTAACAAGCCGGCCTACAGGATTGCGGTCAAAGAAGCTCATCTGCAGGCGCTGGAGGTGGCCGAAGATCTGCTTGCGCAGGTCATACATGACTTTTTGCCCAACCAGTTGCATGGCAAACGTCTGGGCAAATTGCAGGAAAAACGTCAGCAGGACGGTGGGCAAAAAGATGATGAAGGCGATCTGAAGAATACCGACGCGCGGGTTCGGGCTGAGAAACCGGGCCAGAAATTGCGGAATCTGGCGGTGGCTTGTGGGGTCCAGGTACCGGTCAACCTCCACCTTCAGCAGGTACGGAGGTACCGCTTGCAGCAATCCATAGAAGAAAATTGCGATGAGGGCAAAGAAAACCACCCGCCGATAGGGCCGCAGATATCCGAGCAGCCGCCGCATCAGCCGGGCGTCATAAGCTTTGCCGAGAACTTCCTCTTCGTGAAGGCTGTCTGCCATGGATTGATTTAAGTTTCCTTTTCCAGGGCTTCTTCGATCAATTGCTTGTTATAAAGCTCGCTATAATAGCCGTTCATCGCCAGTAATTCCTCGTGCGAACCTTTTTCGACAATCGTGCCGTCATGCAGGACGACGATTTCATCCGCATTGCGGATCGTTGAGATGCGGTGCGAAATCAGGATCGTGGTTCTTCCGGCCATGACGCCGGTCAGGTGCTGCAGGATCTTTTCCTCGGTGTAGGTGTCAACGCTTGACAGTGCGTCATCGAGAATCAGGATCCGCGGATCGCGAAGAATTGCCCGTGATATCGCCACGCGTTGCTTTTGGCCTCCCGAGAGTGTGAGCCCGCGCTCGCCGACCGTGGTATCAAAACCTTTGGGGAAGCTCATGATATCGGGAAGGATATTGGATATATCGGCGGCGTGCGCCACCTCCTCCCGGGAAGAGTCGGAGGCTCCAAACCGGATGTTTTCTTGAATGGTGTTGCTGAAGAGAAACGTTTCCTGCGGTACGAATCCGATGTGGGAGCGCAAGGTTTTCAGCGGAAATTGGCGGACCGGGATGCCGTCCACCAGCACGCTTCCTGCGGGTGACTCATACAGGCGCGGTACCAGGGCCGCAAGCGTGGATTTGCCTGAGCCCGTTGCGCCTACAATCGCCACGGTCCGGCCCGGGGGAATGCGCAGGTTAATATCTTTGAGAATCGGGTAGCCGTTATAGCTGAACGTGAGATTCCGAAATTCAATTTCGCCTTCGATGGTGGTAACGGGATTTTCGGGAACGTACCGGTCATCGATTCCCGGCTGGGACGCGAAGATCGTCCAAAGCCGTCCAAGCGAGGCCAGGCCACGCTGAATAATATTGGTTACCCACCCAAGCGCGATGATGGGCCAGATAAGATACATCAGGTAGATGTTGAACGCCGCGAATGTTCCGACCGTGATTCTTCCGGAAATAACCTGTTCGCCGCCAACCACCATAATCAGCAGGAAGGAACCGGCAAACAATAGCGCCAGGGCGGGCCAAAGAAAACTGGTGATCCAGATGAGCCGCTTGTTTTTGTCAACAAATTGCTGGTTCATCCGGTCGAATTCCCGATTCTCCGCTTCTTCCTGGCAAAAGGAACGAACCAGACGGACGCCCGCCAGGCTTTCACGAACCTTCTCCGTCAGCACCGAATACATGGCCTGGATTTTTTCGAAACGTTCGTGAATTCTTTGCCCGAAGAATTTTACGGCAATCGAAGCCAGGGGCAAGGGGGCAATCGCCAGCAGCGTCAGCCGCGGATCAAGGTGGGCCATCAGGGTGATGGTGGCAATTCCTACCACCACGGTGTTTGCCGAGTACATAATTCCCGGCCCGACGATGTTGCGGACGGCGTTCAAGTCGTTGGTCAGCTTCGACATCAAATCCCCGGTGCGGTGCTCGTTGTAATAAGCCTGGTCAAGCCGCATCAGGTGCCGGAAGAGATCGTTGCGCAGGTCGTACTCGACGTCGCGTGAAATGCCGATCAGCATCCAGCGCATCCAGAACTGGAAGACGGCTTTGACGAGCGCGACGCCAAGAAGCAAGCCGGCAAAGAAAAGAAGCGCTTGGGAAGTAATCCCACGGGTAAGGCCGTCTATCGCATCCTTGATGATCAGCGGGACAGTAACGCCCACCACTTGCGTAACGATGAGAGCAGTGAAACCTATTGCGTAGCGTTTCTTGTATTTCGCCAAGTAAGGATAAAGTGGACGAAGGGGGTTTCGCATTGGTTTCGTTGGTAGCCCGACTTAGGCAGCGGCCAAAATCCGCCTCACAAACACAATTATAACTGACCGCTCTTTGCCCTGCCAGCCAAGGCCCTCTTCCGCGACGTTCATGAACTTGGCGGCTGAGTTGTGGAAGGAGTGAAAAGAATCGTAGTTGGCAACCGGGCTCGCTGGACTCAATAGGTCAAGTTCAAATCATTCCGCGCTTGAGCCCCACAGCGGCATCTACCTTGGTCGTTGCCGTTTTTACGCGCAATTCGGACGGGCCAACAGCCGCGCGCAGCGCGTCCATCCGGTGTGACAAGGGTGAACTTACGAAATCACATGAAAATACGGGCGTTACGACGAATCGTGTGCTTTGCCGTGGCGGTTGACCTTTATCCGTCAGACGGCACCCTTGTTTTCTCCCGCGTGGATCTCTCCCTTCCAGATAAACAGAATCCTGCCGATTGCTGATTAAAGTTGACCCGATGAGCCGCACTACGTAAAATCGGGCTAATGTGTCGCTTCCCTGACGGGCGACGGGAAGCAGATTATACGCGAAAGGCTGGGAAAGAGTGGAGAAGACGAAATCGGTTCTGATACTTGCAATGGTGCTAGTTTTTGGATCTTGTAGTTCCAAGCAACGAGTTGCTGTGTCGCCGCCAACGTCAAAGGTTCCCCCGCCGCAGGCGCTTCCTGTTCAATCTCTCCGGCCCCCTGCTCAGGCCGTCGAAGCCCAAAGCCAGGACCCGGTGGGCATTTTGATAGCGAGAGTGGAAGCGGCGTATAACCAGGGCATGAAGGAATACCGGTCCGGGAACCTGCAAGCCGCCAAGCAGCACTTTGATCGGGCCTTGAGCCTCTTGCTCGAGTCCAAGATGGATATCCAGGACAATAACCGTCTGGACGCCGAGTTTGAGAAGGTTGTCGAAAATACTTACGGGCTTGAAGTCGACACCATGGAAAATGGCGACACGCTAAGCCAGAATGAATATGAGCCTGCTCCCATCGACTCTTTTTCCGGCTTGACGTTTCCCGTGGACCCGAAGGTCCGGGCGCGCATTCAGCGCGAACTCCTGTCAGTCCGGTCCGACCTTCCGCTGGTTTCGAATGATTATGTAGCGGGATTCATTACCTATTTTCAGAATCACGAACAAGGCTTCATTGAAAGGGTCCTCCAGCGAGTTGGAATCTACCAGCCGATGATTTCTGCGGTGCTTCGCCAAAATGGCCTGCCCCAGGATCTGATTTACCTTGCGGCTGCGGAAAGCGCCTTCAATCCGCTTGCCGTGTCGCGGGCCGGAGCCAGGGGAATGTGGCAATTTATGGCATCGCGCGCTCGGGAATACGGGCTGCAGATTAATCGCTGGGTCGATGAGCGCGAAGATCCTCTGGAATCCACGGAGGCGGCGGCTCACCACCTTAAGGATCTCTACCACGAATTTGGCGATTGGTATCTCGCGATGGCCGCGTACAATTGTGGTCCTCTGAACGTGCAGAAGGCCGTTGAGGATACCGGCTATGCCAACTTCTGGAAGCTCCGCGAACTGCATGCCCTGCCCACAGAAACTGAGAACTACGTGCCGATTATTATCGCCACTGCCCTTATTGCCAAAGACCCGCGAGCTTACGGGTTTGACGTTCGGCCTGATCCTCCGTTGAGAGAGGACCATGTGGTGGTGACGGCCCCCACGGACCTTCGCCTGGTGGCGGAGTTAATTGACCGTCCTGTAAAGGAGTTGGTCAGCCTCAACCCAAGCCTCCTGAGTTGGGCGACGCCGATGAATGAGGCGAAGTATGTGCTCAACCTTCCGGTCGGAACCAAGCAGGAGTTCGAGAAGCGCATTGCGGAAGTGCCTCCCTCGGAACGAATCTGGTGGAGAGCTTACAGGGTCAAGGGCGGAGAGACGCTTATGGCCATTGCGCGGAAGTACCGCATTCGGGAAACGACTCTGGCTAGCGTCAATCACCTTGAGTCAGGAGACGACCCGGAAGCCGGCACGTATTTGATTCTTCCCCTTCCGCCGGGGCGGGAAGCTTTGTACCGTGAGGGGCATTTTTACAGCTATCGCATCCGGCGGGGCGATACGCTCGGAGCCATCGCCGCTCGGTTTCACGTGGATTTGTCGCAGCTCCGGCGTTGGAACCATCTCCGGGGATCGCAGATCATCGCGGGAAGAATCTTGAGGTTGTATGGCGGTAAAGAGCGAACGGCCTGGGCTGATGGGGGCGGATCGAGAGCGAAATGGAACGGCCATGTTTATGAATACCGGGTTCGGCAGGGCGATACGCTCGGCCTGATTGCCACTCATTTCCACGTGACAGTCGCCGACCTCCGCCTCTGGAACCACTTGAGGAGTTCCACGATTTTGGTCGGGCAGACACTAAGGTTAAACAGCCCGAGCCGGACAAGACGGGTTGCCTACAAGAGTGAAAGAAGAACGGAATCTGCCTCTGCCTACCATTATCGTATCCAGCGGGGCGATACCTTAGGGCTTATTGCGGACCGGTTTAATGTGACGGTTGCTCAAATCCGCCGCTGGAATCACCTGGATGGCTCTATTATTATTCCGGGCGAGACCTTGACTCTGTACCGCGTTTCAGAAGACTGAGCCGGCGTTAGGGTTGTGATTACTCTTGACAGAACCAATTCAGTGGTATAAATCTGCCGAATCTGACTGTTTTACCAATGCCGAGTGGCGTCCGGAGGCAAGAAACTGCTCCTTACGGGAGGCAATCTGAAGAGGAGGATTTTATGGAGTTCGATGACGAAGAGAGAGAACCGGGAGACGAGTTAGAAGATTTTGGTGACGAACTCTCCTCCGATTTTCGTGAGGAGGAGGAAGAGGAAGAGGAAAGCCTGGAAGAGGAAGGGGAAGTGGAAGAACTGGGCGAAGAAATTCCCGAAGAGCCGGAGGAGGTAGAGCATATCGAGCCGGTGGAAATGCCCGCTGCCCCTACCCCCGTTGCGCCGTCTGCTCGTCCGGCGAAGCGGCGCGTCATCAAACCGAAAGCCAAGCCCAAGAAGGCCGCCAAAGCCAAGCCGGCAGCAAAGCTGAAGAAGCCAGCCAAGAAGGCAGCCAAGCTGAAGAAGGCAGCAAAGCTGAAGAAGCCGGCTAAGAAGGTAGCAAAGACTGCTAAGGCCAAGCCGGCCAGAAAAACCACTGCAGGCCGGGGCGGGCGACGAGGCCGGCGCTGATTTCACGCTCAGGCAGAGCGGGCAGCCCCCGCGGTGGCGTATATCACGGGAATCGCCACCAGGAGTGGGACTCGATTCCAGGCCGAGTGAGCTTATCCCCAGGCGTGTCGAGAGCATGAAGGGATGGGCCTTTAGTCCCTGTGCATCCGGGAGAATGTCGGCTGGATTTCTATTCAAAACGTATGAACGGTCGGGATACCTCGGCTCAAGGAGTGGCATCCCCGGGTAGAGCTTTTTCTCCGGGGCCTTCAGAAACTGCACCGAAGGAAGCTCCAAGTGTCCGGAAAGTCCGTGCGGTTGAATTTATCCGCCGTATGCGTGGCGGGTCGCAGCCCTTCCTGATGGGCTGTAACGATGGGCACACCTACGTTGTAAAATTCAGGAACAACCCCCAGCATGTTCGAATTCTGGCTAACGAGATGTTAACCAGCCACCTGGCCATGCTCATTGGACTCCCCGTCCCGGGCCGGGCCTTTGTGGAGGTTTCTCCCAACCTTATTTCCGGCAACCCGCTTTTGAAATTCGAAGTTGCGGCTCGGGAAGAGCAGTGCGCTGCGGGGCTGCAATTCGGGTCACGATTCCCCGGTGCGCCCAGCCACACGTTGGTGGTTGATTTCCTTCCGGACCGACTGCTCCGCCGGGTCAGCAACCTGGCATCAATTTTTGTGGGCGCCTACGTGCTGGATAAGTGGACATGCAATTGTGACGGCCGCCAGGTGATCTTTCACCGCGACGCTGAGCAAAGCCGGGCCGAGTACTCCGCCACGCTGATTGATCACGGGTTCTGCTTCAATGACGGGGAATGGAACTTCCCCGACAGCCCCATTCGCAGCTTGTATCCTCGCCGTCTGGTCTATGAAAGTGTTCGCGGATTACAGTCGTTTGAGCCTTATTTATCCCGGATCGAAAACCTCGAGGCGGCTGAGCTGGAGGAAGGTCTCCGTGACGTGCCGCCGGAGTGGTGTGGCGACGATCCTCAGCAACTACCGCGCCTGGTGGAGCGGCTGTATTCCCGCCGGCGGCGCGTGCGCCAGCTCATCGTTGACGCAAAAAACAGTTCGCTCAAGCCTTTTCCCAACTGGCATTGAAGCTTGAAGGGGTCAATGATCTAAGTGGAAGCAAAAGATCCGATGGCTGACGAGGCAAACTTCAAGGAATGTTCCCTCTTCCTGGTCCATTATGTGCCGGACCCGGTGCGGGGCGAGTATCTCAACATCGGGATGTTCTTATATAGCCCTCAGGAAAACTATCTGGGCTGCCTTTTCACCGACGATTTCCGCCGCGTCAAGCGCTTTCATCCCCAGGCCGATCTGGATTTTCTGCGCGAGCTCCAGCAGGATTTCGAACAGCAGATCGACGAACACAGCGAGGGGTTGCAATCCTATCTCGACTGGATGGAGCAGTCGTTTTCAAACCTTGTGCAGCTCTCTCCGCCCAGAACCTGCCTGCTCCGCGACCCGGCGGCGGAGATCGAGACGCTGTTCGATCGTTACGTCGGCGC
This sequence comes from Acidobacteriota bacterium, assembly GCA_023474345.1. GTDB lineage: Bacteria > Acidobacteriota > Terriglobia > UBA7540 > UBA7540 > JAMCXS01. The sequence goes on along the minus strand of JAMCXS010000018.1, from coordinate 2,438 downwards.
ACGGATTGAAGGACCTCTTCCCGTGGATACCCGGGTGCGGATCAAGCAGCGCCTGCGGCTATCGCTGGTCCGGGCCGGAGTCTGGGAACGGCTGGAGAGGAGCATCCCGGCCGCGCAGTGGACGCAGCCGGGCGATCCTTTTGCTTTTGATTTCGGCTATCGGCCTTTGGAAGTCGCCGGCAGGCCGAACGGCCATATCAAACTGATTCATGCCCTTTCGCTTAAGCGCGATGTTGAACTTGCCAAGGTGCTGGTCTATACCATGGAGCACGTTCGCCGCCGCGAGCCTGCGGAACTCACCGCTGTGGTCGAGGGCCCGGCCGCTACGGACGATCCGGCCGCGACCCTTTCGCAAAACATCCTGCGGGAGGGCGGGATCGCGATCCGCCCCGTTTCTCTCGCGGATGAATATGCCCAGTCCATCCGCCAGGAGTTGGTGATTTAATGTAATTAGTGGAGGATTTACGCCGTGGCATTGAAGTTCCACGTCGAATGCTACGCCGGCTATAAGGCGGACGAACGGCCTCTCCGCTTCAGGTCTTGCGGAAAGGGCGCCCGCACCTTTGAGGTCGAGGCGGTCCTGGACCAATGGTATGGACTGGGCTACCGCTGCTTTAAGGTCCGCGCCGACGACGGCAACCTCTATGTCCTTCGCCACGACGAAACCGAAGACTTCTGGGTGCTCGATTCCTTCCGCCGAACCCAATAGTAACCACGGCACCGCCGCGCGTGCCGCGGGTTCGTTTCCTGACCAACCGTGCCCCATTCCCTTTTCAGGCCCGGAGGGCCGATAGATGTTGGCCCATGGCGTGAGCCGTGGGAATCAATGCGCGCTACGATCACGCAGAGCCCCGGAGGGGCGACAGAAAGGTAGCCGCGGCACTGCCGTGCGTGTCGCGGGTTCGTTTCCTGACCGGCCGTGACCGCCCGGAGGGCTGATAGACGTTGGCCCTTGTCGTGAGCCGTGGGAATCAATCTACTCCACCTTCAGCGTGACTTGAGTGGTCTGGCTCAGGCTGCCGGAGGTGGCCTTAACCGTCAGGACGTAAGTGCCGGCTGGGGTTGAGTTGTCGCCGCTGACGCCCATGCCGGAGCTTCCTCCGCCGCAACCCGCGCAGAGCGCCGCCAGCAGAGCCAGCGTGGCCCAGGGGGCAGCCCGCCGGACCCGTCCGCCCTCAGGGCTGAATTTCACCAGGGCGACCAGCCCCAGCAGGCCCAGGATCGCCAGCCATGCCACCACGGGCAACGAGCCTGAAGGTGGCGGCGCAAAATTCCCCGGACCCGGCCCCACCATGGCGTTGCCGGAGGTAGCCACCTTCAACTGAACCGCCGCGTCGTCGGTTCCGTCCAGCGTGACCGACGCGGGCGTGACCGTGCAGGTGGCGTAGGCCGGCGCGCCCGAGCAGGATAAATTAATCGCCTGGTTGAAGCCGCCCTCGGGCGCGAGCTGCAGGTCATAAGTGGCCGCGGCTCCTGGAAGGACGGTCTGGCTGGTGGTGCTGGCCGCCAGCGAGAAATCCTCGCCCTCACCCGATAACGCCACGGTTTGCGGGCTGCTGCCCGAGTTGTCGCTGATCATCACCGCGCCCGTGCGGGTTCCCCCGGCCGAAGGCGTAAAGGTCACGGCGATGGTGCAGGAAGTGGAAGCCGCCAGGGTCTTGCCGGCTGAACAGGTTGTCCCGGCTGAAGCGACAGCAAATTCATCGTTCACAGTGATGCCCGTAATCGTCAGGCTGCTGGTGCCCTTGTTGGTCAAGGTGACGGGTTGGGCGGGCGAGGTGCTGCCCACCACCGTGCCGCTGAAGGTCAGGCTGGAAGGAGTGAGCGTGACGCCCGGCGCCGTGCCCGTCCCTGTCAGGGCCACCGTGCCGGAGTCGCCCGTGGACGCAATATTCAGGCTACCCGTGCGCGTCCCGGTGGCCGTCGGGGTGAAGGTGAGGCTGACGGTGCAATGTGCGCTCGCCGCCAGCGTAGCCGAGGTCGAACAGGTGGTCCCGGCGGCATCCACGGCAAAGTCGCCTGTCGCCGTGATGCTGCTGAAGCTGAGGCTGGCGGTGCCGGTATTGGTGACGGTCACGCTCTCCGCCGTAGCGGTGATGCCCACGACCTGGCTGCCAAAGGTCAGGCTGGAAGGCGTCAGCGTGAGCGTCGGGCTGGTTCCCGTCCCGCTCAACTCAACCGTTTGGGTTCCTCCCGAAGCGCTGTCGGTGATCATCACGGCGCCCTCCTGAGTCCCGGCGGCGGCCGGCGTGAACGTCACAGAGATGACGCAGCTTGCTTTTGAAGCAAGGCTGGCCGGGAGAGTCCCGCAGGTGTTCGTCTCGGCATACTGGGAGGTCGCCGCGATGCCCGTGATGGTCAGACTGCTGGTGCCGTTGTTGGTCAGGGGGACCGACGGGGGGGAGGAGGTGCTGCCCACCACCGTGCCGCTGAAGGTC